>NZ_JACCFK010000002.1:1334502-2001753 GCF_013410405.1 Amycolatopsis endophytica
GCTGAACTGGCTGGTCGGCCCGGCGCTGATGTTCGCGCTGGCGTGGCTGCTGCTGCCCGGTCTGCCCGAGTACCGCACCGGTCTGATCATCGTCGGGCTGGCCCGCTGCATCGCGATGGTCGTCATCTGGAACGACCTCGCCTGCGGCGACCGGGAAGCCGCCGCGGTGCTGGTGGCGCTCAACTCCGTCTTCCAGGTCGTCATGTTCGGCGTGCTGGGCTGGTTCTACCTGTCGGCGCTGCCCGGCTGGCTCGGCCTGGACACCGCGGCGCTGTCGGTCTCGGGGTGGCAGGTCGCGCGGAGCACGCTGATCTTCCTCGGCGTCCCGCTCGCGGCCGGCTTCCTCACCCGCCGCCTCGGCGAACGCGTCAAGGGCCGCGACTGGTACGAGTCGCGTTTCCTGCCCCGCGTCGGGCCGGTCGCGTTGTACGGCCTGCTGTTCACCATCGTGGTGCTCTTCGCGCTGCAAGGTGAGCGGATCACCGGCCGCCCGCTCGACGTCGCCCGCATCGCCCTGCCACTGCTGCTCTACTTCGGCCTGATGTGGGCCGGGTCCTACGCCCTCGGGAAGGCACTCGGCCTGACCTACGAACGCACCACGACGCTCGCGTTCACCGCCGCGGGCAACAACTTCGAACTGGCGATCGCCGTCGCCGTCGCGACCTTCGGCACGACCAGCGGCCAGGCGCTGGCGGGAGTCGTCGGACCGCTCATCGAAGTGCCGGTGCTCGTCGCGCTCGTCCACGTCTCACTCGCCCTGCGCCGCCGCTTCCCTGCCGCCACGGAGGCCGCCCCATGATCACGCCCGAGGTCCTGTTCGTCTGCGTGCACAACGCCGGCCGCTCCCAGATGGCCGCCGCCCTGCTCGACCACCACGCCGCCGGGCGGGTCACCGTCCGCTCCGCCGGATCAGCCCCCGCCGAAAGCATCAATCCGGCCGTCGTGGAAGTCATCGCCGAACTCGGCCTCGACCTGTCCCGCGAGTTCCCGAAACCCCTCACCACCGAGGCCGTCCACGCCGCCGACGTCGTGGTCACCATGGGCTGCGGCGACGCCTGCCCCGTCTTCCCCGGCAAGCGCTACCTCGACTGGCAGCTGGACGACCCCGCGGGCCAGGACGCCGACGCGGTGCGCCGCATCCGCGACGAGATCGACCGCCGCGTCCGCGCGCTCCTGGCGGAACTCCTGCCAGGGTGACCGGTCACGGCTCTGGAGCGCGTCGCGGTCAGAGGCAGTCGACGGCGTATTCGGCCCGCTCCTCGCTCTCCCAGGTGAGCGTTGCGGTGCCGTGCGCCGCGATCGGGACGCACGCGGCGCGCTCGCCGCCGGTCAGGACGACCGAGGCGTCGATGGCGGCACCGCAGTCGTTGCGCAGCAGGGCCCAGCCGGGGCCGGTGCCGGTCAGTTCCGCGCAGGCGCCCAGCACGTCGACCGGCGATGGCTCACCGGCCCACGCGGGTGTGGCGGCGGCGAGCAGAGCGGCCGCGGCGAGGCCCGCGGCAAGACGAAGACGCACAGTTCCTCCCAGTTCCCCGGAAATCACACCACGATGATCGAATCATCCGGGTGCAAGCGCTTGACTGTGCCGTAGCGGCATGGTTTCTCCTGGACCGCGGGGAGAGGAACCGGAGGAAGGACCACGCATGCGGAAACCCGTCCTGGCCGTGCTCGCCGCCGCGCTGGTGGCGTCACCGGTACCGGCGGTGGCTGCCACCGCGGATACGCTGAGCTGGGGGAAGTGCCCGGAGGACGTCGTCGCGACCGGCCTGCGGTGCGCCACGCTGGACGTGCCGCTGGACTACCGCGACCCCGAGGGCCCGGCGATCGAGGTCGCGATCTCACGGCTGCCGAGCGCGCATCCGGAGAAGCGCCGCGGTGTGCTGCTGACCAACACCGGCGGGCCGGGCGGGCCGGGACTGCGCTTCCCCGCCGACCTGCGCGATCTGGGGCTGCCGCAGTCCGTGCTGGACAGCTACGACGTGATCGGGATGGACCCGCGCGGAGTCGGCCACAGCACCCCGGTCACCTGTGATCTGACGCCCGGACAAGCCTTCACCGACATCCCGCTCTACGCGCGTGACTCCGCCGAGGTCGCGGCGACGGCCGGGACCGCCGCCGTCATCGCCCGGCAGTGCGGCTCGTCGGCCACCGCGCCGCTCCTGCCGCACATCACCACGGCGAACACCGCGCGGGACATGGACCGGGTCCGGGAGGCGCTGGGCGAACCGGAGATCTCCTACCTCGGCATCTCCTACGGCACCTACCTCGGCGCGGTGTACACGACGTTGTTCCCGGGGCACAGCGACCGGTTCCTGCTGGACAGCTCGGTCGGCCCGGGCGGTTTCGACATCACGGCCTCACGGATGCTGGGCCGGGGCGTGGAGGACCGGTTCCCGGACTTCGCGGAGTTCGCCGTCGCGCACCCCGAATACGAGCTGGGCCGCACGCCCGGCGAGGTGCGGGCCAAGTACTTCGACCTCGCCGCGCGGCTGGACACGACCCCGAGCCCGGAGGGCGTCGACGGCAAGCTGTTCCGCCACCTCACCTTCGCCCAGCTGTACTACGACAAGAACCTGCCGTCGATCGCCGCGCAGTGGCACGCCCTCAACACCGGCGCCCCGCTGCCCGCCGCCGGAACCGCTGCCGCCGCCGCGGCGCCCACGGACAACGCCGCCGCGAGCCAGCTGCACGTGGTCTGCAACGACTCCGACTGGCCGGAGGACGTCCGGACCTACCAGCGCAACGTCGCCGTCGACCGGATCCGCCACCCGATGTTCGGCGCGGCCGCGGCCAACGTCTGGCCGTGCGCGTTCTGGCCGTCGGAACCGGTCGAACCGCCGGTGGAGATCACCGGGCGGGGACCGTCGAACGTGCTCATGGTGCAGAACCTCCGCGATCCGGCGACCCCGCTGGCCGGCGCGCTCGCGCTGCGACACGCGTTCGGCGACCGGGCCAGGATGGTGACCGCGGACCAGGGCGGGCACCTGGCGTACCTGTTCCAGGACGACACCTGCCTCAACGACGCCGCGACGACCTTCCTGGCCACGGGGCAACGCCCGCGGCACGACACCGCCTGCTGAACCCGAGGAGAACCCGATGACGGACACGCTGCTCGTCGAGGACCTGATGCTGCTGTTGCTCGACGACGAGACGGGGACTCCGGCCGGGGCCGGCACCCTGCACTACACCCTGGGCGGCGCCGTGCTCGTCGACCTGGCCCTGCGCGGCAGGATCGGGACCGACGGCGACGACCGGAGGCTGAACGGACCGCGGGTGTTCGTGACCGGGGAGGGGCCGCTGCGGGATCCCCTGCTCCAGACCGTGTACGACCGGATCGCCGAGCGGCCCCAGCGCGTCCAGCCGCTCCTGCTCGCCATCGGTGGCGGATTGCGGGAACCGGTGATCGAACGGCTGCTGGAGCGGGGCCTCATCCGCCACGAGAAGCGGCGGGTGCTGGGGTTGTTCCGGATGAACGCCCTGCCCGCCGCGGACGGCCGCCGCGAAGCCGGACTGCGGGAACGGATCGGGGCGGCGCTGGAAGACGGCGAAGACCCCGACGCGCGCACCGCGGCGCTGATCGCGCTGCTGTCGGCGAGCGGTGCGCTGCCCGCTGTCCGGCCCGCCCTTCCCCGCTCCCGCACGGCGCTCGCCCGGGCGAAGGACTTCGAGAAGGGCAACTGGGGAGCCGAAGCCGTGAGCACCGCGGTCACCCGCACCGCCGCCGCGATCGCCGCCGCCGGCGCGGCCGCCGCGGCGGCGGTCACGGTCACCACGACCAGCTAGCGTTCACCGTTCTCCCCGGCGGCGTCGGCAGGGGGTGCCAAAAACGACCGCACCGTCGCGATCACCACCCCTGGCGCGTCGTCCGCGCTCAGCCGTCCCGCGCGGTGTTCCTCGGCGGCGCCATTGAGCACATAGTGGACGACGTTGACCAGCCAGCTCAGCGGCAGGTCGGTCCGGAACACTCCCTGCCGCTGCCCCCGCCGCACCAGGTCCTCGACCCGGGTGGCGGCGTCGCCGTGCAGTTCGCGGATGCGGGCGGCGGGCAGAAGCCCCTCGGCGGCCTGCAGCAGCTTCGCCGACTCCGCCACGAGTGACCAGCTGGGCGCGATGAGCCGGGCCAGCGCTGCCCGCGCGTCGCCGCCGAGGTCAACCGCCGACAGGACCTCTTCGCCCGCGGTGAGCGCGTCGGCCAGCGCGGCGTCGACCAGTGCCGCGCGGTTGGGGAAGTGCCCGTACAAGGTCATCCGCCCGACGCCGGCGGCCCGCACGATGTCGTCGATGCTCGCGTCCGGATCGCGGCCGAGCACCTCGCGGGCGGCGGACACTATGCGGGAGATGCTGCGTTCGGCGTCGGCGCGTCTGCGGGGCCGTGCGGAGGTGCTCACCCGCGAAGTCTAGCTCGTACGGGAATGTACGGGTTAGCCCGCCGGTTGTAAGTCGTACTCTTTCGTACGAGTTAACCGGAGCCGATCATGTCAGATTTCTCCGCACGAACCGGCGCGCACCCGTTGCGGTGACGCATCCTCGGGTTCCTCGGCGCCGCCCAGCTGATGCTGATCCTCGACGTCACCGTCGTGGCGATCGCGCTGCCGAACATCGGGACCGACCTCTCCCTCAGCCGCGCGGCGCTGACCTGGACGATCAGCGCCTACACCCTCACCTTCGGCGGCCTGATGCTGCTCGGCGGGCGCCTCGCCGACCTCGCCGGCGCCAAGCGCAACCGTGCGCTGGGCGTGTGGTCCGCGCTGGGCGGCGGGGTCGCGGCTCTCGGTGTGCTGCTGGGCGGGCTGCTCACCGCCGGGCCCGCGTGGCCCTGGGTGTTCCACGTCAACGTGCCCCTCGGGCTGGTGATCGTCGCGGCACTGGCCCGGATGCTGCCCCGCGCGACGGCCACGGCACCGCGGGCGCGGCTCGACGTGCCGGGCGCGGTACTGGTCACCGCCTCGTCCGTGGCACTGGTCTCCGCGTTGATCACGGTGGGCGACCAGGGCTGGCTGACCGCGACCACCGGATGGCTCGTGCTCGCGGCTGCCGCCGGCTACCTGCTGTTCGTGGTGTGGCAGCGCAGGACGCGCTCGCCGCTGATGAACGTGCGGCTGCTCGCCCGCCGTCCGGTGGCCACCGGCACGTTCCTCATCCTGGTGGCGACCGCGCTGACCATCGCCGTGTTCTTCCTCGGCACGTTCTACTTCCAGCACGAGCGGGGTTTCGGCGCGCTGCGGACCGGGTTGCTGTTCCTCCCGGTCGCGCTGGTGACGATGGCCGGGGCCGGCCTCACCGGCAGGCTCATCGGCCGGTGAGGCGCGCGCCGTCTCGCGGTGGCCGGGCTGCTGATCGCCGGGACCGGCCTGGCACTGCCCACGGCGGCGATGAACCCGGTCGTCGTCGCGGCGGGCATGGTCGTGGCGGGCGGCGGCACCGGGGTGCTGTTCGTCGTCGCGTCGGCGACCGCGCTGGGCCAGGTCGCCCCGCACGAAGCCGGGATCGCCTCGGGCATCGTCAGCACGTTCCACGAGTTCGGCGCCTCGCTCGGCGCCGCGGTCGTGTCCAGCGTCGCGGCGGCCAGCCTCGTCGGCGAAACACTCACCGGGTTCCGCGACGGCTTCCTCGTGTTCGCCGCGGCCGCCGCGGTGGCCGCGGCGGCCGGGGTGCTCTCGCCGGGCCGTCCCGCGCGGGCGGTCTGACCGGGCATCCGGCGCGGGTTGCCCGCTGATCACGGTCGCGCCCCAGCTCCCGCCGCGTGGCGCCGCACAGTGGGACAGTGTGGTGTGGACGTCTCCTTCCCGGTCGTCGTGCTCGCCTGCTCCGCGGGCGGGCTCGACGCCGTGAGCCGCGTGCTGGGCCCGCTGCCCGCCCGGTTCCCCGGCGCGGTGGTCGTGGTGCAGCACCTGGACCCGGTCGTGCCGAGCGCGCTGCCGGAGATCCTCGCCAGGCGGACGGCGCCGCGGCGGGCTCGTCGTGGTCGCCGACCCGTCCGGCGCCGCCCAGACCGCCATGCCCGCCGCCACGCTGGACCGCGACCACGTCACCGACCCTGTGGCGAGCGTCGACGACCTCGGCGCGATGCTGGTCACCCTCACCACCGTCGCGGGCTGACCGGCCCCGTGTGCTTTCGTGCACAGCGGAGATCGCCGGGCGCGGGCGAGCGGGCAGACTGTTCCCATGACCGATTCCGCGACGCAGCTCTTCATCGACGACCAGTGGACCGACGCCGCCGACGGGCGGACGATCCCCGTGCACAACCCGGCGACCGGAGAGGTGATCGGCACCGTCGCCCACGCCGGCATCCCCGACCTGGAGCGCGCGGTCGAGTCGGTGCGGCGTGGCTTCGAGACCTGGCGGAACTACACCCCGGCGAAGCGCAGCAGGATCATGCGCAAGGCCGCGGCCCTGATGCGCGAGCGCGCGGACGAGATCGCCCGCCTGATGACGCTGGAGCAGGGCAAGCCGCTGGCCGAGTCCAAGGGCGAGACGCTGGCGGCGGCCGACATCATCGAGTGGTTCGCCGAGGAGGGGTTCCGCGTGTACGGCCGTCTCGTGCCGCACCGCTCCAACCTCGCCGTGCGGCAGATGGTCCTCAAGGACCCGGTGGGCCCGGTCGCGGCCTTCACGCCGTGGAACTTCCCGATCAACCAGGTCGTGCGCAAGGTCGCGGCCGGGCTGGCGGCGGGCTGTTCGCTGATCGTCAAGGCCCCCGAGGAGACCCCGGCGAGCCCGGCCGAGCTGATCCGCGCCTTCGCCGACGCCGGGCTGCCCGCCGGTGTCCTCGCCCTCGTCTACGGCGATCCGGCCGAGATCTCCGGTCACCTCATCGCGCACCCGGCGATCCGCAAGATCACCTTCACCGGTTCCACGGCCGTCGGCAAGCAGCTTGCCGCGCTGGCCGGGGAGCACATGAAGCGGGTGTCGATGGAACTGGGCGGCCACGCGCCGGTGATCGTGTGCGAGGACGCCGACGTCGAGCTCGCCGTCAAGGCGATGGGCCCGGCCAAGTTCCGCAACGCGGGGCAGGTCTGCATCTCGCCGACGCGGTTCCTCGTGCACGACAGCGTGCGCGAGGACTTCGCCCGCGCGCTGGCGGACTACGCGGCCGGCCTCAAGGTCGGTGACGGGCTCGTCGAGGGCACGAACATGGGGCCGCTGGCCAACACCCGCCGGGTCACCGCGATGGAGGCGTTGCGGGACGACGCCGTGGAACGTGGCGCGACCGTGCTGTCGGGCGGCAAGCGCCTCGACGAGACCGGCAACTTCTGGGCGCCCACGATCCTGGACGACGTGCCGTCCGAGGCCCGGATCTTCAACGAGGAACCCTTCGGCCCGGTCGCCGCGATCCGCGGTTTCCAGCGGCTGGACGACGCGATCGCCGAGGCGAACCGGCTCTCCTACGGTCTCGCCGGGTACGCCTTCACGCGGTCACTGGCCACCGCGGACCAGCTGACCCGCGACGTCGAGGTCGGCATGCTGTGGATCAACACCCCGGCCGCCCCGACGGCCGAGCTGCCCTTCGGCGGGGTGAAGGACTCCGGTTACGGTTCGGAAGGCGGCCCGGAGGCGATGGAGGCCTACCTCAACACGCGGTCGGTCGCGATCCTGAACCAGTGACGGCCAGGGTGTGGCGGCGTCAACCGCGCCGCCACACCCTCTCGGCGAGGAGACAGCCGTGGCGTGGAGCACCCGTGAGATCGCCGCGCTGGCCGGCACGAGCCTGCGGGCGGTGCGGCACTACCACGAGGTGGGGCTGCTCCCCGAGCCCGAGCGGCGCGCCAACGGCTACAAGCAGTACGGCGTCGCCCACCTCGTGCGGCTGCTGCGGATCAGGCGGCTGACCGATCTGGGGTTCTCGCTGGCCCGGATCGCCGAGATGGGCGACGGCGACGGCCATCCGGAGGAGGCGTTGCGCGCCCTCGACGCCGAGCTGGCCGCCACGATCGAACGGCTCCAGCGGATGCGGGCCGAACTCGGGCTCATCCTGCGCCGCTCCGCACCGACCGATCTGCCGCCCGACCTCGCCCCGGCGACCGCGAACGCGGGCCTGTCCGAGGCCGACCGCGCCCTCGTCGTCGTCGCGACCCGCGTACTCGGTCCGGAGGGGCTGCGGGTCTACTCGGACATGCTGGGGAACCTGCCGGAGGACCCGGTGCACGCCGAGTTCGACCGCCTGCCCGCCGACGCCGGTGACGCGGTCCGGCAGGATCTGGCCGAGCGGATGGTCCCCTGCGTCCGCGACCTCTACGCCCGCAACCCGGGACTGCGCGACCTCGGCTCCGACGCCCCCGGTGGGGCGGGCTTCGCCGGGCGGACGGTCGGCCAGGCCATGCTCGACCTCTACCACCCCGCGCAGCTCGACGTCCTCCGTCGGCTGCACACCCTGCTCAACGGACCCTGAGCACTGTTTCGGCAGCGGCTTGCGTGGTGGTGCGGGTAGCTGAACCCGCGGCGGTGCCAGCGCACGGCCCACCACGAGCGGCTCCGCCGCTCGAGGAAATACGACCCAGCCTCACCGGTCTCGCGGCGCGACCACCCGCAACTGCAGCATCGCCGCGAAGCGGGCCTCCGGGTCGGTCAGGTCGAGTTCGGCGACCTCCGCCAGCCGCCGCAGCCGGTAGCGGAACGTGTTGGGGTGCACGTAGACCGCCGCCGAAGCCGCGGCGACGTCGCCGAACGCGTCGAGCCAGGCGCGCAGCGTCTCGACCAGGTCGGTGCTGTGCTGCTCGTCGTAGGCGAACAGCCGCGCGACCGGCCCGGTCGGCCGGTCACCCCGCGCCGCCACCAGATCGCGCAGCTCCAGCAGCAGCGCCTCCACCTGCACGTCGGCCAGGCGGGCGACCCGGCGGCCCGCGGCACCCGAGCGCAGCACCCGCAGCGCGCGGTCCGCGCTCGCCCGCGCGCCCGCCAGCGCCGGCACGTCCTCGGCGACCGGCCCGATGGCGACCACGGCGTGCACCCGCTCCCCCACCCGGTCCAGGAACTCGCGCGCGATCGCCACGGCCCACTGCTCGCCGTCGTCCTCGCCTTCCACCGGTACCAGGCCGTAGGCCACGTCCCCGACCAGAGCGGTCGCGGCACGCGGGTGCACCGCGGTCAGGTGCATCGCGAGCCCGTCGCTGACCCGCTGCCGCTCGGTCGCCACGCCCGCGTCGTCGCGCCCCTCGGCCGCGCGGTCGGGCAGCGCCAGCGCGAGCACGACCACCGGCCTGCCCACCAGTCCCAGCCGCGCCATCGCCTCCCGCGCCCCGGTGCCGCCTTCGAGCGCGGTGCCGAGCAGTTCGGCGCGCAGGCGCCGGGACACGTCGGTGCCTGCCCGCACCCGCAGCAGGTGCAGGGCGACCAGCCGGGCGGCTTCGCACAGCGCCTGCTCGCGCTCGGCGCTGAGCGGTTCCCGCACCGCGGCCCAGATGGAGCCGAGCACCTCGTCGCCCGCCCGCACCGCGACCGCGACCCTCGGCATGGTCAGGCCGTCGAAGTTCGCCAGCGCGTCGACGTGGACCGGCCGGTCGGTGCGGTACAGCTCGCGGAACACGCCGAGGTCGGTCAGCATCCGGGCGAACCGTTCCGGCACCTGCCGCCCGAGGATCGTCTCCACGCGCGACGGGTCGGCCTCGTCCTGGCGCCCGGAAAAGGCCAGGACGCGGGAGCGGGCATCCTCGATCGTGACCGGCGCGTCGATGAGCGCCGCGATCGCGTTGGCCACGGCGAACAGATCACCCGAGGGCACCCCGCCCAGCATCTCCGGCCCGGCCCTGCCGACGTCGCCCTCGGCGAGCAGCGAGCGCAACATCGCGGCCAGCTGTGCCCACGACGCGCCGCGCGTCAGGCTCAGCAGCACGACACCGGTCTCCTCGACCGCCGCGGTCACCTCGCCCGGCACGGACACCGGCGCGCGGACCACGAGCCCCGCCGCGTCCTGCCGTCCCAGCGCACGCAGCAGCCGCACGATCTCGTCCGGCTCCCGCAGCCCCACCCCGAGCACCAGCGCGTGCCGCGGCAGCACGGGCTCCTCGAACGGATCGTGGATCGCGACGCCCCCGAGGTCGCCGGCGCGGCGCGGATCGCCGTGGACGAGGTCGAGCAGGGTCCCGCCGAGATCGTCGAGGACACGGACCACACCGGTGCTCACCGCGGCGGCCACCTCCCACTGTCCGCTCAGGTCACCCACTCCGTCGCCGTGGTGACCTCGTCCAGCAGCTCCGGCGCCGGTGCCACCCCGATGCCCGGCCCGGCAGGCACCGTCAGGCACCCGTCCACCAGCACGAACGGCTCGGTGATGTCGGTGCGATAGTAGCGATCGGAGGCGGAGGTATCGCCGGGCAAGGCGAAGCCGGGCAACGCGGCGAGCGCGACGTTCGCGGCGCGGCCCAGACCGGACTCCAGCATCCCGCCGCACCACACCGGGACCCCGTGCGCGGCGCACACGTCGTGCACCCGGCGCGCTTCCAGGTAGCCGCCGACCCTGCCCGGTTTGATGTTGACGATCTGGCAGGCACCGAGGGTGATCGCGTCGGCCGCCGACTTCGCCGACACGATCGACTCGTCCAGGCAGATCGGCGTGGCCAGCTGTTTCGCCAGCTCCGCGTGCCCGAGCACGTCCTCCTCGTCGAGCGGCTGCTCGATCAGCAGCAGGCCGAACGGGTCGAGCCGCGCCAGGTGGCGCGCGTCGGCGAGGGTGTAGGCGGTGTTGGCGTCGACCTGCAGCAGCACGTCGTCCCCGAAGCGTTCCCGGACCGCGCGCACCGGTTCGACGTCCCAGCCCGGCTGGATCTTGAGCTTGATCCGCTGGTAGCCGCCGTCCAGGTAGGACCCGACGGCGTCGAGCAGCTCACCGGTGGAGCCCATGATCCCGACCGACACCCCGCACGGCACCCGGTCCCGCACCGCGCCCAGTTCCCGCGCCAGCGGGCGCCCTTCGGCGCGGAGTTCGGCGTCGAGCACCGCCATCTCCAGCGCGGCCTTGGCCATGCGGTGCCCCTTGAACGGCGCCAGCACGCGCCCCACGGCGTGGGCGTCGAGACGGCCGGCGGCCCGCAGCGCGGGCACGAAGTACCGGCGAAGCACGTCGGCCGCCCCGTCCACGTACTCCGGCGAGTACACCGGATCGGACAGGGTGCCGCATTCGCCCCAGCCCTCGCCCTCGTCGGTCTCGACCCGCACGAGCAGGATGTCGCGCGCGGTCTGGGTACCGAAGGAGGTCCGGAACGGCGACACCAGCGGCATCCCGATCCGGCGCAGCTCCACACCTGTCAGCTTCATCGGCCCTCCTCCACGGCACGGGTGACGACGTACCACCCGGACCTGTCGAACCCCTCGACGCGCGCGCCCTCGGCGAGCAGCGTCCCGAGCGTGTCCCGCACCGCGACGCGCCACTGCCCGGCCAGTCCTGGATCCGTTCGCCGCAGCGTCTCGATGTCCCGCGGCACCGCCACCAGCAGCGTCTCGCCGTCGAGGCTGCCGGGGCGGGGCGTCTCACCGTCCCGTCCGAGCGCGACGACCGCTCCCCGTACCGGTGCCCCGGCGCCGCGCGGTGTGCCATCGCAGGCGGCCGCGACCTCGGGCGAGGCGATCCGCCAGTGCACCAGGAGGCGGTCGGTGTCGTCGCCGCCGTTGATGTGGTCGCGCATGCCGCCGTAGAAGTTGGGCAGGTACTCCACGGCCACGGCGGCGAGCTTGCCGAGGTTGAAGTAGGCGTTGCGGCTCACCAGCGGGTCGAAGGTCCACTCGATCACCGAGATCCCGCGCGGCAGCGCCCACGCGCGCTGGTGCAGCTTGAGCGCGGGCCCGACGCGGCGGCCCGCCATGGCCGGGGACACGCCCGCGATGTGGCTGTGCATCACCCCGGGCGTGCCGAAGAACCCGACGCAGGCCCCGACCAGTTCGTCGCCGACGTACGCGCCGCCGACGTAGTTGCCCGCCTTGGTCATCGCCCGCATGAGTTCCGTCGTCACGGGCGGGTTGGCCGGGTCCGGGCGCCAGATGAGGTCGAACAGGCGGTAGACCGCGTCGAGCCCGGCCAGGTCGGTGACCTCGCGCACGCGCACCCCCGCCGCGACCGCCGCCTTCGCCGCGGCCTCGTCCGGTGCGGTCATGACGCACCGGTCAGCAGATCGGCGACCAGTGCCGACAGCAGCGCGGTCCGCCCTGGCAGCTCGTCGACGAGGACGTGCTCGGAGTCGGCGTGCGCACCGCCGCCGACGGCACCGAGACCGTCCAGCGTGGGAACCCCCGCCCCGGCGGTGAAGTTGCCGTCGGAGGCTCCGCCGACCGCGGCCCTGGTCAACGGCGGCAGGCCGAGCCGGGCCGCGATCGCTTGCGCGCGCCCGAACAACACCTGTGACGACGCCGCTTCCAGCGGTGGCCGGTTGGGACCGCCGAGCACCTCGACCGCCGCACCGTCCACAGCGGACCGGATCGCGTGCATCTCCTTGTCCACCCGCTCCTGCTCGGCGACCGTGCGCACCCGCACGTCCACGGCGAACTCCCCGGAAGCCGGGACGGTGTTCACCGAGGTCCCGGCGGACAGCAGCGTGGGGGTCACCGTCGTGCCGTACCCGGCGTCGGCGAAGCCCGCGACGGCCAGGATCCGGTGCGCCAGTTCGACGGTCGCGTTGACGCCACGTTCCGGTTCGAGGCCCGCGTGCGCCGCCCTGCCGTGCGCGCGGACCCGGTAGATCGAGGTGCCCTTGCGCTCGGTCTTGAGTGCGCCACCGTCGGCCGAGGCTTCCAGCACCAGCGCGGCGGCACACCCGGCGGCCTCGTCCTCGATGAGCGCCCGCGAGCTGGGCGAACCCAGCTCCTCGTCACCGGTGACCAGGATCGTGACGCCCGCCCGGTCGGTGAGCGCGGCCACGGCGTGCAGCGCCATCACCACCCCGGCCTTCATGTCGAAGCAACCGGGGCCGCGCAGCACGCCACCCTCCACTGTGTATGGATGCGTGTCCAGTGATCCCAGCGGCCACACGGTGTCGTGGTGCCCGAGCAGCAGTACCCGCGACGGGCCCGTCCCGAACCGCCAGCGCAGGTGCGTCCGTCCCTCCCGGACGATCCGCTCCGGTGCGGCCCCGAGCAGCCGCGCGCCGACCCGGGCGACGACGTCCGCGCTCGCCGCCACCGCCGCGAGGTCCGACGACGGTGACTCGCAGGTGACCAGCTTCTCGATGTCCCCGAGCAGTTCGGGCAGTGCGGCCACCTCACACCACCTTCGGCGTGGCACGGACACCGTGGTGCACGTACTGCTCGCCGGTGGGCAGCGTGTAGAACGTCACCGGCACCCAGTCCGCCACCTGCGGCACCCACACCACGAACAGGCCGTCGCCGACGCCCACCAGGTCGTACTCCTCCACCGGGTCCGGCACCAGCTCGGCCAGCGGGCCGGTCACCGTCGAGCGCAACCGCGGGCCGTCGTCCGAGGTGAACACCTCCATGCGGGTGCTCGCGCGCTCGTAGGTGCCCAGGTACGGCGTCACGTCCACGGACACCGGCGAGGCGGGCGGCGCGAGCGGGCGCGGCACGGCGACACCGGCCAGCTCGGCGAAGATCTCGCGGTAGAGATCCTCGTACAGTCCGCGGGTGTTGCCACCGTTGGTGAGCAGGGTGACCGCCAGGCCCTCCTCCGGCAGCAGACGCAGGAACGCGGCCTGTCCGATGGTGTTGCCGTCGTGCCCGAGCACGACGTGCCCGTCCCAGTCCAGCCGGAACCAGCCGAGGCCCCACGAATCGGCCAGCGTGTGCTTGTCCGGCAGGTCGACCTGCTTGTCCGCCATCGCCGCGGCCGAGGTCTCGCTCAGCACCCGCGTGCCGTCCGCCGCGAGACCGCCGGTGAGGTGCATCCGCGCGAACGCGAGCACGTCCGCGGCGGTCGCGGTGATCAGCCCGGCCGGGCCCGCCGAGCGCGGCAGCGTCCACACCGGAGCCTTCGCCGGCTCCGGCGAACCCACGTGTCCCATGGCCGCGCGGAACATCAGCGCCTCCTCGGGAAGCGTGACCGTGTGCGCCAGGCCGAGCGGGGTGAACAGGCGCTCCCGCAGCGCGGCGTCCCACGTGCCGCCGGTGAGCTTCTCGATCACCCGGCCTGCCAGCGAGAACCCGGAGTTGCAGTAGGACCAGGTCGCGCCGAGGGGGTGGTTCTGCGCGACCTCGTCCAGGCGCGCCACGTACTTCTCCAGGCAGTCGTCGCCGCGGCCGGTGTCGGTGAACACGTCGCCGTCGATGCCGCTGGTGTGCGTGAGCAGATGCCGCATCGTCAGCTGCTTCGTCACGTCCGGATCGGCCAACCGCAGCTCGGGCAGCACGTCGATGACCGGCGCGTCGAGGTCGAGCAGGCCCTCGTCGACGAGCTGCATCGCGACGGTCGCCGTCCACACCTTGGAGATCGAGCCGATCTGGAACAGCGAATCGGTGGTCGTCTCGACCCCGGTGTCCACGTTGAGCACCCCGTGCCGCGCTTCGACGATCTCCTCGTCCAGGCGCAGGATGCCCAGGCAGGCACCGGGAACGTGGTGCCGTTCGGCCAGTTCGGTGAGGCGGCGCTGCCAGTGCGCGGCGTCGAGCGGCGCACGGCGTCCCGGTGTGTACCGCTCGACCCAGTCCACCACCCGGCGGTTGTAGTCGAGGCGGTGCGAGGGCCTGCCGTTCACGACGAACGCGTGCGGCCCCTCCGGATAGAGCACGAGCCGGGTCGGCACGCCCCGCTCACGCAGCGCCGTGTGCCACTGCTGGGCCTGTCCCACCGGGCAGAGCAGATCGCTCCCGCCGTGCAGGACGAGCGTCGGGGTGCGGACCTGGTCGACCTTCGCCAGCGGCGACATCGCGGCGTAGGACTCGGGCTCGTCCCACGGCAGCGCGCCGAGTTCGTGCGCGGCGAGGAGGTGTCCTTCGTCGGAGGTGCCGGCCATGCTGGTGAGGTCGGTGACCACGCCTCCGGCGACCGCCGCGGCGAACCGGTTGTCGCGGCTGGTCAGGTAGCACGTCATGAAGCCGCCGTAGCTGTAGCCGGTGACGGCGAGCCGGGCCGGGTCCGCGAGTCCTTCGGCGACCAGTTCGTCCAGTGGTTCCAGGAAGTCCCTGGCGTCGGCGACACCCCAGCCGCCGCGGACCGCCGTGTAGAACTTCTCGCCGTAGCCGTCGCTGCCGCGCGGGTTGAGCAGCAGCACCGTCCAGCCGCGGGCGATGAGTTCCTGGTGGTAGAAGTGGATTTCGTCGGTGCCGCCCTGCCACGCGTTGTGCGGGCCGCCGTGCACGTCGAGCAGCAGCGGCCCCGGTCCGGTCGCGGCCGGGTCGCGCAGCAGCCAGCCGTGCACGACGGTGCCGTCGGAGATGGTGAACTCCCGTTCCCTGGGCGTGAACAGCTCGATCTCGTCGGTGCTGTGCCCGGTGAGGACGGTCTCGGTCCCCGAGACGAGGTCGAGGCGGACGATCTCGCCGTAGGACTCCGGGGTGGTCAGCACGACGGCGGCCGTGCTCCCGGCGACCGCCAGCCCGGCCACGGTCCGTCCGGCGCCCGCGAGCACCGGGCGCGGCGTGCCGCCGCCGACGGGCACCGAGTACAGGTGGGTGCAGCCGCGGTCGCGGACGCAGAACAGCACGTCCTCGCCCACGAGCCGGGGCCAGGCGCCAGGGTAGGCGGGGCCGCCGGGCATCACGTTGCGGTCCAGCGGGGCCGCGAGGTTCACCGTTTCGCCGCCGTCGAGCGGGATCCGGAACAACCCGGCGTGCTCTTCGGGACTGGCTGGGTGCCCGACGACGAGCAGCGCGGCGCCGTCGGCGGTCCACGTCACCGCCGCCGCGATCCCGTCGGCGAGACCGGCCACGCGCGGCTGCGAGTTCGGATCGGTCACGTCGAGGACGTGCACCGGGACCCGGATCGCCAGGTCCCGGTCGGCGCCGGTCGCGGCGGCGAAGGCGAGCTTCGCGCCGTCCGGCGACCACGCGGGCTGCCCGGCGTGCCAGTCGCCCGTGGTGACGCGGCGGACCTCGCCGGTGGCGACCTCCACGACGTGCAGGTGCGACCGCTTGCCGCGCACGACACCGGCGCCGTCGGCGTGGTAGTCGAGGCGGTCGGCCACGATCGGGGCGTGGTCGTCCTCGGGCGCGAGGTCGACCGTCGCCGCGAACGCGATCTTCGTGCCGTCCGGGCTCCACACCGGTTTGCCCGCGCCCAGCGGCAGCGACGTCAGGCACTCGGCCTCGCCGCCGTCCGAGGGCAGCAGCCACACATCCTGCTCGCGCAGGAACGCGATCCGGCTGCCGTCGGGCGAGAACGCCGGTGCGGTGTCGCAACGCCCGTGCGTCAACTGGCGCGCGCCCTGGGAGTCCGCGCGCCACAGCGTGTACACGTAGTCGTCGGCCGCGCTGTCGATGGCGCGCAGCACGTACACGACCGCGTCGCCCGAAGGCGACAACGCGGGCTGCTCGGGAATCGTCAGGGCGGTCAGGTCCGCGATGCGCTGACGTCGGGTCATCATCTACTCCTTCGTGCGCGAAGCCGCCGCGAGCAGCTCATGGGTGTAGGGGTCTCGGGGACCGGCGAGGATCTCGCCGGCGGGGCCGGATTCGACGATCCGGCCCCGGTACAGCACGGCGATGAAGTCGCTGACGTAGCGCACCACCGCGAGGTCGTGGGAAATGAACAACATCGACAGCCGCGTCCGGCGTTGCAGGTCACGCACCAGGTTGAGCACCGTGCCCTGCACCGACACGTCGAGCGCGGAGGTGATCTCGTCGGCGATGATCACCTCCGGCCGCGCGGCGAGCGCCCGCGCCAGCGCGACCCGCTGACGCTGCCCACCGGACAGCCTGCCGGGCAGCATTCCCGCGCGGTCGGCGGGAAGCCCGACCTGGGCCAGCAGCCGTTCCACCTCGGCGCGGCGGTCGCTGCCGCGCGGAAGGGCCTCGGCGATGGACGCGCCGACCGTCATCCGCGGGTCCAGCGCCGAGTACGGGTCCTGGAACACCATCTGCACCGGACCGGGCTGCCGGACCGGTGCTCCGTCGAGCAGGATCCGCCCGCCGCTGACCGGGGCCAGGCCGACGGCGGCGCGGGCCAGCGTCGACTTGCCGGAGCCCGATTCGCCGACCAGGCCGACGATCGCGCCGTCCGGCACCGTGAGATCCACCCCGTCCACGGCGGTCGTCCCCCGCCGCCGCGATCCGTAGTGGACGGACACGCCCTCGAAGCGCAGTTCGCTCATCGTGCCTCCCCCGCCCGGACCCGTTCGCCGTCGCGCACCGGTTCCGGATGCCAGCACGCGATCCGGTGCCCGTTGCCGGTCAGCGGCGGGTCCTCGCTCGCGCACCGCTCGTCCGCCAGCGGGCAGCGCGGCGCGAAGGCGCAGCCGGGCGGCAGGTCAGCCGGATCCGCGGGACGGCCGGGAATGACGGCCATCGGCTGGTCGCGGTCGGTCGTCATGTCCGGCACGGCCGCGAGCAGGGCGCGGGTGTACGGGTGGCGGGCCTCGTCGAGCGCGGTGGCCGGGAGATCCTCCACGATCCGGCCCGCGTACATCACCAGCACCCGGTCGCACATCCGCCCGACGACGCCGATGTCGTGGCTGATCAGCAGGATCGCGACGTCCTCGGCGGCCCGCACGTCCTCCAGCAGCCGCAGCACCCGGCTCTGCACGGTCACGTCGAGCGCCGTCGTCGGCTCGTCGGCCACGATCAGCGCGGGCGAGCCCATCAGGCCCATGCCGATCATCGCGCGTTGCCGCATCCCGCCGGAGAACTCGTGCGGGTACTGCCGCGCCCGCCGCGCGGCACCGGGCAGCCGTACCGCGTGCAGCCGGTCGATCGCCCGCGCGAATGCCGCTTTCCGGCCCAGTCCCTGGTGGTGACGCGCCACCTCGGCGAGTTGCGCGCCGACGCGCCGCACCGGGTTGAACGAGGTCATCGGATCCTGGAAGACCATCGCGAACGAGGTGCCCAGCAACCGCCGCCGCGCCCGCGCGTCCGCCCCGGGCAGGTCCTGCCCGAGGAACTCCAGACGCTTCGCGTGCACCCGCCCGGGTTCCTCGATCAGCTGCGCGATCGCGAGCGCGGTGAGGCTCTTGCCCGACCCCGACTCCCCCACCACCCCGACGGACTCCCCGCGTGCCATGGCGAAACTCACCCCGCGCACCGGGGTCACGCCGGGAAAGGCGACCCGCAGGCCCTCGACCACCAGAACCGGGTTCTCCGGCGCGGCAAGGGGGCCGGCCGCCGGTGGTTCCGGGGTGTCCGCGGTGTGCCTGGCGGGAGCGTCCTGCCCGATCGCGGTGGCGATCGCCTCACCGAAGAGGCTGAACCCGAGCCCGGCGACCACCACCGCGACCGCGGGCGCCAGCGCGGCCGCCGGGTGCAGGTAGAGCACGTCGAGCCCGTCGCGGAGCAGGCGGCCCCAGTCGTAGTCCGGGGACTGCACGCCAAGGCCCAGGAACGACAGCCCGGCGAAGGACAGCAGGGTGGTGCCGGTCGTGATGGTCGCGTTGACGATCAGCGGTTCGGCGATGTTGGGCAGGATGTGCCGTGCCAGCAGCCGGAACCGGCCCACGCCGACGATCCGCGCGGCGGCGACGTAGTCGAGCGCCGCGACCCGCGCCACCAGCGTCCGGGTGAGCCGGGCGAGCGCGGGCGCGATCGCCAGGCCGATCGCGAGCACGCTGCCCCGCGCGCCGACGCCGAAGATCACCGCGAAGAACAGCGCCAGCAGCAGCCCGGGGAAGGCCACCGCGAGGTCGACCACCGCGGACACGAACCGTCCGGCGCGTCTGCCGAGCAGGACCTCGGCGGTGCCCAGCAGCAGGCCCGCCACCACCCCGATCGCGGTCGCGGCCAGCGCCAGCTCGACCGAGAGCCGGGTCGCGACCAGCACCCGGAAGAACACGTCCCGGCCCAGGCTGTCGGTGCCCATCCAGTGCGCGGCCGACGGGCCCTGCAGGATCTGGGCCGTGTCGAGCGCGGCGGCCCGGTCTCCCCACAGCAGCGGCGCGGCCACGGCGAGCCCGAGGACGACGACCACGACGACCGCGGCACTCGCGCCCAGGGGACGGCGCAGCGCGGCACCCCATTTGCCCACGATTCAGCCCTCCCGGATCGTCGAGCGGGGGTCGAGCAGCGCGAGTGCGACGTCGACGAGGAGGTTCACCAGCAGCACACCGAGGCCGTAGACGAGCACGATGCCCTGCACCAGCGGGTAGTCCTTGGTGAGGATGGATTGCACGATGGTGCTGCCCAGTCCCGGCCAGGCGAACACGTTCTCCACCAGCACCGTGCCCGCGACCATCGCGCTGAGCAGCAGCCCGCCCAGCGTCAGTGCCGCCGTCAGCGCGTTGGGCAGCGCGTGCCGCAGGTACACCCAGCTCGCGGGCAGGCGTTTGGCCCGTGCGGTGCGGATGTAGTCGGCGCGCAGCACCGCGAGCATCTCCACCCGCGTGATGCGGGCCAGGATCGCGGCCGGGCCCGCCGCCAGCGCCAGCACCGGCAGCACGTAGGACTCCGGCCCGGAGCGGCCCGCCACCGGCAGCCACCCCAGGGTCACCCCGAACACGAACACCAGTCCCACCGCGACGAGGAACTCCGGGATCGCGGCCAGTACGGCCGTCGTGGAGGTGAAGGCGAGTTCGCCGCGGCGGCGCCGCCCGCCACGGGTCAGCACCGCCATGCCCGTGCCGAGCGGGACCGCGACCACGACCGCGAAGAGGAACGCGTAGCCCGCGATCTCCAGCGTCGCGGGCAGCCGGTCCCCGATCACCTGCGCCACCGGCAGTCCCGACCCCAGCGAGGTGCCGAGTTTGCCGGTGAACAGGTCGCCGAGGTAGTGCAGGTACTGCTGCCACAGCGGGTCGTCGAGCCCGAGTGCCGCGCGGCGGGCCGCGACGAGTTCGGCCGGGGCGGACGGGCCGAGCGCGGCCCGCACCGGATCGCCGGGGATCAGGTGGATCATGCCGAACGCGGCGGTGAGCAGGACCCAGACCGCCACCAGCAGCCGGCCGCAGCGCCGCACGGCGAAGCGGAGCCAGGCGTTGTCCAGTGCGGCCACGCGGCCGCCGACGGCGGTGCTCACCCCAGCATCCGGATCGAGGCCGGGTCGATGCTGCCCTGGCTGGTTTCGAGCGTGGCGCCCTGCACGAACGTCGGCCGCACCGCGTTGACGAACGGCACCACGTTCAGCTCCCGCACGAGCGCCTGCTCGGCCTCGGCCCACTTGCCGCATCCGTCGGCACCCGCGATCGTCGTGGCCTGCTGGACCGCCGCCTCGTAAGCGGGGTTGTCGACAGCGGCGAAGTTGTTGGCGCTGCCGGAGAAGAACGGCACGAGCTGCGAGGGCAGGAACACCCCCAACGGCACCAGTGCCGCGTCCCAGTTGCCCTCCATCAGGACCTGCGTGCTCTCGGTGTCGGTCATGCCCTTGAGGGCGACCTCGGCGCCGACCGCGGACCAGCGCTGCTGCACCAGCTCCGCGGCGGCCTGCATGGTCGAGCCCAGTGTCGACGGGTAGTAGAAGGTCAGCGCGAGCCGCTTGCCACCCTTGGTGCGCACGCCGTCCGCACCGGCCACCCAGCCCGCCGCGTCCAATCCGGACTTCGCGGCGTCCGCATCGGACGCGGGCAGCAGCCCGGCGATCGTGTCGGCGCCGCACGGGCCGAGGCCCGGTGCCAGCAGCCCGTTCGCCGGTTTGCCCGTCCCGCTGGTCAGCACCTGGCCGAGCTGGCCGAGGTCGAGCGCCTGGGTCAGCGCGCGCCGCACCGCGACGTCCGCGCCCGGCACGGCGGGACGCTGGTTGAACCACAGCTCGCCCAGTGGCGACTCGGTGTCGTGCTGGGTCAGTCCCATGCCCTTGAGGCGCTGCTGGTCGGGCCCCACCACGGCGGCCGCGTTGACCTCCTTGGACACCAGCAGGTTCGACGCCGTGAGCTCGTTGCCGACGACCCGGATCACGACGGTGTCGGGCAGCCCCCTGGTGTCGGTCTTCCAGTCGCCGGGACCCCACGCGTAGTCCTTGCGCCGGGTGAGCGTGTAGTGGTCGCCCGCGACCGCCTCGGTGAGGGTGAACATGCCGGTCCCGTCGGCGCCCTGCCTGAGGATCGAGCGGTCGGCCATCCCTCTGCCGCACACGATGAACAGGCCGCCGATGTTGCGGACGAGGAACGAGTCCGGGGTGGCGCTGGTGACGGTGACCGTGCCGGCCGCGTCGTCCGCGGTCGCCTTCGCGCCGGGCATGACGTAGAGCCCCAGCGAAGCCGCGGCGTTCGCCGGGTCGCTCACGAAGTTGATGTTGTCGGCGACCTGGGACGCGGTCAGCGGGGTGCCGTCCGAGCACGTGACACCCTTGCGCAAGGTGTACTTCGCGGTGGTGGTGTCGCCCTCCCACTTCTCCGCGAGCCCGGCGGTCAGCGCGCCACCGGAGTCGACGTTCACCAGTGTGTCGTAGAGGAACCGGTCGGCCTGGATGGTGACCGAGAGCGAGGTGAAGTGCGGGTCGAGGTTGCCCGGGTCACCGGCCGAGACCAGCGTGAACGTGCCACCGTCCACAGTGGTCGCGCCCGTGCCCCCGCCGCACGCGGCCAGAGCCATCGCCAGCACCGCCGCGGCGGCCGTCGTCAGAGCGGTCTTCATCGTGCCTCCTGGGCTAGCGGGAGCGGCGAGTGGCGCGCCCGGTGTGAAGGAACCTGGCGCGACCGTCGCCGTCGTCGCCGAGGAACACGTGCGGCAGGTGGACTCCGTGGGCCGGGGTGAGCGGGATGAGCACGTCGTCGTCGAGCCGGACCAGCTCGCCGCGCTCGGCGGAGCTCAGGTCGGCGAGCACGCCCTTGGGCCGCTGGTCCAGCCAGACCCGGCCGTCGTCGTCCTGCGTCACGGTCAGATCGGCGACTTCGCTGGAGTAGGTACCGAGGTAACGCGCGGCGTCGAAGGGCTCCGGGGCGGCGGGTGGCACCGGCAGCGGGGGCAGCTCGATCCCGGCGAGTTCCCGCAGCAGATGCCCGTAGACCTCGGTGTGCAGGCCGATCGGGTCACCACCGTTGGTGAGCAGCGCGATCGCGACGTCCCGGTCCGGCACGATCCGCAGGAACGCGGCCTGCCCGATGGTCCCGCCGTCGTGGCCGATGACCGTGCCGTCCGGCCAGTCGTAGAGCTCCCAGCCCAGTCCCCAGTGGGTGCCCATCAACCCGAGTGGCGGCAGGCCGACCTGCCGTTCCCGCATGGCCTTCACGCTCGCGGCGCTGAGCAGCGCCGTGCCGTCCGGGGCCGTCCCGCCGCTCTGGTGCAGGTTCGCGAAGGCCAGCAGGTCCCGCGGGCGCATCGCCAGCTGCGAACCGGCTGGCCCGTTCGACCTGGCCAGGCCCCACACCGGCGCGGGCCGCCCCTCCGGCAGGTGCCCGACCGCGGCGCGGTGCAGGATCGCCTCGTCCGCGCACGTGGCGAAGTGCGTCAGGCCGAGCGGCGTGGCCAGGTGGTCGTGCAGGCAGCGGTCGAAGGGCTTGTCCCGCAGCACCTCGACGATCCGGCCGAGCACGACGAAGCCCGCGTTGTTGTAGGAGAACATCTCACCGGGCGGGAACAGCTGGGCGGTGCCGGCCAGCGTCGGCACGTACTTCTCGACGCAGTCGTCACCGCGGCCGGTGTCGGTGAACAGGTCGCCCTCGAAGCCCGCGGTGTGGCACATCAGCTGACGTACCGTGATCGCTTCGGAGTCGCGCGCCACCCGGAAGTCCGGCAGATACCGCCGCACCGGCGCGTCGGGGTCGAGCGCCCCTTCGTCGGCGAGCTGCATCGCGAGCGTCGTGGTCCAGACCTTGGTGATGGACCCGATCTGGAACACCGAATCCGTCGTGGCCTCGACGCCGGTCGCCCTGCTGAGCACCCCGGCGGCCGCGTCGGCCACCTCGCCCGCGACGGAGACCGCGATCGCCGCGCCGGGCACGTCGTACCGTTCGACCAGACGGGGGAACTCGTCGTCGAGCCAGCCGCCGATCTCGTCCAGGTTCGCCATCGGGCCAACGTAGCCCCGCGCACGGCGGAAAAGTTCGTCCGTTCCGACGAACGCGGCCGGGTGAATTGGTGGCCGGGGACGAAGCTGTGCTCTGCGGATTTGGGCACTGCGGGCGTTGTTGCGCGCGCGTTGCGCGCTGCGCGGGCTGTGCGCTGCGCGCGGCTGCAGGCACCGGCTTCGCAAGCTACGCCCCGGCGCCTGGGCGCTGGCGCGCCCGGCGGTGTGGCCCTCCCGAACCCGATCTTTCAGTGTCTTTGGCGGGGGATCGGGTGCGGGACAGGTCTGGTTCGGGAGGAGGGTTGCGTCCCGTTGCCGGGCGCCGGTTCGCGAGCGTGACGTGCACGTCCCGGAACGGCCAACACGGCGCCCCGAACGGCCAACACGGCGCCCGGAGCGGCCAACACGGCGCCGACGCGCCGTGTTTGCCGTTCCGGCTGGCGTGTTTGCCGTTCCGGGCAGCGTGTTTGCTCCTCCGGGACGCCGCCCACGCACCGAACCGCCGCCCGGCAACGCAAACCAGCCACCAGGCCGCCCAGCCCTCCCCCGCACCCCGATCGACAGCCCAGTTCTGCGGCCGACCGGGGGCTGTCAAGGTACTCTTTCCCGCCTTGACAGCCCCCGCTCGGCCGCAGAAATAATCAAAAATCGGGGCGGCCACAATCGGGGCGTAGCGAAGCGAAGCCGGTGCTTTCAGCCGCGCGCAGCGCAAAAACCCGCGTAGCGGCAACCCCAAACCTCAGATGCGCGCCGCCACAACGGATCGCGTCAGGGCGGCCGCCGATTCGCGCACAGCGGCTGCCCGCGCCTCTCCTTCACCGTCGCGGAAGTCCTCGCTCCGGCCACCCAGCGACAGCGTCGCCACCAAGGTTCCGCCCGCGCCCAGCACCGGGGCGGCCACGGCGGAGACACCGTTCAGATAATCGTCGTGACTGAACGACACCCCGTCGGCGCGGACGCGGTCCAGGTGGGCGGCGAACTCGGCCGGATCGACGTGCGTGCCCGCGGTGAAGGCGGGCAGCGGCCCAGCCAGCACCCGTTCGCGCAGGTCCGCGTCGAACGCCGCCATCACGACCGGCGCGGCCGCCGCGTGGTAGGGCAGCACCGAACCGATCCCGATCGCGGCCAGCACGAGCGGTTTGCCGCCCTCGACGCGGTCGATGCACACCGCCCCGGCCTCGGAGGGCACCATCAGGAACGCCGTGTCGCCGAAGCGGTGCGCGAGCGCCTCCAGTGCCGGACGGGCCGCGCCGCGCAGATCGAACTCGGCGAGCGCGGCCGCGCCGATGGTGAACAACGGCAGCTGGATCCGGTACGCCCCACCGGAATCGCGGTGCACCCAGCCCGCCTCCACCAGCGAGGTCATCAGCCGGTGGACCGTGGGTTTGTTGAGACCGCTCGCGGCCGTCAGCTCGGCCAGCGTGATCACCGGGCGTTCCGGGCTGAACTGGCCGAGCAGCTGGCAGGCACGCAGCACCGCGGTGACGGTCTCCCGGGTCCCGTCGTGGTTTTCTCCAGGCACCGTGCCGGCCACTGTCACCTCATCCCTCGCGCGCCTGGTCCGCCCCAGGTTAGCCATCGTCCGTCCCGGACGTCTTGACACGTCCCGCCTCCCTCGCGCACAGTTTTCGTAACGCGTATCGCATCACGATACACAGAGAGGTGAGTTGTGGATCTGCGCGAGATGATCTCCGACCGGCTGGTCTACGCCCCGGGCGTCTGGGACGGGCTGACCGCCCGCCTGGCCGAACAGGCCGGGTTCCCGGCACTGTGCGCGTCGGGCTTCGCGATCTCCGCCGCACTCGGCTACCCCGACGCGGAGCTGTACACGATGTCGGAGAACCTGCAGGCCGTCCGCACGATCCGGGAAGCCAGCGCGCTGCCCGTGATCGCCGACATCGACACCGGCTACGGCAACGCCGTCAACGCCGCCCGCACCGCCCGCCGCTTCGCCGACGCCGGGGTCGCCGCGGTGTTCCTGGAGGACCAGCGCTCGCCCAAGCGCTGCCCGCTCATCCCCGGCGCCGAGGTCGAGCTCACCACCCTCGCCGAGGCCGAGGGCAAGGTGCGCGCGGTCAAGGACGCGGCGGGCGACATGCTCGTCATCGCCCGCACCGACGCGAAGGGCGACGAGGCACTGCGCCGCGCCGAGTCCTACGTCGCCGCCGGTGCCGACCTGATCATGCCGGTCACCAAGACCTTCAGCAGTGTCGGGGAATGGGCGCGCTGCCACGAGGTCACCGGCGTCCCGCTGATGGCCACGCTCACCGCGTCCGCCTGGACCGAACGCGAGTTCACGCCCGAGGTGATGGAGCAGATCGGCGTGCGGATCGCGCTGCTGCCGACCCAGGTGCTGATGGCCGTCACCGGCGCGGCCCAGCGAGCCCTGCGGCGCCTCGCGTCCGGCGAACCACCCGCCGTCGTCAGCGAGGACGGCCTGGCGCACCACGACTTCGTCGCCCTCATCGGGATGGACGAGATCGAGCGCCAGCAGCACAAGTACCTGCCGGCGGAGGTCTGACGTGGGCAGCACGATCGCCGAGAAGATCCTGGCGCGCGCGGCGGGCAAGGACCGCGTGCACGCCGGGGACAGCCTGCCGGTGCGGCCGGACTACATGATCGCCTACGACTTCCCCGGCTACACCGACGTCATGTTCCGCCAGATGCACGACGACTTCGGCATCCGCTCGCTCGCCGAGCCGGAGCGCTACGTCGTGTTCATCGACCACATGCTCACCCGCGGCAACGCCAAGGAGCAGGAGGTCCACCAGGTCACCCGCGACTGGTGCGAGTTCTACGGCATCGAACTGCACGAGGCACGCGGGATCGGGCACCAGGTGATGGCCGAGCTCGGCTACGCGCTGCCCGGCAACTTCCTGATCCACTTCGACGGCCACGTCTCCGGGGCGGGCGCGTTCGGCGCGCTCGGCTGGGGTGTGCGGCGGGACCTGCTGGAGGCGTGGGTCTCCGGGCAGATCTTCCTCGACGTCCCCGCCACCACCCGGTTCGAGCTGACCGGCGAGTTCGCGCCGGGTGTCGACAGCCGCGACCTGGTGCACCAGATCATCGCCGATCACGGCGCGGACGGCTGCGCCCACCAGGTCATGGAGTACGCGGGGCCGGGCGCGCGGGCGATGCCGATCGACCGCAGGCAGGGCCTGTGCGGCATGGCGATGTTCACCGGCGCGGTGTCGGCGGTGTTCGAACCGGACGAGACCGCACTCGCCTACGCGCGGAACGTGGCCCGGACGGACTTCACGCCGCAGCTGCCCGACGCGGACGCGGAGTACGCCGCCGTGCACACCTACGACCTGGCCACGCTGCGCCCGCGCGTCGTGCTGCCGGGCTCGGCCCGCTCGGCCAACACCCGCGACGCCGCCGAACTGGCGGGAACGCCGGTGACCAAGGCGTTCATCGGTTCCTGTGCCAGCGGCCGGATCGAGGACATCCGCGCCGCCGCGCTGGTGCTCGATGGCCGGTCGGTGGCACCAGGGGTCGAGCTGAACGTGGTGCCGACCTCGGAGGCCGTGCACCGGCAGGCCGAGGACGAGGGACTGCTCGACGTGCTGCGCACGGCGGGCGCGAACATCGCCCGCTCCAGCTGCGACTTCTGCTTCGGCTACCAGAAACCGTTGCAGGCGGGTGAAAACTGCATCTCCACGGGCGTGCTCAACATCTCCGGCCGGATGGGGAGCACCGAATCCAACATCTACCTGGGGTCGGCCTTCACGGTCGCCGCGAGCGCCGTGGCAGGCACGATCAGCTCGGCCGGGGAGGTGGGCCGCTCGTGAGCGCCGCCCGTGACTACCCGCCCCCGCCGGACGTCATCCGCGGCCGCGTCGCCTGGGTGTTCGGCGACGACTTCGACATCGACCTGGTGATCGGGGTCGAGAACATCAAGTCCTACGACGCGGAGTTCCTGCGCGGCAAGGTGATGCGGGCCTACGATCCGGGTTTCGCCGACCGTGTGCGCCCGGGTGACGTGATCGTCGGTGGCCGCAACTTCGGCTACGGCCACCCGCACTACCCGCCGATGGTGGCGCTGCGCGACCTCGGCATCGCCGCCGTGCTCGCCGAATCGTTCTCCCCCGGGTTCTGGCGCGGCGAAACCTACAACGGCGTCCCGCTGATCGCCGTGCCCGGCATCAGTGCGGAGGTCACGACCGGCGACGGCGTGTCCCTGGACTGGCGCAAGGCCGCCGTGACCCTCGACGACGGCCGGATCCTGCGCGGCACCCCGCCCAGCGACCGGGTCGTGCGGGTGATCGAGGCGGGCGGCTCGCTGAAGCTGCTGCTGGCCGAACACGCCCGCTGACCCCTTCCCCACCGACCAGATCAGCGCTGATCAGGAGCCGACATGTCCGAAACCACCACACCTCGGGGCGTTTCCGCCGCGCCACCCACCTCGACCGGCCCCTCCGCCCGCCGCGCGGCGATCGCAGGCGGCGTCGGCACGCTGATCGAGTACTACGACTTCAGCGTGTACGCCTTCCTCGCGGTCACGCTCGGTCCATTGTTCTTCCCCAGCGACCAGCCCGCCGTCTCCGTTCTGCTGACGCTGGCCGTCTTCGGCTCCGCTTACGTGATGCGCCCGCTGGGCGGCTGGTTCTTCGGCAGGCTCGGCGACCGCCGCGGGCGGCGGCACGCGCTCGTCGTCACCGTCGTCACGATGGGCCTGTTCTCGGGGCTGCTCGGGATCCTGCCGTCCTACGCCTCGGCCGGGGTGATCGCGCCCGTCCTGCTCGTGCTCATCCGGCTCGCGCAGGGCTTCTCGGCGGGCGGGGAGATCGGCGGCGCCGCCACCTACGTCGCCGAATCCGCGCCACCGGGCAAACGCGGTCTGTTCGGCTCGCTCACCCCGGTCGGTTCGACGCTCGGGTTCTCGGTCGCGGCCGCGGTGGTCGGGCTGATGACCGCGGTGACCTCGGCCGAGCAGATGTCCGCGTGGGGCTGGCGGGTGCCGTTCCTGATCTCGCTGCCGCTGGCCGCGATCTGCCTGTGGGTCCGGGTGCGGCTGGAGGACACCGCGGAGTTCGAAGCCATGGCGGACAAGCGGGAAGTGGTGCGCAGCCCGCTGCTCGCGGTCGTGAAGGAGAAGCCGCTGGCGGTGCTGCGCGTGGTCGGCATCGCGATCGCCATGAACGGCACCGGCTACATCGGGCTCACCTACTTCTCCACCTACCTGATCCAGACGCAGGGGTTCGGCAAGCAGCCGGTGTACTGGGCCTCGGCGATCGGGATCGCGCTGGCCTGCGCCACCTACCCGCTCGCCGGGATGCTGACCGACCGGTTCGGGCGCCGCCCGGTGCTCATCACCGCCTACGTCGCCTACCTGGTCGTGGCGTGGCCCGCGTTCGCCCTGCTCGGCGCCACGTCGAGCATCGTCGTGGTCACGCTGATCTACGTGGTCTACATGGCACTCAACGGCCTGGCCCAGGTGCCCGCGTTCCCGCAGTTCACCGAACTGTTCCCGCGCCGGATCCGCTACACCGGCGTCGCGCTCGGGTTCAACGTCGGCACGATCATCGCCGGTGGCAGCGCCCCCTACGTCGCCGCGCAGCTGGTGGAAAGCACCGGCGACCCGATGTCGCCCGCGTACTGGTTGCTCGGCGTGGCGGTGATCGGCCTGATCACCGTGCTGTCGCTGCGCGAAACCGGCCACGATCGGTTGCCCGTCTGATGATCATCCGCAGCCCCTTCCCCGACCTCGACATCCCCGGCACCACCCTCACCGGGCTGCTGTTCGGCGACGAGCCGTCCGACGCACCCGCCCTGATCGACCCCGCGGGCCGCGTGACGACCCGGCGCCAGCTGGACGAGCGGGTCCGGCGGATCGCCGCCGGACTGCACGCCCGCGGCACCGGCCGCGGCTCGGTCGTCGGACTGTTCGCGCCCAACTCGCCCGAGTGGATCGCGGCCTTCCACGGCATCCTGCGCGCGAACGCCGTCGTGACCAGCGCCAACGTGCTCTACACCGCCACCGAACTGGCCCACCAGCTCGTCGACTCCGGTGCGAGCCTGCTGGTCACCACGGCGGGCCTGCTCGACGTCGCCACCGCGGCCGCCGAGAAGGCCGGTATCGCCGAAGTCCTGACCCTGGACGACGCGCCGGGCCACCGCCGGATCGACACGCTGCCCGGCGCGGCACCGCCGCTGCTGACCGGACCCGGCGACACCGCGGTCCTGCCGTACTCCTCCGGCACGACCGGACCGGCCAAGGGCGTCGTCCTGACCCACCGGAACCTGGTGGCCAACGTCCTGCAGTTCTCCCGCATGGGCCGCACCACCGAATCCACGGTGTTGCTCGCCGTCCTGCCGCTGTTCCACATCTACGGCATGACCGTGCTGATGAACCACGCGCTGCACCGGCGCGTCCCGCTGGTCACGATGCCGCGCTTCGACCTCACCGGGATGCTGCGGCTGATCGAGAAGCACCGGATCACCAAGCTCTACATCGCGCCCCCGACCGCGGTCCTGCTGGCGAAGAGCCCACTCGTCGACGACGCTGATCTCTCCAGCGTCGAGCTGGTGTTCAGCGGCGCGGCGCCACTCGACGGCGAACTGGCGCGGTCGGTCGCGCGCAGGCTGGACTGCGAGGTGGTGCAGGGCTACGGCATGACCGAGATGTCCCCGGTCTCGCACGCGGTTCCCGAGGGCACCACCATGGATCCGGCGAGCGTCGGCGTCGCGCTGCCGAACGTCGAATGCCGCCTGGTGGATCCCGCTTCCGGTGCCGACGCCGAACGCGGCGAACTGTGGGTGCGCGGGCCCAACGTGATGAGCGGCTACCTCGACAACCCCGAGGCCACGGCGGCGACCCTCGACGCGGAGGGCTGGCTGCACACCGGCGATGTCGCGACCGTCACCGCGGACGGGGTGTTCTCGATCGTCGACCGGGTCAAGGAACTGATCAAGTACAAGGGCTACCAGGTGCCGCCCGCCGAGCTGGAGGCGCTGCTGCTCACCCATCCCGGCATCGACGACGCCGCCGTGGTCGGTGTCCTCGACGACGACGGGGAGGAGATCCCGAAGGCGTTCGTGGTCCGGCGGCCCGGTGCCGCGCTCGACGCGGCCGAGGTCATGGACTACGTGGCGGCGCGGATCGCCCCGCACAAGAAGGTCCGCCGTGTCGAATTCCTCGACGCGATCCCGAAATCGGCGTCCGGGAAGATCCTGCGCACCGTGCTGCGCGCCGCGGAAGGACCGGGGCCGGGTATCGTCGGGTCCTGATGAGCGCCACTCTCGCGGTGAAGGCACTGGCCGCCGGTCACGGTGACCGCACCCTGTTCTCCGGGCTCGATCTGGTGGTCGCGCCGGGCGAGGTGACCGGGCTCGTCGGGGTCAACGGCGCGGGCAAGTCGACCCTGCTGCGGTTGCTCGCCGGCCTGGAGAAGCCGGAGGAGGGGCAGATCCGGCTCGATCCGCCCGCCGCGACGGTCGGGCACCTGCCGCAGGAGCCGGAGCGGCGTCCCGGCGAGACGGTGTACGCGTTCCTGGCTCGCCGCACGGGTGTCGCCGCCGCGCAGGCCGAACTCGACGTGGCCACCGAAGCGCTCACCGAAGGCGCGCCGGGCGCCGACGACACCTACGCGGCGGGGCTGGAGCGCTGGCTTTCCCTCGGCGGTGCCGACCTGGACGACCGGGCGGGTGAGGTGGCCGCCGAGGTCGGGTTGACGGTGGACCTGGACCAGCCGATGACCGCGTTGTCCGGCGGGCAGGCCGCGCGTGCCGGGCTGGCGTCGCTGTTGCTGAGCCGCTACGACGTGTTCCTGCTCGACGAGCCGACCAACGACCTGGACCTGGACGGCCTGGCCCGGCTGGAGAAGTTCGTCACCGGGCTGCGTGCCGGGACGGTGCTGGTCAGCCACGACCGGGAGTTCCTGGCCCGCACGGTCGACCGGGTCCTCGAACTCGACCTGCCGCAGCGGCAGGTCCGCCTCTTCGGCGGTGGTTACGAGTCCTATCTGGAGGAACGGGCGGTCGCGCGGCGGCACGAACGCGAGGAGTACGAGCAGTACGCCTCGACGCGGGCGGCACTGGAGGAGCGAGCCCGCACGCAGCGGGCGTGGATGGAGAAGGGCGTCAAGAACGCCCGCCGGAAGGCGAGCGACAACGACAAGGCGGGCCGCAAGTTCCGCGCCGAGGCCACCGAGAAGCAGGCGGCGAAGGCCCGCCAGACCGACCGGATGATCGAGCGGATGGAGGTCGTCGAGGAGCCGCGCAAGGAGTGGGAGCTGCGGATGGAGATCGCCGCCGCTCCCCGGGCGGGTGCGGTGGTGGCGACGTTGTCCGGCGCGGTCGTGCGGCGCGGCGGGTTCACCCTCGGGCCGGTGACACTGCAGGTCGACTGGGCGGACCGGATCGCGATCACCGGCGCCAACGGTGCCGGTAAGTCGACACTGCTGGCCGCCCTGCTGGGACGACTGCCGCTGGACGAGGGCACCGCGTCGCTGGGGCCGGGCGTGGTCGTCGGCGAGGTGGACCAGGCGCGGCGGCTGTTCCTCGGGGACGATCCGCTCGCGTCGGCGTTCGGGCAGGAGGTGCCGGAGCTGGCCGACGCGGACGTGCGCACCCTGCTGGCGAAGTTCGGCCTGAAATCCGCCCACGTGCTCCGCCCCGCCGCGACGCTCTCCCCCGGCGAACGCACCCGGGCGGCGCTGGCCCTGCTGCAGGCACGCGGAGTGAACCTGCTGGTCCTCGACGAGCCGACCAACCACCTCGACCTCCCGGCGATCGAGCAGCTGGAGTCCGCGCTGGACCGCTACCCCGGCACCCTGCTCCTGGTGACGCACGACCGCCGCATGCTCGAAGCGGTGCACGTCACCCGCCGGCTCGCAGTGGCGGCGGGCATGGTCAGGGAGAGCTGAGGCATCACCGTTCGCCCCCGAGGACGTCGCAGTTGCGGCTCCGCGGGCCGGGCGCGCAGGTGATTTCGTGGCCCGCTTCGGCAATCGCGGCGCGCACGTCCACTATGTCGAGCACGAGTAGGAGCGACCGCGAACAGCAGGCTCGTCGGATCACACCGTGCAGGTCTCCGCGGCACCGGCCACCGGAACGGCGCGGCGGGTCAGGTGGACATCGAGCAGCCAGAGCGCGATCGCGACCACCGCAAGAGCCGCCCCGATCCACGGCACCGCCGGGTAACCGAGCCCCGCGGTGAGCGCCATTCCGCCCAGCCACGGCCCGGCGCTGATGCCGACGTTGAACGCCGCGGTGTTGCCCGCCACCGCGAGGGTCGGGGCCGCGGGGGCGATTCCGGCGACGCGTGAGTTGAGCGCGGGATTGGTGGCGAACCCCGCGAAGCCGAGCACCAGCACCAGCACGACGACCGGCGCGACGTGGTGTGCGGTCAGGGCCAACAGGACCGAGGCCACCACCAGAACGGCGAACCCTGCGCCCAGCACACCACGCGGGTACCGGTCGGCGGCCGTCCCGCCCACGGCGACCCCCGCGAGCGCGCCCACGCCGTAGGTGAGCAGCACCAGCGGCACCCAGGCCGCAGCAAGACCGGTCGTGTCGACGAGCATCGCCCCGAGGTAGGAGAACGTGCCCAGCAAAGCCGCCGTCGCGACCGCGGTTTTGGCGTAGGACAACCACAATCGGGGCACGGCCATGCCACGCAGTTCGTCGCGAGCCCGGGGAGCCGTGGTGGGACGCAGGTCGGGCACCCCCGCGGCGACGGCGACAGCGGCGAGCAACGACAGCGCGGCGACCGTCCAGAACGCACCCCGCCAGCCGAGGTGCTGCCCGATCCAGGTGCCCGCGGGCAGCCCGAGCACGGTCGCGACGGTCAGCCCGCCCGCGACGACGCTCATCGCCTGTCCCCGCCGCCTCGGCCCGGCGAGCGCCATCGCCGCGCTTCCGCCCACGGCCCAGAACCCGGCGTAGACGAACGCACCGAGGAACCGCATCGCGAACAGCACCGCGTAACTGCCGGTGAGCGCGCCGACGACGTGCGCCGCGACGAAGACCGCCAGGAACGCGAGCATCGCACGGCGGCGCGGCCAGCGCAGCGTCGTCACGGCCAGCACCGGCGCACCCACCAGCATGCCGAGCGCGAACCCTGAGATGAGCAGGCCCGCTCGCGGGATGGTGACCGACAGGTCCCGCGCCAGCTCGGGCAGCAGCCCGGCAAGCACCAGCTCGCTCGTGCCCTGGGCGAAGATCCCGGCGCCGATGATCCAGACCGCGGCGGGCATCCGGGTGCTCCGCTCCGCGATCACCTGTCCTGCCGGTGGTTCCACGACCCACCCTTTCTCTAGCGAGTGTTACAGAATGGGACCGTAGCATATTCTTTAGCGAACGTTCTAGAATTTCCGGATGGTGACGACGCGACGCGGCAGGCCGCGGTCCTTCGACCGGAACGCGGCCCTCGACAAGGCCATCCGCCTGTTCTGGCGCGACGGGTACGAAGCCACGTCCGTCCGGGATCTCACCGAGGAGCTGGGGATCGGCGCTCCGAGCCTCTACAGCGCCTTCGGGGACAAGCAGACCCTGTTCGGCGAGGCGGTCCGCGTCTACCACCGGGAGTACGGCGGGTTCATCGAGGAAGCCCTCGACGAGGAGCCCACCGCGGAAGCAGCTGTGACGCGGATCTTCACCAGGGCCCCCGGCCGCTACACCCGGCGCGGCCTGCCGAGCGGCTGCCTGATCGCCAGCGGCGACGCGGGCACCACCGACGAGGGCGCACGCCGGACCCTGTGCGGGATGCGGAAGCGGAACACGGCGCTGATCGCCGACCGCATCCGCCGCGACGTCACCTCCGGTGTCCTGCCGCCCGGCACCGACCCAGAGGCCCTCGCCGCCCACACGATGGCCGTGCTGAACGGCATCGCGCAGCAGGCGCGCGACGGTGTGCCCCGGCGCAGGCTCGAGCAGGTCGCCGCGCTGGCGATCAGCGCGTGGCCACGCGCCTGAAAGCGCGATGAAGCCACGCTGGAACCGGCGCCCGGCACGGTGTGGTCATGCAGCAGAACGACCTCACCTCGATGCCCGCGCAACGTCCCGCGGGCTGCCCCTTCGATCCGCCCGCGGAACTCGCCGGGATCCGCGACCAGCACCCGGTGGCCCGGATGACCTACCCGGACGGGCACCGCGGGTGGCTGGTCACCGGCCACGCCCAGGCCCGCGCGGTGCTGGGCGATTCCCGGTTCACCTCCCGCTACGAGCGCATGCACTATCCGTTCCCCGGCCTGACCGGAGAGATCCCGCCCGCTCCGCCCGGCGACCTGGCCGGCATGGACGCGCCCGAGCACACCCGCTTCCGCAGGCTGCTCGCGGGCAAGTTCACGGTGCGCCGGATGCGGCAGCTGACCGCCCGCACCGAGGAGGTCGCCGCCGAGCACCTGGACGCCATGGAACGCCGGGGCCCTGACGTGGATCTGGTGGAGGCATTCGCGTTCCCCGTCCCGGCGGTGATGATCTGCGAACTGCTCGGCGTCCCCTACGCCGACCGCGAGTTCTTCAAGAGCCAGGTCGCGGTGTTGACCGGGCAGGGCGCCGCGCCCGAGGAGCAGTTCGCCGCCTACGCCGCGGTCCAGGACTATCTGCGCGACCTCGTGCGGGCCAAGCGCGCCGAGCCGACCGACGACGTCCTCGGTGACCTGACCGGCAGTGATCTCACCGATGAGGAGCTGTCCGGGGTCGGCACGTTCCTGCTGGGCGCCGGCCTGGACACCACCGCGACCATGCTGGCGCTGGGCACCTTCGCCCTGCTGAGCCACCCCGCGCAGCTCGCCGCGCTCCGCGACGATCCGGGGCTGGCCGACAGCGCGGTCGAGGAACTGCTGCGCTACCTCACGATCGCCCACACGGCGGTGCGGGCCGCGCTGGAGGACGTCGAGGTGGACGGCCAGGTGATCAAGGCGGGCGAGTCGGTCGCGGTCGCCCTGCAGGCCGCCAACCGCGACCCGGCCCGCTTCCCCGCCCCGGACGACCTCGACGTGCACCGCCGCGCCGCGGGGCAGCTGGCCTTCGGGCACGGCATCCACCAGTGCCTGGGGCAGCAACTGGCCCGTGTCGAGATGCGCGTCGCGTTCCCCGCGCTCCTCACGCGCTTCCCGACGCTGCGCCTGGCGGTCCCACCGGAGGAGGTGCCCCTGAGGCACGGCACCAGCATCCACGGCGTCCGCTCGCTCCCGGTCACCTGGGACGTGTGAGGCGAAGCGATCAGGAATCGAGAAGCGCCGGTGACCTGCGTGGACCTAACGTTCCCGTCATGACCTCAATCGACAGCATCGTCCTCGAAGTGGCCGACCCGGCCGCCGCCGAACGCTTCTACGCCACCGCCTTCGGGCTGGGCACCCAGCTGCGCTTCCGGGCCTCGCAGGCGCCGACCGACGGATTCCGCGGGTTCACCCTGTCACTGGTGGTGTCCCAGCCCGGCAACGTCGACGCCCTGGTGGACGCGGCGCTGGCCGGTGGCGCGAAAACGATCAAGCCCGCCGCGAAGTCGCTGTGGGGCTACGGCGCTACGGTCGAGGCGCCGGACGGGACCGTGTGGACGATCGCGACCTCCAAGAAGAAGGACAGCGGTCCGGCGAGCAAGGAGTTCGACTCGCTCGTGCTCCTGCTCGGTGTGGAGCACGTGTCCGCGAGCAGGAAGTTCTACGTCGAGCGTGGCCTGAAGACGGGCAAGAGCTTCGGCAGCTACGTCGAGTTCGAGACCGGGGAGATCAAGCTGGCGCTGAACAAACGCCGCGCGCTCGCCAAGAACGCCGGGGTCTCCCCCGACGGTTCCGGGTCGCACCGGATCGCGGTCCGCGGCGCGGTCGAGCCCTTCACCGACCCGGACGGCTTCGCCTGGGAGACCACCTCCGCCGCGGCCGTGCGGTGATGTGCCGCTACTACAGCGGCCCGGCCGCGGCGCCCGGCCTCGACGACACCCCGCCCATCGAAGTCGCGGAAGGGGATCGCCGCCCTCAGGTGATGGGGCCGGGCTGGAGTACCAGGGCGGGTTTGCCGTCGACGAGCGTCAGCCCGACCTCGACCGACGGCGAGCCGATGAACCCGAAGCTGGCGTTGCCCAGCCCTGGGCCGACAGACGACTCCGCGCCACCGCCTCCCGAGTAGGCGACGCTGAAAGACAGGCTGTCCGCGCTGATCGCCGTGACGCGCATCGATCCGTGGTGGAACGTCTTCTCGTCCAGCGGGATGGTCGTCGGCTTCGTCAGCACGAGGGTGCAGTCGGCGTCGAAGCAGTCCTTCACCTTCGAACTCGGCGGCGCGGGCGGGCGGGGATTCACACTGCTGCTGGTCGTGGGCGGCGCGGTGGTCGTCGGCGGCGCGGTGGTCGTGGGTGGCGCGGGAGGCGGGGGCGGCGGCTCCTGCGCCACCGGGGCCTGGCTCCCGCAGCCGGCGAGGAGCAGGGCCAGTGCGGCGAGTACGGGTGCGTGTCGGCTCATGCACCAGTTGTCACGGCGGGCACGAACGGGAAACCGCCGCCTGACCTGTTCCTGCCGCCCCGGCTACTCGAGCCAGTCGGTCACGAAGCGGGGGTTCGCGTGGATGTGGACGGCTTCGTAGCCGTCCGGGCCGGTGATGAACTTGTGCGGCTCACCGGCCGGGACGACCAGAACCTGGCCGGCCCGGCCGGTGAGCCGGTGCGCGCCGATCGTGAATCCGGCGCTGCCGCGGCGGATGACGAACGTCTCCGCGTACGGATGCCGGTGCAGGCGGGGCCCCACTCCGGACCGCGACGTCGATTCGAGGATGATCGACACGCCCGCGCCGCCGGGCAGTTCCTCGAAGTTCTCCGTCCAGTCCTCGCCACCCGTTCCACCGTCGGCACGCGTGACGACGAGGGCTGCCGCGTCGGAAACGTCCATTCCGCCGACAGTACTGTCACACCTTCGCCGCGGATACCTCCTCCGGTTCCGGATCGTCCAGGACCGGGTTGGCGTAGTAGGCGTGGAACTTCGCCGCGTCGAAGGACTTCTCCCACTTGGCGATGGCCAGCGTCGCCACGGTGTTGCCGACCAGGTTGGTCAGCGAGCGCACCTCCGACATGAACCGGTCGACGCCGATGAGCACGCCGAGACCGCCGATGGGCAGCACCTTCACCGACTGCAGCGTCGCGCTGAGTTTCACGAAACCCAGCCCGGACACCCCGGCCCCGCCCTTGGAGGTGAACAGCAGCACCACCAGCACACCCAGCTGCTGTCCGAGGCTCAGCGGCGTGTCCGTGGCGTGCGAGATGAACAGCACCGACATCGACATGTAGATCGCGGTGCCGTCCATGTTGAAGCTGTACCCGGCCGGGATCACGAGACCGACCACGGACTTCTCGCACCCGGCCCGCTCCAGCTTCGCCAGCAGCCGCGGCAGCGCCACCTCCGACGACGAGGTTCCCAGCACCAGCACCAGTTCGTCGCGGATCAGGCGCAGCACCTTGAAGATCGACAGCCCGCACAGCGCGCAGATGCCGCCCAGCACGACGAGGACGAACACCAGCGCCGTCGCGTACACCATCAGCACGAACTCGAACAGGCTCAGCAGTGTCGCGCTGCCGTAGGTGCTCACCGTGTAGCACATCGCCCCGAACGCACCGAACGGCGCGAGCCGCATGACGAACCCGAGCATCTTGAAGAACACCTGCTGGCCCTCGGCGACGAGCCGCATCACGGTCGGCACCTTCTCGTTCAGCAGCAGCGCGGCCACGCCGAACACCAGCGACAGGATCAGGATCTGCAGGATCTCACCCTCGGTGAAGGCGCTGAAGAACGTGTCCGGGATCAGGTCCTGCAGGAAGTGCACGATCCCGCCGGACTCCTCGGCCGCCTGTTCGTACCCGGCGATCTGGTCGGTCACCTCACCGGAGGCGTGCAGTCCGGCGCCCGGTTCGAGCACGTTGCCCACCACCAGGCCGATCAGCAGCGCGAGCGTGCTGACGACTTCGAAGTACACGAACGCTTTGAGTACCACCCGCCCCAGCTTGCTGAGGTTGCTGATCTGCGCGAGCCCCTGCACCACCGTGAAGAAGATGATCGGCCCGATCAGCACCTTGAGGATGGAGATGAAGGCGTCGCCGAGAGGTTTGAGGTTCGCCCCGAACCCCGGCCACGCCAGTCCGACGACGATGGCCAGCACGATCGCGACCAGGACCTGGACGTAGAGCTGCCGCACCGCCGTCATCAGCCTGCCCGGCAGCCCGGCGCGTTCCGGAGATGTTCCACGCTCGACCATTGCACCCCTTTGTGAACAGTATCGACACCAGCATTGTTAACAATCTGGTCGACAAAGGTCAACACGTTCACGAGGGCAAGATCGCTACACAGGGCCCTGAACGGACATTCGCGACAACTGAGGGCGGGGTCGACACCGATCGTGAAGTACGCGCCCGAGGGGCCTCGGCGAACGGGATGCGCGTGCGGGCCCGACCGCCGCGTTCAGTCCGGCGGGCGGGCGGTGCACGGCCCAGGGTCGGTGACGAGCTGGCCCTGGAACACAGGGCCCGCGAGGTGAAGGGCCGCCCCGGCCCGGCGGGTGTCCGCCCTGCACGCGGGCCGAGGTCGTGACGAGCCGACGGCCCCGCAGCGAGACCCGATTCGACTTCCCCGCTTGCAGTCGGGGCGAGCCACCCTCAGGCGGGTGGCCAGTTCCGCAGCGCCGCACCGGCCACCAGCTCGAGTTCCGCGCGTCCGGCGCCGCCGGCGGCCTGGACCGCGATGCCATGAGCCACCGTCATCACGTACCGGGCGAGCACCGCGGGATCCGAGTCCGCGGGCAGATCGCCCTCCTCGACCGCGCGCCGGAACCGGTCGCGCAGGTGCGCACAAGCGACCTCCCGCCACCCGGCCAGCTCGTCGCGCGCCGGGCGGCCGGACTCGCCGGCGGCCAGCGATCCCTGCACGACCAGGCATCCGGCGGGGCGGTCCGCACCGGTGGTCGCGCACACCGATCCGGCCAGCAACGCCCTCGCCACCTGACGCGCCGTCGGCTCCCCCAGCGCGCGCGCCACGTAGGCGCCGGGGCCTTCGGCATACCGCTGCACGGCCTTGCGGAACAACTCCTCCTTGTTCCCGAAGGCCGCGTACATGCTGGTCCGCGTGATGCCCATCGCGCCGGTCAGGTCGGTGAGGCTGGCGCCTTCGTAGCCCCGTTCCCAGAAGACGAGCATCGCGCGTTCCAGGGCCTCGTCGGCGTCGAAGCCCCTCGGCCTGCCGATCGGGCTCTTCTTGGCGTCCACGCCGACACATCCTACCCCTTCTGCACCGATCGGTCTGGAAGTACTACGGTCGACTTCAGTACCGATCGATACCGAAGGAGTACGACATGGGAAAGCTCGAAGGCAAGACCGCGGTCGTCACCGGCGCCGCCACCGGGATCGGGCGGGCCACCGCGGCCCGCTTGGTGGCCGAAGGCGCGTACGTCTACCTGACCGGACGGCGCAAGGCCGAACTGGACGCGGCCGCCGCGTCCATCGGCCCGTCGGCCGTCGCGGTGCCGGGTGACATCGCGGAGCCCGCCGACCTGGACCGCCTCTACGACGAGGTCCGCGCCCGCGGCCGGGGACTGGACGTGCTGTTCGCCAACGCGGGCTGGGCCGCGTTCGCCCCGCTGGAGCAGGCCACCGAGGAGCAGTTCGACCAGACCTTCGGCATCAATGTCCGGGGCACCTGGCACACCGTTCAGAAAGCGCTGCCCCTGTTCAACGAGGGCGCATCGGTGATCCTCAACGCCTCGATCCGCGCCGACGACGGCCGGGAGAACTTCGGCCTGTACTCGGCGTCGAAGGCCGCGACGCGTTCGCTCGCGCGGACCTGGGCCAACGAACTGAAGGGCCGGGGCATCCGGGTCAACGCCATTTCGCCGGGCGCGATCGACACCCCGGGCATCGACCGGGTCGTCGGCGAGGCGGAGGCGGCCGTGATGAAGGCCGGGCTCGCCGAGGACGTGCCGATCCGCAGGCTCGGCCGCGCGGAGGAGATCGCCGGCGTGGTCGCCTTCCTCGCCTCCGCCGACAGCACCTTCATCCTCGGCGCGAACCTCGACGTCGACGGCGGTGAGAACCAGTTCTGACCGGAGCACGCGGCGCCCGGCCCACGCGGCGGATCAGACCTCCACCAGCACCCCGTCGAAGAAGCCGGTCAGCTCCTCGTACGCGTCCAGCGGCAGGACGTGCGCGACGTACTGGTCCGGTCGCACCACCACCAGGCATCCGGTGTCCCGCGAGACGCCTCGCAGGTCGAAGACGTCGGTGGCCGGGTCCGGGCAGAAGGTCTTCTCGTAGTCGGTGAGGCCGAACGGGCCCTTGCGCGGCAACAGAACGGGCGGCAGGTCGGCCACCGCGACGTCGCGGTGGCCCTGTTGCAGCACGGCCCGCACGTCGATCACCGAGTCCGGTTCGGCACCCGCCGGGGTGAAACGGGTCAGCGGCGACTTCTCCGAGCCCAGGAACCCGGCCAGCGCCCGCAGCCGCGAGCCGGGCGCGGCGGGGTGGACGCGGTCGGCGAACGCGTACAGGCGCCAGGCGCCGTCAGCGCGGGCGGCGTGACCGAGGTGCACCGGTTTGGCGTCGGCCAGCCGGATCACCGGCGCGGAGTGGAACCGCATCCCCGCCGGGAACCCCTCGGCCAGGTGCTGGTGCGTGGTCGCCGCGGTGACGATCGAGGGCTCGTAGCGGACGGCGACCCCGGCGGTGAACCGGCCCTGCTGCCGGAAGTAGCGCTGGAACTCCTCCCGGTCCGCGTCCTGCCCGGGGCGGGTGCTGAACGCGGCGGCGAACTCGCGGTCGAACTCGATCAGTTCCCTGGCGACCTCCTGGCGCTCGGCCGAATAGGTCCGCAGCACCTCCGGGCGCGACGTGCCGCGCAGCACGGTGCCGAGCTTCCAGCCCAGGTTCCACGCGTCGGCCATCGACACGTTCATGCCCTGCCCGGCCTTCGCGCTGTGCGTATGGCAGGCATCGCCCGCGATGAACACCCGTGGCAGGCGCGTGCTGTCGGCGGTGCTGTCGGGGATGTCGTCGGGGACGTCGTCGAAGCGGCGGCACAGGCGCTGTCCGATCTCGTACACCGCCCACCAGCCGACCTGTTTCACCTCCAGCGTGTACGGGTGCAGGATCCGGTTGGCGACCGCGGCCAGCTTCTCCGGCGTGACCGTGCGCTCGCGCAGCATCTCCGCGTCGCGCTCGTTGTCCAGCTCGATGTAGAGGCGGACCAGGTACCCGCCCTCGCGCGGGATGACGAGGACGCTGCCGTGCTCGGAGTGGATGGCGGATTTCAGCCGGATGTCGGGGAAATCGGTGACGGCCAGGACGTCCAGCACACCCCATGACGAGTTCGCCGCGTCGCCCTCCAGGCTCCGGCCGATGGCCTTGCGGACACCGCTGCGGGCCCCGTCGCAGCCGACGACGTACTTCGCGCGGATGGTGGACGTCTCGCCGGTGGGCTCGAAACCCTCGACGTGGTCCACGGTGACGGTGACCGGGTACTCGGAGCCCTCGCCGATCCGCACATCCGTGGCGTGCAGGCCGTAGTACGGCTCGGCGCGGGTGGAGGAGCGCCGCATGTGGTCACGCAGGTAGGTCAGCATCCGCGCCTGGTTGACGATCATGTGCGGCATCTCGGACAGGCCCTCTTCGACGTCGTCGATCCGCCCGGTGCGGGTGATGGACGAGCCGTCACCCGGGTCCGGCTGCCAGAACGTGACCTCGTTGACCTGGTACCCCTCGTCGATCAGACGGCCGGCGAGACCGAACGCCTCGAACATCTCCACCGTGCGGCAGGCGACCCCGTCGGCCTGCCCCACCTCCAGCGGCCCGTCGCGCCGGTCGAGGATCACCGTGCGGATCCCGGGGAACTGGGCGAGCTGCGCGGCGAGCACCAGCCCGGCGGGCCCGCAGCCCACGATCACGACGTCCGCGGTGTCCGGCAGGTCGCCGCCGCGGTCCGCCACACTCGCGTGCGGCCGTTCGACGAACGGGTCCCCCGGCCGGTAGCCGTCGAGGTAGAACTGCACTGCTCGCACTCCTTCACGCCGTCGCGGGCCCGGATCCACGCGGCCGGGCTCGGCCCATGCTCCGGTAGGTAGCGGTGTGAGGAACAGGAAGTTCTGCACCGCAGAACAGCGAGTGGGCTCACTCGGTGGCGTCGCGGACTCGTGTTAGCCTGTCGCCGTGCAGCGCCTGACGACTCAGCTCGTAACCCGGCGCGCCGGCTGAACCAGGTCGCCGGCGCGCAGCGCCCGTGACCGCGCCTTCTCGCGGAACCTCCTCGGGGCCTGGCCCGGGTCCAGCCCGTTCCTCAGCCGTGGAGATCCGCCATGTCGTTGCCGACTTTCGCCCCCGCCCGCCACACGTCGCTGCCGGTCCGGCGCCGCGTCGCCACCTACTTCACCGGTGGCGCCGCGCAGGTTCCCGCCCTGGTCGGCGAGCTCACGAACGTGCACGAACTGTCCGTCGACATCCGTGACGGCGTGCGGGAAAGCAGCATGGTCTGCGCGATCCTGCTCCCACCGGAGGAGATCACGCACCTGCTCACCCGGTTGCGCGAGCTGCCCGCCGTGGTCTCGGCGGAACTGGCCTGAGCTCAGACGCCGAACAGGGCGGCCGCGTTGCCGTGGGCGATCTTGCGGCGGTCGAGTTCGCTGACCGGCGCCCGTTCGATCCAGTCGGCCGCCTCGGCGTTCTCCGAGTACGGGTAGTCCACGGAGAACAGGATGTGATCGGCGCCGACCGTGAGTACCGCGTTGATCAGGGCGTGGTCGTCGAAGGTGCCGCTCGTGGTGATCCAGATGTTGTCCGCGACGTACTCGGGCAGCGTCTTGCGCAAGCGACGGCCGAACGGGTTGTCGGCGAACCGGTGCTGCGTCCGCCACAGCAGCGACGGCAGCCCCTCCCCCAGGTGCCCCACGATCAGCTTCGCGGTGGGGAACCGGTCGAAGTGGCCGCTGAGCAGCAACCGCACGGTGTGGGCGGCGGTCTCGGCGCCGAAACCCCACGTGGCGCCCTTCATCTCGGGGTGCCCGTCGTAGAGGCTGCCCGGCAGCGGCGGCCGCGGGTGCAGGTACAGCGGCACGTCCAGTTCGGCGAGCGCCTCCCAGAACGGGTGGTACCGCGGCTCGTCGAGGTAGCTGCCGTGCTCGCCGTCGCCGATGTTGGTGTAGCCGTTGACGAGCGCGCCCTTGAAGCCGAGTTCGGTGACCGCGCGCCGCAGTTCGGTGGCCGCGTTCTCCGGTTCCTGCAGCGCGACCGCCGCGAAGCCGGAGTACCGGTCCGGGTGCTCGGCGATCCGCTCGGCGAGGAAGTCGTTCTGGCGCCGGGCTTCCGCGGTCGCGGCGGCGGGGTCGAGGATGCTCTGCACGCCGGGCGCGGTCAGCGACAGGATGGTGTGGCGGATACCGGCGGCGTCCATACTTCGCAGCCGGATGTCGCCGAACTCGCCGAGTTTCTCCTGCACCGGACGGTAGAACTCCGGCGTCACCCCGCCCCGGTCCGAGGCGTCCGCCAGCGCGGCCTCGTCGGCGAGGAGGCACGCCACCCGGTCCGGGTGCTCGTAGGCCTCTTCCAGGGCGATCTTCGGCAGCCGTGTCATGCCCGGACCGTACCGCGCGGCGGACGTGGACCGGGCCCGGCCGCCCCCCTCGTGGACGGCCGGGCCCCTTGCTCGCGTCGCCCGCCCCGATGGCGGCCGAGACGAACGCACGGGAAATGCCTCGATGCCCTTGGCGGGAGAATGTTTTCCGGGCACCCGAAAGAAAGCCGCCCGGATCGGTTTCCCGATGGGCGGCTCCCTCGACGTGACGTCAGCACGTCACGGCGGGAAACCTTCGTGGCCCTGGCTTTCCTGCGCATACCAGGAGAATGCGGAGCGAGTCAGCCGCTCCCGCCGTCCTGTGCGCACCATCATTTCTCCTCGATTGGCCGGTGTGCATTCATGATGACCGGAGGCCATTCGCGCGTCAATCATTTTTTCCGGTTCGTCGTCGGCTCACTCCACAAGGTCGCCGGGGGCAGGCCGGCCCTTCTCGGCGCACTCGCCGACGCGCATCTTGCGCTTGGCCAGCTCCACGTCCAGGCGCACCACGATCGGCATCAGATCACCGCGTCAGCGCGGTCCGGCCGCCTCCGGGTTCTCGCGCGCGGTGGGCGAACTGTCCCGGCAGCGAATCTGTCGAAAATCAATCGACAACTATCGCTGCCCGGGTGGCATCAGGGCCGGAAACCAGATGTCGCCGAGCACCTCGGCGGCGGTGTCCGCACCGGCCTCGATCGTGCCCTGCACCGCCCAGCGGGTGAAGAACCGTTCCAGCTGGCTGACCAGCAGTTCGATCCGCAGGTGCGCCTCCTCCCGGCGGGCCTCGCCCCAGCGCGCGAGGTAGCGGGGCATCGCCGCGGGCAGTTCGTCGACCGCCCGTTTCGCGATGGCCTTGAAGTCCGGTTCGAGTGCGACCGCCTCGTCCCACGCGGGCAGGATCGCCTGGTTCTCCTCGAACCACGCCACCGCGCGCCGCATCCAACCGGTCAACTCGGCGCGCGAACCGGTCTCCAGCACGGCGTCGAGGTCGGCGTAGACCGCCACCGCCCGCCGCGCCATGGTCTCCGCGCCGATCTTCTGCAGGATCTCCGGTTTGCCGGAGAAGTGCAGGTAGAACGTCGCGCGGCTGCATCCCACCGCGGAGACGATGTCGTCGATCGTCACCGCGGCGTACCCGCGCTCGACGAACAGCGCCTTCGCCTGTTCCAGCAGGCCGAGACGGGTCTGTTGCTTCTGCCGTTCGCGCAGCGTCATGACACCAAGGCTACTCACTGGACACACCGTCAGCGAAGTGCGACAGTGCTGGGGACCGAGTGGAGGAGGCACGCGTGAGGGTCTGCATCATCGGCGCCGGCTGCTCCGGCTTCACCACGGCGAAACGCCTGCAGGACCACGGCATCCCGTTCGACTGCTTCGAGATGTCCGACGACGTGGGCGGAAACTGGTACTTCGGCAATCCCAACGGCCGCTCCGCCTGCTACGAATCGCTGCACATCGACACGTCCACCACGCGCCTGCAGTTCGAGGAGTTCCCGGCGGGCGAGGACTGGCCGCACTTCCCGCACCACTCCCTGATCCACCGCTACTTCCGCGACTACGTCGAGCACTTCGGGCTGCGTGACAAGATCACCTTCGGCACGGCGGTCGAACACGCCACGCGGCAGCCCGGCGGCGATTGGGAAGTCACGCTCGACACCGGCCAGTCCCGCCGCTACGACGCGCTCGTCGTCGCCAACGGCCATCACTGGAACCCGCACCTGCCGGACTACCCCGGCGAGTTCCACGGCCCGGTCCTGCACAGCCACGGCTACCGCAGCCCGTTCGACCCGGTCGACATGCGCGGTAAGCGGATCGTGGTGGTGGGCATGGGAAACTCCGCGCTGGACATCGCTTCCGAGCTGTCCCACCGCTCCATCGCCGAGCACGTCTGGGTGTCCGCGCGCCGGGGCGTGTGGGTGCTGTCGAAGTACCGCGGTGGCAAGCCCGCGGACAAGATGATGACGCCGCCGTGGATGCCGAAGAAGATCGGGCTGGCGCTGTCCCGGCGCGCGATCAAGAAGACGCTCGGCGCCATGGAGGACTACGGCCTGCCGAAACCGGACCACGAGCCGCTGTCCGCGCACCCGTCGGTCAGCATCGACTTCCTCGCCAAGGCGGGTTCCGGCGATCTGACCTGCGTGCCCGAGATCGAGCGGCTGGACGGCGACGCCGTGGTGTGCGTGGACGGCAGCCGCGTCGAGGCCGACGTGATCGTGTGCGCCACCGGCTACCGGATGTCGTTCCCGTTCTTCGACGATCCGGAGCTGGTGCCGGACGCCGAGCACCGGTTGCCGCTGTTCAAGCGGATCATCCGGCCGGGCATCGGCAACCTCTACTATGCCGGGCTGGCGCAGGCGTCTCCGACGATCGTCAACCTCGCCGAGCAGCAGAGCAAACTCATCGCCGAGCACCTCACCGGACGTTATGCACTGCCCACAGTGGACGAAATGCGGGCGGTCATCACGCGGGACGAGGACAAGCACCTCGGCCAGTACTACCGCGCGCCGCGGCACACCATCCAGGTCGACTTCGCACGCTACGTCCGCGATCTGCACCGCGAGATCGAGGCGGGCCGCAAGCGCGCCGGGGCGGCCGTGCGGTGAACGGCACCTGCGACGAGCGGTTCGCCGCCCTCGGTGACCTGCTGGAACGCCGGCTGCGCACCGGGGAGGAGGCGGGCGCGTCGGTCTGCGTGATCCAGGACGGGGCCGTGCTCGTGGACCTGTGGGGCGGGACAGCCTCACCGGGGGTGCCGTGGACGCGGGACACGCTGGTCAACACCTACTCGCTGACCAAGACCGTGACCGCGCTGGTCGCCCTGCTGCTGACCGGCCGGGGTGAGCTGGACCCGGACGCGCCGGTCGCCCGCTACTGGCCGGAGTTCGGGGCCGCGGGCAAGGAGGACGTGCTCGTGCGGCACGTCCTCGGGCACACCGCCGGGCTCTGCACGTGGCGGGAAACCGTTGCGCTGGAAGATCTCTACGACACCGAACGCGCCGCGGCGCTGCTGGCCGCGCAGGAACCGTGGTGGAAGCCGGGCGACGGTTCCGGCTATCACGCGGTGTCCCACGGTCACCTCGTCGGCGAGATCGTGCGGCGCGTCACCGGGCGCACGGTCGGCGCGGTGCTGCGCGCGGAGTTCCCGGAGGCGGACTACTGGATCGGCGCGCCCCCGGAAATCGATTCGCGAGTCGCCACCCTGGTGCCGCCGCCGTCGTCGGGTGTGGACTACGCGGCGCTGGCCCCGGTCGCGGTGCGGACGCTGACGAACCCGCTGATCCCGCCCCCGGTGACCACCACTCGGCCATTCCTGGCCGCCGAGCTGGGCGGGCTGAACGGGCAGGGCAACGCACGCTCGGTCGCCCGGCTGCAGTCGCTCGTGTCGCACCGCGAACTGTCCGCCGTGGACCGGATCTTCGACGTGCAGGCCGACGGGGTGGACCGCGTGCTGGGCGCGGCCGTCCGGTTCGGGCTCGGGTACGCCGTGCACGCGGAGAAGCGGATCTGCTGGTGGAGCGGATTCGGCGGATCCCTGGTGATCAACGACCTCGACCGGCGGCTGACGTTCGCCTACGTCATGAACCGGATGGAGCCGGGCCTGATCGGCGCGCCCAACACGAGGGCCTGGGCGGAAGCGTTGTCCTCCTGCCTGTGATCTCTTCGCATCTTGATGCAGTGATGCTAAGATGCAAGGGTGCGTACCACCATCGACCTCCCCGAGGACCTGCATCGGCAGGCGTTGTCGATTGCTCGGGACACTTCCCGCACGTTGAGTGACACCGTCGCCGAGCTCATGCGGCGCGGTCTCGGACAGGGCAAGCCGTCCGAGGTCTCGCGCAGCCCCGTGACCGGTTTGCCGGTGGTGAGCCTGGGCAAGGTCATCACCACCGAGGACGTTCGCTCCCTGGACGACGACCAGTGACGGTTCTGCTCGACGCGAACGTCCTGATTGCGCTCGTCGTGGCCGACCACGTTCACCACCACTCGGCGGAAGCCTGGTTCACGGCATCCGATGACGTGTTCGCCACCTGTCCCATGACCGAAGGCAGCCTCCTCCGGCTGCTGCTCCGCCAGGGACAAACCGCGGACAACGCACTGGCAACCCTCGCCGGGGTGCGGGAAAACGAACGGCACAGCTACTGGCCGGACTCGATCTCCTACACGGACGTTCCGATGGGCGGCGTCCTGGGCCACCGGCAGGTGACCGACGCCTACCTCGCCCACCTCGCCCGGACCAACGGCGGACGGCTGGCCACCTTCGACCAGGGGCTCGCGAAACTCCACCCGGACGTCGCGGACCTGCTACCAGTGATTCCGTCGCAGAAGAGGGTCTGATCCGCCACCCAGAACGACGTCCCACGCGGCCGCACCTCCTCAGGTGTCGTAGGCGCCTGCCTCGATGTCGGCGATCAGGGTCGGGCCGGTCGGGGTCCAGCCGAGCAGTTCTCGCGTCCGCGCGCTGGAGGCCGACATGTCCATGCCGAAGAACCGCGTGATGAACCCGAAGTGCCCGGCGGCCCGCTCCGGCGCGACCGGCACCACCGGCAGGCCGTACCGGCGCCCGATGGCCAGGGCGATCTCGCGCGTCGTGACGGCTTCTTCGGCCACGGCGTGCAGGATGCTGCCCGCCGGGGCGCCCTCGATCGCGAGCCGGATGAGCCGGGCCGCGTCGGGGCGGTGCGCCGCTGCCCACGCGTTGGCGCCGTCGCCGATGTAGCCCGAGACCCGTGCCTGTGTGCGGCCGCGACGACGGAGGCGAGGAAACCCGGATCGCCCGTGCCGTGCACGGACGGCGCGAACCGGACGCTCGCCACCCGCACCCCCTTCGCCGCGTACCCCAGGGCGAGGTTTTCGGCGCCCCCGCGCGGAGAACCGGGGCCCACCGCGGGCGAGGGGTCGGACTCCAGCGCGGGTCTGCCCCGCACCAGGCCCGAGAGCGCGGCGGCGAGCACGAACGGGCGGTCGGTGCCGGCGAGCGCGTCGGCGATCGTCTCGACCGCGTCCCGCTCGGCCCTGTTCATCGCCGCCGGGTTGGCCCAGTCGTGCTTGTTGGCGAGGTGGACGACGGCCTCGGCGTCACCGGCACCGAACCGGATGCTGTCGAGGTTGTCGAGGTCGCCACGCAGGACCCGCGCGCCCTTCCGCTCCAGCGCCGCGGCGGAGGCGTCCGACCGGGCGAGTCCCGTGACCTCGTGTCCGGCGCCGAGCAACTCGTCGACCGTGGCCGAGCCGATCCACCCGGTCGCGCCCGTGACGAAGACGTGCATGTGATCGCTCCTTCGTTGTCCATGCTGACGAGAACCAAGTGTGAAGCGCTGAGGCATGCACTGCCACGCAACTTGAGCAAGAGATGTTTGCACCGGACGCAATTCAGCGCGGAGGGCTAGGCTTCCGGGGTGCGAGCGATCACCTGGGGGCTCGCCCTGGCCGCGGTGGTGTGCGCGCGGTGTGCGGAGCCGCCCTCAGCCGCTCCCCCGGCCTCGCCGACAGCGACACAGTGCGCACCGGAACCTACGACAACTACTTCACGGACACTCCCCCGAAGGCGACGGTGTGCGACAGCCGCCGGACGACGCGGCTGCTCGTCGCGGGCGTGGGCGCCGCGGGGGTGCTGCTCTTCGGCGGCGCGGCCATCGCGACGGGAGCCCGGCGACGGCCGCCGCCGGCGGACTAACGAGCGTCAGCCTCGCCGGGCTTTCGCCGGTGCTAACGTCACCGCGGTGGACAACACTGGGGAAAAGAACGTCGTCATCTTCCAGGTGAACGGCCGTGACGAAGATCTGCTGCAAGGATTCGCACCCGCCAGGGCCGAGGACGCGGTCCGGCAGGCCTGGCGGCAGGTGCAGGAGGAGCGACCGGTGCCGGCGGCCGAAATCACCCGCGTGCACTGCTTCTGGCAGCCCTCCCGAGTGGACCGGATCTTCCTGGCCGGGACGTTCCGCAACGCCGAGTTCACCCACGGGTTCGACCGCCCCGAAGGCGACGACTGGAGCGCGGCCATCGCCGCCGCCGGCGAAGCGACAGCGCAACTGGAGACGGCGGAACTCGCGCAGCGGATGGCGAAAACCGAAGCGGAGGGCGAATGGCTGCCCACCCTCCACACCTACGACGGCCCGCTGAAGATCTACGCTTCCTTCCCGGTGGCGGGCGACCGGCTGCACATGGGGTTCGCGAAGGTGGCCACCTCGGACACCGGCAGGATCACCCTGTCCCACCTCCTGCGGAACAGGTTCGAGGAGATGACCGCGGACGAGTTCGAGGAACTCGCGGGCGAGATGAGCGGCAACTTCGTCCGTGACCTCGCCTTCGCCGGCCACCAGGACGCGGACAAGGGAATCCTGATGACCGCGCGGCGCGGGCAGGACAACCTGTGTGCCGCGTCCGTGATCACGTTGGACGACTTTCACGAGAAGGCCACCGAGCAGATCGGAGAAAACGAGCTGATCGTGGGGCTGATCAGCCCGGACCACATCGTCTTCGCGGGCGCGAGTTCCGGCTGGGCCAGGGAGATCGAGGACTGGGTGCGCACCTCGCCCGACACGAGCGGTGATCTGATCCCCACCGTCCTGCGCACCGGCGGGCCCGGCGCCTGGGAGATCGTCGCCGAGCGTCCGAGCGGACGGCTGCCCGCCGGTGGCTGAGCCGCGCGTCAGTGCATGAGCCCGCGGCGCCGCTTGCCGAACACCGCGGCCGCCGCGGACACGCCGAGCACCAGCTGGGTCAGGATCTCCAGCCAGTCGATCCCGTCGGTGCCGGCGCACCCGGCGCCGCGGGCGATCCCCGTCCCGGCAGCCGCATCAGCGTCAGGTCGATCGCCTCGACCTGGTCGTCGGGTGAAGTCGCCCTGGTCCACCCTGCGCAGCGCCTGCTTCTCCATGAGCTGCCGCAGCAGCTCGACCACGGTCAGCACGAGCGTCACGAGGCTGCGTTCGGTGGCCTCGGGTTCGGCTTCGTAGCGCCGCTCAGCCATCGCGTTGATCTTGGGCGACACCGTTCCAGCAGGAACTCCGTTACCCATATCAAGGGGTTGACACACCACCACACGCCCTCACTACACGGCCTCGGAACTAGCCCTGGCCGCGGTGGTGTGCGCGCGGTGTGCGGAACGCTCCCCCGGCCTCGCCGGAACAGACGAGCCCGCCGGAACCTCCCCGCCGGCGACGGTGTGTGACAGCCGCCGGACGATGCGGCTGCTGATCGCGGGCACCGGCGCCGGGGGCATGCTCCTCTTCGGCGGTGCGGCCGTAGCCACCGCGCTGCGGCGGCGACTCAGTCCAGGACCGCCAGCGCGATGAGCATCGCCAGGCGCTGGGTGGCGTCGTCGAGGTCCAGTGCGGGCACGGCGGATCCCATGCGGCGCAACCGGTTCCGCACGGTGTTCTGGTGCACGGCCAGCGCCTCGGCCGCGCGGTTCAAATCGCCCTGGGACTCCAGCCAGGCGCGCAGCGTGGGGACGTACTCGGTGCCGTGCTGCGCGTCGTGCCCGGCCAGTCGCGCGACCGGGCCGCGGGCGGGGACGCGGCCGGACGTGGCCGCGGAACGCAGGCGCTGCAGCAGGACCTCGTGCCAGGACTCGTCGTAGCAGACCGCGTCCCCGTCGCCGAGCCGTTCGTGCAGCGCGAGGCATTCGTCGGATTCGCGGCGCGCGGCGGGAAGGTCGGCGACCTCGCCGTCCCCGGAGATCCCGGCCACGACGCGCAGGTGCGCGGGCAGGCCGGCGACCAGCCGCCGGACCCAGCCGAACGCCGGTTCCGCCTCCACGGCGGGCAGCACGGTGTAGACGGTGTTGCCGAACAGGGTGCTGCGCCCCACCCGTGACCACCCGAACCCGGTGGTGGCCCGCTCGAAGGCGAGCAGCAGCCCGGCGTTGCGCTCGGTGCCGGTGTGGGCCTGCAGCGCGACCACCCGCAGGCCGGACGCGGGCAGGCCCAGCTTCGCGGCGACCGTCCCGGAATCGGCGTCGCCTTCCAGCAGCTGGATCACCAGCTCGGATTCGACCTGCCGTTCCAGGTCCGCGCTGACCCGCCCGCGCAGCAGGTGCAGCGCCACCGTCCGGGCCCCGTCGGTGAGGATCCGCGCCTGCCCGGGGTCCAGCGGCTCGGTGCGGGAGACCCACAGCGATCCCAGCAGTTCCCGGCCCGCCCGTACCGCGGCGACCGACCGGCCGTGCAGTCCGTGCGCGGGCGAGGCGGGGACGAACAACGCCTCGTCGGAGCGGGCGAGGTGGGTGAACACGCCCTGCCGCTCGAACAGGTCGCGCACCCGGTCCGGCACGCGCCTGCCGAGGATGGTGTCCTGCCGGGCGGGGTCGGCCTCGTGCTGGTGGCTGGAGTAGGCCATCACGCGGGACAGCTGGTCCTCGATCGTCACCGGTCCGCCCACCGCCGCGGCGATCGTGTCGGCCAGCGCGGACAGGTCGGCGGGGCCACGCCCGGACTCGGTCTCGCGCCCTTCCAGCACCATGCCGTAGACGGCGCCCGCCACCTGGCTCCAGGACACGCTCGGTTCGACCACCAGCACGGCGGGGCCCTCCGCGTCGCGCAGCAGTCCTGGCTCCGGGGTTTCCGTGGTGCGCACGACCACCACGGCCGCCTGGGCCGCGCGCGCGAGCCGGACCGCCTCGGCCGCCGACGGTACCCCGACGGCGAGGAAGACGTCGCCCACCGGGGTACCGGGCCGCACCGGATCGTGCAGCGCGACGCTGTGGAGCGCGACCTCGCGGTCGGCGGACGGCCCGGCCAGGCGTGCCCCGTAGGTGCCGAGGATCGTGATCAACCGGTCGAGCTTGACCATGTCGAAATCCTACAAGCACCGCCTCGCGGATTGTGGATGCAGCACATCACCCCTCCCCCGTGAGTCGGCGATGCTCGGGATGAACCGGGCAAAAGCGTTGAGGAGGGTTGCCGGTGACTGCTCAGGATGCGGGACCGCGCACGGCCGTCGTCGTGGGCGCCGGGATCGTCGGGCTGTCCACGGCGTGGTTCCTGCAGGAACACGGCGTGCGGGTGACGGTGCTGGATCGCACCGGCGTCGCGGCCGGTGCCTCGTGGGGCAACGCCGGCTGGTTGTCGCCGGGCCTCGCCATCCCGCTCAACGAACCGGGCGTGCGCCGCACCGGTGTCGCCTCCCTCGTCCGCCGCGACGCCCCGCTGCACGTGCCGTGGACCGCCGATCCGGGACTGTGGTCGTTCCTGCTGCGGTTCGCGGCGCACTGCACGTGGCCGGCCTGGAACCGCGTGGTGCGCGCCAACCTGGCCCTCAACGACGACTGCCTGGACGCCTTCGACACCCTGACCCGGGGTGGCGTGGTCGCCGAGACCACCGACTCGCCGATCACCGCCGTGTTCCCCTCCGCGGGAGAGGCGACGACCCTGCTGTCCGAACTGCGGCGCTTCACCGCCGCCGGTGCCCGCGCCGACCACACCGGCCTGACCGCGACCGAGCTGCGTGCCCTGCTGCCCCAGCTGTCCGCGCACGCCGGAGCCGGCGTGCGGCTGACCGGGCAGCGCTACGCCGACCCGGCACGGTTCGTCCGGGCACTGGCGGATTCGGTGCGCCACCGCGGCGGCACGATCCGGGCCGGTTTCGACGTGCGGTCGATCCGGGCGCACCCGCACGCGGTCACGGCCGTTTCCCGCGAGGGAGTCACCTTTTCCGGCAACGTCGCCGTCATCGCGACCGGGGCGTGGATGCCCCGCCTCGCGGGCAGGCTCGGGGTGCGCGTGCCGGTGCGGGCCGGGCGCGGCTATTCCTTCACCGTCCCGGCGTCCGCCCCGATCCCGGAACCGGTCTACCTGCCCGGGGTGCGGGTCGCCTGCACGCCCTGCCGTGACGGGATGCGAGTGGCCGGGACCATGGAGTTCCGGGGCCCGGACGACCCGCCCGACGAGCGGCGCGTCGAGGCGATCGTGCGGTCGGCGGCCCCGTTCTTCGAGGGCGTGGACTGGGAGGGCCGCGGGCACACGTGGGTCGGACCGAGACCGGTCACCACCGACGGGCTCCCGTTGATCGGCGCGACCGGCACGCCGGGCGTGTTCGTCGCCGGCGGGCACGGCATGTGGGGCTTCACCCAGGGGCCGGTCACCGGGAAGCTGCTCGCCGAACGCGTCGTCACCGGGAAGCGGCCGGAAGCACTGCGGCCGTTCGACCCCTTGCGGTGAGTCCGGCCGTGGACCCCACCGACGACGTCGAGTTCCTCCGCGCCGAAAACGCGCTCCTGCGCGTCGAGCGCGACATCCTACTGCGCGTCGCGGCCGGTTTCGCCGACGACGCCAACGCGACCCTGCTGCGGCGGCGCACCCCTCACCGAAAGCGAGACAACGCCATGGACACCGTGTGGCTGACCGAAGCCGCGTACGCGCGGTTGAGCGACGAACTGGCCGCCCTGCGCACCTCGGCCGCGCCCGACGACGAAGATCCGGTCGCCGGGCTGCTGCGGCGGCAGGCGCGGGCCCGCGAGCTGGAGGACCTGCTGCGCCGCGCCGTGGTGGGTCAGCCACCACCGGACGACGGTGTGGCCGAACCCGGCATGGTCCTGACCGTGCGGTTCGACGACGAGACCACCACCGAAACGTTCCTGCTGGGCGCCCGCGACGGCGCCGCCGACGGCCTGGAGGTGTACTCGGCCGACTCCCCGCTCGGCCGCGCACTGACCGGCGCGCGCCAGGGCGAGTCCCGCAGCTACACCGTGCCCAGCGGCGCGACCGTGCGGGTGACCCTGGTGAGCGCGGTGCCCTACGGACAGCACGCCGTGGCCTGACGACGTCCGGAGAATGCTAGGGTCGGTACGGAAGTGCACCGTTCTCGGGAGATTCGACGTGGCAGGTGAAGACGACATCTCCGGGTGATCCCCGGAGTGAGCAGGCCCCCGGCGTCTGATGCCGCGGTGGCCGCGTCGTCGTCCACCCGTTCCCGCGCAGGCCGGGTGCCTGCGCCACCTTTCCCGAGGTTCGCCGTCATGTCCGATTCCCCTATCGTCGCCTCCGGCCTGTCCTTCTCCTGGCCCGACGACACCCCGGTCTTCGACCGGCTGTCCTTCACCGTCCCGGACGGCCGCACCGGGCTCGTCGCCCCCAACGGCGCCGGCAAGTCCACGCTGCTCAAGCTCATCGCGGGCGAGCTGGCACCCTCCGCGGGCAGCGTGACCGTCGACGGCCTGCTCGGCTACCTGCCGCAGGACCTCCCGCTCACCGGCGCACCGCCGGTGTCCGAAGTGCTCGGTGTCGAACCGGTCCTGCGCGCGCTCGCCGCCGTCGAATCGGGTGAGGTGGACGAGGAGCACTTCGCCACCATCGGCGAGGACTGGGACATCGAGGAACGCACCCGCGCCCAGCTGGACCGGCTCGGCCTCGGCGACATCGCGCTCGACCGCCGCCTGGACACCCTCTCCGGCGGCCAGATCGTGTCGCTGGGGCTGGCCGCCCAGCTGCTCGGGCGGCCCGACGTGCTGCTGCTCGACGAACCGACGAACAACCTCGACCTGGCGGCCCGCCGCAAGCTCCACGCCGTGCTCGACGACTGGAGCGGCTGCCTGGTCGTGGTCAGCCACGACCGCGCGCTGCTGGACCGGATGGACCGCATCGCCGAGCTGGACGCGGGCGAAATCACCTACTACGGCGGCACTTTCACCGACTACGAGCAGGCCGTCGAGGCGGCGCGCGAGGTGGCGGAGAAGAACATCCGCAACGCCGAGCAGGAGGTCAAGCGCGAGAAGCGCGAGATGCAGCAGGCGCGGGAGCGCGCGGCCAAACGCGCGAGCAATGCCCAGCGGAACGTCGCGAACGCGGGGCTGCCGAAGATCCTCGCCGGTGCGCGCAAGCGCAACGCGCAGGAGTCCGCGGGCAGGGCCGACGGGACGCACGCGGCCAGGGTCAGCGCCGCCAAGGCCAGGCTGGACCAGGCGGAGCGGTCGCTGCGGGAGGACCAGAAGATCACGCTGGAACTCCCGCGCACCGCGGTCCCGGCCGGGCGGACGCTGTTCCTCGGTGCGGGGCTGCGCAAACGGGACCTCTTCGGGGAGGGACTCGACCTGGCGATCCGCGGTCCGGAACGCATCGCCCTCTCCGGCGCCAACGGCACCGGCAAGTCGACGCTGCTGCGGATGATCAGCGGTGATCTCGGCCCGGACGGTGGCGGGATCACCCGCGCCGACGGCCGGATCGCCTACCTCTCGCAACGTCTGGACCTGCTCGACGACGACCGCACCGTCGCGGAAAACCTGGCGGCGTCCGCGCCCGCGATGCCGCCCGCGCAACGGATGAACCTGCTGGCGCGCTTCCTGTTCCGCGGCGACCGGGCACACCTGCCGGTCGCGGTCCTGTCCGGCGGGGAACGCCTGCGCGCCACGCTGGCCTGCGTCCTGTTCGCCGAACCCGCGCCGCAGCTGCTGTTGCTGGACGAGCCGACGAACAACCTCGACCTGGTCAGCGCCGGGCAGCTGGAGAGCGCGCTGAACGCCTACGAGGGCGCGTTCGTGGTGGTCAGCCACGACGAGCGCTTCCTGGACGAAATCAGGATCGACCGCAGGCTGCGGCTCCACGAGGGCAGGCTCACCGAGACCGCACGCTGAACGAGTGCGCACGAATCTGTCCGAAATGGGCGGTCGGCGATGCGGTAGCTTGGCGGGGATGTCTGCTCCGGTCTCGGTTCTGCTCGTCGAGGACGACGAAGTCATCCGCAGGACGCTCACGCTGGCCCTGTCCCGCTACGGCTACGCGGTCACCACCGCCGCCGACGGGCTCGCGGGCTTGGAGGCTTTCCGGCGTGACGAGCCGGAGCTGGTGCTGCTCGACGTGATGCTGCCCGGACTCGACGGCATCGGCCTGTGCCGCCGCCTGCGCGAGACCAGCACGACGCCGATCCTGATGATGTCGGCCCGCGGCGACTCGCTGGACGTGGTGTCCGGTCTGGAGGCCGGTGCCGACGACTACGTGGTCAAACCGGTCGACACCGCGGTGCTGGTCGCCCGGATCCGCTCGGTGCTGCGCCGGGCCGGGTACCAGGCGCCCAGCGCCGCCGACGTCCTCACCGTGGGCGAGGTCGTGATCGACACCGGCGCGCTCGAAGTGACCGTCGGCGGCGCACCGGTCGCGCTCACCCCGACGGAACTGCGGCTGCTGCTCGAATTCGCCACGAACGCGGGCCTGGTGCTGGACCGGGCGACGCTGCTGCGCAAGGTGTGGGACTACGGCTGGGACGGTGACAGCCGCGTCGTCGACCTCGCGGTGCAGCGGTTGCGCCGCAAGATCGGGCCGGAGCGGATCGAGACCGTCCGCGGCTTCGGCTACAAGATGCGCCCGTGAGGGCCTGGCGGATCCTGCTGAACTGGCGGTCGCTGCGGTGGCGGACCGCCGGGCTGGCCGCGGCCGCCGCGATCGTCGTGGCGCTCGTGCTCGGGGCCCTGGTGCACGAGAGCGCGCTCGCGCGGGCCGGGTCCTCGGGCCGCACACGGGCAGTGGCCGGGCTGCAGGCCGTCACCGACACCTACCTCGCGACCGGCCGCGTCAGCGAGAGCGCGGAAGACACCGTGCCGGGCGAGCTGTGGCGGCAACTGGACGCCGCGGGCGGCGACATCGTCACCTGGTACGACAGGAGCAAGCCCGAGGCCATCTGGATGTGGGCCGCGCGGGAGGTGGCCGGGAACGTCTTCGCCGTCAAGGTCGACATGGGCACCGATCTCCGCAACGTCGCGGCGCAGGACCGGTTCGTCGCCAAGACCGCGCTCGTGACGACCGCCGGGGTGATCGTGGTCACCGCCCTGCTCAGCGAGCTGGTGAACCGCAGGCTGCGGCGGGTCGCCGACACCGCACGCTCGATCGCGGGTGGCGACCTGGACGCCCGCATCCACGAGCGCGGCGGGGACGAGGTCGCCGACATCGGGGCGGCGGTCGACACGATGGCCGCCACGCTGCAGCACCGCCTGGTCAGCGAGCAGCGGTTCACCGCCGACGTCGCGCACGAGCTGCGCACCCCGCTGACCGGCCTGGTCACCGCGGCCGAACTGCTGCCGGAGAGCGAGGCGACCGATCTGGTCCGCGACCGCGTGCGGGTGCTGCGCCTGCTCGTGGAGGACCTGCTGGAGATCTCCCGCCTCGACGCCGGTGCCGAACAGGCACAGCTGACCGAGGTCCCGCTCGGCGAGCTGGTGGACCGCGCGGTCGCGCGCACCGGCCTGGAGGTGCGCGTCGAGGTCGCGGCGGCGCAGGTGGTGCGGACCGATCCGCGCCGGGCCGATCGGATCATCGCGAACCTGGTGACCAACGCCGTCCGGCACGGCGCCGCCCCGGTGGAGGTCACGGTCGCCGGGACGGTGGTGAACGTGCGCGACCACGGACCCGGTTTCCCCGCCGCGCTGCTCGCCGAAGGACCGCAGCGGTTCCGCACCGGCACCGCCGAACGCGGCCGCGGGCACGGCCTGGGACTGACGATCGCGCAGGGCCAGGCGCGGGTGATCGGCGCGGCGCTGGCCCTCGGCGCCGCGCCCGGCGGCGGGGCGCTCGCGACGGTGCGCTTCCCGGTGATACCGGACTGATACACGACCGCGGGCCGTCTGATGCGCGGCACCGCGGGTTCCGACACCTCCCGCGTCCACTGTGGGCGCATCGGCTGAGGGAGGTTGTCTTGTTCGTCAAGGGGAAATTCTGGCTCACCGGAGCGGCGCTGGCGGTGTCCACGCTGGCGCTCGGGGGTTCCGTCGTTGCGTTGCAGGCGGAGGACCGGCCGCTCACGGACTTCCTGGTGCGCGACGGTGTGCCGTGGCCCGCGGAGGGGCAGGCGGCGGCCGGGGTGGAGGACGCGGGCAGCCTCGGCGTCTCGGGTGAGCGGACGCCGGTGCCGATCGCGAGCGTCACCAAGGTGATGACGGCCTACGTCGTGCTGCGCGACCATCCGCTGACGCGCGAAGCGGACGGGCCGGACATCCTCATCGACCAGCAGGCGGAGGACGAGGCATCCCGGCGCGACGAGTCGACCGTGTGGCTGCGGGCGGGCGCCGAGGTGTCCGAACGGGACCTGCTGGCGCTGATGCTGGTGCCCTCGGGCAACAACGTCGCCCGGCTGCTGGCCCGGTGGAACGCGGGCAGCGAGCAGGCGTTCGTGGCGAAGATGAACGCGGCGGCGGCCGGACTCGGCATGACCCGCACCACCTACACCGGCGCGAGCGGGCTGGAGGACTCGACGACCAGCACGGCGGAGGACCAGCTGCGGCTGCTGCGGGAGGTCATGCGGGACGAGGTGTTCCGGGACATCGTCGCGCAGCCCAGCGTCGCGGTGCGCGGGGTTGCGGGCCGCTACGCCAACACCAACACGCTGCTGGGCCACAGTGGCGTGGTCGGGGTGAAAACCGGATCGAGCACGGCGGCCGGGGGCGCGCTGATGTGGGCGGCCGAGGCGTCGAGTCCGCGTGTGCCGGGCTTGATCCTGGGTGTGGTGCTGGGACAGAACACGGGCGAGGCACCGGCCGCCGGGCTGGCGACGGCACTGGAGGTCAGCAAGCCGTTCATCGCGGGCCTGCAACAGTCGCTGGACCGGCGGTCGGGGACGGACTGAGCGGCTGCCCCAACGGGCGAGGTTCGCTGCACGCGCGTCCGCGTTGGTGCGTGCGCGGCGGCGGGAATCGTTGGTTCCGCCGGTGTGGAAGCGAGCGAGCCGGTGCTGACCGCGTCGGCGATGACGCGCCTGGCCGCGGGTGAACCGGTCGACGTGGGTACCGGAACTGGTGCCCGGCCTGCTCACCGACCCGCACCCCGCACCCTGGTCGGACGCCGTCCTGGACCACTCCCGCCCGAGGTGCGCCTGGCCCGCCCCGCGATCCTGGAACGCTACGCGGAGACGAAGCGCGCCCGAACCTCTGACGCGCCTTTCCTGGTGAGCGGCCCTACTCCTCGACGCGGATGGCCAGCGCGGGACAGACCGCGGCGGCCTGGCGGACGTCGTCGGCCTGACCGGACGGCGGGTTCTCCTCCAGCAGCACCACGATGCCGTCCTCGTCGCGCTGGTCGAAGACCTCCGGGGCGGCCAGGACGCACTGTCCGGACCCGACGCAGGCATCCTGGTCGACGATCACCTTCATGACTTCCTCCTTCACCAGGTGACGGGCAGTTCGTAGACCCCGTAGACCGCGCCGTCGTGCTTGAACCGCACCCTATCGAGGCCGGTGGCGAGCCGGAGCGCGGGAATCCTGCGGTACAGCGTGCCGTAGACGACCTGCAGTTCGACCCGCGCCAGCGGCTGCCCGAGGCACTGGTGCACGCCGAACCCGAAGGCGATGTGCCTGCGGGCGTCGCGGCGCACGTCGAGCCGGTCGGGGTCGGCGAACTGGGTCCCGTCGCGGTTGCCGAGATCGTTGGCGAGGATCAGTCCCTCCCCGGCGCGGATGGTCCGCCCGCCGATCTCGATGTCCTCCAGCGCGACGCGCCGTCGTCCCAGGTGGACGATCGTGAGGTAACGCAACAGTTCTTCGACGGCACCGGCGACGAGCTTCGGGTCTTCGGTCTCGCGCAGGAGCGCCAGCTGGTCCGGGTGTTCGAGCAGGGCCAGCGTGCCCAGCGCGATCATGTTCGCCGTGGTCTCGTGTCCGGCGACCAGCATGAGCTGGCCGAGCACCGCCGCCTCGCGCCGGGTCAGCTCACCGGTCGCGACGCGGCGGGTCGCCAGTTCGGACAGCAGGTCGTCGGCGGGGTCGGCGAGCTTGCGCTGCACGAGCCCGTCGAGGTAGCCGATCAGCCGCTCCTGCGCGGCGACGCCCTCCTCCGGCGTGGTGTCGCGGTGGACGAGGACCCGGCTGTTCTCCTGGAAGAACTCGTGGTCCTCGTACGGCACGCCGAGCAGCGCGCAGATGACCAGCGACGGCACCGGGAGCGCGAAAGCGGTTACCAGATCGACGGGCTTCGGTCCGGCGAGCATCCCGTCGATCAGGTCGTCCACGATCCGCTGCACGGCCGGGCGGAGCGCTTCGACTCGCTTGACGGCGAACGGCGCGGTCACCATGCGGCGCAGGCGCGCGTGCTCGGGATCGTCCATGGCGATGAACGTCCGTGCCCGCGACCGGCGGGCCGCGATGCCGGGACTGGTGCTCGGGTAGCCCGGCAACGTCGAGTCGGCGCTCACCCGCGGGTCGGCGAGCGCCGCGCGCTGGTCCTCGTACCGGGTGACGAGCCAAGGTGTGCTGCCGTCCCACGACCGCACCCGGGTGACCGGTGCCCCGATCCCGCGAGCACCGGGCGGCGGATCGAAGGGGCAGCCCGTCGCTCGGGGCTGCGGGTAGTCCGCTGTGGACGTCATCGGAATCCCCTTTCGGTGCCGGCCTCGGCGAGCCGCCGGACCACGGGCAGGGCCCGGCGCAGCGCTTCGCGCAGCGTGTCCTCGTCCTCGGGTGGCAGGGTGTCGAGCAGACCGGCCAGGCGGTCGTGCCGGATCCGGCGGCGCTCGGCCAGCAGCGCGCGCCCGGCGCCGGTGATCTCCACCAGCGAGGCCCGCCCGTCGGTGGGATCGGCGACGCGGCGGAGGAGGTCCTGACGTTCGAGGCGCTGGGCCAGCTGGCTGACCGAAGGCTGGCTGACCCCCTCGGCCGCGGCGAGCGCCGTCAGCCGGACCGTCCCGTCCCGGTCCAGACGGGACAGGCAGGACAGGGCCGTGGCCGACAGGCCGCCGCGCTCACTCAAGTGACGCACCACCAGGCCCGCCATCTCGTCGAGCGCTTCGGCGACGTCGTCCTTGTCGGTCACTCCTCCACTTGTATCACGTGCCTATGTAAATCCTCAACGAGGAATGTCCGTGTTCAGTGGTGCGGATTCCGGGGCGGGCGGCAGGTGAGCAGCACCGCGACGCTGATCACCGTGGCGAGCACCAGCAGCACGGTCAGGCCGAGGTCGACCAGGAACGCGCCCATCACCCACGCACCTCCTCCCGCTCGGCCCGCCGGCGCGAGCGCAGGCTGGTGACGGTGACCGTCGCGAGGACGAGCACGATCACCAGCAGCGACACCGGGGTCGGGATCTCGGGCACGGCGGGCCAGACGCCGTGCGCCCAGTGCAGTACGAGCTTGAGGCCGATGAACGCGAGGATGATCGCCAGGCCGTGGTTGAGGTGCACCAGCTTGGCCAGCACCGCGTGCAGCACGAAGTACAGCGCGCGAAGGCCGAGGAGGGCGAAGGCGTTCGTGGCGAAGACGAGGTAGGGGTCTTCGGTGATGCCGTACACCGCGGGCACCGAGTCGACCGCGAACACCACGTCGGTCGCGAAGACCGCCACCACCACGACGGTCAGCGGGGTCAGCGCGCGGCGCCCCCGGTCGGTGACCACCAGCCGGGTGCCGCGGTAGTCGTCGGTGACCGGCATCAGCCTGCGCAGGAGACGGACCGAGCGCATCTGGGACACGTCCCGTTCCATGCCGTGCCCGGTGACCGCCTCGTGCAGGATCTTGACCGCGGAGGCGAACAGGATCGCGCCGAACACCAGGAACGCCCACGTGCCCGCCTGCAGCAGGGCCGCGCCGGCCGCGATGAACACGCCGCGCAGCACCAGCGCGCCGACGATGCCGTACAGCAGGACCCGTTGCTGGACCTCCACCGGCACCGCGAACGCGGCCAGCAGCAGCATGAACACGAACAGGTTGTCGACGGACAGCGATTTCTCCACCACGAACCCGGTGGCGAACTCCAGCGCCTGACCGCCGCCGAAGGCCAGCCACATCCAGCCCGCGAACACGAACGGCAGCGCGAGGTAGAACACCGACCAGCCGATCGCCTCGCGCATCGACACCTCGTGCGGGCGGCGGGTGACCAGGAAGTCGGCGACCAGCAGTCCGATCAGCACGGCGATGCTGATCGTCCACAGCAACGGTGAGCCGACCGAGCCGGACACGTCGGAACCGGCGGCGGACAAGGGCATTCGGGGCCTCCTCGGACACGGGTCACGCTCCGAGGTCTCCTTCACCCGCGGGAGCGGGCGACCTGCCGAGGACATTCAGGGATGTCCGTACTGACCGGTCAGGTCCTTCGGGAAGTACTCCCCTCACCCTCGATTATCGGGCATAACGGGCAGATGTAAAGGACCCGATCGGGTCAGCCCGCGGCCCAGTCGGCGCGGGTGTGCTCGAGGTGGGCCCGCATCAGGTCCTCCACACGGGACGGATCCCGCGCCGCGATCGCCTCCAGCAGGACGCGGTGTTCGTCCGCCGCACCGGTCAGGCGGCCCGCTTCGGCGAGCTTTTCCAGGCCGTACAGGCGCGTCTGGTCACGCAGCGTCGCGATGTTCGCCACCAGCCGCCGGTTCCCTCCCAGGGACAGCAGGTCCAGGTGGAACCGGCGGTCGGCGTCGAGGAAGCGGGGGACGTCACCCGCGGCGGCGGCCGCTTCGATCTCGCGCGCCAGGCCGGACAGGCGCTCCAGGTCCGCCGGGGACGCCTTCGCCGCGGCGGACAGCGTCGCCGGGACCTCCAGCAACTGCCGCAGCTCGTAGATTTCGTCCAGGTCCTGCTCGCTCATCGCGACGACCCGGAACCCGCGGTTGCGCACCGGCTCCATCAGGCCCTGGTTGACCAGGGTCAGCATCGCCTCGCGCACCGGGCTCGTCGAGACCCCGAGCCGGGCCGCGAGCGCCGCCGCGGAGTAGATGTCGCCGGGCCGGATCTCGCCCGACACCATCGCCTGCCGCACGACCTCGAGTACCTGGTCACGCAGGTTCGTGACCCGGACCTCCATCCGGCTCCTCCTTGACATCGCCGCCCGTCGTCCCGCATCTTATCCCGAAGCCGGTAAGCGGTAACCGACTACTGGAGAGTAACTATGGCGGAGGTACGGGGCTACTGCACGCTGTGCCGGTCCCGCTGCGGCGCCACCTACACGGTCGAGGACGGGATGCTGCGTGACGTCCGGCCCGATCCGGACCATCCGACCGGCGCCGCGATGTGCCCGAAGGGCCGCGCCGCCCCGGAGCTGGTGCACTCCCCCGCGCGCCTCACCACGCCCCTGCGCCGCACCACGCCCCGCTCCGATCCGGACCCGCGCTGGCGCGAGATCAGCTGGGACGAGGCGATGACCGAGATCGCCGAGCGCTTGGGCACGATCCGCTCGGAAAGCGGCGCCGAGGCGGTCGCGTTCTCGGTGACCTCCCCCAGTGGCACCCCGATGTCGGACTCGATCGACTGGGTCGAACGGTTCATCCGCCTGTTCGGCAGTCCGAACACGCTGTACTCGACCGAGATCTGCAACTGGCACAAGGACTTCGCACACGCGTTCACCTTCGGATGCGGCCTGCCCGCGCCGGACTACGCGAACACCGGGCTGGCCGTCCTGTGGGGACACAATCCGGCGAAGTCCTGGCTCGCGCAGTCGGCCGCGCTCGCCGGGAGCGGCGCGAAGCTCGCCGTGATCGATCCGCGCCGCTCGACCAGCGCACTCCGGGCCGACCACTGGCTGCGCGTGCGTCCCGGCACCGACGCGGCTCTCGCTCTCGGTGTCGCCCACCAACTGCTCCAACGGCGTGTCCACGACGAGGCGTTCGTGCGGTCGTGGACGAACGGGCCGATGCTGGTCCGCCGCGACACCGGCCGGTTCCTGCGGGCGGCCGAACTCGACCCGCGGCTGTCGGGGTTCGTCGTGTGGGACGACGGTCCGCTGCCCTACGGCGCCACCGCGCGCCCCGCCCTGCGCGGCGCGCGGCGAGTGACCACCGTGGACGGACCGGTCGACTGCGTACCGGCGTTCGAGCACTACGCAAACGCTTGCGCGGCCTGGCCACTCGACCGGACCGCCGCGGTGACCACAGTGGCCTCCTCGGCGATCGGCGCCTTCGTGGACGATCTGGCCTCGGCGGAGTCCGTGTCGTACGCGGCGTGGTCGGGAGTCGGCCAGCACGTGGACGCCACCCAGACCGAGCGGGCGATCGCCACGCTCTACGCGCTCACTGGCAGCTTCGACACGCCCGGTGGCAACGTCGTGCTGCCCAAGCAGCCGGTCAACCCGGTCGCCGCGCAGCTCGCGCCCGGGCAACGGGCCAAGGCGCTCGGCCTGGACGACTTCCCGCTCGGCCCGCCCGCGCAGGGGTGGGCCAACGCGCGCGACTTCTGCCAGGCGGTCCTGACCGGCCGGCCCTACCGGGTGCGGGCGCTGGTGTCCTTCGGCGGCAACCTCCTGCTGTCCCAGCCGGACCCGCGCCGGACCGCGGCCGCGCTGCGTGAGCTGGAGTTCGCCGTGCACCTCGACCTGTTCGAGAACCCGACCGCCCGGTTCGCGGATCTGCTGCTGCCGGTGAACACGCCGTGGGAGCGCGAGGCGGTCAAGGCCGGGTTCGAGATCACCGCCGCCGCGCAGGCACGGGTGCAGCTCCGGCCGAAGATGGCCGACCCGGCGGGACAGTCGCGTTCGGACACCGAGTTCGTCTTCGACCTGGGCACGCGGCTCGGGCTGGACTTCTTCGGCGGACGGATCGAAGACGGCTGGAACCACCAGCTCGCCCCCCTCGGCATCACCGCCGCCGAGTTGCGAGAACGGCCGGGCGGGATCGACCTCCCGTTGCCGGTGCGACACCGCAAGTACCGCGACACCGGCTTCGACACCCCGACCGGACGGGTCGAGCTGTACTCGGAACGGCTCGCCGAGCACGGCTACCCGCCCGTGCCGGTGGCGCAGGAGCCCGTGTACGACGACCGGTTCCCCCTGGTGCTCACCTGCGCGAAGAACGGGTACTTCTGCCACAGCCAGCACCACGGGATCTCCTCCTTGCGCAAGCGCTTTCCCGAACCGCTCGTGGAGGTCAGCGCCGAGCTGGCCGCGGAGCGCGGGATCACCGACGGGCAGTGGGTCCGGATCACCACCGCGGCCGCGTCGGTGCGGATGAAGGCCCGGATCGACCCGGCCCTGCACCGCGACGTCGTGGTCGCCGAATACGGCTGGTGGCAACCGGCCGACGACCTCGCCCTGCCCGGCTCCGATCCGCTCGCCGAGGGCGGCACCAACTACAACCTGCTCATCGGGGACGAGCGCCGTGACCCGGTCAGCGGTTCCTTCGCCCTGCGCTCGTCCACCTGCGACATCGTGCCGGAGCCGACCTGGACCGGTGCGCGGGAGTTCGTCGTGGACAGCGCGGAGCCGGAGACCGCGGAGGTGCTGGCCATCCGGGTGCGGCCCGTCGACGGCGCGCCGCTGCCGGAGTTCCGGCCCGGACAGCACATCACGGTCGCGCTGGCGGACGACCCCGGTCTGGCGCGCAGCTACTCGCTCACCGGAACCGACGTCGCCACCTACGGGATCGCGGTGCGGCGTGTCCCGGGTGGACGGTTTTCGGGAGTGGTACACGAGCGGTTCCGGCCGGGTGAACGGGTGCTGGTCACGCCGCCGTCCGGGGTGTTCGCGATCCCGGCCGGGCATGAGCGGCCGATCGTGCTGCTGGCGGCCGGGATCGGGATCACCCCGTTCCTCGGGCTCGCTCCGGCGACGGAAACCGTGCTGCACTACGGGAACCGCAACGGCCGCTCGCACGCGTTCCGGGACCGGCTCGCGGCGATGAACCTGCGGGTGATCGACCACTACAGCAGGCCGGATCCGGGCGACGTGTTCGACGTGCGCGGCCGCATCACGGCGGAGGATGTGGACGATGACCTGATCCGGCGGCGGGCGCGGTTCTACCTGTGCGGCCCGCCGGGGATGCTGGACGAGGTGATCGCCGGGCTGGTCGCGCGGGGCGTGCCGCGGTTCGACATCTTCGCCGAACGCTTCCGGGCCGCCGCCGCGCCGGTGACCATCGCGGACGACGCAACGGCGACGGTGCGGTTCGCCCGCTCCGGCCGGGAGGCCCGGTGGCGCAAGGCGGACGGCACGTTGCTGCAGCTCGCCGAACGCGAAGGGCTGTCCCTGCCCAGCGGATGCCGCCTGGGACAGTGCGAAAGCTGCGCGACGGCCGTGCTCGCCGGGTCCGTCGCCCACCTCGTCACCCCGGCCGACGACCTGCCCGAGAACCACTGCCTGACCTGCCAGTCCGTGCCGGCGTCCGACGTCGTGCTCGACGCGTGAAGGGAAATCCGTGCTCACCGTTTCCGCCGACGACACCGCCCGCGCCCTGGAGTTCGGCGCGCTCATCCCCGCGCTGCGCGAAGGGCTGGCGCGCGGGGCGACCGCACCGCCACGGCATCACCACAGCGTCGGGGAGGAAGCGACGCTGTTGCTGATGCCCTCCTGGCAGGGGGATCTGCTCGGGGTGAAGCTGGTGAACGTCTTCCCGGCGAACCGCGCGCGGGGGCTGCCGGCGTTGTCGTCGGCGTACGTGCTGGCCAGCGCGGAGACGGGCGAGCACCTCGCGGTGATCGACGGCGACGAGCTGACCCGCCGCCGCACGGTCGCCACGTCGGCACTCGCGTCGTCCTACCTCGCGCGGCCGGACAGCCGGGTGCTGCTGGTGGTCGGCGCCGGGCACATCGGCAGCCTGGCGGCGCAGGCGCACGCCGCGGTGCTCGGAATCGAAACCGTGCTGGTGCACAACCGTTCACGGCCCGCGGCGTCGGAGCTGGTGGACCGGTTGCGAGCGTCCGGATTGGACGCGAGCGTGGTCGGCGACCTGGACGCCGCGGTGCCCGAGGCCGACGTGATCACCTGCGCGACGCTGGCGACGAGCCCGGTCATCCGCGGCGGCCTGCTGCGCCCCGGCACGCACCTGGACCTGGTCGGCAGCTTCCGCCCGGACATGCGCGAGGCCGACGCGGAGTGCCTGAGCCGCGGCACGGTGTTCGTCGACAGCGAGATCGCCCTGACCGAATCCGGTGATCTCGCGGGTTTCGACCCCGCCGCCGTGGCGGCCACCCTCCCCCAGCTCTGCCGTGGCGAAGCCCCGGGCAGGCGGGACGACACGCAGATCACCGTGTTCAAGGCCGTCGGCACGGCCGTGGCGGACCTGGCGGCCGCCGAACTCGCCTACCGCCGCGCCGCCGCCTGACCCCACCGGCCACCGTTCACGGACGGCAACGCCCGGAAACCAGCACCACCCACCACCGTCCCCACCGCGCGGTGCGCGCGGTCCAGCACCCCGGGAGTTCCCCCATGCCCGATCCCCTGGTCACCGTCGAGCCACGGCAGAGCGGTCTGGCCCGCGTCGCCACCCGGACCGCGGCCTGGTCGGAGAAGTGGTTCCCCAACACGCTCGTCTTCGCGCTGCTCGTGCTGGCCGTCGTGGCGATCGCCGCGATGGCCGGTGGCGCCTCGCCCGCCACGGTGAGCCAGACGTTCGGCGACGGGTTCTGGGACCTCATCCCGTTCACCATGCAGATGGCGATGGTCGCGATCGGCGGGTACGTCGTCGCGACCGCCAGGCCCGTCCGGCGGGCGATCGTCGCGCTGGCCCGGATTCCGCGCACCCCACGCGGCGCGGTCGCGATGGTCGCCACGGTCAGCCTGCTCTCGGCGCTGCTGAACTGGGGGTTCAGCCTCATTTTCAGCGCGCTCCTGGTGCGGCGCCTTGCCGAGCGGGAGAACCTGCGCGTCGACTACCGGGCCGCCTCGGCCGCCGCCTACCTCGGGCTCGGCGGCAGCTGGGCGCTCGGCCTCAGTTCGTCCGCGGCGCAGCTACAGGCCAATCCGTCGTCCATTCCGGACTCACTGCTGCCGGTCACCGGCGTGATCCCGTTCCGGGAGACCATTTTCGCGTGGCAGTCGCTACTGCTGGCCGCGGTCGTGGTGGTGGTCTGCGTGACCGTGGCGTTCCTCTCCGCGCCGCGCGCGGACAGCGCCCGCACCGCGGCCGACCTCGGCATCGATCCGCGGGACCCGGTCGAGGACGACGCCCCGCGTTCGCGTCCCGGCGAATGGCTGGAGTACAGCCCGCTGCTCACGATCGTCGTCGTCGCGCTGGTCGGCGGCTGGGCGATCCAGGAGTTCGCCGCGCAGGACCCGATCGTCGCCATCTCCGGCCTCAACACCTACAACCTGCTCTTCCTCACCCTCGGCCTGCTGCTGCACTGGCGCCCGCGCCGCTTCCTGGCCGCGGTGACGAAGGCCGTGCCCGCGACCGGCGGCGTGCTCATCCAGTTCCCGTTCTACGCGGGCATCGCGGCGGTCATGACGAAGGCGACGGACGGCTCCGGCACCTCGATCTCGCACCACCTGGCGTCGTTGTTCACCGGCGCGGGCAACGCGGCGACGTTCCCGCTGCTGATCGGCGCCTATTCGGTGGTGCTGGGCTTCCTCATCCCCTCCGGCGGCGGCAAATGGGTCATCGAGGCGCCCTACGTCATGCAGGCGGCCAACGACCAGCACGTCAACCTCGGCTGGACCGTCCAGATCTACAACGCCGCCGAGGCCCTGCCCAACCTGATCAACCCGTTCTGGATGCTGCCGCTGCTGGGTGTGCTCTCCCTCAAGGCCCGCGACATCGTCGGCTACACGGTGCTGTACCTGTTCGCGCTGCTGCCGGTGGTGCTCGGACTCCTCACGGTGCTCTCGCCCACGTTGCCCTACCACCCACCGGTCATGCACTGAGCGCATCAATGGATGCAAATCCAGGCGTGCGGTCCATCAGTCCGTCCTCCTAGGGTCGCCATAGCCACTGCCACCCGAGAGGAGCACCGCGTGACCGGGTCCGCTTTCCGACCGCTCGCCGGAATCCGGGTTCTCGACTTCACGAGAGTGCTGTCCGGTCCCTACGCCACGATGCAGCTGGCGGAGCTGGGCGCGGATGTCGTGAAGGTGGAGATGCCCGGCACCGGTGACGAAACCCGCGCCTGGGGCCCGCCGTTCGTCGACGAGTCCAGCGCCTACTTCCACGCGGTCAACCAGGGCAAGCGCAGCATGGTCCTGGACCTGGCCGATCCCGGCACGCGGGAGACCGCCGAGGAGCTGATCCGGCGCAGCGACGTGGTGGTGGAGAACTTCCGGCCGGGCGTGGCCGACCGGCTCGGGATCGGGCCGCGGCGGGTCGCCGAGCTCGCCCCGCACGTGGTCTACGCGTCGATCAGCGGGTTCGGTTCGAACGGCCCGATGGCCGGGCACGCCGGTACGGAGGTCGTCGTCGAGGCGGAGTCCGGGCTGATGAGCATCACCGGTCTGCCCGGCGGGGAACCGGTCCGCTTCGGGGTGGCGATGATCGACATCGCAACGGGGCTGTCCGCGGTGAACGGTCTGCTGGCCGCTCTCGTCGAACGGTCGCGCACCGGGCGTGGACGGCACGTCGAGGTGTCGCTCTACGCCACCGCCGTGAGCGCGATGGGCACCCTCATCGCCTCCGAGTCCGCCGGTGGCGGAGCGCCGCGTGCCTGGGGCAGCGCGCATCCGTCGATCGTCCCCTACCGGGCCTTTTCGACGCGGGACGGGCACCTCGTGGTCGGGGCGACCAACGACGCCATGTTCACCCGGCTCACGAAAGCCCTTGACCTGCAAGCGGAACTGTCGCGGCCGGAGTGGGCGGGCAACGCCGGGCGCGTCGCCGGCCGGGACGCGATCGAGGACGTCCTCGGCCGGGCCCTGGCGGTGATGCACTCCGCCGACGCGCTCGGCAGGCTCCGCGACCACGGTGTCCTCGCCGCGCCGGTGCTGGGGGTCGGCGAGGCCGCCCGCAGCGCGCAGACCGCCGCGCTCGGCCTGGTCACCGAGGATGACGGCCTCCTGCTCGCCCGGTCTCCCCTGTCCGCCAACGGAACGCGCCGGCTCGGGCGGGCGCCGGCGCTGGGCGGGCACACCGACGAAATCCTCGCCGAACTCACGGAGGACAGCCATGCCAGTCAATGACGACCTGCGCCCCTACCTCACCGACCACGGCACGCCGATCGGAGTGGACTTCCCGCACTCGGTGGGCGGTACCACGCGCGAACCGGCGAAGTGGACGGACACGATGGACCCGGCGACCGGCGAGCCGCTGGCCCGCGTGGGCACCGCGACCGCGGCCGAGATCGACGACGCCGTGACCGTGGCGCGCGCCGCCGCGCAACCGTGGTCGGCACTCGCCCCGAGCGAGCGCGGCACTCTGCTGCGGCGCCTGGGCGCGCTCGTCCGCCGCGACGCCGACACGCTGGCCCGGCTGGAGACCCGCGACACCGGCAAACCGCTCGCGCAGGGCCGGGCCGATCTCGCGGCCGCCGCCCGCTACTTCGAGTTCTACGGCTCGGTGGTCGAGGGGTTCCTCGGGGACACCATCCCGCTCGGGTCCGCCGCGCTGGCCGTCGTCGAGCGCGAACCGCACGGTGTGACCGGGCACGTGATCCCGTGGAACTACCCGGCGCAGATCACCGCCCGTTCGGTCGGCGCGGCGCTGGCGGCCGGGAACGCCACGGTCGTCAAGCCCGCCGACGAGGCACCGCTGGTCGCCCTGCGCTACGCGGCGCTGGCGGCCGAGGCCGGTTTCCCGGCCGGGGTGCTGAACGTGCTGCCCGGCGGAGCCGAAGCAGGCGACGCGCTGACCGGCAACCCCGAGGTGGACCACGTCTCGTTCACCGGCTCGGTCGCCACCGGCCGCGCCGTCGCCGGTGCCTGCGCCCGCCGCGGGCGGCCGGTCCTGCTCGAACTCGGCGGCAAATCGGCCCATCTGGTGCTGGAGGGCGCCGATCTGGACCGCGCGGCGCCGGTGATCGCCCGCGCCCTGCTGCTGCACGCGGGACAGACCTGCACCGCGGGGACCAGGGTGATCGTCCACGAGTCGCTGCACGCCGAACTGGTCGGGCGGCTGGCCGCGTTCTTCAACTCCGCGACGCTCGGACCGGGACTCACCGACCCCACGGTCGGGCCCGTGGTGACCGCGGCACAGGCCGACCGCGTCCGCGGGTTCATCGAGCGGGCGCGTAGCGACGGCGCCGTCGTCGCCGCCCAGGCGCAGGCCGGGGACCTGCCCGGCTTCTTCGTCGCGCCGGTGCTGTTCGACGCGGTGCGGCAGGACAGCGAACTGTTCGCCGAGGAGGTGTTCGGCCCCGTGCTGGCCGTCACCCCGGTCGAGTCCGACGAAGCCGCGATCGCCGCCGCCCACGACAGCCGGTACGGGCTGACCGCGGCCGTGTGGTGCCGCGACGTGGACCGCGCGTTGCGCACCGCCCGGCGGCTGCACGTGGGCCAGGCCAGCGTGAACGGCTACGCGCCCGGCGGCGGCGTCGAACTGCCCTTCGGCGGCGTCCGGGACAGCGGCTACGGCCGGGAAAAGGGCGCCGAGGCCCTGCGCGAGTACACCCGCACCCGCACGCTGTTCGTCGACATCGCCCCGGCCTGACCCCGGACCGCCCCTTGAACCCAGCGTTGTCGTGCGAGGGAAGGAAAACAGCATGCCCCCGGAAGAGAAGCGGCTCGCCGAGGTATGGGGTGACGTCGTCGACGAGCGCAGCGTGAAGATCGCGGTGCTGCTCGGGATCGCCGTCGCCGTCCCCTCGTTCCTCGTCGCCCGCGCGGCTTTCGGCGCGGGAGTGGACAACCAGGATCTGGCCCGCACCTACGCGATGGTCGTCGGCCTGGCCGCGTGCCTCGTCGCGGGCGGCATCGCGGCGAAACTGTTCAAACCGCAGCGGATCGTCACCGAACGCGGGGTCGACCCCGAGGACCAGCGGCGGGTGCTGCGTGAACTGGGCGAGGCCCACGGCATCGGGACGCTGGCCGACCTCAGCGCGCGGGAACGGGACGAACTGCGGCGTCTCGGCCTGGAAGAGGTCTTCCTGGACGCGGAGAAGGCCGGATGAGCGCGCTGCTGGACTCCGCGCTGGCCGCGCTGCTGGCCGGTCTCGGGGGCGCGGTCGTGTTCTCCCTCCTCGGGCTCGTGTCGGGCACGGACGAGACGGCCACGCTCGCGCCGCTGACACTGGCGGTGGTCCTGCTCGGCGTGCCACCGGCGGGGGTGCTGACGTTCTTCATCGCCGGGGCGACGGCCAAGCACATGACGCACGCCGTGCCGACGACGCTGCTCGGCATCCCGGGCGACACGATGGCGATCGCGTTGATGGACGAGGCGAACGCACTGCGCAGGCTCGGGGTGCCCCACATCGCGCTGCGCAAGGCGATCACGGCCGCGTTGCTGTCCGCGCTGATCGCCGTCCCGGTGTCGGTGCTGGCGGCGAGCGCGCTCGCCTCGGTCGCGGGACCGGTCAAACAGGTGGTGCCCTACCTGTTCCCGCTCATCGCGATCGGGATCGCCTACCTCTCGCGCGGGCGCTGGGCGTCGGTGCTGGCGCTGGTGCCGCTGACGGCGATGATCACCGGGCTGAACTCGTTCGTGCACGAGCAGACCGGGAAGACCCTGTCGATCAGCTTCTTCGTCGGGCTCGCCATCGGGCCGCTGATCGTCGACGTCGTCGGTCTCTGCTCTCCCGTCACCCGCCGCGCGTTGCGGCGTGACAAACGGCCGGCGTTCTGGATCGCGCCCGAGACGGGCGAACCGCGGCGGGCGAGCATGCCGAACCCGGTGTCGGTGCTGACCCGCAAGGAAGTCACGACCGTGGCCACCGCCGCCACGGCGACGAGCCTGACGTTCGTGGTCAGCCCGCTGGCGATGGCGATCGTGGTCGGCGAGATCGTCGGTTCCCGCGTCCGGCAGGGCTACCAGCGACTGACGCGCGTGCTGTCGGTGCGCAACGGCGTGACCGATTCGACCTATCTGGCCGAGACGCTGATCCCGCTGGTGGCGGTCGGCCTGCCGCTGAGTCCCATCGCGGCCGGCGCGGCGGCGCCGCTGTTCAACGCGCCACCGGTCTACACGGTCGACCACAACCTGCACACGCTGCTCACCGCGCCCGAGTTCCTGGTGTTCGGCCTGCTCGGCGTGGTGCTGGCCGGCCTGATCGCCTACCCGCTGGCGATGCGCTACGCCCGCCGGGCGGCGCTGCTGGTGGCCCGCAGGCTCAGCCACGAGGCGGTGATCGCGGCGTTCACCGGGCTCGTGCTCGTCGTCGCGCTCTACGAGGGCGGGCTGTGGGGCGTGGTCGTCATGCTCACCGTCGGCCTGGTCGGCGGCACGCTCAACCGCGCGGTCGGGATGCACGCCGGCGTGCAGTGCATGGCCTACTACGTCTCGGTGCTGTCCGTGCCGGTGTTGCTGGGATGACGGGGCTCGTGCACGCCGTGCGGCCACCTCGCCACGTCGGAGGCCAGCGCCCGGACGGTGTCGGCGAAGTGACCGGCGGCGGGCGAAAGCGGACGGCCGGGCATCGAGACCAGTCCGAGGGTGCGGTCCACCGTCGGTTCGACCAGCTCGGCGGCCTCCAGCCCGGCGAAGGACATCAGCGGGAGCACCAGGGACGGCACGGCCGCGATGCCGAGCCCCGCCGCGACGAGACCGGCGATGACCGCGATGTTCTGCGCCTCCACGATCCGGTCCGGCGCCGCGCCCAGCGCGGCGAACGTGTCGTCGGTCAGTGTCCGGATGCTGCTGGCGTGCCCGAACATCACCACCGGCTCGGTTACCAGCTCCCGCCATCCGACGCTGCGGCGGCCGCGGAAGAAGTGATCGGGCCGGTGGACGACCTGGAACCGGTCGGCGGCCAGCGGCGTGAACTCGACACCGTCGGGCAGTCCCTCGTCCACGGTGACGGCGAAATCGACGCGCCCGGCGACGACCTGCTCGATCGCCAGGTGTGCCAGCGTGTCGTCGATGTCGACGACGACGCCGGGCGCCTTCTCCCGCAGGGCGGCCACCCAGACCGGCAGCACGGTCGCGGCCACCGACGGCAGCGCCGCGACCCGCACGCGGCCGCCGAGCCCGTCGCGGAACAGCGCGAACCGGCGCAGCTCACGTTCGTGGTGACCGAGGATCGCCCGCGCGGTGCGGACGAACTCCTCGCCCACCGGGGTCGGGGTCACCGACCGGGTGGTGCGCGTGAACAGGCGGGCACCCACCCGCCGCTCGGCGTCGTTGACGGCCCTGCTCAGCGCGCTCTGCGAGATGTGCACGGCTTCGGCCGCCTCGGTGAAACTGCGGCGCCGCGCGACCTCCAGCACCAGCCGGAGATCGCGCAGCGTCACGTCGATGTCCACGCGGTCACCTTAGACAAAGGAGTGCACCCATGACGAGCCGACGGCGTATCGTCACCGGCCACGACCACGACGGACGGTCCACCGTGGCCGGTGACTCGGTGGTGGAGCCGCGCACCTCACCGGGTCTGCCGGGGGTGGAGATGCGCTACCTGTGGGGCGCCGACGAGCCGCAGTCCTATCCGGACGGCGGGACGGAACCGGCGTGGCGGCGGCACTTCCCGCCGCTGGGCGGGTTCCGCTTCGTGTCCTTCACGCTGCCACCGGCCGGTACCGGGGAACCGGTTTCGGAGCAGGCGTCGGCTCACGCGCGGGAGGCGTTCCCCGGGCTGCTGGAGACCTACCGCGAAGACGAGCCGGGGATGCACAGGTCCGATACGACGGACCTGGCGATCGTGTTGTCCGGCGAGGTCGTGCTCGGCCTCGACGACGGCAGCGAACACGTGCTGCGGGCGGGCGACACGGTCGTCCAGAACGGCACCGCGCACAGCTGGACCAATCGGAACACCGAACCCGCCGAGATGCTGTTCGTGCTCGTCGGGGCGCGACGGGAGGGCTGAGGAATGAGCACGACGACTGGCCGCGCCGCGGTCATGGAGGACTACGGCGCCGAGTTCACGGTCCGCGAGTTCCCGCGGCCCGTGGCCGAACCCGGCGGTCTGGTGGTGGAGATCGACGTCGCGACCGTGTGCGGTTCGGACGTGCACGCCTGGCAGGGACACCTCGCCGGGGTCCTGCCGATCAGCCCGCCGCTGATCCTCGGGCACGAGATGACCGGGCGCGTCGTGGAGATCGGCGCGGGCGCGGACGTCGACAGTGCCGGCCAGGACCTGCGGGTCGGTGACCGTGTCGTGTGGGCGCACACGCCGTGCGGACGGTGTCACGAGTGCACTGTGGAGCGTCAGCCGGTGTTGTGCGCGCGGCGCTACATCGGTTACCTCAACGACTGTTCGGTGCCGCCGCACTTCACCGGCACGTTCGCGGAGTACGGCGTGGTGCGGCCGGACGCGGGGCGGATCCGCGTGCCGGACACCGTGGAGTCCGGGTGGGCGTCGGCGGGCAGTTGCGCGCTGCGGACCGTCGTGCGGGCGCTGTCGGTCGCGGGCCCGGTCGGGCCGGAGGACACCGTGGTGGTGCAGGGCGCCGGGCCGCTCGGGCTGTTCGCCACGGCGTTGCTGTCCCTGCACGATCCGCGGCGGCTGGTCGTGGTGGGCGGGCCCGAAGACCGGCTGGAGCTGGCCCGCGAGTGGGGCGCCACGCACACGGTGCCGGTCGACCCGGACGCCGATCCGGCGGGCCGCGTCGACGAGGTCCTGGGTATCACCGGTCGGGGCGCGTCCGTCGCGTTCGAACTGGCCGGCGCGCCGGGTGTGGTGACCGAAGGCGTCCGGATGATGGCGCGCAACGGCCGGTACGTGGTGATGGGCACCCTGGGCGGCCCGCCCCAGCCGGTGCACGTGGCCACGCTGGTCTCACGCGGCATCACGCTGCGCGGCTCGATGAGCGGCGAAATCGGCGACTACCACACGGCGATGGGTGTCCTCGACCGCTACCGGGACCGTTTCGCGTGGGACAGGCTGCTGGGCAGCACCTACGGCCTGGAACACCTCGCCGACGCGATGAGCGCGATGCGGCGGATGGACGAGATCAAACCGGTGATCCGGCCCCGGCAGGGCTGACGGCGGCCTCCGGTCAACGGCGCACTCCCGGTGCCGCCGAGACTCGCACCGCGTCGGCGAGTTCACGCGCACCCGGGAAGAAGGCGTTCACGACGACCTTCCGCCCGTCGGTGCGCTTGATCACGCAGCGCCAGTCGATGCCGACGCGGTTGCCGATCTTGCCTTCCTGCCAGATGCCGCGCGCGTCCACCACCGCGACGTCCGCCCACGGGAACTCCGCCCGGTCGCGGGCGTTGCGGTGGTGCACGAACCCACCGGCGTGCAGGTCGATCCGTTCGCCGCGGTGCCGCAGGCCCTGCACCAGGCGCCGCAGGCCGTAGGGCAGGAGGAGCACGCTCAGCCCGAAGCACGCGCTGCCCGCCCACACCACGCCGGTCATCGACGATGCGGACGGGGTGCCGTCGTAGAGGTAGACGTCCAGCTGGACCAAGACCAGGCCGAGCGGCACCAGCACCGCCGCGGCGGCCAGGCACAGCACGGCCTGCCGCAGACGGCGGCCGTTCTCACTGGGATAGGACTGGACGAGTGCGCCGAGATCTGCCATACCGGGCACCTTAGGGCGCGACGGGCCACCGCCAGGGGGCCTTGACCGGAAGCTGCCGGGGGCGAAGACCACGTCGTGCGAGCCACTGCTCGAATTCCGGGGCGGAGCGCGCTGCCAGGGCGACGATCGGGATCGCCCCGACCTTCACCGGGCCGCCCCGCTCAGGGTGGTCACCAGCTCCCTGGCGGTCGTCCACTCCGGAACCCAGCCGCCGATCGTCCGCTTGCCCGGCGCGGTGATCATCATCGAGGAGCCCTTCCCGTCCCGGAAGTGCCGGATTCGCCAGTCGCCGCGCCAGGGCAGGAAACCGCCGGGCGAGCGCGCGCCCTCGCGGTCGAAGTGGAAGTTCCCGTACTCCACTTCGCCGGTCCGCTCGAACGCGGCCGTCAGCCGGTGCACGATCCGGTCCCGGCAGCGCTGCACGATCAGCTTCGAGAGGACCCCCTGCCGGTGCACGTCGTGGATGAAGATCCGCGTGCTGTCGTGCAGAACCAGTTCCAGGGTTTCCCAGTGGGTCGTCGTGGCTCCGTCCTGGTACGTCTTGGCCACGGGCCGGTGCACGACGTACTCGATGCCGGGCCACGGAATCGTCAGACGCTCCCCCGCCATCTCGACGACCAGCCCGCCCGGAGTGACCTCGTAGAACCGCCGTCCCCCGCTCGGCGGCACCAGCACGACGAAGGCACCCCAGCCGCCGACCACCGCGATCGCGACACCCACCGCGAGCCACCGGCCGACGAAGATGAACAGCAGCGGACCGATCGTGCACAGCAGCAACCAGGAGCCGTAGGCGATCGTGGTGAGGAACCGGCGCTGGGTGCGGAACCGGGTTCGCCGTGCCATGACGCCGACCGTAACGCTCGGCACGAAGCGGGGGAAGGAGCAGGCCGGAAGCTGCCACAGCCGCGCCGCGAGACGTGCGGTCAGGCCGGGTTCCCCGGTTCCAGGTCGCGCACGGCCCGGAACCCGATCTGCCCGCCCGCCGAGGTTCCGCTCGCGGCGGTCACCGGGCGCAGCAGGGCGCCCACGTGGTCGCCGGTGTCGTGGCGGGACAGGATCTCGCCGACGAACCAGTCCGCGCACGCCTGCAGCAGCGGCACTCCCCCGTGCCCCGGCCGCCAGGCGCAGCGGGCGAACTTGTCGGTGCCGAACCCGCTGTGCGCGCCGAACAGCACGGCCAGATCGCCGCAGTCCTCGGTCAGCCGGTGTACCCCGAGACGCGTGGCGCGCGAGGCGACTTGGAACGTGTGGTTCTTCTTCGACAACCAGACCATGAACCGCGGCGGCGAGATGCTGCACTGGGCGGCGAAACCGAGGAGGCATCCCGCCCGTCGCGCGCCGTCGGTGGTGGTCACGATGTACATCGGGTAGTCGAGCTGACGCATGACCGCCCCGAACGCGGGCACGGACATCAGCTGGTCAGGATCTGCGGGGACAGTTCCTTGAGCATCGCGTTGCTCCACTTCAACTGCCGCAGCGTCTGCGGATGGCACCGGCCCGCCAGCTCCACCAGGCCGGCCTTCTTCGCGGCCTGCGCGCTCTGCGCGAGCAGCTCCCAGTCCAGCGACACCCCGGCGCACGCGCGGTGCAGTCCGCGCAGGTCGGCCAGCAGCTCCAGCCCGGGTTCGGGACGATCGGCGAGCAGGTCGTCGGAGGCTATCCGCACCGGCGCGGGCGAACCCGGCCGCTCGGGCGCGTCCGGGCTCAGGTCCAGCCCCCACGACCGGCCCGCCTCCGCCAGTGCGCGAACATGGTCGCGCGACCAGGCGGCCAGATCACGGGCGATGTGGTGGATCTCCGGTTCGGCGCGGTGCCGGTCGGACAGCTCGGACAGCTGCCGGGCCAGCGAGGTCTCCGACCGGTGCAGTTCACGCAACGCGAGTCCGATCTTCATCGCACCCGCCCCAACGCCGCCGCGGCCGTCTTGAACAGCGGCTGTTTGGACACCGGATCCCATTCGGTGATGGTCAGCTCGTTGGCCGCGCGGTGGTGCTCGCCGCCGTCGGTGTCCCAGTATCCATAATGGAACGGCAGGAACAGCACACCCTCCCGGATGCCGCGGATCCGCACACGCGCGCGGACTGCGCCACGCGGGGTGGTGATCTCGGCGAAGTCGCCCTCGGACAGGTCGTGTGCCTTGGCGTCCTGTTCGGACACTTCGACCCACACCTCGGGCGCGGCGTCGTTCAGCTCGGGCGCACGGCCGGTCTTGGTGCGGGTGTGGAACTGGTACACGGTGCGGCCGGTGATCAACGCGAACGGGAACTCCGGCGACGGCGGTTCGTGCGGCGGCACGTATTCGGCGGGCTTGAGCATCGCCTTGCCGTCCGGGTTCATCGCCCGGTACTCGGTCGGCTCCATCGGCGCGCCGGTGACGAGATCGCGGCCGTAGACCTCGCAGTAGTCGGGGTGGGCGAAGAACTTCCCGTCGGCGTAGAGACGTTCGGTGCCCTCGGGGCGTTCCGGCGTGCACGGCCACTGGATCCCGCCGCCGCGCAGCTTGTCGTAGGTGAGGCCGGTGTAGTCACAGGGACGGCCGGCGCTCGCCTCCTTCCATGCCTCGAACGCGGATTCGGGATCGTTCCACGACGGGAACGGGGCCCCGTCGCGGTCGCGGAAGTCCATGCGCCGCGCGTAGTCCAGGAAGATGTCCAGATCGGACCGGGACTGCCCGGGCGGGTCGACGGCCTTGCCGGACAGGTGCACGGTGCGGTCGGCGTTGGTGAACACGCCCGTCTTCTCACCCCACATCGCGGCGGGCAGGACGACGTCGGCCAGTTCGGCGGTCTCCGTCCGGAACGCGTCCTGCACGACGAGGAACAGGCGGTCCTGCGACAGGATCGAACGGATGCGCCGCAGATCCGGCAGCGACACGGCCGGGTTGGTGGCCGAGACCCACAGCATCCGCATCGTGCCGTTCTCCGCGTAGCGGAACATCTGCATGGCGTGCGTGGGCGGCGAGTAGTGCGGGATCTGGATCTGGTCGAGGTTCCACAGCTTCGCGAGTTCGGCGACGTGGGCGTCGTTGGCCCAGTTGCGGAAGCCGGTGAGGTCGCCGTCGGCGCCGCATTCGCGCGTGTTCTCCGCGGTGGGCTGACCGTTCATCTGCAGCACCCCGCAGCCCGGTTTCCCGAGCATGCCGCGCAGCAGCACGACGTTGTTGACCGCCACCGAGGCGGCGCTGGCCTGGTGGGACTGGTAGAAGCCCTGCAGCACCGTGCACAGCAGGCGTTCGGACCGCCCGAGCAGGGCCGCGGCGTCACGGATCCGGGCGGCGGGCACGTGACAGATCTCGGCGGCCCACTCCGGGGTGCAGTCCTCGACGAGTCCCGCGAGCTTGCCGTAGCCGACGGTGCAGCGGTCCACGAAGTCGTGGTCGACCCAGTCGTGGGCGACGATCTCGTGCAGTAGCGCGTTCATCAGCGCCAGGTTCGTGCCGGGCATCGGGGCGAGGTGGATCGTGGCCGCGCGCGCCACGGGCGTCTCCCGCGGGTCGACGCACAGCAGCGCGGGCGGGTTCGGCCCGGCGAGCCGGTCGAGCATGCGGGCCCACAGCACGCTCTGGGTCTCGGCGGCGTTGTGGCCGAACAGGGCGATCACGTCCGCGTGGTCGACGTCGGTGTAGGAGGCCGGCTGGCCGTCGCAGCCGAAGGACGCCTTCAGCGACGCGGCCGCCGTCGCCGTGCACAGGCGGGTGTTGCCGTCGACGTGGTTGGTGCCGATGGCGCCGTGGGCGATCGCGGCGAGCGTGTAGTACTCCTCGCAGAACAGCTGGCCGCTGGTGTAGAAGCCGATCGCGCCCGGTCCCTGCTCGTCGAGCAGCTCGCGGCTGCGGGACACGACCAGCGACATCGCCTCGTCCCAGCTCGCCTCGGTGAGTTCCCCGTCGCGGCGGACGAGCGGGGTGGTGAGCCGGTCCGGGGAAGCGTTGGCCTGCCAGCCGTAGAGGTCCTTGACGTCCACGCGGCCGTGGTTGACGCGGTCGCCGGCCCACCCCCGCACGCCGACGATCCGGCCGTCCTTGACCGCGAGTTCGAGGCCGTCCCCGTTGGAGTGCAGGACCGCGGCGGTCGGCACCCACCGGTCGACGTCGTCCTCGGTGACCCCGTCGGCCAGGTGCGAATCGACCCGCACCGGCCACGGCTGCCCTGGTCCGTAGGGGGTGCGCGGGCCCCACGGGTCGGTGATGGCGTCGTTTCGCGTGCTCACCCCGTGTGAGTTACCCGCCGGTCACACGGGGAAACCTGGGACCGCCTTCAGCTCACCCAGCAGCGCGGGACCGGCGTGGTGCAGCGGTGGGCCAGCAGTGCCGGCTTCAGGTCGAGCACCACCGACAGCGAGACCAGCTCGGCTCGGGCCTCCGGAACGAGCGGCGGTTCGACCGATTCGGGCAGATCGAGCGGTACGGGGCCGCCGCCGAAGACGGACATCGGCGGGTTGTCGGCGAGCAGCTCCTCCCCGTCGACTACCTGTGGCATTCCCCGACCCCGACGGTGAACTTCGCGCCCGCCTCGTACCAACTGCGGGGCAACTGCACGTTCCGCGTGAGCGTGCGCGGAAACACGGGCACGGCGAACCTCGGCCTCACCTTCCACTTCGACATCGCGGACGGCTTGCCCACCACGGCCGCTGGATGGTCGACGATCTGGCCGCACCTGCGCGCGGCGGGGTCGGTGGACCACTGATCGGTCCCCGGCGCTCAGAGACCGGCACTCACCTCGCGGACCAGTTCGATCGCCCGCGCGAGCGTCGCCAGGCGGGCGTCGAGGCTGTCGCCCGCCGGGTAGAGCCGCACCGTGTCGACGCCCGCGTCGCGCCAGACCCGTAGCCGTGAACGCACCATCGCCTCGGTGCCGATCAAGGTCGTGCCGAGCACCATGTCGTCGGTGACCAGCGCCGCCGCCCCGTCGCGATCCCCGGCCTGCCACCGCTGACGCACCTCCGCGGCGACCTCGGCCCAGCCCTGACGACTGTAGGCGCGGTTGTAGAAGTTCGTCGACGCCGAGCCCATGCCGCCGAGGCTGAACGCCAGCTCCTTCTTCCGGCCCGCCACCATCGCCGAAAGCGCTTCCTCGTCCCGCGCGAACGCGACCTCCGCGCCCTGGCACACGTCCAGGTCCCGCCGTGCGCGCCCGGCGCGAGCCAGTCCCTCGTCGAGATGACGGAAGTACGCGTCCCCGGCACCCTCCGGGACGAAGCTCGTGCCCAGCCAGCCGTCCGCGACCTCGCCGGTGAGCCGCAGCATCGCCGGCGACAGGGTGGCCAGGTAGACCGGGATCTCGTGCTCGGGGCGCACCGACAGCCGCATCGGCACCGAATCTCCGCCCGGCAGCGGAATGCGGAACTCCGCACCGTCGTAGGAGATCTTGCCGCCCTCGAACACGCGCCGCACGATCTCCACGGTCTCCCGCACCCGCGCGAGCGGATGCGCGAACGGGACCCCGTGCAGCCCCTCCACCACCTGCGGCCCGGACGCCCCCAGACCGAGCAGGAACCGCCCAGCCGACAGATTGGACAGTGTGATCGCGGTCTGCGCCACCGAAACCGGCGTCCGCGTGCCGACCTGCATGATCCCGGACCCCAGTAGCATCCGCGAGGTGCGCGCCGCGTAGAAGCCCAGCGCGGAGGGCGCGTCGGTCCCCCACGCCTCGGCCACCCAGCACACGTCGAGGCCGAGTTTTTCCGCTTCCACCACGAAGTCCGTGGTCTCCGGGGACGACGCCTCGACCGTCGTCGCGGTGCGCATCAGGCTTCCGCGCGCTGCTTGATGCCAGCGAGCGTCGCCGTCATGGTGCGCTCCAGCTCGCGCAGCCGCACGAACACGATCTTCTGCTCCTTGTCCGGCATCCGCTCGATGGCGAACGTCAGCCCGGACCGCCCCGGCCCCATCTGCATCCACTGCGACAGCTCGGTCCCGCCGTCCCGCGGCGACAGCCGGAACCGCCACACGGCGCTGGGGTGATCGGGATCGTCGACCGCCCACGCGAACACCCGTCCGGGCTCGCATTCGACGATGTGCGACGTGGTGGCCCACTCCCCCAGCGCCTCGTTCCGGTTGCGGCCGACGAACCGCGCGCCCACCGCGGGTGCGGTGACGTCCCCGGCCCACTCGACCGCCTGCAGTTCGTCGCTCAGCGCGGGCATCAGGCCGATGTCGGAGACGAGCGGCCACACCCGCTCGGGTGCCGCGTCGATCCACGTCCGCACCTCCACCGTGGGGGTGTCCGCGTAGCGCGCGCCCGTCCACTCCATCGACGGCCTCCTCGTTGTCCAGGCTCCCTGGCAACAGGGTTGCGTAATAAGACTGACTCTGTCAACCCGCCCGGCTACGCCATCCGGCCGCTCACGCTGAACCGGCCGGACCACCCGCCGTGGTCCACAACGGACAGTTCGGACCGGCGAAGTACCTTCGTCGCGCCGCGGAGGGTCCCGGCCCGAAGTCCGAGTGGAGAAGAGTCATTTCCAGGTATCACGGAACCGGCCGCGTCCCGGTCGCGCGTGCGGCGGCGGGAGCCGCGATGGTGTTCGGCCTGACCGCATGCGGCGGATCGGGCGGGGAAGGTGAGAACGGCTCCGCACCGGAGCGGATCCCGCCGGAGATGTGCGCACTGGCAAGCTCGACGCTCGACAACCTGCGCGAGGCGTGGAAGAAGGACGTGGTGACCCTGCCGGTTCAGGTCACGGTCGCCGACGTCGCCCCGCGGGGCGCGACCGCGCTCGTGCCGGACACCGGTATCCTCGTCCTCGGCTGACGCCTGCCGGTGGGGACGCCGTCCCCCACCGGGTTCACCGCGGAGGCGACCGGCCCCGATCGCCGCCTGTCGTACCTCGTCCTCTGTGGACCTCAGCGGTCCCGGCGGTTACCATGGGGTTCCGAGGGAGGTGTCCGCGCCCTGGTGGACGCCGCGGTCTTCAAAACCGACGAGGCCGGGGATCCCGGCCTGGCGGGTTCGATTCCCGTCCACCTCCGCCACGCCCGCACCAGCCACCCCGCTCACATGAAGTTCCGGGTGTGCAGCGCGGACAGCTCGGCGGCCTCGTCGTCGGGGAACCCGATCGCGGCCAGCCGCCGTCGCCGCCCGTCGTCCATCCGCCGCTGCAGCGCCCGGACCGCGTCCCAGCCGCGCCGGATCGCCGCCGGAGCCCACGATCCGGCGGCCAGCAGCACCAGCGAGTCGTAGACCTCCTGGTTGAGCCCGGCCGTGTCGCGCAGCGCATCGTGCCGCCGTTCCACCGCCTGGCGCAGACGTCCGAGGAAAGCCGGGTCGTCGTGCGCGAGATGAGCCGTGTGCGCGACACCGAACGCGACGTGGCGCGCCTCGTCGCGTCCGGCGAGCCGGGTGATCGTCTCGGTGGCCGGGTCGGGCGCGTGCTCGTTGAGGAACTTGAGCAGGTCGACGAAGGTCCCTTCGCCGAGCACCGACAGCAGGAACGACGCGAGCGTGAAGTCCGGTTCGTCCAGCAGGCTCTGCAGGGAGGCGCGGCCGCCCGCACCGGAGACCCCCAGCTCGTCGCGGTGCAGCAACGCGCGGCGCGTGAAGATCTCGACGTGCCGCGCTTCGTCGGCCACCTGCGCGGCGAGCAGCTGCATGACCTCGCGGAAGTGCGGATGCAGGCTGCCCAGCATCCGCGCCGGGATCATCAGCGCGGCGTGCTCGTTCTCCACCAGGTAGGTCATGATCTGGACGACGGCGTCCTCGATCTCCGGCGCCAGCCCGGCGGGCGCGGTCCAGTCCACGACCGTCGCGGGGTCCCACTGGTTCGCCGTGGCACGGGCGTAGAGCTGGGGCGCGACGTCGGCCCAGACGAGGTCGCGGTCCACCCACGCCACGTCCAGCGCCGGGCCGCCCGTTTCGACCAGCGCGCCCCGCGCCGCCAGGCCCCAGGTGCGCTCGGCTTTCGCGCTGGCGCCGTCCGGCCGTCCCGCGCGTTCCGCGCCCGCCCAGCGCAGTTCTTCCGCCTCGCCCTTGACGATCGTGCGCCCGCCGTCGAGGCGGTGCCCCTTCGCCCGGCACCAGGCGCCCAGGTGCAGGGCCAGCTCGGGGTGGACGCCGCGGACGTCCAGCCGGTCACCGGGCCGGAGCCCGGCGAGCGCTCGCTGCACGAGCAGGTGCCCGCCGGTGTCCAGGCCCAGCGTGTCAAGGTCGATAGCCGGGGTCACGCACCCTCCCTTCGCCGTCGTAGAGGCCGCATTCGTCGACCGCCGTCTCCAGCGCCGCGTACCGGGTGGTGCGGCCCGGCAGCCACCGGGTCAGTCCTTCGAGATCCAGCAGCGGGCGAGCCTCCGGGTCGGCGTAGGACATGCCGAGCAGCAGTTCGGCGAAGGCGTCCACCACCACGGGATCCGCGTGCGGTGCGGCGGCCATCACGCAGTGGTCGAACGGCTCGGTCCGCAGCAGCACCCTCGTCGAACCGGGCCGGATCGTGCCTTCCTGCCCGAACAGCAGCAGGTTCGTGTCGGTCACGCAGGCCGCGTCGACGAGGCCGTCGCGCAGCGCGACCACCGCGTCCCGCTCGCCGCCGATGTGGTCACCGTGCAGTCCCACGCCGACATCGAACCGTCGTGCCTTCACGTCGATCCCCTCCGACCGCAGCCACGACAACGGAAGCAGCGTCGCCTGGGGCGAGTCGAGGGCACCGGTCGCGACCGTGCGCCCGCGCAGATCGTCCGGGGTGGACAGTTCACCGTCCGCGCGGACCACGACCGCACTGGTGAGGTCCCGGTCGGTGTCGCGCATGACGACCGCCCGCACCCGCGGGTCCAGGCGCCGGGACCGCACCCACGCCAGCGGGGAGTGCCAGGCGGCGTCGAGCCGCCCGGCCACCAGGTCCTCGACCTGACGCTCGTAGTGGGAGTACAGGACGAAGTCGAACTCGAAGTCGCGGGCGCGCAGCCACCGCCGGAACCCCGCCCAGATCGTGACGACCTTAGGGTCGTAGGCGACCGCGCCCATCAGCAGCCCGGCCACGGCTCACGCGTCCAGCAGCGGCAGGCCGCACAGGGCGCGCCCGACGAAGTCCAGCAGCGCGTCCGTGGTCGGCGCCATCACCCGCGCGGCCCGCGAGTCGCGGAACCGCCGTTCCACGGGCAGTTCCTTGCGGAAGGCCGCGCCACCGCAGGCCGCCATCGCCGCGTCGGCCACCTCGGCCGCAGCCTCGTCGGCGGCGGCCTTGACCTCCAGCACCAGCAGCTGGGCGTCCTCCCGACCGGATTCGACCGCGGCGATCGCGTCGGCGACGTGCGCGCGGGTGCGGTCGGTCTCGATCCGCATACGGGCGAGCCGGGCGCGGGACGGAAGCTGCCGCGCGAGCGACTGGCCGAGGTGCTCCAGCCGGGTCGCGGTCAGGTACTGCGTGGTCGCGTCGGTGACCGCGCGCATGAGCCCGGCGCTGGCGGAGGCGTTGAGCAGCAGGAACCATGGCAGCGCCGCGGTCAGGGCGATGTCCAGTCCGCTGCCGTCGCCGCCCAGCAGATCGGTGCGGGCGACGCGGACGCCCTCGGCCGTCACCGGGCAGGAGTCGTTGCCCCGCAACCCGAGCCCGTCGAAGCCGGCGGGCGCGCTGAGACCGGCGCTGCCGGTGCGGACGAGCCACAGCGACATCGGCCCGTCCGCGGCCAGCGGGCGCGAGGACCACACGTAGCTGTCGGCCTCGTGCGCCGAGGTGACCCAGCTCTTGCGCGCGTCGAGCACGACCTCCGCACCATCGGCGGCGGCCGTGCTCACCGGGCTCCAGAACTGGCTGCGGGAACCGCTTTCGGAGAACGCCAGCGTGGTCAGGTGAGCGCCGCGGGCGATCTCACGGAGCACGTCCTCGCGGCCGGTGGCGGCCAGGACGGCCGTGGCGGCGTAGTGCATCGTCACGACCATCGCGGTGGACCCGCACACCGTCGCCAGGCTCTGCACGACGTCGGACGCCGCGGCCAGGCCGAGCCCGCCCCCGCCGAGCCCGGCGGGCACGGTGAGGGCGAGGATCCCGGATCCGGCGAGATCGTCGATCGCGGCGCGCGGGAACGCGCCCTCCCGGTCGATCCGCGCGGCCTGCGGACCTGCCACGTCTTCGACGATGCGGGCGAGGTCCTTTTCGTAGGTCATCGATGTCCTTCGCGTCGAGTGGCCGGGCAGCAGGCGTTCGTCCTCGCCGGCTCCGCACGACCGACATCCGGGCCACCGGCGCGTCGGCGACAGCGTATGCACCGCAGGGTGCGCTCGCCGCGCGATGCGGCCCCGATCAGGGGCATCGTCCACCACCGGAGTGAAAAGTTCCGGCGTCCGGATGAAAACCACCGGCGCGGTCCGGCTCCCGGGACGGAAGCCGGACCGCGCACACCCGCTCAGTCCACCGGCCGCAGGCCCGCCGGGGTGAGGAGGTAGGCGGGCCCGTGCGGACCGGCCTCCGCGGCGAGCCCGGCCACCGCTTCGCCCACTCGTTCCGGGGTCAGGACCGGGCCGAGCCGCTCGACGAAGGTGTCCACGTCGACACCCTCGCGAGCCGCGTAGGCCGCGACTCCCGTGGCGCCGAGGTCGGTGGCCGGGGTCAGCATCGGGAGCAGCGCGGCGAACCGGATGCCGAGATCGTCACGGGCGGACTCCCCGGCGGCGTAGGACATCAGGAACCGGATGGCGGCCTTGGCACCGGCGTAGCCACCGCTCAGCGGCGAACCACGCAGGGCCGCGCCGCTGGACAGGGCGAGCACGGTACTGCCCGGGGCGAGTGGCCGCAGCAGCGCTTCCCTGGCCCAGTGGAACGCGTGCTGGACGTCGACCTCCCAGTTGCGGCTGAAGGTCTGCCAGGTGTGGTGCTGCACCGGCCGGGTCAGCGGGTTCGCACCGGCGTTGAGCACCAGCGTGCGCGGGCGGTGGGTGTCGAGGAGCTGTCCCGCGATCGTGGGATCGGCGGCATCGGCGACGACCGGGGTGAAGGCGTCGCCCAGCAGGTCCCGCAGGGCGGCCAGCCGGTCACGGTCCCGGGCGACGCCGACGACGTGCGCGCCCGCTTCGGCCAGTGCGGCGGCGATGCCGCGGCCGAACCCGCGGCTCGCGCCGGTGACGAGTGCCGTGGTGCCGGTGAGGTCAGGCATCGGTCCTCCCCGAAGGCGCGAAGGCCGCCGCGACGACCCCGGCGAGCGGGACCGCGGCCGCCACCCACATGGCCGGCGTGAAGCCGTCGATGAACGCCTCCGGCGAGGAGTACCCGCCGTGCGCGGCGAAGACGGCGGCGAGGATCGCGATGCCGAACACACCGCCGAGTTCCCGCAGCGCGGTGTTGGTGCCCGCGGCCACCCCGGTGTCGCCGACCGGGACGGCCGCCGTGGCCGCGCTCGCGGTGGTCGCGAAGATCATCCCGATGCCCGCGCCCGCGACGACCAGCGGCGGAACCAGCGTCAGGTACGCCACGCCCGGCTCGACGGCCAGCGCGAGCCAGCCCAGGCCGGCGGCCTGCAGGAGCAGCCCGGCAAGCATGAACGGGCGTGGCCCGACGCGGTCGGCGAGCGCACCGGCCACCGGCGCCACCAGCATCGGCATGCCCGTCCAGCACAGAATCCGCAGCCCGGCCTCCCATGGGCTGTTGCCCAGGCCCACCTGGAACAGCTGGGTGATCATGAACAACGCGCCCAGCAGGGACAGGAACTGGAAGAAGATCACCCCGTTCGCGGCGGAGAACCCGCGCAGGCGGAAGTAGGCCAGCGGCAGCATCGGGTGCTCGGCACGCCGCTCCCACGACAGGAACCCGGCCACCAGCACCGCGCCGATCACGAAGGACACCAGCACCTCGGCGCTGCCCCAGCCGATCGACGGCGCGCGCACCGGCGCCCAGGTCAGCGCGACGAGGCCGGCCGCGGCGAGCACGAGCCCGGCGAGGTCCAGGTGCGGACGCGGGCCGTGGGTTTCCCGCAGGTACAGCGCGCACAACGGCATCAGCACCAGGCCGACGGGGACGTTGATCCAGAAGATCCACTGCCAGGACATGCCCTCGGTGATCGCGCCACCCAGGACGGGGCCACCCGCGACACCGAGCCCGGTGATGCCACCCCACACCCCGATCGCCGCGCCGCGCTTGGCCGCGGGGAACGCGTCGCTGATCAGGGTCAGGCTCAGCGGCAGCACCACGGCGGCGCCCGCGCCTTCCACCGTCCTGGCCACGATGAGTGCCGTGACGCTCGACGACAGCGCGCACGCGGCCGACGCGAGGGTGAAGACACCGAGGCCGATGACGTACATGCGGCGGCGGCCGAACCGGTCACCCAGCGCCGAACCGGTGAGGATCAGGCAGGCGAAGGCCAGGTTGTAGGCGTTGATGGTCCATTCGAGATCGGCCAGGCTCGCGCCGAGCCGGGACTGCAGGGTGGGTAGCGCCGTGGCCACCACGACGACGTCGAGGGAGGCCAGGAACGCCCCGAGCCCGGCGAGCGCCAAGGTCCACCCGCGGCGGGTGACCGCCGGGGCGGGGTTGGTCGTGACTGTCATGCGAGTGGAGACCGGGCGGGCACACCGGAGGAATCGGTGACGCACATCACAGCACGGGGCCGATGCTTTCCGGGGGCCCGCGCGGTCTGCATCCTCGAACATGGTGCTGGAGGAAAAAGTGGCGATGCCGGTCGCGGCGGACTTCGTCCGTCTCACCGAACCGTACCGGCGCGAGTTGCTCGCGCACTGCTACCGGATGATGGGCACGGTGGACGAGGCGGAGGACCTGGTCCAGGAGACGTACCTGCGTGCGTGGCGGTCCTACGACGGGTTCGAGGGACGCTCGTCGCCGCGGACCTGGTTGTACCGGATCGCGACCAACGCCTGCCTCAGCGCTCTGCAGGGCCGCGGCAGGCGCCCGCTGCCCTCCGGCCTGGGCGGCCCGAGCGAGACGATCGACGGTCCGCCCGCGCCACCCGAGGTGACCTGGCTGCAGCCACTGGCCGACGATCCCGCCGCCGTGGTCCTCACGCGCGGCAGTCTGCGGCTGGCACTGATCGCGGCGCTGCAGCACCTGCCCGCACGCCAGCGCGCGGTCCTGATCCTGCGCGACGTGCTGGGCTGGAGCACGACCGAAGTCGCCGAGGCCCTCGACACCACGACGGCGGCCGTGAAGAGCACGTTGCAGCGCGCGCGGGCCCAGCTGCAGCGCGTCGCCCCGGCCGAGGACCACGTCGCCGAACCACCGGAGCCCGGCGTGCGGGCCCTGCTGGCGCGGTACATGTCCGCGTTCGAGCGCGCGGACACCGCCGCGCTGGCCCGCCTGCTCACCGACGACGTGGCGCTGGAGATGCCGCCCCTGCCGACGTGGTTGCGGGGCCGGGAGACGGTGGCGCGCTTCGCCGGGTCGCACATCTTCGGGCCCGCGGGTTCACTCAAGCTCGTCCCGCTGCGGGCGAACGGGCAGCCCGCCACCGCCACGTACCGCCGCGGCGGCGACGGCCTCTACCGCGCGCACGCCATCCAGGTCCTCACCTTCACCGGCGAGAAGATCTCCTCGATCGTCGCCTTCCTCGACCCGGATCTGTTCCCCCGCTTCGGCCTGGCGGCCACCGCGTGAGTTCAGCGCAGGGTGTTCGCCAGCCGTCCCGCGATCAGCTGCCGCGCCTCTTGACCCCGCCCGCGCGGAAGGAGGGCAGATGCCCCGCCGGGTCGTCGGTCATCTCCCGGCAGCGCGCGATCTCCTTCGCCAGGTCCTCCGGCATCGGCTGGGCCAGCGCGGTCAGCAACCCCGGCCCGCCCGCGTTCGCCACCGCCGAGGTCAGCTCGGCGCGGCCCACCCGCTGCCTCCCGCCCTGCGTGATCGGATGCTCCACACCGAAGACGTCGCAGAACCGCGTGCGCACCATGGCGTCAGCCGTTCCGGTGACACGAGTGACCCGCGTCCGTCCGCGGCCGGCTTGACCTTGACCCTGCGTCAGGGCCGGAGGCTGAGGCCATGACGAACACCAGCACTTTGGACTACTTCGCTGCGCAGCAACGGGTGGCACGGTTCACCGCCGCCGTCGTGTACGACCGCGGCGGCAGTGGCCACAGCGATCCCCTGCCACTGCCGCGCACCGGTTCGCGCAGCTGTACCCGCGGGACGTGGCGGGACTGGTCTGGCTGGACGCCCTCCGCCGTGACTGGGACGACTTCCTGCCACCCGCACAGCACCTCGCCGCCGCCGAGCGGAGCGCCCCCGACCCCGGCCAGTTCGATCAGATCCGCGCTGCCCTGCGTGACAACTACGCCAGACTGCGCGCGGAGCACCCGGAACTGCTCCCGTTCATCGACGCCGAGCTGAGCGACGATCCGGACGCGCGCGAACTCAACGACGGGCAAGAGGAGGACGGTGCTCGCGATCGGCCGGCTGGCGGCCGCCGCCGGGGTGACCGTGCGCGCCGTCCGCTACTACCACCACGTCGGCCTGCTAGCTCGGCGAGTACCGCCGCCGCATCGCCGAACTGGCCGGCGGCGAAAGCCTCGTCCTGCCCCCGGAAGTGGTCGCTCTCCTGGACCGGATGCGCGGTCTCGGCGTCAGCGAGCGGCGGGTCCGGCTCGAACGCGACGCGTGGATCCTCGAGCGTGCCCTGGATCCCCAGGCGGTGCCGCGACGGCTGCGCGAGAAGAACGCCGCCTTCGACGACCTGGACGCCTGGGACATCGCCCACGAACAGGACGGCGGCCCGTCGCACTCCCGGGAGCTGCTGGTGTCCCGGATCTCCGAGGCGTCGCCGGCGCGCGGAGCAGCGCCGGCTGAGCGGCGGTCCGGACAAGAATAGTTGCCGGTCCGGCACCACGTTGGCCGTCGTCGCGCGGCGGGCGGCGCCCATCTGTAGTGCGATAGGAAGATGAGTACCTTTCGCTCATTCCTGGACAAGGTGGACGAACGGATCGGAGACGGCCTGGAGCACGTCCTGTGCGCCCACCACGCGCGCCGGCTGCGCAGGCTGGGCTGGGGCGAAGTGCTCGAACCGGGCGGCATCGAGGACCGGTTCGGCGGCCGCGCGGAGATCCGGCGGGGCAACAGCATCGAAGTGCTGGTGGACGGCGAGGAGGCGCTGCCCGCGATCCGGGACGCGATCGCGGGCGCCCGGTCGCACGTGCACATCGCCAACTGGCACGCCAGCCCGGACTTCCGGCTGACTCGCGAACCGGACGCGCCCACGCTGCGGGACCTGCTCGCCTCGACCGCGCGGCGCGGCGTGGACGTGCGGGTGCTGCTGTGGGCGGGACCGCCGGTGCCCGCCTTCCAGCCGACGCGCGGCCTGGTGCGGTCGGAGCAGCGGAAGTTCACCGAGAACACCGCCGTCCAGTGCGTGCTCGACGCCCGCGAACGGACGTTGCACTGCCACCACGAGAAGCTCGTGATCGTCGACGACACGGTGGCGTTCGTGGGCGGCGTGGACTTCACCGCGCTGGAGGGCGACCGGCACGACAGCACCGAGCACCGGGCGGACCGGCCGATCGGCTGGCACGACCTGATGACGCGGCTGCGTGGCCCGGTCGTGGCCGACGTCGCGGACCACTTCCGGCGGCGGTGGAGCGAGATCGCGGGTGAGGACCTGCCCTCGCCCGCGACGCCGGAGCCGGCGGGCGGCAGCAACGCGCAGCTGCTGCGCACGGTGCCGGACGGGACGTACGGGTTCGCACCGAAGGGCGAGTTCACGGTTCTCGACGCCTACCTGCGCGCGCTGCGTTCGGCACGGCGGCTCGTGTACCTGGAGAACCAGTTCCTGTGGTCACCGGAGATCGCGGAGGTGCTGATCGGCAAACTGTGTGATCCGCCGTCCCCGCAGTTCCGCGTGGTGTTGTTGTTGCCACGCAAACCCAGCAACGGCGCGGACACCACACGCGGTCAGCTCGGCAGGCTTCTCGACGCGGACGACGGCAACCACCGTCTGCTGGCGACGACGATCAGCAGCCACGACGGCGAATCCTCGGCGCCGGTGTACGTGCACGCGAAGCTCGGCATCGTGGACGACGAATGGATGACCATCGGCTCGGCGAACCTCAACGAGCACTCGCTGTTCAACGACACGGAGGTCAACATCGCGACCGACGACCGGGACCTGATCCGCGCCACGAGGCTGCGGCTGTGGTCGGAACACCTGCGCCGCCCGGCGGACGCGGTCGACGGTGACCCGGCGGACGTCGTGGACGGCCTGTGGCGCCCCATCGCGGAGGAACAGGCGGACCTCGAACGCCGCGGTGCGCGGCGCACGCACCGGCTGGTACTGCTGCCGGGCGTATCGCGCCGCGCGGAACGCCTCGAAGGCCCCCTGCGGGGCCTGCTCGTGGACGGCTGACGCACCCGTAACGTTTGACGTCGTCAACGCCGCCGTCGAGCCGGTGATCGGGTCGGCCAGCACGGCATCCGCGTCAACGGCCAATGGCGAATCTGCTTCAGATGGACGGAGGCAGGCCCCGAAGACGTCGAGATGTGCGACTACCACTGACCCACACCGGGGGGACACGACCGATGAGCGACCTACTCGAACCGATCCACCCTGGCGAGATCCTCCTTGAGGAGTTCCTCGCCCCGCTCGGCATCACGCAGCACAAGCTGGCCGTGCTCATCCACGTACCGCCGCGCCGGATCAACGAGATCGTGCACGGCAAGCGCGCCGTCACCGCGGACACCGCGCTGCGGTTGTCCCGGTTCTTCGGCACGTCCGACCAGTTCTGGATGAGCCTCCAGGCCCGGTACGACCTGGAGAGGGCGCGGGACAGGATCGGCCCGGAAGTCGCCGACATCCACCCGCTGAACGAGACCGGCCTGGCCAAAGCCTGGCCCCGGACGGCCGACGCGCCCCGCGGGGGCGGCCGGTGCGGGACCGGCCACCCCCGCGCGGGGGTCACATCGTCGGTGCGGCGCCCGGCGTCGCGGGGCCCACGTGGATCTCGTGGCTCTCCGGCGTCGCGTCGACGGAGCCCAGCGTCCAGTCCGTGGTCATGAACGGGCCCTCCGGGTGACCGGGCGTGTCGACGCTGACGGCCAGCGGCGTCTGCTGCTGCTCGGGCGGCGCGATGGCCGTCCAGGTCAGCTGCACGTACGCCGAACCACCACTGCGCAGGTAGATCATCGGCGCGTCGGCGGGCGCGTCGTTGGTCACCAGCACGTTGTCGGCGCCCACCAGGTTCACCGGCACCGAGCCGCCCAGGTAGCAGGCTTCACCCGGCTTCGCGGTGAACTGCAGGTAGCCGCCGTGGGTGCCGGCGGCGCCCGGGCCCTGGATCAGGGTCGTGTCCACCTGGGTGGCGGTGCAGCCCAGGTCGGTCGGCTCGGCCTGCGCGGTCCCCCCGGCGAACGCGAACGCCCCTGCGGTCACGGCCGCCACGGCGACAGCAGCCCCGGTACGCGTGATGCGGTTGGTCATCGGTCTCCCCTTTCCGTGAGGCTTTCACCTCGTTGACTCTCACCCGGTAAGACGCTCACGGCCGGATGGGGATGCGCCCCGGTGGGATCGATCGCAGAAACGCAACCCATCGCGGTCACACACGTCCAACAGTGCGGTCAGGGAGAACGCCTCGTTCCGCGCGCACCGGCCGCGGGAGCGCTAGCGTCTGCAGGATGCGCGTGGCGACCTGGAACGTGAACTCGGTGAAGCAGCGGGGGCCGAGGCTCCTGCCGTGGCTGGACCAGCGGCAGCCCGACGTGGTGTGCCTGCAGGAGACCAAACTGGCCGACGACGCGTTCCGCGACCTGCTCGGTGACGAACTCGCGCGACGCGGCTACGAGGTGGCCCTGGCCGGGGAACCGCGCTGGAACGGCGTCGCGATCCTGTCCAGGGCCGGACTGGACGACGTGGTGACCGGGGTGGCGGAGGCGCCGGGCTTCCCGCACCCGGAGGCGCGCGCGGTGGCCGCGACCTGCGGCGGGATCCGAGTGCACTCGCTGTACGTGCCGAACGGCCGCACCCCGGGTTCCGAGCACTACCAGTACAAACTGGCGTGGCTGGCGGCGCTGCGCGAGGTGGTGGCGGGCGGCCCGGACGCGGTGATGCTGTGCGGCGACATGAACATCGCCCCGGCCGACGCTGACGTCTTCGACCCCGGCGCCTACGAGGGCCACACCCACGTCACCGCCCCGGAACGGGCCGCGCTCGCCGCACTGACCGGTCTCGGCCTGCACGACGTCGTGCGCGACCGCTGGCCGTCCGAACGCGTCTTCACCTACTGGGACTACCGTGCCGGGATGTTCCACCAGGACCTCGGCATGCGCATCGACCTGGTGCTGGCCTCGGCTCCGGTGGCGGGCCGGGTCGCCGCCGCGTGGGTCGACCGGCACGCCCGCAAGGGCACCGCACCGAGCGACCACGCCCCCGTGATCGTCGACCTGGACACCGCTCCGGACGGCGACATCGGCCCGGTCGTACCGCCACCATCGGCACCGCGCGGACGGAAGCGGCCGGTCAAGCTGCCGCAGTCGAAGTGAGCCCCTCAGGGCACGACGCGCACCACCGTGCCTTCGCCGTTGGCCGACACGTACAGCGAGCCGTCCGGGGCCGCCGCCACACCCGCGAAACGGCGTGGCACTCCGGGCATCCCGTACGCGAACAGGCCCGGTGACTCCACCGGCGGCGCCACCGCCAGGTCCTCCGCGACCACGCGACACTCTCCCGTCGCCAGGTCGAGTGCGTGCAAGCGGCCGCGGCCGGATTCCACCACGTAGAGCGTGCCCTCGTGCAGGGTCAGACCTTGCGGGGCCGCGAGATCGGCCAGCAGCGGCTCCTCCTGGCCGATCCGGAAGACCGCTCCCCGTGCCTCGTCGGTGAACCAGCAATCCGAGTCGTCCACGGTGACGTCCACCGGGTGGTCGAAACCCTCCGCCAGAACCGTGATCCCGTCGACCTCGCCGATCACCACGATGCGTCCGGCTCCGGCTTCGGCGACCACCAGGGTGCCCGCGCGGGCGGCGAGGCCCATCGGCTGGTCGAGGCCGCTCGCCCTGGTCCGGGTGGTGCGGTCGAGCGGGTCGTAGGTGCGCACGTCGCCGTACTGCGAGGTGACATGCAGGAGATCACCGTCGGCCGCGACGCCGTGGGTGAAGACCAGCATCTCGCGCATCGTCACCGCATCGCCGTCGACACTGGTGACGCGGTAGTGATCGCCCGCGAACACGGTGCCCGCCCGGTACACCGCCACGCCGAAGGGTCCGGCGAAACCCTGCGGCACGATCTCCCGCGTGCGGCCGTCCGGGTGCAGTTCGGCGATCCCGCCGCCCGCGAAACTGGACACGAACATCCGGTTCTCGCTGTCGAACGCGGCGTTGTCCAGTCCGGGCAATCCACTCTCGACCAACTCGCGGCGGCCGGTGGCGAGGTCGATGCGCGTGACGATGCCCGCCACCCCACGCGACAGCACCAGCAACGTGCCGTCGAGGTCGAACCGCACCGCGACCGGCTCGTGCACGCCGGACGCCACCAGCTCGGGCGCGCCGCCGTCCGGGGACACCCGGTGCACCTGCCCGGTCATCATGTGCGGGTAGTACAGGAACCCGTCCGGCCCGAGCTGCATCGCGTTGCCCATCGCCAGCCCCTCGGCCAGCACCACCGGCTCCCCGCCGTCCGGGAACAGCTCGAACAGCCTGCCGCCCATCCGCATCTCGTTGACGAACAACCGGTCCCCGGCACACGTGATCCCGTTGGCCAGCGCGACCTCACCGGACACGAGGCTGTACTCGCCACCCGGATCGCGTCGCCACACGCGACCCGGCACCAGATCCGTGATGTACATCGAGCCATCCGCCCCGAACGCGAGGTCGTCCGGCGACCGCACCGGCGACCCGGCGTCCACCACGGTTTCGACGTCACCCGTGGAGATGTCGACCGCGCTGATCAGTCCACTGAGGAACTGCGCGACGTAGAGCCGCCCGTCCGGCCCGAACGCGACCCCGTTCGACCCGCGCATCGGCCCGTGCGCGGCGATCCGGTCACTCACCGTGCATCACCTCGTCCATCCTGGACTTCCGCCAGTTCCGCAGCAGCTCGTGGAACACGACCGCGCCCTCGCCGAAGGACTGCCGTTTGCGGGGCTTGCCCTCGTTGTTGTAGTAGCCGGGCGTGCACTCGGCGAGGAACTTTTCGAGATCCGGCGCCGTCCGCTCGATGGTCGCCAGCCACTCCGACTCGGCGTCCACCGTGGGCTCGACCGTGCAGGACCCGCGCTTGTGCGCCTCCGCGACCACCGCCGCCACATGCGTCGCCTGCTCGTCGAGGACGTGCACGAAGTTGACCGAGCTGGCGTTCTGCAGCGGGCCGAGGTGGAACAGGTTCGGGAAACCGTTGCTGGAGAAGCCGTGCAGCGTGCGCGGGCCGGTGGTGCGCCACGTCCCGAGCAGCGGCACACCGTCCCGTCCGAACACCGGCAGCCGCCCGGACATCACGTCGGACTTCCCGACCTCGAAGCCCGTCGCGAAGATGACGCAGTCCACTTCGTACTCTTCGCCGCCGACCACCAGCCCCCGTTCGGTCATCCGCTCGACGCCACCGGAATCGGCCGTGTCGACGAGCGTCACGGTGGGCCGGTTGAACGCCTGCAGGTACTCGTCGCTGAACGCGGGCCGCTTGCACGAGTAGCGGTACCAGGGCTTGAGCTTTTCGGCCGTCGCCGGGTCACTGACGATCGACTCGACGCGCGAGCGCAGCTCGTTCATCTTGCGGAAGTCGGCGATCTCGTCGACCCGGTCACGTTCCTCGGGCGAAAGTCCGGCGTAGGCCCGGCTCGGCACCATGTTGCGCAGCAGCGACGCACTGCTGGTCCACGCATCGGCCACCAGGTCCTCCTCCACCGGGTGGCCGGTGACGATGCGCAGGAAGTTGTCCCGGCGCCGCGCCGCCCATCCCGGCTCCAGCGACGCGGCCCACTCCGGGTCCGTGCGCCGGTTGCCACGAACATCCACTGAGGACGGTGTGCGCTGGAAGACGTGGACCTGCTTGGCATCACGCGCGAGGTGTGGCACGACCTGGATGGCGGTGGCACCGGTGCCGATGAGCGCGACGCGCTTGTCGGCGAGGCCGGTCAGGCCGCCGTTCGCGTCCCCGCCGGTGTAGTCGTAGTCCCAGCGGCTGGTGTGGAAGGTGTGGCCGGTGAACTCCTCGATGCCCGGGACGCCGGGCAGCTTCGGCCGGTCGAGCGTACCGCCGGAAACCACCACGTAGCGCGCGCGGATCTCGTCGCCGCGGTCGGTGCGCACGAGCCAGTCCGGGTCCTCCCAGCGCAGTTCGGTCACGCCGGCCCGGAAGCAGGCGTCACGGTAGAGGTCGTAGTGGCGCCCGATGGCCCGCGCGTGGGCGAGGATCTCCGCGCCTGGCGAGTACTTCCACTCCGGCACGTACCCGATCTCGTCCAGCAGCGGCATGTACACGTAGGACTCGATGTCGCAGTGCACGCCGGGGTAGCGGTTCCAGTACCACGTTCCGCCGAAGTCGCTCGCCTTCTCGATCACCCGGATGCTCTCGATTCCGGCGGCGCGCAGGCGGGCCGCGGCGAGCAGGCCGCCGAAGCCGCCGCCGATGACGGCCACCTCGACCCGGTCGCGCAGCGGCTCGCGAGTGAAGCCGGGTTCGGCGTGCGGATCCTCGGCGTAGTAACCGAAGTCGCCCTCCACACCCCGGTACTGGGCGGCGCCGTCCGGGCGGATGCGGCGGTCGCGTTCGGCGCGGTACTTCGCGCGCAACGCCTCCGGGTCGAATTCCAGGTCGGCGGGCTCCGAAGACATGTGAATCCTTCCCAGTTAAATCAATCAAGTGATTGAAGAATACCAGGAAGCGGCGTCACCGGCTCGCGAGGAAGTCGTCCACCAGCCGGGCGCAGAACTCCTCGTCACTGGTGCGCCGCGTGATCAACGCGTTGAACAGCAACGGGCCCACGAGCCGGGCTGCGGCGAAGTCGATGTAGTCCTCCCCAGGCCGCAGATCGGCCAGCACCGCGTCGAACGGGCGGCGATAGGTGTCCACGACGTGCTCGCGCAACGCGGCGAGCCTGCCGGGCTCCCCGTCGTCCGGCGAACCGGACAGGCCGACGGCCGCCATCCACACCAGCGCGGCCAGCGACGGCGCGCGTTCGATCTGCCCGGCCTGCGCGAGCACCAGCCGCAGCAGGCGGTCGCGGGGCGTGCCGCCCTCGGGCGGGCTCAGCGGCGGGATCAGCTCCTGGAAGGCCGCCGCCAGCAGCTCGGTGCTGTTCGCGAAGTGCCGGTACAGCGTCGACCGCGCGACCCCGCTGCGCGCGGTGACCGCCTCGATCGTCACCTGCCGGACGCCGCCCTCGGCCAGCAGGGCGACCGCCGCCGACAGGATCGCCGAGCGCGACCGGTCCAGCCGGGGGTCACGGCGTCCGGGCACCTGCTGTGTCGTCACGACCGGATTCTCCCTCACGCGAACGAAAGAACAGGATTCAGAACTGCCGGTACTGCTACGATACTGTCGGTTTCGTTTCTCGTCGAAGCGAGGTGGGATGCGGGTGGACGCGCAGCTGGAGGTCACGGCGCTGTCCACCGCACGCCGGGGCGGGACGGTCGGGCTGATGTGCTCCGCGGTGGGCCTGGTCATCGCCATGGTCACGATCGTCAACACCGCTCTGCCCGCGCTCGCCGCGGACACCGGCGTCACCCAGGCGCAGCAGACGTGGATCGTCGACGTCTACACCCTGGTGCTGGCGGCGCTCGTGCTGCCGATGGGCGCGCTGGGCGACCGTTACGGCCGTCGCGGCGTGCTGATCGCCGGACTGGCGGTGTTCGCGGTCAGCTGCGCCGCTCCCCTGCTCGCCGAATCACCGGAATGGCTGATCGCCGCCCGCGCGCTGACCGGGCTGGGCGCGGCGATGATCATGCCCGCGACGCTGTCGATCATCAACGCGAGCTTTCCGCCGGAGCGGCGCGGCCGGGCCATCGGCATCTGGGCCGCGGTCGCCGGTCTCGGCGGCCTGGGCGGTCTGGTGCTCGCGGGCCTGCTGCTGCGGCATTTCTCGTGGCACTCGGTGTTCCTCGGCCCGGCCGTGCTGTCCGCGTTGTTCGCGCTCGCGTGCCTGACGGTGCCGACGTCACGGGAACTGGTGCACCGGCGGTTCGACACGGTCGGCGCCGCGCTCGGAGCGCTGGCGATCGGGTCACTGGTGTTCGGCATCCTGCGGGCGGCGGATCTGGGGTGGAGCAGCGCCGAGGTCATCGTGGCGCTGGTCGCCGGTGTGGTGCTGATCGCGGCTTTCGCCTGGTTCGAGGCGCGGCACCCGGCGCCGTTGCTGGACGTGCGGCTGTTTCTCAACCGCGCCTTCGCCACCGGCTCGCTGTCGGTGACCGTGCAGTTCACCGCGGCGTTCGGCTCGCTGTACGCGCTGGCGCAGTACCTGCAACTCGTGCAGGGCTACGACGCGTTGAAGTCGGGGCTCGCGCTGTGGCCGATCGCGTTGTCGACGCTGCCGTTGTCGATGCTGTCGGCATGGCTCGGGCAGCGGATCGGGTTGCGCCTGCTGACCTGCGCCGGGCTGGCCGTCGTGGTCGCCGGTGTCGTGCTGCTGGGGCGGCTCGACGCCGGCAGCGCCTACCCGGAGCTGGCGATCGCGGTGTGCGTGCTGGGTGGCGGCCTCGGTCTGACCGCACCCGCGGCGACGAGCGCCATCCTGGACAACGTGCCGCCGGACAAGTACGGCGTGGCCTCCGCGGTCAACGACGCGACCCGCGAAATCGGTGCCGCGCTGGGGATCGCGCTCGCCGGGAGCGTGCTGTCGGCGACCTACACGTCGTCGGTGGAGCCCTCGACGGCGGCGCTCCCGGCGGCGGCGCGCGAGGCCGCGGACGGCTCACTCGCCGGGGCGCTCGCGGTCGCGGAACGGTCCGGCCCGGCGGGCGCCCAGCTGGCGGCGGCCGCGCGTGACGCGTTCTCCGAGGGAATGTGGTTCAGCCTGCTGGCCCTGGCCGGGATCGTCGCGGCGGGCATCGTCGCCGCCGCGTGCCTGCGCCCGGCCAGGACCTGAGCCTCAGGAATCGTGCAGGATCACGCCGCGGATGTTGCGCCCGGCGTGCATGTCGGCGTAGGCCTGGTTGATCTCGTCGAGCTTGTAGGTCGTCGTGATCAGCTCGTCCAGTTTGAGCGTGCCCGCCTGGTACATCCGCGCGAGGCGGGTGATCTCGAACGACGGCGTGCCCATCCCGAAGATCACTCCCTGGATGCGCTTCTGCATCATCGACAGCGCCCACAGGTTGATCGGCAGGCCCTCGTCCTTGACGTCGCCGATGCCGGTCACCACGACCGTGCCGAACTTGCCGATCGCGTTGACGGCCTGCGCCACGTGGTCACCGGTCGTGACGCCGACGGTGACGATCGCCGAGTTCGCGCCCTGCCCATTGGTGACCGAGCGCGCGAAGTCCGCCGCCTCGTCGATGTCCGCGAACGCGTGCGTCGCACCCAGCTCCAGGGCCTTCTCCCGCTTGAACGCCACCGGATCCACGGCGACGACGTGGGCCGCGCCGCGGGCCCGCGAGCCCTGCACGGCGTTGATGCCCACACCGCCGACGCCCATCACGATGACCGTGTCGCCTGCCTTGACCTCCGCCGCGTACTCGGCCGAGCCCCACCCCGTCGGCACGCCGCAGGACAGCAGCGCCGCGACGTGGAACGGGATGCCCGGGTCGATCTTCGTGAGCGAGAACTCGGGAACGATCGCGTGCCGCGCGAACGTGCCGACCATCGTCATCTGCGCCGCGTCCGCCCCGTCGTGGTGCGCGCGGTAGGTACCGTCGGCCATGCAGCCGCTCAGGGCGTACATGCCAAGATCACACAGGTTGCCGCGCCCGGAGGAACACGCCTCGCACCGCCCGCAGGAGGGCACGAACTGGGCCACCACATGGTCACCCACCGCGAGGTTGCGCACCCCCGGCCCGACCGCCTCCACCACGCCCGCACCCTCGTGCCCGCCGATGAGCGGCAGATGCGGCGTCGGCATGTCACCGGTCGTGGCATGGTCGTCCGAGTGGCACAGCCCCGCCGCGTGGAACTCCACCCGCACCTCGTGGTCCGACGGCTCGTCCAGATCGATGTCCACGACCTGCCATTTGCCCGGCTGTTCGAGCAGCGCGGCCGCACGGGTTCGCATCATCGCCCACCTTCCACCAGTACAACGCCGACTGGCCGAAGGTAGAACAGGTTCTATTTTGCGTCAAGGAGGCGACGCGCTGCAGTAACCCCGGAGCTGGGTGGTCATCCCGTCGCCAGACCAGCCGCTGGGCGCGCTGGCGGGCAGTAGTCGGTCGCCTCGGGTTCGACCGCCCCCGCCCCTCCTCGCGGATGGTTCCAGTCGCCGAGCAGGCTGGGGATGAGGGGCGGGAGGTCCGGGCCGGTCGTGGGTCGGCTTGCGTTGCCGGGCGGCGGTTCCGGAAGGGCCAACACGGCAGCGGGAACGGCCAACACGCTGACCGGAAGGGCCAACACGCCGACGGGAACGGCAAACACGGCCGTGTTTGCCGCTCCGGGCGGCGTGTTTGCCGCTCCGGGCGGCGTGTTGGCTGCTGCGGGGCGGGCGGGCGCGTGTTCGGCTTGCGTGCCGGGTGGCGGTGCGGGGACGGGGGCCGGAACGACGGTGCCCGGCCCCCTGGAAGGGGAAGCCGGGCACCGAACGTCACGATCAGCCGCTCATGTCCACGTCGCCGTCGTTGTCGACGCGCGGGCGCTTCGCCGGGGGTGTGTCCGGGACCGCCGTCAGCGGCGAGTCGGGGGAACCCGGACCCGCACCCGACGGGCCGGGCTGCGGGCCCTGGATCTTCTGCCACGAGTGCCACGGACCGCCCTGGTCGGGGAACCGTGGGTCGCCGCGGTCCCAGAAGGAGCGGTCCGCCCCGTTGTCCGGGCGAGGGCTGAGGTAGGGCTCCTCCGACGAGCCGCTCGCGTCCGACCGGCTGCGTTCCTCGATGCCGTGGTAGGTGCTGGTCTCCCGGTTGTGCTCGAAGTTGTCCTGGCGGGTGCTCTGCATACCGCCGTGGCTGTTCCAGTGCGTGCTGGCCGACGGCTCGTGCCCGAGCACGCCCTTGCCGTGTCCCTTGATCTCGTTCTGCGGCAGGCCGGCGTAACCGGGGTCTCCGGGCTCCTTGGTGTCGAAGCGCCGGTTCTTGTCCATCAGCCAGTCCTTGAGCTGCTTGCCCTCGATGTCCTTGCCGGTCTTCGGATCGATGGGGATCGGCGACTTCGCGGCGTCCTGCCACAGCGGGAGCATCTTGCTGTGGTCGTGGCTCGGGTTGTCATACCCCGCCGCGTCGCGGCGCGAGTAGAACTGCGGCTTGCCGGTCTTCTTGTCGAACTTGGGGTTGCCGTTCTTGCCGGTCTTCTGCGTGCCGTACTTCCCGCCCGGCGACATCTGCTGGTACAGGCTGCCGCCCGGCGAGTTCGCCGTCACCGGCGTCGAGGGCAGGTTCTGCGTCTGCACCGTGAGATTGGGCCGCTTCCGCTTGCCCGCCGTCGACGTGCTCTGCGTCGTCGTGTTGTTCTTCTTGCAACTGGTCGGAGCCAGCCCGAGCGGGTCCGCGAACGCGTGCGGGTTGCCCACGTAGGCGTAGTGGTTCGGGCCCGCGTCCAGACCGAGCGGGTCCGGGCTCAGGTACCGCCCGAGCGCCGGGTCGTAGTAGCGGTGGAAGTTGTAGTGCAGCCCGGTCTCGGCGTCGAAGTACTGGCCCTGGAACCGCAACGGCGTGTCCACGGACGTCGCGGGCCGCTCGATCACCGCGCCGAACACGCTCGTGCGCGCGAACCAGGCGATCGCGCCCTGGTCGGTCACCAGCTCGGCGGGAGCACCAGAGGGATCGGTGACGACGGCGTGGAACTGCTCGTCGGCCCACTGTCCCCCGCCAAGCGGGACGCGATCCCGTTGCAGGAGCGGGCGGAACGTGCCCGGCTCGTAATCCCACACCGTGACACGCACACCATCCGAAGTGGACCTCGCCTGTTCGACGAGAAGCTGCCCGTCCCAGGTGAAGTCGACCCGCTCCAGCACCTGGACACCGTCAGCGGCGAAGTGCTCCTTGGCGGTGCGCCTGCCGAGCGGATCGTAGGAGTAGCGCCACGACGTGCCGTCCGGGACGCGCACCCCGGCGAGGCGGCCACGCGCATCCCAGAGGAACTGCCACACCTGCCCGCCACGCTCACGCAGCACGACGCGGCCCTGCGCGTCGTGGGTGTAGCGGGCCTGACCGGCCGCGGTGACAGCCGTCCCGGCGACCTCGCGGGGCCCGACGAGATCGGCATCGGCCGTGGTGGGCCAGACCGCCTCGGTCAGGTTGCCCGCGAGGTCGTAGGCGTAGCGCTCGGTCCACCGCGGCGACTGCACCCCGGTGACCCGGCCCCGGTTGTCCAGCGCGAACGCGCGGGGTCCGGTGAGCTGGTCCTGCACCGCGGTGAGCAGCCCGTCCGGCCGGTAGCTGTAGGAACGCTGCTGGCTCGGCTGCCCGCCCGGTCCCGCGACGGTCTGCGCGGCCAGCTGCCCGCCGGGCAGCCAGCTCTGCGTGATCACCGCACCGGCGGACAGTTCCCGGCGGATCTCGCGTCCGGCCAGGTCGTGGGCGAACCGCAGGCTCCGCCCGGCGGCATGCACCGCGACGGGCTGATCGCTCCCGTCGAACTCCCACACGCTTTCCGCACCCGAAGGCGTGCCCCGGCGGACGCGGCGGCCCTGGGCGTCGTAGGCGGACCGCACGGTGCGGCCGTTGATCGTCTCGGCCAGCACCCGGCCCGCGGCGTCCCGTTCGAACTCGATCCGGCTCGTACCGTCGTCGGCCGAGAGCACCCACCCCAGCGTGCTGTAGGTGTAGCGGGTGGTGACCCCGCCGGTCGTCTCCTCGGCCACGTTGCCCGCGGCATCGTACCGGCGCGTCGTGACCTGACCCGAGCCGTCGGTGCGCTCGACCATCTGGTCGGCCGCGTCGTAGGCGTAGGTGGTGGTGACGCCCGCGAAGTCCGTTTCCCGCACCAGGTTCCCGGCCGGGTCGTAGGAGTAGCGCCAGACCAGCCCCTGCTCGTTGGTGACGGCGGTCAGGCGCCGCTCGGTGTCGTAGGCGAACTCGACCCGGCTGCCGTCCGGCCGGATCTCCGCCGAGGGCAGGTCGAAGTGCGTGACCTCGGCCCGGGTGACCCCGGACACCGGATCGGTGTGGGCGCGGTTGTTGCCCTCGCCGTCGTAGATCCACTGCTCCAGCGCGCCGTCGGCATGCCGGTGCCAGGCCAGCTGCCCCTCGACGGTGTAGCCGAACCGTTCCACCGCGCCGAGCGGGTCGGTGACGGCGACGACCCGGCCGAACCGGTCGCGCTCGTAGCGCGTCACGCCGCCCTGCGGGTCCGTCACGGCCACCGGCAGTCCACCGGCGTCCGACTGGACCGTCAGCGTGTTGCCCAGCGCGTCGGTCACCGCCGCGACGTCGCCGCGCCCGTCGTGACCGTAGGTCGTGGTCGCGCCGTCGGGTTCGGTCACGCGGACGAGCTCGCCGGTCGCGTCGTACTCCCAGCGCGTGACCACACCGGGCGCCTCGGACATCGTCACCGGCAGGCCGAGAGCGTTGCGTTCGAAGGTCGTCACACTGCCGTCCGGTTTGGACAGCGTGATCAGGTTGCCCTCGTCGTCGTACTCACGACGGGTGGTGCGGCCGAGCGCGTCGGTGGTGCTCACCAGCCGGTCCGCGGAGTCGTAGGAGAACACCGTGGCGTGGCCGAGCGGGTCGGTCTCCCGGATCACCCTGGCGTTCTCGTTCAGGTGGTAGACGGTGACGTGGCCCAGCGAGTCGGTGGAGTAGGTGATCCGGTTCTCGGTGTCGTACTCCATCGTCCCGGCGAGGAACCCGCCGGACCCCTCGGTGCGCACGACCCGGCCCGCGTGGTCGTAGTGGTAGCGGTACCACTCGCCGTTGCGGTCGGTCCACCCGGTGATCCGGCCCGCCGCGTCGTAGTCGTAGCGGAACGGGCGGCCGGACGCGTTGGTCACCTCCGTGAGGCGCGCACCGGTGTAGCCGTAGCGGACCAGTTCCACCTCGCTGCCGTCGGCGGCCACCGAGTGCATCGCCGTGACCAGCCCACCGTCGGACTCCACGCGGACGCGGTGGCCGGCGCTGTGCCGGATTTCGACGGGCACACCGGCGTCGTCGCGGAGGTAGGAGATCCGCCTGCCGGCGCGGTCGCTCTCCGACGTCAGCGGCAGCGCACCGGCGCCCGGCGCGAAGTACAGCAGCCGGTCGGTCTCGCGGTCCCCGAGCAGGTAACCGCCGTCGTCGGCGCGCGTGAGCTGCCGGTTCGGGCCGGCCGGGGACGCCACCCAGGTACCGGCCTCGGGGTGCGGGAAGTGCTGCAGGGTGCCGTCGGAGGCGGCGAAGCTGACGCCCTCCTCGTGCACCTCGACCCGCTGGTCCACAGTGGACACCCAGGCGGTGCCCAGCGCGCGGCCGGCGCGGAAGGAGGAGAAGTGCGAGCGCTGGAACACCAGTGGCAGCGCGCCGAGGAACTCGAAATCGGTCTCGGTCATGATCATCTGACCGGTCGCGACGTCGATCGGGTCCTTGCAGTCGACGACGTCGTCGAGCGAGCGCGGGTTCGAGCCCTGGTCCTTCAGGGGCGGCGGTTCCTCGACCTTCGGCACCTTCGGCGCGGCGCCACCCGCCGACGACGCGTTCGTGGTGTCGTTCAGCTTCGGCGGCGGCGCCACCGCGGGCGTGTCGGCCGGGGGCGGCGGCTTCGGGGGGTTCGCCGGAGGGTCGGCGTCCAGCTTGGGCGGTGGCGCGACCTTGTCGACGTCCGGTGTGGACGATGCGCGAGTGGTGTCGCCGGGGGTGTCGTTGAGCTTCGGCGGCGGCGCGACCTGGTCGGAGTCCTTCGGCGGGTCCTTCGGCTTGGTGTCCGGGATGTCGCCGCCGCCCTTGCCCTCCATCGGGTCCACGCTCTTCGGCCCGGCGGGCAGGTCGTTCTGCTTCTTCGGCGTCGGCGGCTTGTCGGCCTTGATCTTGTTGAGCTTGCCCGCGGTGTCGGTGAAGATGCCACCGGCCTTCTTCAACAGCTCCGACAGGGCCTTGAGCGCGTGGGTCAGCTTCCCGGTGACGTCGGCGATCTTGGCCGCGGTCTTGGCGACCTCGCTGATCACCTGCGGCACGACCCACGCCAGCGCGATGCCGAGCGTCGCGATCACCTGCAGCGCCCACGAGATCATGTGGCCGACGACCTCGGCGATGATGTCGCGCACCAGGGTCCGCACCGCGGCCACGACCGTGCCCGCGGTCTCGATACCGCTGGCGGTGCCGCTGCTGGCCTCCTTCGCCGCGGCCAGCAGGTCACCCACGTCCTTGGCCTGCTGCCGGTAGGTGTCGGCGGACGGGCCGGTCCAGCCGGTCAGGTCCGCGGTGACCTGGTTGGTCAGGTCGACCCCGACCTCGCCCAGCTCGTTCGCGATGTTCTTCCAGGTCTCCGAATGCGCCTTGACCGCATCCGGGTTGCCTGCCAGCGCGTCGAGGGCGTCCTTGAGCGGGCCGATGTGCTCGATCAGCCAGCCCACGCCCGCGGCGAAGATCGAGCCGAACGGGTCGAGCACGAAACCGAGCGCGTCCAGGCCCGCCGCGGCCGCCCCGAGCGCGCCCGAGGCCCAGTCGCCGCTTTCGATGGCCTTGCGGAGATCCTGCGCGCCCTCCAGCAGGGAGATGCCCGAGATCGCGGTGGTGGAACTTTCTTCCTGGGCGACGAGGGGGTTCACCACGGGTTGTTCTCCTCATCGTCGTCCGCGGGACGCGCGGGCGGCTGCTGCTCACCCGGGGTCTGTCCGGTCTCCCCGGTCGCCTCGTCCTCGTCCTCGTCCTCGTCCTCGGCGTCCGGATCGGGGAAGCGGCTGCGCAGGTTGTCGACCAGCAGCGACCGGGTCTGCGGGTCCTCGTCGCCGACCTCCTCGGTCATCACCTGCGCCACCTGCGACGCGATCCCGGCCTGCGCACGCCGCATGGTGCCGAGGATCTGCGCGGACAGCTCGTCCAGCGGCATGGTGCGCGCCCGGCCGGACAGGCCCAGATCGGTCACGCTGCCGTCGGCGCGCACCGTGACCCGCACCGAACCGTCGGTGTTGGCCGAGGTCAGCCGGATCTCCTCGGTGCGCGCCTGCGCGGCGCGGTAGCGCTCCGCCTTCTGCGCCAATCCCTGTGCCCACGCGTCCACGCGCGCGGCTGCCTCGTCCGGGTCACGCATCAGATCACCCAGACCGTTCGCCGAGGTCACTGGACCACCCCGCCGACCCGCGGGGTCACCGTGGTGGCCTCGCGCAGCTGCCGCTGGAACGGCTCGGCGTTGGTCTGGTCCTGCTCCTCGTAACTGGTGGCCGCGGTGCGGACGTTGTCCGCCGTGATCTGCACACCCTCGACCGCCGCCTTGAGAGCCGCGACCGCGTCGTCCTGCGTCGTCGCGTTCACGATCGGGGGCAGGAAGGCACAGAGCAGGCCGTAGGCGGAATCGTCCATCGCCACGGTGTTGGCGGCGTCGACGGCGGTGTTGAGCCGGTCCGTCAGGCCGTCCAGGTGGCTGGCGTGGGTGCGTAGTTCGTCGGGATCGACTTCATAGGACATACGGGGCTACTTCTTCTCTTCCTTCTTGTTCTTCTTCCAGTCGCCGATGACCGGCGGGGCGACGACGTCGGCGCCCTCGAACAGCTCGGGCTCGCCCTCGATGTAGTCCGCGACCCGGTGCTCCTTGTCCTCCGCGCCCTGCCCCTTGGCGCCGTGCGCGCCGCCCATCCCGGCGGCGGGCATGCCGGCGCGGCCGGCCGCACCCGCGGCACCCGCGGCACCCGTGGCACCGCGGCCCGCGGCGGCCTCCTCCGCGGCCAGCGCCGCGGCACCGGAACTGGCACCGCCGGACAGCCTGCCCGCGTTGGTGCCACCCGCGCCGCCGAGCCCGCCGCCACCGGCACCACCGCCGAAGCTCTTGAGGGCCGGGGCACCAGCGCCGCCGCCGCCCGCGCCGCCGAGCCCCTTGGCGCCGGTCGTGCTCCCGCCGCCGAGCGGGGTGCCGCTGCCGGTCACCGAGTCCAGCCCGGTCAACGGATTGCCACTGACGGCCGGGCCGCCGAGGCGGCTGGCGATGCTGTCGCCGTTGACGCCGCCCCCGTAGCCGATGGTCGGGATGCGGGTGGACGAGCCGCCGGACGAGCTGGGGTCGACGGCCGAGGACGCCACCGTGCTGTCCGGGATGTCGAGATCCGGTACGGAACTGTGGTCCTGCAGCGTGCCGCCGCCGAAGGTGGTCGGCGAGCCCGCCGGGTAGTCCGGGGTGGACAGCCCGGGAACCTGGCTGCCGACCGTGCCGTAGTCGCCGGAACCGGTGTCCGCGCCGTAGGTGTTGAGCGCCGGCGTGTTCGCCCCGGCACCGCTGCCCGCCGTGTCCAGACCGGGCACCTCGCCCTGCGGCAGTGACGGGCTGTCCAGGTTGGCGGCCAGGGCGGAGTTGACGTCCCCGGTACCCACCGGGGTCCCTTGCGCGGCCGGGGTCGCGACCGAGCGCAGGTTCGCGGCCTGCTGCGCACCGGCCGCGGTGTCCGGGATGCCCGCCTCCGACCGCATCGCCTGCGCCTTGGACAGCGTCGCGGTCTGGGCCCGCGTGCCGCCGAGCTTGGGCGGCGCGGTGAAGGCCGGCGTGAGCGTGGCCCCGGCGACGGTCTCGTCGTACTGGGTCATGATCCGGGCGGCCTGCTGGCGCGCGACCTCGGACTGCTGCATGGCCTGCTGGTCGAGCTGCGCCTGCTGCGCGTAGACGACCGGATCGGTGATGGTCTGCAGGTGGGCGTTGGCGGCCTGAACGTCGAAGTTGACCGGCGGGTTGGCCGCCATCTGCTTCTGCGTCTCGTTCAGCGCCTGCGAGTGGATTTCCTGCTGGCGGCCGGTGAGCGTGGCGCCCTTGGCGGTGTTGCCCAGCCACTGGCCGACGTCGGCGAGGTGTTTGCGGGCGGCGTCACCACCGTCGCCCTGCCAGTCGGCGACGCTGGCGTTGATGGCGTCGGCCAGGTTCTGCTGGTGCTCGGTGAGGTCCTTGCCCAGCCGCACCCACTCCTCCGAGGTCACCGCGATCGCGGCCGAATCCGCGTTGTCGTTGATGACCTGCAGCATCTGCGCGTGGCTGGCGTTGTCCCAGACCGAACTGGGCGCGGTGCCGTTGTCGCGGATCTCCACGCCGTCGTCGACCTGGTCGCGGATCTGCACGATCCGCTGCTCGTACCGGCGCTGGATGGTCTCGTCGCGGAAGAGCGGGGTGACCACGTCACCCAGCCAGCCCTTCGCGATCTCGTCGTCGACCTGGCGGGTGACCTCGGCGCGGATCTCGTCGCCCGAGGTGGTGTCGTGGCCGATGGGGCCGATGTAGTAGGGCGAGTTCGGGTCCGCGGTGACGTCCTCGATGCCGCCGCCGACGTCGGACAGCTCCACGATCGTTCTCCTCCGGGTCGTGCTCGGTTCAGGCCTGGTCGGCGCGCAGCCGGCTCAGCGCCGTGCCGGTGTCGCCGTCCTGGGACTCGTAGTTCTTCTGCGCCAGCCGGATCGCCTCGATGTAGGTGGGCAGCTCCGCCTTGGCCTGCTGGAGCTGCGTGAGCAGGCCGCGGTCGTCGCTCGCGGTCTTCACCATCACGTCGGAGACCCAGGTGGCGGTGGCTCCGCTGCTCATTGGCGGTGCGTCGCCGAACGCCTGCAGCGTGGACCAGCGCTCCTCGAGCGCGTCCACCATGCCCTGCAGGGCCTGGATCATCTTCTCGCCGGTCTGCTCGTCGACGGCGAACCCGCCCTCGGTGGCCATCTTCTTCAGCGCGACGGCGTGCACCGCCCGCATCATGCTGACCGCCTCCACTGGCTTCTGCGCGTCCTCGCTCATCCCTGTTGCCTCCCCGAATCTCAGTAGACGGACGCGATCATGTCCCGGACGGCTTCGGCGACTCCGGGGAACCCGGCCGGCACGTACCTCGCGGTGATCGTGCCAGCCCCGTCGGTTCCGGTGCTGACCAGGTAGCGCCCGTCCTCACTGTCCAGCCACGTCACCGGTGTGGCGGACCGGCGCTCCCCGTGCCTGCCGCGGCCGTGGGCGGTGAAGTAGCCGCCGCCCCGCCGCGGCGCGGCGAGGATCTCTTCGAGCCGTTCCTCCTCGCTCACCGTGCGCGTGCGCGCGGGCCGCCGCGAGCGGACGACGCTGGTGACCTGGAGGCTGCCGAACGCCTCGGTCTCCTCGTCGTCGAACTCCTCCTCGGCCTGGCGCAGCGCCGCCAGCGCCGAGCGCGGGCGTTCCCCCTCCTGGCGGGAGACCGACAGCGGCCCGCCCGGCGGGGCGTCGGCGGGCGGGAGCGAGCCGACCACGCGGGGCACCAGGTCCTCGTCCGGGAACAGGGAGAACCACAGCTGGTCCGCACCGGGCGCCTGCCGGATCGCGAGAGCCTGGGCGCCGTCGGTGGCGGCGAACACGGCCAGGTCACCGGTGCGGGAGTCGGAGCCGCTCGCCGTGACGGACACACGGTGGTCGCCGAGCAGCTCGAACGCCGTCCGCACGTTCGGGTCCAGCTCGCCGCGCACGGACAGCTTGCGGTCCTCCAGATCGTGGTAGACCTGGATCGCCAGTCTGGCGAAGCGGACGGGGTCCACGGTGGTGTGGCTGATGCGCAACGGGAAGACGCGGACGTCGACGTCCAGCGCGCGCCCGACGACGACGGCCTCCACACTGCCCAGCGTGAAGTCGAACCGAGACACCATCGACGCTCTTCTCACCTTTCAGGTTCCGCCGCGGAGGCGGGGCCGTGAAACATGGACGGCCAGTTCGGGTTGTTCGTTGATCAGTGTCCGCGCCCGGAGGGACCGCTGTCGAGCGGCACACCGGTGCCCGGTGGAGATCACAACGCACCCGGATGATCCCGGACCGCCGGTTTCCGCTCAACACTGCCCCAAAGGCTGACAAAGTCAGGGCATCCGGGCAGATGCTCATCTGAGCAGGAGAGGTCCACACGGGAGCGCCGCATGCGACACCACCACACCCGGCTTACCGGGGCCGCCCGCTCCCCGCCCGCAGGACGAGGTCGCCGACCAGGGTCTGTCCTTCGACATCGCGCTCACCGCGTGCGGCACCGCGTCCGTGCGGGGAGGCCCCCGGCGAGACGGCGGGCCCGTACCGGGTGACGGTTCCAACGGACCGGGCGAGCATCACCGACTCCACCGACGCGATCGCCACCTCGAGCCCGTCGGCTGCGGGAAGTCGGGCACCGACGTCGTCTTCACCATCACGAAGATCACCACCAACGGCCGCTGCACCGAACAGTTCGCCGAGAAGTCGCGCAATGGCCACTACCTGTTCCCGGAGGTTTCGGTCACCACGTCGCCGTCGATGGACCGCGGCCTCTCCCCCGGCGTGCTCAACCCAGTCACCTTCTCGGTGATCGGCCAGGACGGCGTCACCGAGACCGGGAACAGCCTCGTCACCAACCGCACGTTCGGCTGCCTGGCGCACGGCAAGCGCCTGCCCGCCGCGCTGGGCCCCGGTCAGGCCGACCGCGGCACGATCGTCCCGGACTCCCGCAACGCCACCGGCAGGCTCGTCCTGACGCCCTACGGGCTCGACGGTTTCGACGGCTGTGAGTGGGACCTCGGAACCGCGATCCGAGCCGTCGCACCCCGTACGGGGGACTCGCGCACGCCATCGGCGAGTCCCCCGTTCCTCCGGACGGGTCCCACTTTCCGGACACCGAGTCCCACACTCAGCACACCGAACCCCACGCTCGCCAACCGCCACCCGGCAACGCAACGCCCCCCGAACCACACCTCCCCCGCAACCCGATCCCCCCGGGCGCGCCAGCGCCCAGGCGCCGGGACGTAGCGTGCGAAGCCGGCGCCCGAGTTACGCGCGTAGCGTCAAGCGCGCGCAGCGCAAAACCCCCACCCGAGAACTCACCCCAGCCGCAGATGATCCCGCAACCGCCGCGCCACCTGGGCCATCACGGCTTCCGCCCCGGGCTGGTTCGCGGCGGGCACCCGGGACTCGGTAAGAGCAGCCACCGCGAAGACCTGCCCGTCGGCATGCTCGACAACCCCGATCTCGTGCCGCAGCGTCAGCAGAGTGCCCGTCTTGGACGACCACGTCGAAGCATCGGAAGCGAAATCGGGAGCCAGCCGCTGCCGCAACACGTTGTGCCGCATCAGTTCCCGCACACCTCCGGCGACCGGCGCGGGGATCGGGGACGGTGTCCACAGCGCCTGCAGCAGGTCCGCGAACGCCCGCGCGGAACCGGAACTGGCCCGCGTCACGTCCAGTTGCGGGATGCGGTGCCCGCGCCCCGCCGTGCCCGTCTCCACCGCGAGCGCGTAGGCCAGGTGCCTCTCGCCGCGGTCGAACCGTTCGGCGGGTGTCTCGGTCAGCTCCCGCACCGGGTGGCGCACGGTGATGCCGTCGATGCCGAAACCCTTGAGGATGCGGGCAACCTCGGGCGGCGGGGTGAGGCCGAACAGGGCGTCGGTGGCGGCGCCGTCGCTGATCGTGATGCTCAGGTGCAGCAGGTCGTCGACGGCGACGCGCGCCGGGTGGCGGAACCGGCTCAGCCCGGTCGGACCCGCGGTCTCGATCCGGCCCGGCGTGATGTCCAGCTGCGTGGCCCCGTCGAGCTCGCCGAGCCGGATCCGTTCCAGCGTGGCGATCGCGAGCGGCACCTTGACCAGCGACGCGGACGGCCACTGCGCGTCCGGCTCGATGCCGGCCTCCTCGCCGGTGGCCAGGTCCCGCACCAGGAACGATCCGCGCAGCCCGGCGTCGTCGAGCACGTCCCGCAGTTCGCGCAGCAGCTCCGGTGTCCTCACTCGTCCCCCTCGCGCGCCCCGAGGCAGTGGGCGATGGCCCGCGACAACGGCCCGAGGCGCTCTCCGTCGTCACTGTAGGTGGCGGCCAGCGCGTAGCCGCGGACGAGCCCGATCTCGCCCAGCGGCCGCCAGTGCAGCTCCAGCTCCGCCGCCTGCGCCGCCGAGCACACCAGCAGGTCCGCGGAACCGAGGACGTCGGCCACCGCGGTGACCAGCGATTCGGCGATGACGACCTGCGAGGGCCGCAGCCCGAGGCTGTCGCGCAGGTGGACGAGCCGGTCCCGGATGTGCGGCACGTCGTCCTCCGGCTGCAGCAGCACCCGCCGCGCCGGACCGTCCGCGCCGCGACTCACTCGCAAGGTCTCCAGGTAGACGGTGTGCGCGGATGGCGGCACCGCGGCCGCCACCCCGAGCGGCACGCGCCAGCGGGCCTCCTCGTCGGCGGGCACGGCGGTGAGCGCGACGCGGACCTCCTGGGTGCGGACGAGGTCGGCGCGCCGCGCGGGCCGGGCGGGCCGGAAGTCGAGGACGAGGTCGTGGTCGCGAGCCTCGGCGTCGAGGTGGGCGAGGTCTCGGGCGCCGCACCAGTCGGGGACCGCGAGCCGCAAGGGACGGCGGCGGGCGCGCCGCGCGTCGTGCTCGAAGGCGTCGGCGAGGCCGACCAGACGTTGCGCCGCGGGCAGGACGTCGCGGCCGAACGGGGTGAGCACCGCGCGCCGGGTCGAGCGGTCGAACAGCCGGTCGCCGAGGTGCTGTTCGAGCGCGGCGATGCGGCGGCTGGCGACCGGTTGCGGGATGCCCGCGGCCGCCGCGCCGAGGGTGAAGCTGCCCCGCTCGCTGACGCTGACGAAGGCCCGGCAGGCACCGACGAGATCCACGCGGTCGATCTTATGCCGGATCCGCATGGAAGCACTCAGTTCGGTCTTCGACAGTATGTGATCGGGACGGGAAGCTGGTCCGCATGTTGGTACGAACCCTGTCCACCCTGACCGCCGCCCTCGCGTTCGGGCTGGTCACCGCCTGCGCGACCGAGACCGTCCCGCCACCGCCCGCCACCTCCGCCGCGTCGCCCGCCCCGGTCCAGGTGGACTTCGGCGATCTGGAGAAGCAGTTCGACGCGCGGCTCGGCGTGTACGCGATCGACACCGGCACCGGCCGGGAAATCACGTCCCGCGCCGACGAGCGGTTCGCCTACTGCTCGACGATCAAGGTCCCGCTGGCCGGTTCCCTCTTGCGGCGCGGCGCCGACCTGAACGAGGTGCTGCGCTACACGAGCGCCGACGTCGTGGCCAACTCGCCCACCACGAAGGACCGCACGAGCGTGACCGTGCGCGAGGCGGTCGAGGCCGCGCTCACCCAAAGCGACAACACGGCGGCGAACCTGATGTACCGCGAACTGGGCGGGCCCGCGACGGTCGGCGACGTGCTCCGCGAAATCGGCGACACCACGACGCACGTGGACCGCACCGAGACCGACCTGAACTCGGCGGTGCCCGGCGACATCCGCGACACCAGCACCCCAAGGGCCCTGGCGACGACGCTGCGCGCGTTCGTCCTCGGCGACGCGTTGCCCGCGGACGAACGCGATCTGCTGACCGGCATCATGCGCCGTAACACCACCGGCGCCGAGACGATCCGCGCGGGCGTGCCCTCGGACTGGACCGTGGCGGACAAGACCGGTTCCGGCTCGTACGGCACCCGCAACGACATCGGTGTCCTCTGGCCGCCCTCCGGCGCGCCGATCGTCATCGCGGTGCTGACGAGCCGGGCCACCGAGGACGCGGCGTACCAGAACGCGCTGCTCGCCCAGGCGACGGCGCGGGTGGTCGAAGCGTTGCGGTAGCCGGTCTCAGTGACCGCCGCCCAGTGCACCGGTGAGCCGGTTGTGCATCGTCGCGCTGTACTGGTTGAGGCCGATGATCTCGACGGTCTTGCCGCGCGCTTCGTACTTCGTCGTGACGGCGTCGAGCGCGGCGACCGTGGAGGCGTCCCAGATGTGCGCGCCGGTCAGGTCGATCACCACCTGGCCGGGATCGCCCGCGTAGTCGAACCGGTGCACGATGTCGTTGCTGGAGGCGAAGAACAGCTCACCGGTGACGGCGTAGACGACCTGGCCGCCGTCCGGATCGGTGACGGAGGTGACCTCGACCAGGTGCGCGACCCGCCGGGCGAAGATGATCATCGCGGTGACGGAGCCGACGACCACGCCGATCGCGAGGTTGCTCGTCGCCACCACGACGACGACGGTGATCACCATGACGCCGATCTCGCCCGGCGGCATGCGCCGCAGCGTCGCCGGGCGGATGCTGTGCCAGTCGAACGTGCCGAACGCGACCAGCACCATGACGGCCACGAGCGCGGCCATCGGGATGTCGGACACCACCGGGCCGAGCGCCAGGCACAGCACCATCAGGAACGAGCCGGCCAGGAACGTCGACAACCGGGTGCGCGCGCCACCGGCCCGCACGTTGATCATGGTCTGCCCGATCATGGCGCAGCCGCCCATGCCGCCGAAGAAGCCGGTGACGACGTTCGCGACGCCCTGCCCGATCGCTTCGCGGGTCTTGCTGGAGCGGGTGTCGGTGATGTCGTCGACGAGCTTGGCCGTCATCAGCGATTCCATCAGGCCGACGAGCGCGAACGCCAGCGCGTACGGCGCGATGAGGGTCAGGGTGTCCAGGGTGAACGGCACGTCGGGCACGCCCGGCACCGGCAGGGTCGAGGGCAGGGCACCCTTGTCGCCGACGGTCGGGACGGTGATCCCGGCGGCGACGGTCACGACCGTGAGCGCCACGATCGACACGAGCGGCGCGGGCACCGCCCTGGTGAGCCTCGGGAACAGCACCATCAGCACGAGCCCGGCCGCGAAGAGCGGGTACACCGGCCACGGCACGTCGATCAGTTCCGGCACCTGCGCGAGGAAGATCAGGATCGCCAGCGCGTTGACGAAGCCGGTCATCACACTGCGCGGCACGAACCGCATCAGCCGCGCCACGCCGAGCGACCCGAGCACGATCTGGAACAGTCCGCCCAGGACCACGGTCGCGACGAGGTAGCCGAAGCCGTGCTCGCGGGCCAGCGGCGCCACCACCAGGGCGATGGCCCCGGTCGCGGCCGAGATCACCGCAGGCCGCCCGCCGACGACGGAGATCACGACAGCCATCGTGAACGACGCGAACAACCCCACGCTCGGATCGACCCCGGCGATGATCGAGAACGAGATCGCCTCGGGGATCAACGCGAGAGCCACGACGAGCCCGGAGAGGATCTCGGTGCGGGCGACCTTGGGCGAGAGCCACGACGGGCGCGCGAGGGTGAGGGGCACTACAACACCTGACATTGGTTCGGGCGGCCGACCGGCCGGACGGATGTGCGGGAGCGTCGGTGCCCCTCGTGGCCGGCGACCCGGCCGCGCAAACTCTACCCTGACGTGAGGTGAGAGATCGGCGGGGTGGCCCCCATGCCACAGGGGGGAAGCATCGATCAGTGTGCCGGGCGGGTGGCGCCCGGCTGGCCGCGGCGAGCCGCGTCCAGGCTTGAGCGGAGTGAGGCGGCGAACTCCTCCGCGATCGTGAGCTTCGCGCGCAGTTCCGCGCACCGCTCCTCGGCCGTCTCGGCGAATTCGGTCAGTCGCGCGACCGGGTCGTCGATGCGGGGCGAGCCGGGGGCAGGGTCGAGGATCGCGAGCAGGTCGCGCATCTCCTCCAGCTGGAAACCGAGCGGCTTCATCCGCTTGATCACCTGCAAGCGGTCCACGTCCGGATCGGTGTAGAGGCGGAACCCGCCCTGGCTGCGGGCGCTGGGCACGACCAGCCCCACTTCCTCGTAGTACCGGATCGTGCGCAGGGACAGCCCGGTGCGGTCGGCGACCTCGCCGATCTGCATCTGTTCGCTCACCCCGGGTCCTTTCGCCGCCTCCGGCACAGGGTTCCACAGGACACGGTCGGCCGCGGCGGGAGGCCTGCCGGTTCCTGCCGCACCACGCCCACGCCGCGTCCGGCTGCGCTAGCGTCCGTCAGGTGAAGCGGATGATGCTCGCGATCCTGGCGGCCGTCGGGGCGACGGCGTGCGGCGCGGGACCCACCGGGACACCCGCGGCCACCAGCTCGGAGCCGTTCACCGCGCCCCCGCGCCCCGCGCCGCTGCCGGGCTCCACTCCCCCGGGCACGGTGCTGCGGTTCGGGGAGAAGGCGGTGATCACGGTCGGCCGGGCGGAGGACCCGCACCGGGTCGGCGTCATCGTCACCGGCGTCGACAGGGCCACCGAGCAGGAGATGGCGTCGATCCCGTCCGGGTCCCCGGACGAGCCCGGCCGCTGGGCGTACCTCATTCGCCTGATCGTGGTCAACGAAGACGGCGCCGGGAACTTCAGCGGCTACAGCGGGCCGAACGTGTACGGCGATGTGGGTGAGCCGGGCTTCGGCGGTGACGCGGGCAGCCTCCGGCTCCTGAACACGGACCTCGTGCTGTCGAGCTGTACCGACTACAGCAGCCCGCCGCCCGGCTGGGACACCCCCGGCGCCCGCTTCGAAACCTGCCGGATCGTGTTCGCCGAGCCCGATCGGGTGCGGGTGCCGATCGAGGACGGCGGCGGCGTCTTCTGGCAGCCCTAGCCCGGCTACTCCCCCGGTCCCGCGGTGCTCAGCGCGTACCGGACCGCGTCCGCGCGGGAGTGGAAACCGGCCTTGGCGAAGAGGTTGTTGATGTGCGTCTTGACCGTCGCCTCGCTGATCACCAGGCGGCGCGCGATCTCGGGGTTGCGCAGGCCCTCGCCGATCAGCGTCAGGACTTCCTCCTCGCGCGCGGTCAGCGTGAACGTCGGCTTGACGGGCCGGGCACGGCGGGTCGCCAGGGTCAGCAGCCGCCGCTGCACCTCCGGTGCCAGGACGACCTGCCCGGCGCCCGCGCTGCGCACCGCCTGCTCGATCTTCGCCCGGTCGGCCTCCTTGGTGAGGTAGCCGCTGGCCCCGGCCTCCAGCGCGGCCAGGATCGACTCGTCGTCGTCGAAGGTCGTCAGCACCACGACCTGCACGTCCGGCGCCGCGGTCTTGATCCGGCCGGTCGCCTCGACCCCGTCCATCACCGGCATGTGCAGATCCATCAGCACGACGTCGGCCGCGTGGGCGGCGACGGCGTCGACGGCTTCCGCGCCGTTGGTGGCGGTCGCGACCACGTCGATGTCGTCGGCGAGATCCAGCATCACCGCGAGTGCCTCCCGCACCGAAGCCTGGTCGTCCACGACCACGAGGGACAGGGTCACCGGGGTACCTCCACTTCCACGATCCAGCCGCCCGCCGCGTCCGGTCCGGCCCGCAGGCTGCCACCCAGCAGGGCGATCCGCTCACGCATGCCGACCAGGCCCATTCCGCCGCTGAGCCCGGGAGCCGTCCCGCCCTCCGACGGATCGTTGCGCACCACCAGCGCGAGCCCGTAGTCCCGAAAGGACAGCGTCATCGACCGCTCCGCTCCGGGCGCGTGCTTCGCCGCGTTGGTCAGCGCCTCCTGCGCGACGCGGATCACCGCGTGCGCGACCTCGGACGGCACCGGCGCGGGCTCACCGGTGATCTCCAGCGCGGACGCGCCCTCGGCCATCAGTTCCAGCGTCCGTTCCAGCGGAAGGGCGCCGTCACGCAGTGCCTCGATCGCGCGCCGGGTTTCGCCCATGCTGCCCACCGCCAGCGCGCGTGCCCGCCGCACGGCTGCGTTCGCCTCCTCGTCCCGGCCCTTGGCGTGCAGGGCGTCGGCCATGTCCAGTTGCAGCGCGACCCCGGACAGCGAATGCCCGAGCACGTCGTGGATCTCCCGCGCGATGCGGCTGCGCTCCAGCAGGGTCGCCTCCCGGACCTCCGCCTCCGCGGCGCGTTGGGCGTTGCGCACCGCGTCCCGGCGGTCCCGCCGTCCGATTCCGGCGAACACCGGGGCGACGACGGCGAGACCGAGCCACAACGGCCAGCCCGCGCGCAACGGGGGCAGGCCCCACACCAGCCACACCGACACCGCGGTGGCCACCGCCCCGGCCCCGGCGACCGCGAACGCCGCGCGGCGGGACCCGAGCTTCTCCCCCGCGACGGCGGAGGCCAGGAACGGGAACGCCGGGGCGACCGTGGACTGCGCCAGCGGCAACAGGATCGCCGCCAGTACCGCGAACACCAGCGCCAGGACGAACCGCCACATCTCGCTCAGACCGGACCACGGCACCAGGCTGCCGAGCGCGAGTGCGGCGACCACCACGAACAACGGCACGGTCCAGGCCGGGAAAGCAACCTGCTCGTAGGTGAGTTGCACCGCGACGACCACGACGAGCGTGCCGAACAAGAGCGGCCGCAGCAGCTCGTCGGTGTAGCGGAACGGCCGCGTGGTCATGACAGCACCCTAGCGACCCGTGCGGAACCGGCGCTGCAGATCGTCCAGCAGTGGCGAAGTCCGGTGCGGCGCACCGCCACGGCCCTTCGCCCAGACGATCCGGTCGCCGGTGCGCAGCGCCCGGCCCAGCACGACAACGCCCTCGACCAGCACGCCCAGTCCCAGCGTCAGCAGCAGCGAGTCGGCCACGCTTCCGAAAAGGACGCCCAGCCCCAGCTTGGCGCCGATGTTGACCAGCCACAGCACCACGGTGAGCGCGGTGTAGCGCAGGAACACGACGCCGCCCGAGGAGTAGAGCCGGATGCTCGCACCTCGCGCACCGCCGAGCACCACGCTCAGCGCCCCGGACGTGATCAACTCGAGCGCGTCGACCTGGTGGAGCTTGGTCACGCCGAGCACCACCAGCACCGCGGGCAGGAGCAGTATCCGCTTGCCCTGGGCGGGCACCCCGCTCAGACGCCGGGTCAGGATATATCCGATGATCAGGACGATCAGGACGATCTGCACAGGGCCACTCATCTTCCGCTCCTCGTTTCGGCTGTGCCTCGAAACTAGGTCCGGAATGGACTCCCGTCGTGCGGCGAGCGCCCTATTTCCGGGTGGAGAAAAACTCCACCCGGACTACTCCCCGGCCAGCGCCAGCACCGTGCGGGCCCCCTCGATCATCGCCACGTCGAGGAACGTTCCGTCGGCCAGCGCGATCGCGCCGACCCCGGCCGCGGTCGCGTCGTCCAGGCGGGCCAGCACTTCGCGGGCGCGTTCGACTTCCTGTTCGCTGGGCCGGAAAGCGGCGCGAATGGTGTCCAGTTGGGACGGGTGGATCGCGGTCCGGCCGCGGAACCCCAGCGCGCGCCCGGCCCGGCAGGACGCGGCCAGCCCGTCGAGGTCGCGTACATTGGTATAGGCCGACATCACCGGCGGCACCAGGCGCGCGGCCCGCGCCGCGACGACGATGCGGCTGCGTGCCCAGGTGAGCCCGGCGTCATCGGTGACGCCCAGGTCGGACCGCAGATCCGCCTCGCCGAGCCCGAGCGAGGCGACCTGCGGCGACGCCGTCGCGATGTCCAGCGCCCCTTCGACGCCGAGAGCCGACTCGATGAGCGGGTGCAGCTCGCGACCGGGCAGCGCGGCGGCCAGCGCGCGGATCTCCCCGGCCGACTCGACCTTCGGGATCCGGGCACCCACCTCCGGCGGAAGACCGGCCAGCGCGGCGAGGTCGTCGGCATGCCAGGGCGTGCTCACGTGATTGATCCGCACCTGCACGCGCCGCTCCGCCGCCGCCAGCAACTCCACGGCGTTCACGCGCGCCTCGGCCTTCCGCGCCGGTGCGACCGCGTCCTCCAGATCGACGAGCACGACGTCCGCCGTGGACCGCAACGCTTTCGCCACGCGGTCCGGCCGGTCGGCGGGCACGTAGAGCAGGGTCAGGGCGGCACTCATACCGCGCCCTCCTCCCGCAGTTTCGCCACGCGCGCCGGGGAAAAACCCAGTTCCCCCAGCACTTCGTCGGTGTCGGCGCCGTGCGGGCGACCCGTGTGGCGGATAACGCCGGCGTGGCCGGACAGGCGGAACAGCGGTCCCTGCATCAGCGTCGGCCCCAGCTCCGGGTCCTCGATCTCGTGGATCGTGCCCAGCGCGCGGAACTGCGGGTCGGAGACGATGTCCTCGGCGTCGTAGATCGGGGCCACCGCGGCCTGCGCCGCCTCGAACTCGGCGACCACCTCGTCCCGGCTGCGCTGCGCGATCCAGCCGCCGACCGCCTCGTCGAGGACGTCGGCGTGCTTCGCCCGCTCCGCGCCGCTGGCGAACCACGGCTCGTCCACCAGATCGGGCCGCCCGACCAGGTGCATGACCCGCTCGGCGATCGACTGCGCCGACGTGGACACCGCCACCCACTGCCCGTCCCCGGTGCGGTAGGTGTTGCGCGGCGCGTTGTTCACCGACCGGTTGCCGGTGCGCGGTTGCACCGACCGCAGCTGGTCCCACCGGGTGATCTGCGGCCCGAGCATCGCCAGGATCGGCTCGACGATCGCGGTGTCCACCACCTGCCCGCGCCCGTTGCGCTCCCGCGCGGACAACGCCACCATGACCGCGTACGCCGTGGCCAGCGAGGCGATCCCGTCGGCCAGCCCGAACGGCGGCAGCGTCGGCGGCCCGTCCGGTTCCCCGGTCGCGGCCGCGAACCCGCTCATCGCCTCGGCGAGCGTGCCGAACCCGGGACGCCGGCGGTACGGCCCGATCTGCCCGAACCCGGTGACGCGGGCCAGCACCAGCCCCGGGTTGCGCGCGGACAGCACCTCGTAGCCCAGGTCCCACCGCTCCAGCGTGCCGGGCCGGAAGTTCTCGATCACTACGTCCGCCTGGTCGGCCAGCGCCAGGAACACCTCGCGCCCGCCCGGTTTGCCCAGGTCGGCGGTGACGGTGCGCTTGTTGCGACCGAGCGTCTTCCACCACAGGTTGACGCCGTCCTTCGCCACGCCGTGGCTGCGCGCCGGATCGGGGCGGCCGGGGTGCTCGACCTTGATCACCTCGGCGCCCATGTCGCCGAGGTGCATCGCCGTCATCGGCCCGGCGAACAAGGTGGACGCGTCGATCACCCGCAGACCGGACAGCGCACCGGCGGCGGGGTCACGGGAGACGGTCATGCGGTCACCTCCGGGAGGTCCCACGCGCAGCGGAACCCGACGGTCGCGCCGCGGGCCAGGCCGAGGCCCGGCAGGAGCAGTTTCACGCTGTGGTCCGGCTCGTGGCGGCCGCCCTCGACGTACCAGTCGGACCCCTCCGCGCGGTAGTCGCTGCCGCCCTTGAGCATCACGAACCGGGTGCGGCCGTCGGAGTGCTCGCTCTCCGTCCAGTTCCACACCGCTGGTTCGCCGCGCCGCAGCAACCCCGTCTCACCGGCGAGCTGCCATTCGTCCTCCGTGGGCAGTCGCCCGCCGCGCCACGCGCAGTAGGCGCGGGCGTCGTCGAGGTCCACATACGTCACCGGCTCGTGGTCGGCACCGCTGCCCGCCAGGAACCGGTGCGACTCGGCGGGCCGATAGCCGGTGGCGCGCACGAACCCGGCGAACTGCGCGTTCGTCACCTCGGTCGCCGCGATCGCCACCGGGTTCGCCAGGACACCGTCCCGCTGGAGGGTCCGCGCGTCGTGCAGCCGTGGTGGCAACGGTTTCCACTCGTCGACGTAGGGCGCACCCTGGTACATTCCGGTTTCCCGCGCGCGGTACCGCACGGTCAGGACGTACGGCCCGGCGGGCACGACCACGGCGTCCGGCTCCGGCTCCCCGGTGCTCTTCGCCGGCTGACGGCGCACGGCGAGCCGGTGCGGGAACCGGGCGTCGGGATCGTGCGGCAGGCCGGGAAGTTCCGGAACCCATCCGCGCGTGAACGCCGCGATGCCCCGCGCCGGAACACTCTCGCCCAACAACGGCGTGCCGTCCACGACCGGACCGTCGTAGTCCTCGTCGCTCCGGTTGACGACCGTCCACAGTATCCGGTCGCCGAGATCCCACCGGGACCCGTACACGCCCGCCTCTTCGGCACCGGGCGCCAGCTCGGCCAGCGGCGTCCACTCACCGTGCAGCAACAGGTCTTCGGCCGCGCGCTGCACGGTCACCATGCGCGACACGGTCGCCGCGTCGCGCCGGGACCACCCGACCCACACGCCGAACACGACCTCCCACACCATGACGCCGACCCCGTTGAGCCACGCCGACTGCAGCTCCTCGGTGTGATCGCGGTGCCAGCGGCGGACGTGGTGCTGCATGTGCCGCCGCTCGTAGAAGTGCGCGCGCAGCACGCCGGGAACCGGCGAATCGGCGAAGAACTGGGCCCACGACGAGGCGTGGTCGGCGATCCGCTCGACCGGCAGCTTCGACTCGCCCTCCAGCACGATCCCGGGCTTCGCGCGTTCCAGCGCCTCGACGAACTCCGGTTCGGCCTTCTTGAGCGTGTCCAGGAAGACGCCGTCCGCGCCGAGGCCGGCGACCAGCGAGGCCAGTTCGGTGAGGTCGTCCCCGCCGCGGCGGGTGCCGACGTCCCACGGGTTGTAGTCGACGAACACGTGCAGGCCCGCGTCGTGGAACTGCCGCACGAGGCCGGTGAGACCGGGCACGTCGCGGTAGAAGTCCCACTGGTTGCGGTCGTCGAGGCCGATCACCGGGTAGGCGTGCCACAGCACGACGGCGTCCAGACCGGCGAAGCGTTCGCGGGCGTCGGCGAGGAACCGGTCGGGCGTGAACCGGTGCTGCTCGAAGTCGTAGAGCAGTTCGTCCCACAGCCACACCTGCGCGACCGTGCGGCAACGCGCCGCCCAGGCCGCGCCGGGCCGCTCGTAGGCCCCGCCGGTGTAGCCGTGACGGGCACGGGAGTCCTCGCGCCACTCGCGCAGGCGCTCGCGCCAGGCCGGACGGTCGGCGGGGTCACCGGGCGCGGCGAAGATCTTCGCCTCGTCCAGCGCGACCAGCTGCTCCTCGGTGAGCGGCCCGAGCGGCACCTCCGTCGGCCGGTCGATCGGGCGCGGCACCAGCGGGTCGAAGGCATAGGTCATGACGCCTCCTCGACCTCGGCCAGTGCCGGGACCGCGTCCTGCGCGCCGGGCCGCGTCACCGCGAGCGCGGCCGCCACCCCGGCGAGCCGGGCCGCTTCGGGCAGGGCCAGGCCACGGGCCAGCCCTGCGGCGAGCACCCCGCAGAACGTGTCCCCGGCGCCGGTCGTGTCGACGGCCTTCACCTCGACGCCCGGCACGCGCACCGGTTCGCGGTCCCGTTCGGCCACCAGCGAACCCTCCGCGCCGAGCGTGATCACCACGGCGGGCACGCGCTCCAGCAGGGCCGCGGCCAGCTCTTCGGGCGCGGCCTGGGCGTGGGCGAGGTCCGCGGCCTCGTACTCGTTGACGATGAGCAGGTCCAGCGCGGCCCAGATGTCGTCCGGCAGGTCCTGCGAGGGCGCCGCGTTGAGCACCATCACCGCGCCCGGACGCCGTGCCGCCGCGGCCGCGCGCACCATGTCCAGCGGGATTTCCAGCTGGGCCAGCACGACATCGGCATGCGCGATGCGGTCCACGTGCCCGGCGGTCAGCTCCAGGCGGAGGTTCGCGCCCGGCGCCACCACGATCGCGTTCTCCCCGTCCGGGGACACCGTGATCAATGCCGTCCCGGTCGGAGCGTCCACACGGGACACGAGATCGGTGCGGACCCCGGCCCGATCCAGCGATTCCAGCAGCAGCGCGGCCGAGTCGTCCGCACCCAGAGCGGCGGCGAAGGTGGTGTCCGCTCCCCCGGCCCGCGCCGCGGCCACCGCCGAGTTCGCGCCCTTGCCGCCGGGGCTGCGGCGCAGGTCGCCGCCCAGGATGGTCTCCCCGCCTCCGGGGTGACGGGGCACGTCGACGACGAGGTCGACGTTGGCCGAGCCGACGACCACGACCTGCCCGGTCATGCGGCACCTCGTTCCACGGTCAGCGCGGCCGTGCGGGCCGCGAGGTCGGTGATGCGCTGCTCGCCGCCGGGCAGCGAGGTCGCGATGCGGTTGTCCAGCGGTTTCGCCCACTGCTCCGGCACCCCGTGCAGGGCGCCGACGACCCCACCGACAGTAGCCGCCGCCGAATCGGTGTCCCATCCGGCCGTCACGGCCAGCGACACGCTCGGGCCGAACTCCCCGCCACCGCGGGCCAGCGCGTGCGCGATCACGGCCGCGTTGTTGAGCACGTGGACCCAGTGCAGGCCGCCGTACTCCTCGTGCAGGCGGTCGAGGCTGTCCGCCGACCGTCCGAAGCGGATCGCATTCGCCAGGGCACTTCCCGGCGGGACAACGGTTTCCGCCGCATCGAGCACCTCGTCGACGGTGTCGCAGACCATCGACGCCGAAGCCAGCGCGGCGGCCCACATCGCGCCGTAGATGCCGTTGCGCGTATGGCTGAGGCGGGCATCGGTCCACGCCATTCGCGCCGCCGCACGCACGTCGCCCGGCGAGACCCAGCCGAACACGTCGGCGCGGATGAGCGCCCCGATCCACTCGCGGAACGGGTTGTGGTGCGTGGCGGTTTCGGGCACCGGGCGGGCGTCGAGGATGTTGCGGTAGGCCGCGCGCTCGGCCGTGAACACCCGCCCCGCGGGCAGGTTGTCCAGCCACAGCTGGGCGACATCGTCGGTGGTGAACAGGCGGCCGCGCTGTTCCAGCAGGGTCAGCGCGAGCATCGGGTAGTTGAGGTCGTCGTCCTCCGGCATCCCGTCGATGTTCTCTTCCAGGGAGGTCGGGGCCGAGCGGCGGTTCCACGGCCACCGCGCGGCGACCTCGTCCGGCAGGCCGACGGCGGTGAACCAGCGGTCGAGCGGCCAGCGTCCGGTCGCGCGCAGGATCTCCTCGATGCCCTCACGCGGGATCTTCTCCACCGGCTTGCCGAGCAGACATCCCGCGGCACGGCCGGTCCACGCGTCGAGCACGCGGTCGCGTCCGGCGGGCAGGTCCGGCGCGGGCGGCAGCAGCGCGACGATGGCGTCCCAGTCGTCCGGTCCCGTCGGCGCGGCCAGCTCGTCGAGCAACTCACGCGCCAGCGCCCGCCGTTCCGGCGGCGCCGGGTTCGGCCCGGCGCCGCTGACCGCGGGCACCGGGTCGCCACCGGCCGCGACCCAGCGGTCCCGGATCGCGGTGACGTCCCGGCCCTCCGCGGCGGACTGCACCAGCTCGTGGGCCAGCAGGTCCTCGGGCTGGGCCCAGGTCAGCCTCACGACGCCGCCTTGTCGAGCGCGTCGAGGTCCCGCAGCCGCGCGAGGGCCCGTTCCCGGTCCGCTTTCAGGATGTCCGCGGCGGCCGAGGCCATCAGGCGCCCGGTCTCGCGAAGGTCCATCTTGCTGGCCTCCCCGATCGCGTCGACCCAGTCCGCGGGCACCACCGCGGTGCCGCCGAGACCGGCGCAGAGGGCACCGGCCATGACGGCGATCGAGTCGGCGTCCCGCCCGTAGTTGACCGCCCCGAGCACCGCGCCGCGGTAGTCGCCGCGATGTCCGAGGACGAACCCGAGCGCGGCGGGCAGCTCCTCGATCGACTTGGTGCGCGACGGGCGCCGCGCGTCCATCGACATCTGCCGGTAGGCCGGGCCCACCGAATCGAACGGCGCGACCGTGTCCCGGATCAGCCGGGCCAGCTCGCGCTCCTCGTCGTCGTTCCGCGGAGCGCTCGTCCAGCCCTCGAACGCGTCCACCACGGCGTGCAGGGCCGCGGCGGTCCCGTCGTGCGCGACGTCGAGCGCCGCCGTCACGACGTCGTCGACCGTCGCGCCGGGGGCGACCGACGCCGCGACCATCGCCGCGAACACGCCGGCCGCCTCACGACCGTAGCTGGACTGGTGCGCGCCGGTCAGGTCGATCGCCTCGGCGTAGGCGTCCCGCGGGTTGCCCGCGTTGGCGATCCCGACCGGCGCCACGTACATCGCCGCGCCGCAGTTGACGACATTGCCGACCCCGGCCTCGCGGGGGTCGACATGTCCATAGTGAAGCCTGGCGACGATCCACTTCTCCGCCAGGAAGACCCGCTGCAGCAACAGCGCGGTCGACTCCAGCTCGGGAACCCAGCGCGGCTCCCCGATCATCAGCGGCACCAGGTCCTCGGCCATCGCGTACGCGTCGAGGTGCGCGCGGCGCTTCGCGTACACCTCGACGAGCGCGCGGGTCATCAGGGTGTCGTCGGTGACATGCCCGTCCCCCTTGTGGTAGGGCGCGATCGGACGCGCGTCCCGCCAGTTCGGGAACCACGGGCCGACGATTCCGGCCACCCGGCCGCCGTGCCGTTCCTCGATCTGCTCCGGGGTCCACCCCTCGGTGGCACCGCCCAGCGCGTCCCCCACGGCCGCCCCGGTGATCACCGCCACCGCTCGGTCTTCCAGCCAGGTCACCGGCTCACGTTTCCCTTCTGAGATGGTCTCGGACTCGGCCGCCCGCTACCGGTTGATGGAGTCCCAGCCGTCGGACAGTTCCTTGGACAGGCCGTTCGCGTCGATCTGCTGTGCCAGGAACTTCTGGTAGGCCGGGGTCGCGACGGTGTCCTTCCACTGCGCGTACTTGTCGACGAACAGGTAGGGCGCCGAGGTGAGGTACTGGCCCGAGGCCAGGATCTCCTTCCAGCCGTTCTGCGCGCCGAGCTTGGTGTCGAGCGCGTCGCGGGCCGAGGTGGTCGCCGGGATCAGCGCGTCGGCCTCGTTGAGGGCGGCCAGGTTCTCGGTGCTGGTGAAGAAGTCGATGAACTGCGCGGCCTGCTCGACGTGCTCGGAGTCCCTGTTCACCGACAGCGTCTGCGGGTTCGCGGCCTGCGCGGGACCGGCGGGCCCGGCCAGCGGCGGCAGCACGACCCAGTCGAACCCGGCGGGTGCGTCCTTGGCGATGTTGGCCGCCTGGAACGAACCCTGGATCGTCATCGCGGTCTGGCCCGCGTAGAACGGCGCGAGCGCCTTCGATCCGGACTGGGTCAGCGTGACCGGCAGGATCGAGTTGTCCTGGTGCGCCATGGCGTCGACGAGCTGCGGCAGCGCCATCTCGCCCTGGCCGATGGAGATCTTCGCGTCGGTGCCGGTGCCCTCGAAGTACTGGCCGCCGAACGCGGGCGCCAGCGCGACCATCGACGCGGTCGGGCTGGACAGGCCCCAGCTCAGGCCGTAGGCGCCGTCACGGGTGGTCGCCTTGGCGATGTCCCGCAGCTGGTCCCAGGTCATCGTGTCCCCGGTCGGCACGGCGACCCCGGCCTTGTCCAGCAGCGACTTGTTGGCGAAGACCACGTAGGACTGCAGCTCGGTCGGCTGGGCGATCACCTGGCCGTCGACCGTGACCGAATCCAGCACGCCCTTCGGGATGTCGGCCTTTTTCGCCTCCGTGAGGTAGGGCGACAGATCGGCCAGATAGCCGTCGCGGGCGAACGGGACGACCCCGGCCGCCTCGTAGTGGATGATGTCCGGCGCGCTGCCCGCGTTGAACTGGGTGATCAGCTTGTCGTAGACGCCGTCCCAGCCCGCCTGCACGACCTCGACGTGCACGTCGGGGTGGGCCTTGTTCCAGTCGTCGACGATCTTGTTCGTCGCCGCGATCGCCGCCGGCTGGTCGGACAGGGACTGGAACTTCAACGTCACCGGACCGCCGTCATCACCGCTGCCACCGGAGCACGCGGCGAGCACCAGGCTCGTGACCGCCGCGAGCGCGGCGGCCACGACACGTCGAGACTTCATTGACCGACCTTTCGTTTTCCGAGGGTTCATCCCTTCACCGCCCCGGCCATCAGCCCACTGGTGAGCCTGCGGCGCAGGAGGGTGAAGAAGACGATGCTGGGGATCGCGGCGAGCACGGCGCCCGCGGCCAGCGGCCCGAGCGCGACCTTGCCCTCGCCGCCGATGAACATGTTCAGCGTGATCGGCAGGGTGTAGTTCTCGGGCGACTGCAGGAGGACGAGCGCGAAGAAGAACTCGTTCCAGGAGGAGACGAAGCTGAACATCGCGGTGGCCACGATGCCCGGCATCAGCAGCGGGAAGACGATCCGCCGCAGCACGGTCCACCGGCCCGCGCCGTCCATCGCGCCGGCTTCCTCCAGGTCCACCGGGATCGCGGTGACGTAGCCCTGCAGCATCCACAGCGCGAACGGCAGCGTGTACGTGGTGTGGACGAGCGTCAGCCCGGCCAGGCTGTCGGACAGCCCGATGGTGCGCAGGATCAGGAACAGCGGCAGGATCACCAGCACGACCGGGAACACCTGCGAGGTCAGGATCCAGCCGACCCCGGCGGCGCGGACCTTGCCCCGCAGCCGGGCGAGCACGTAGGACGCGGGCAGCGCGATGACGATCACCAGCGCGGTGGACACCAGCGCGACGATCAGGCTGTTGCCCGCCGAGTGGATCAGGCCCTGCCGGTCGAGCGCCTCGGAGTAGTTGCTCCAGTGCCACTGGTCGGGCAGCAGGCTGACGGTGAGCGAGTTCAGCTCACCCGAGGACTTCACCGACGCCGAGACCAGCCACAGCAACGGGAAACCGAGGAACAGGATGTAGGCGGCCAGTGCCAGGTACTGGGCGGGACGCAGGAGGACTCGCATGGTCACCGCCCCTGCCCGGCGCGGTCGTCGCGGAACTGCGACCGCAGGTAGATCGCCAGCAGCGCCACGACGATGATGACCAGCACCAGTCCCATCGCGGCCGCGTATCCGATGTTGCGGTTCTTGAACGCTTCGAGGTAGATGAAGAGCACCGGCACCATGGTCTTTCCGCCCGGCCCGCCCTCGGTGAGGACGTAGACCAGCGAGAACGAGTTGAAGTTCCAGATGAAGTTCAGCGACGTGATCGAGGCGACGATCGGCCGCAGGCTGGGCCAGGTGACGGCCGTGAACCGCCGCCACGCGCCCGCACCGTCCACCGACGCCGCTTCGTGCAGGTCCTGCGGGATCTGCTGCAACCCGGCCAGCAGCGTGACCGTGGTCTGCGGCATGCCGACCCACACGCCGACGACGATCACCGCGGGCAGGGCCGTGGAGAAGTCGCCGAGCCAGTTGATGTCGTCGGGCAGGCCGACGCTGCCCAGGAACGCGTTGAGCGGCCCGCCGTTGGCCGAGTAGATCATCTGCCACATGATCGCCACGACGACCGGCGGCATCGCCCACGGGATCAGGGCGAGCACGCGGGTCAGGCCCTGCAGTTTCAGCCCGGAATTCAGCAGCAGCGCCAGGCCCATCGAGGCGGCCAGCTGCAGTACCGTGACCCCGACCGTCCAAATCAGACCGATGCGGAGGCTGTCCCAGAAGAACGAGTTGCCCGCCAGGCGCGTGAAGTTCTCGATGCCGGTGAAGTCGTAGTCCGGGTTGCGGACCAGGCGGGCGTCGGTGAACGCCAGCGCCAGGCCCATCACCAGTGGCGCGACGCTGAGCACGAGGATCGGGATCAGCGACGGCATCACCAGCGCGATCGCTTCGCGGCGGCGGGAACGCGCCTGGGCGCCCTTGCGCCCGCGGGGCGCCGGTGCGGGTGCGGGGGCCCGGGTGGCCGGGGCCAGGGTCATCGCTGACCTCCCTCGATGAGACCGCCTGCGGCGGGAACGGTGGATCCGCGCACGATCAGCTCGGGACCGACGGTGACCTGCTGCGCGTCGTGGTCGCCGTCGTCGGCGAGGCGGAGCATGAGCCGCGCGGCGGCGCGCCCGCGTTCGGTCGAGCCGAGGGACACGCTGGTGAGCGTGGGGTGGAAGACGCGGCCCAGCTCGGTGTCGTCCATGCCGGTCACCGCGATGTCGTCCGGGACCGAGAGGCGGAGTTCGCGCGCGGCGTGGATGGCGCCGATGGCGAGAAGATCGTTGGCGGCGACGATCGCGTCGAGCCGTTCCGGTGCGTTCGCGAGGAGACGGCGGGCGGCGACGAGGCCCGCGGCGACGGTGAAGTCCTTGGCGGTCTCGGTGGTGTGGTTCCCGCCCGCCGCGGCGTGGAAGCCCCGCTGGCGGGCTTCACCGGGGGTGGTGTCGAGTGGCCCGTTGAGGAAGCCGAGCCTGGTGCGGCCGAGTTCCTGCAGGTGCCGGACGGCCTGGCCGATGCCGCCCGCGGAGTCGGTGGAGACCGAGCTGATGCCGTGGGCGTCCAGCGCGCGCCCGATCACGACGACCGGCACCGGGGTCTGCCGGATTTCCCGGATCAGCCGGTCGTCGGTGCGCAGCGGGCTGACGATCATGCCGTCGACGAAGCCGCTGTTCAGGCTGCGGACCAGGTCGGTGGTCGAGGTGGAGGTGTCGCCGGTGGTCATGACCACGACGCGGTACCCGTGCGGTGCGAGAACCTCGTGGATGGCCCCCATCATCTCGACGTAGACCGGGTTGCCGATGTCCGCGACCGCGAACGCGATCTGGAAGGTCTTCTTCATCCGCAGCGAGCGGCCGATGGCGTCCGGGCTGTACCCCAGCTCCTCCGCGGCGGCCCGCACGCGCTCGATCATCGCCGGGCTCGCGCCGGTCCCGTGCAGGGCACGCGAGGTCGAGGCCAGTGACACCCCGGCCCGCTCGGCCACCTGCAGCAGCGTGGCCCGTGTAGACGTCATCGTCGCTCCGTCGTTCCTGAGATCCGTTGGAATCGTTTCCAGCTCACTCTGAGTCCCGGTTGGAAACGATTCCAAGGGGGTAGGAGCGATAGTGTCACTCGATCAGAGCAGTGTCAACACCCGCCCCCGCGCGCGAGTTCCACGTTCCCGTACGCGAGTTCTGCACTGGCGGGGTGCGGAGCCGTCGCGCGGCTCCCGCAGGTGCGGCGGTAGCGGTGCCCGCCACACCGCGAAGGGGAACACCACCGCCGCCGGAACTGTCTTACCTGGCGTGAAGAAAATCGGGTTCCTGTCGTTCGGGCACCACCAGCCCGGCACACCCACCGCGACAGCCGGGGAAGCCCTGCGGCAGATGGTCGAGCTGGCGGTCGTGGCCGAGGAGCTGGGTGTGGACGGCGCCTACCTCCGCGTGCACCACTTCGCGCCGCAGTTCTCGACGCCCTTCCCGCTGCTGGCGGCGATGGCGGCGCGCACGGAACGCATCGAGCTGGGCACCGGCGTCATCGACATGCGCTACGAGAACCCGCTGTACATGGCGGAACAGGCCGCGGCCACCGACCTGCTCAGCGGTGAGCGCCTGCAGCTGGGCATCAGCCGCGGCTCCCCCGAGCCCGCGCTCGACGGCGCCGCCGCCTTCGGGTACGTCCCGGCCGAGGGCGAAACCGACGCCGACCTGGCACGCCGGCACACCGGGATCTTCCGCGCCGCCCTCACCGGCGCCGGCGTCGTCCGGGCCGATCCCCGGACGGGCCGCCGCGGTCTGCTGGCCGTCGAACCGCGGTCGGCGTCGCTGCCGGAACGCATCTGGTGGGGCAGCGGCACCCGTGCCACCGCGAAGTGGACCGCCGCGCAGGGCATGAACCTGATGAGCTCGACCCTGCTCACCGAGGACACCGGCGTGCCGTTCGACGAACTGCAGGCCGAGCAGATCGCGCTCTTCCGCGAGGAATGGGCCAGGGCCGGTCACCTCCGCGAGCCGCGGGTGTCGGTGAGCCGCAGCGTCATCCCGATCACCACCGACACCGACCGCCGCTTCTTCGGCCGCGAACGCGACAGCGAGGACCAGGTGGGCTGGCTCGACGGCGGGATCGCCCGCTTCGGCAAGTCCTACGCCGGCGAACCCGACGTGATCGCCAAGCAGCTCGCCGACGACGCGGCCGTGCAGGCCGCCGACACGGTTCTCGTCACGGTGCCCAACCAGCTCGGCGTGGACTACAACGCGCACCTGCTGGAGTCCATCGTCCGCGACGTCGCGCCCGGAGCCGGCTGGCGCTGAAACGTTCGCCACGCGTTCACCGTGGCCTCACCGGCCGGGCGCCCGCGCGGGCGAAGATCCCCGGCATGCGCAGAACACTGGCGGTCGTGCTGATGCTGAGCGGGATCCTGCTGACCTCGGTGCTGCCCGCGAACGCGGGCGAGCACCGGCAGCGGGTGCTGTCCGTGCTGACCTTCAACATCCACCACGCCCAGGGCACCGACGACGTGCTCGACCTGGCCCGCGTGGCCGGGGTGGTGCGGGACAGCGGAGCCGACGTGGTCGGACTGCAGGAGGTGGACCGGCACTACTCCGACCGCAGCGAGCAGGCCGACCAGGCCGGCGAGCTGGCCCGCATGCTCGGCTACCACGTGGTGTTCGGCGCCAACATCGACCGCGATCCGCCCACCGCGGGCAGCCCGCGCGTCCAGTACGGGACCGCGATCCTGTCCCGCTACCCGATCACCGCGTGGGACAACACGTACCTGTTCCGCTCCCCCGACCAGGAGCAGCGCGGGCTGCTGCACGCCGAGCTGGACGTCCACGGTGTCGCCGTGCACGTCTACGACACGCACCTGGCCGCGAGCTCGCAGACCGACCGCCTGGAGCAGGCCCGGCAGATCACGGCGCTGATCGGCCGCACCCGCCCGGCCGTGCTCGTCGGCGACCTCAACGCGCTCCCGGACGCCCCGGAAATCGCGACGTTGAACGGTGTCTTCACGGACGCGTGGACGGTGTCCGGCAAGGGCGGCGGTCCGACCTACCCGGCCGGGGCCCCGGATCGCCGGATCGACTACGTCTACACGTCCCGGTCGGTGTCACCGCTGGTCACGCGGGTGCTGCCGACCGATGCGTCGGACCACCTGCCACTGCTGAGCCGGGTGCTGGTCCGGCACTGAGCTGCGCGGGTTCTGGCGACACGCGGGTTTCTCAAGCGTCGGCTTCGCTTCGCTACGCCCCGATTGTGGCCGCCCCGGTTTTTGATTCTTTCCCCGGAACTGGGCTGTGTATCGGGGTGGGTGGGTTGCGTTGCCGGGTTCCGGTGTGTGGGTGGGGGCGGCGGGTGCGCGAATGCCACGCTCGCCCGGCACCGGCAACGGAAGGCGACCCAGCACTCTGCCTACCGGGCTTTCCTCTCCCGCAACCGGGAGGGAAATCCGTTGCGAGCTTGCGAGCCCGGCGCCTGAGGTATCCGCGTAGCGGCTACGAAAGACCTCAGACGGCGGTGAGCCGCGCGCCGGACCACAACAGTTCCTCGGTCCGCCGCACCGCCGCGGCCCGTTCGTCACCGTTCACGTCCAGTGCCCGCACGACCGGATCGTCCGGGCCGCGGCGGGAGCGGATCTCCCGCATCCGGTCGGCGAACACGACGGGGTCACCGTCCGGACTGGTGGTCATGTCGCTGTACCAGAGCGCGTCCCGCACCGCGGACCGTTCGTCGTCGAACTCGGCCAGCTGCGGGGCCAGCCCGCGCAGCTCGGCGACGGCCGCGGCGCCGGCGTGGTGCGCGACGAGGGCGCACACCCGCACCGGAATGCCTTCGCGGCGCAGGAAACGAGCGCCGTCGAGCTGGTGGAAGCCGGTGTCGATGAGGTCCTCGGCGTAGCCGATGTCGTGTAGCCAGGCCGAGGCGATCAGGATCTGCCGGTCCGCCAGCGGGAGCAGCGGGGCGATGCGCGCGGCCGTCGAGGCGACCCCGCGCGTGTGCGCCCAGCGGCGCGGAAGCTCCCGCTCGAGCAGGCGTTTCGCGGTGAACCACGCCCACGTGCGCAGCGACATCGGTTCAGCGTAAGGAGAATCCAGCGCGAAAGCCTGGCCGCGCGGAAGATCGACCCGATCGGGTCGTGGCGACGGCTTCATCCGCGCTCGGACCCGGCGTTCGACCAGGATCGGCACGAAAGCGCTCACCCGAGCGCCGGTGAACCGGGACAGCGCCTCGTCCACGAAACTGTGCACGACCTCGGGCGGATGCTCCTCGTGTTCCCCCGAGAGCCGCGCCTCCAGCCGACGGAGCTGCTGACCCACGTCCACGGTTTCCAGTGTGCGTGGGGGCCGGAATCGCGGCAAGAGTCTCCCGGGCAACCTCACAGGTACGCCGGTGAAAGGGACAACCGGGACGCATCGTCAGACGTGGCCCACGCCGCGTTGGCGCCGGGCTCACGAACCGTTCACCACCGGCGGCGAGGGTGTGCGACGTGCGAATCCTCATCGTGGGCGGCGGCGTGCTCGGAACCCTGCACGCCCGGGAGGCCGTCCGCCGCGGCCATGACGTGGTGCAGATCGAGCGCGAGGCCGAGGCGCGTGGTGCGTCGGTGCGCAACTTCGGGCTGGTCTGGGTCAGCGGCCGCGCTTCCGGCGCCGAACTGGACACCGCGATGCGGGCTCGCCACCTGTGGGAGCGGATCGGCGCCGAGGTGCCCGGGCTCGGTTTCCGCGCGAACGGCTCGCTCACCGTGCTGCGGACCGAAGCCGAGTACGCGGTGGCGGCGCAGGCGCCGGCCGACCGCGAGTTCGAACTGCTCGACGCGGCCGAAGCCCGCGCGTTGAACCCCGTTCTGCGCGGCGATTTCCTCGGTGCGCTGTGGTGCCCGCGGGACGCGGCGGTCGAACCGCGCACCGCGCAACCCGCGCTCCGCGCCGCGCTCACCGGCAGCGGCCGCTACACGTGGCTGCCCGGGCGTGAAGTGCGTGCGCTGACGAGCACCGGCATCGTCGACGACCGCGGTGAGCGGCACGACGGTGACCTCGTCCTGCTGTGCACCGGCGCGTGGCTCGGCGGGTTCGTGCGCGAGCTGACCGGCGACCTCCCGGTGCGCCGGGTGCGCTTGCAGATGGCGCAGACCGAACCGCTCGGCGAGGCCCTCACGACGTCGGTGGCCGACGCGGACAGCTTCCGCTACTACCCGGCCTTCCGCGGCGACGCGCTGACCACGCTGAACCGGGACCAGCCGCAGCCGGAAACCGCGGCGGCACACGCCATGCAGCTGCTGATGGTGCAGCGCCGGGACGGTGGCCTGACCATCGGCGACACCCACGCCTACGACGAGCCGTTCGGTTTCGATGTCGAGGAGGCCCCCTACGAGCACCTGAGCTCGGTGGTCTCGGCGATCCTCGGCAGGCCCGTGCCGCGGATCACGCGACGCTGGGCGGGCGTGTACGCGCAGGCGACCGACCCGTCGCTGGTCGTGCACCGCGCCCGGATCGCGGACAACGCCTGGCTGGTCACCGGTCCCGGCGGCCGCGGGATGACCTGCGCGCCGGCGATCGCCGAGGACACCGCCGAGGAGGCCGGGCTGTGAAACCCGAACTGGTCGTACTGGACATGGCGGGCACCACGGCCGCCGACGACGGGCTCGTCGAGCAGTCCTTCATCACGGCGATCACCACCGTCGGCGTTCCCTCCGAACGCCACCCGGAGATGCTCCGCTACGTCCGGGAAACGATGGGACAGTCGAAGATCACCGTCTTCCGGGCGCTGCTCGGTGAGGAATCCTCGGCGCGGCGGGCGGACGACGAGTTCCGCCGGGTCTACGAAGGACTCGTCCACAGTGGCCGGTGCGTGCCGCTGCCCGGCGCCGAGGACACCGTGCGCCGCCTGCGCGCGGACGGGATCAAGGTCGCGTTCACCACGGGCTTCGCCGCCGGGACCCAGCACGCGATCCTGGACGCGCTCGGCTGGCAGGACCTGGCCGACCTCGCGCTCGCGCCAGGGCCCGGCGTGCGGGGACGCCCCTACCCGGACCTGGTGCTGACGGCCGCGCTGCGCCTGGGCGTCACGGACGTGCGGGCGATCGCCGTCGCGGGCGACACCCCGTCCGACGTGCTGGCCGCGGCGCGTGCGGGCGCCTCGGTGGCCGCCGGGGTGCTGACCGGCGCCGGGACTGTCGACGACCTGCGGGCGGCGGGCGCCACCCACGTGCTCGGCTCGGTCGCCGAACTTCCCGCCGCCGTCCAGGGTTGACCGGGCAGTTCCGGAGCCGGGCGGACCACAGTGGATGGTCACCGCCGCCGCAGCGCTTCCTCCAGCCGGCCCGCCTCGTGCGCTTCCACGAGCGCCGCCGCGACCGCGCGCAGCTTCACGTTTCCCTCCTGCGACAGGCGTTTCAGCACCGCATACGCCTCTTCCGCGGTCTGGTCGTGGTGGCGCATCAGCAGTCCCTGCGCCTGCGCGATCACTGTGCGGGTCCGCAGCGCCGTCTGCACGTGCGCGAGCAGACGCAGGTTGTCGTGGTAGAGGGTGCTGTTGTCGAAGGCGACACCGGCGTGCAGGGTGAACAGCAGCGCCAGGTCGTGCGAGTCTTCGCCGAACCGGCCCGGCTCCGTGGAGAACACGGTGAACGCCGCGTCCGAGGTGGGCAGCGGCAGGGTCAGGCAGCTGCCGAACCCGTGCCGCCGCAGGTGCGCGCTGAACGGGGGCCAGCGCTCGTCCGCCGCGGTGTCGTCCAGTCGCCGCGGTTCGCGGTACCGCAGCGCCTCGGTCACCGGGTCCGGGCCGGAACCGTCGGTGGGCGGCTCCGGCAGGGGTTTCCCGGCGGAGGCGAGCACCTCCGTCCCGGCCGGGGCCGACGCGGTGATCGCGGCGCGGTCACATCCCGGCACCAGCGTGACGGCCCGCGCCACGTAGCGGCTCAGCGTCGCGGGAACGTCGTCGTCGTCCACGAGCCTGCCGATCTCGGCCAGCTCCTGGGCGATCGTGATGACTTCGGGGGCGGACAGGGTCGTCTCGCTCATGCACACCTCGTCTTCTTCCGAGGCGTCGTCTGCCGCCTTCGTCCCGCCAGCCTAACCGGGCCATGCGGTAAGGTCGGCGAAGTCACGGTTATACAAGCAGCTGTGGCTCGCCCTTGTTCCCGCGGCGGCGTGTGATCATCGCGTCCCGCCCGACCTCGCGAGCCGGAATGCTTGCCCAGGAGACCGCGTGACCAACCTGAAGGCGGAGTGGGCCTACCGCCCCGATGCCCTCGTCGTGACCGTGATGGGTGAACTCGACGCCGGGACCGTCGTGCACCTGCGCGAGGACTTGGCGGCCGCCCGCGCGGGCGCGCCCGTACCACCACCGCCTTCCGTGGTCCTCGACCTGTCCGGTGTCGGGTTCCTCGACTCCGGCGGCCTCGCGCTGCTGCTCGAGATCGCCAAGGAGTGCGAGGAGGCCGGGCAGCGGCTCACGCTGGTGTGCACCCACCGCCCCGTACTGCGCCCGCTGGAGCTGACGGGCCTCGACCGGGTCTTCAGGATCGTCGGCACCGTGCCCTGAGATCCCGGCGGTGTGCGTCCGGCTCGTGTTCGCGGGCGCGGAGCACCGGCCCACCGGGACAGGGCGGCTTCGAGCCCCGCCGTGTCGGGAGTGTCGGCGGCGTCGGCCACGGTGCGACCCGGCCGTCCCAGCCCGCCGCGACCCGGGCGAACACGCCGTCCGCGGTGCGGTCCAACAGCAGGAAACCACCGCCGTGACCGTGGCAGGCGAGGCGGGAACCGTCGCCCAGCCACAGGTCCGGGGCGAACCGTCCGGTCAGCGGGTGGCCGCCGGGCAGGTCGATGCGCCGGCCGACCCCGAAGATCTTCTTGACGGCGTGCGTCGTGCCGTCCCTGGTGGCCAGCAGATCGGCCACGACCTGGCGCAGCCCGGCCGATTTCGCATCGCCGCGCAGCACCCCGATCTGGGCCCGCGTCCAGTCCAGCACCCACGCCCGATCGGACGGCGCTCCGTCTCGTAGGTGCCAAGCAGGCCCTCGGACGCCCACCCGGCGATCACGGCGCCGAGCTTCCAGCCGAGGTTCATCGCGTCGCCGACCCCGAGGTTGAGCCCCTGCCCGCCGAACGGCGGGTGGACGTGCGCGGCGTCCCCGGCGAGGAACACCCGTCCCGCGCGGTAGGCCGCGGCCTGGCGGGTGTTGTCGGTCCAGCGGGTCGGGGTGGCGCGCAACGCGGTCAGCGTGACGTCGGCCCCCGAGACCCGGCGCAGACTGGACTGCACCTCGTCGAGGGTGACCGGCGCCGAACGGTCGGCGGGACCGCCGTCGAACTCCACAGTGGCCACTCGCCCGGGCTGCGGACCGTACCGGTAGGCGCCCCGCGCCGACCACGTCCACCCGTCCGCGAGCTGCTCCGCGCCGTCGATGTCGGCGACCGCCTGGTACCCGGTCGGTTCCGGATCGGTGCCGGGGAAGCCGATGCCGGCGAGGCGGCGCACGGCGCTGTGCCCGCCGTCGCAGCCGGCCAGCCATCCGCGCCCCCGACGCCGCGGTGTGCGCGGCGAAGTCGGGATCGGACCAGTCCACGAGATCGGGATCGAGGACCATTCCGGCGAAGTGCCCGGTGAACCGCGTCGCGTCCACGCTCCCGTGCACCTTCCGCTGCACCGCTTCGACGGCGGGCAGCAGACCGCGGCGATCGAACGCCTCGGTTCACGAACACCGTTCTACTTACGAACGGTGTTCGTGTCAACGCAGAGTGATTCCGTGAACCCGCACGAGCGACGCGCGGCGCGCAACCGGCCGCCGGATCCGCCTCCCTCTACGCGCACGTGGTGAACAAGGCTGCCCTCGACGAGCTGCTGATCGGGCGGCTGTGCGCGGAACTCACGCTGCCCGAGCCCGACCCCGCGCGGTGGCGCGATCAGATCCGCGAGGTGTGCGCGCAGATCCGCGACCAGTACCTGAGGTACCCCGGGATCTCCCGCGCCGCGCTCGCCATGGCCCCCACCGACCTGGAAACCGTGCGCGTCTGCGAGGGGATGCTGGCGATCCTGCTGGCCGGCGGCGTCGCCCCGCAGGCCGCCGCGTGGGCCGTCGACGCGCTCCTGCTGTACGTGGCCGCCTACTGCCTGGAGGTGTCGACGGTGCGGCGGCGGTCGGCGCGGGACGACGCCGTCTGGGTGGTCGACCGCGACGATCTGCTGCGCCGGTTCGCCGCGCTGCCCGCGGAAACGTTTCCCCACACCAGGCGGCACGCCACCGAACTCACCGCGGGCGAGGGCCACGACCGGTTCGACTTCACCCTCGGGCTGATGGTCGACGGCCTTCGCTAGGACTGTTTCGGCAGTGGCTTGCGTGGCGGTGCGGGTGGCGGCGGTGCCAGCGCACGGCCCACGGCAAGCGGCTCCGCCGCTGAGAAAACGGGCGCTACAGCTAGGCGACGGCCGTCATGGCGTCCGCGGTCAGCTCGACCGAGCGCACCCGGTCCTCGACGTTCGTCGCGTGGTGGGCCAGGATCAGCTCGTCCGCGCCGGCCTCGGTGGCGAAGTTCTCCAGGTAGGCCCGCACGTCCTCCGGGGTGCCGACGGCCGTGTAGCGGGTCATGCCCGCCAGGCCGCGGCCGTTGGGCGAGGCCAGGAAGGCGTCGACCTCGGCGTCGGTGAAGTTCGCGCCGGAGCGGCCCTGCGACAGCATCGAACGGGTCCGCGCCCGGTAGGCGATGGTGCGCTGTTCGGCGGCTTCGTCGCGGTCCCGCGCGGCGAACACGTTGGCCCCGGCGATCACGTACGGCTCGGCCAGCTGCTCGGAGGGCTGGAATCGATTCCGGTACACCTCGACCGCCTGGTGCAGCGAGTCCGGCGCGAAGTGCGACGCGAACGCGTAGGGCAGGCCGAGCTGTGCCGCCAGCTGCGCCCCGAACAACGACGAGCCCAGGATGTAGAGCGGCACGGCGCTTTCTCCGGTGGGCACCGACCGCACGCCCTGCACCGACTTGCCGCCGAGGTAGGCCTGCAGTTCCAGCACGTCCTGCGGGAACGAGTCGGCCGACATCGGGTCGCGGCGCAGCGCCACCATGGTCCGCTGGTCGCTGCCCGGCGCGCGGCCGAGCCCGAGGTCGATCCGGCCGGGGAACAACGTTTCCAGCGTGCCGAACTGCTCGGCGATCACCAGTGGCGAGTGGTTGGGCAGCATGATCCCGCCCGCGCCGAGGCGAATCGTCGAGGTGTGCTCGGCGACGTGCCCGATCACGACACTGGTGGCGCTGGAGGCGATCGACGCCATGTTGTGGTGCTCGGCGTACCAGACGCGGCGGTAGCCACCGCGCTCGGCGGCCTGCGCCAGCGCGACGCTGGCCTCGAAGCTCTCGCGCGCGCTCCGGCCGGGCGCGATCGGCGCGAGGTCCAGTACGGACAGGACTGGGGACATGACGGGTTCACCTTTTCCGGTCACAGGTCGCGGTGCAGTCGCTCGGTGAAGGCGCGGATGCGGTCTTCGTCGCGCCGGTAGTAGGTCCACTGGCCGCGCCGGGTGGCCAGCAGGAACCCGGCGCGCTGCAGGATCGCCAGGTGGGCCGACATGGTCGACGCCGAGGTCCCGGCCTTCTGCTGGAGCAGGCCGACGCACACCCCCAGACCTGCCGTCTCCCCCGCGCTCGCCGGGAAGCTGACCTCCGGGTCCTTGAGCCACTCCAGGATGCGCAGCCGTGTCTCGTTCGCCAGGGCCTTGCACTCACCGAGCAGCACCGCACCGTCCTTCGACATTTCGCTAAAACACGAAATTACTCTCGGCGGGCGGCCACCCGCACCATGACGCCGCTCACGGGCACGCGGCCCGTGAGCGGCGGTGCGTCAGCCCAGCGCGCGCAGCCGCGGCAGCACGTCCTCGGTGAACTGGGACAGGAACCGTTCCTGGTCGTGGCCGGGGCCGTGGAACACCAGGTGGTTGAGGCCGGCGTCCAGATACGGCTTGATCTGGGCGAGCGCCTCGTCCGGGTCGGAGGCCACGATCCAGCGCTTGGCGACCTGCTCGATCGGCAGCTCGTCGGCCAGCCGCTCCATCTCCACCGACGAGGACACCGAGTGCTTCTGCTCCGGGGTCAGCGACAGCGGCGCCCAGAACCGGGTGTTGTCCAGGGCCTTGTCCGGGTCGCGGTCGTAGGACATCTTGATCTCGATCGTCTTGTCGATGGCGGCGGCGTCGCGCTCGGCGGCCTGCGCCCCTTCCGCGACGGCGGGCATCAGCTTGTCGTTGTACAGCTCCATGCCCTTGCCGGAGGTGCAGATGAACCCCTCCCCCGCACGGCCCGCGTACTTGGCCACGACCGGCCCGCCCGCGGCGACGTACACCGGAACCGGCTGCTCCGGGCGGTCGTAGATACTGGCGTTGACCAGCGTGTAGTAGTCACCCTCGAACGACACCTCGTCCTGGGTCCACAGCTCGCGGATGAGCTTGATCGCCTCCCGCAGCCGCGCGAACCGCTCCTTGAACTCGGGCCACTCCCGGCCCGACACCGCGATCTCGTTCAGCGCTTCACCGGTACCCACACCGAGGATCACCCGGTTGTTCGACAGCAACGACATCGTCGCGAACGCCTGCGCGATCACCGCCGGGTTGTACCGGAACGTGGGAGTCAGCACACTGGTGCCGATCTGCACCCGCTTGGTCCGCTCCGCCACCGCCGACATCCACGTCAACGCGAACGGCGCGTGCCCGCCCTCGTGCCGCCAGGGCAGGAAATGATCCGACACCCACACCGAGTCCAGGCCCAGCTCCTCGGCGCGCACGGCGTACTCGACCAGATCACGCGGACCGAACTGCTCCGCCGAGGCCTTGTAGCCGACTTTCAGACCCACGATCGTCCTCCCTCACTGGTTGCTCCCCTCCAACCTACTGCGCTGGAGTGGGAGGTGCGGTGTGGCGGGCTTGGAATGGGGGGCGGGGGCGGTCCGGGCCGGTCTTGCGCCGGCTTGCGTTGCCGGGCGACGGGTGCGTCAGGGCAGCAGCATCAGGCGTCGTGCTTGAACCACTGCCTCGTGGCGCGTGTGGGCGTTCAGTTTGCGCATCGCGGACTGCAGGTAGGCCTTCACCGTTTCCCGTCCCAGCGACAGGCGTTCGGCGACCTCGGCGTTCGTGCACCCCAGGGCGACCTGGGCCAGTACGTCGGTTTCCCTTGTGGTCAGGCGAATCCGCGAAGGAGCGGGTGGGGTGCCGAGGTCGATGAGGCGCTGGGCGGCCGCGTAGAGGCGCCGCCGGGTTTGCGGGTCCGGGAGGGTGCCCGCGATCACCCTCAGTTCCGAGTGGACGGAGCGCAGTTCTTCGCGGGTGGCGGCCGCTTCCACAGAGAGCGCGTCGGCGAGGGCGAGGCGCGCTCCGAGGTCCTCCCGGACGCTCAGGTCGCGCGCGAGGCGCTTCCCGGACGTCACGAGCGCGTCCCGGACCCGGTCACCGAACGCCACTGTCTGCCGTGCGGCGCCGTACAGCACACCGCGGCACCGGTCGCCCGCGCGGACCGGCACGGCGATGATCGAACCGAGGCCCTCGGCGAGTACCGGGCGGTCGTAGTCGTGGGTGATGGAGCGTGCGCTGCCGTAGTCGGCGACCGCGATCGGATGACCCCGCATCAGCACCCGGCCACCCAGGCCCGCGCCGGGCAGCACCTCCAGATCGTGCAACGCCGCGGTACGGGTGCCGACGAACCCGGACAACCGCAGGCGCCCGCCGGTCACCTCGCCACCGAACACCACCGGCAGCCCGGCGGCACCAGCCGCATCCCGCAACTCGGCGTGCAGGACCGAGCGGGCGTCAGACATCGGCGTCCGTCCTCCTCGCCAACCACATCATCGTCGGTCGCCACACGCTACCCGCCCCACCTTCGCGACGTCGACCACCGTCACCCCCGTCCGGGGGTGGCGAGGATCCGTCGGCTTCCGGCCGTCCGGCCGCTCCTTCCAGCCCCGAACCGCGCACGGCGCCGGCGCATGCGCACAGATCGTCCCGTTCGACGGCTTCGATCCGCTCGACGACGTCGCCCCTACGAGGTGCTGCGCGCCGGTGGCGTCACGGTGGGACGGGTGTCCACGGAAGGACCGCGCGAAATGCCCAGCGGAACCGCAACCTTGAGCTCGCACGGGACCGCCGCCCTGGATCCGGGACGTGCCGGGCTCGTCGTCGTGCCCGGCACCTCAGGCCGCATGGACGATTCGGGAGACGACGGCATTCCCGTCATGCTCGGCCGCACTTCTCCGGCAACACGTCATACCAGAACAGCACGGGATTGCTACCCGCCGGTGGCGATTACCTTGAATACGACATTCATCCACCCGGCCCTAATGGACGCCTGAGCCAGCGACTCGTCGTGTAACAGGAGTAACGTGCAGGGAAATTCTTGGTACTCGCCCGACCACTACAACTCGTTCGCGCAATTCTACGTCCTGCCCTAGCACCCCCGGAACTTCGTAAGAGGGGTGGGTGCGTCAGGTCGGCACACCCACCCCTCAAAACAGTCAATCGGAAAGGACGATCCATGGCCGCCGCACCGGGTGGGAGTTTCTCGTGGGGCGGGCACTTCCCGGACGAGTACGGCGGCCGACCCCTCCCGGCGTGGGTCCGCTTCGCGCCGGCCGGTGAAGCCACCCGGCGAGCGGTGTTCGACCTGTCGGCGCGGGACGCGGTGCATTCCGTCCTGGTACAGGGGCGGCGATGCCAGACGATGGAGGGGTTGCTTGCCACCTGGGGCGACGCACTGGAGTTCCCCTCCTACTACGGCGGGAACCTCGACGCCTTCGACGAATGCCTGACCGACCTCCTGGACCTCTCCGGCGGCGGACTCGGGAGCGCCTTCGGAGACCGGGCGGGCCGCCCGGCGCGGACAGTGCTCGTCACCGTGCAGGAGTCGGATCGGTTGCTGGCACGGGAAAACGACGCCGTGGGCGCGTTCCTCTCCCTGCTCGACCACGCGGCACGAGAGGGCACGGCGGCACTGCGCGTGCTCTTCGTCGAGCCCTCGCGACGGTTGCCCGAGGCCGTGGTCAGCCGATCTTGAGCAGCAGTTCGGTCAGCTCGGCCGGCGCGGTGACCATGCAGTCGTGGCCGGTCGCGAGTTCGAACACCTCCGACGGCGTTCCGTTGGGCTGGATCGCGGGGACCGGGCGGCGGTCGAAGCCGTCGGGCTTGACGGTGCAGTGGATGTGCGCGCGGGGGATCGCGGCCGTCGCCGGGTTGTCCAGCCGGACCGGTTCCTGGAGGCAGCGCACCGACTGGTCGGACAACATCGGGCGCAGCCACGCGAGGTCCGCCGGATCGGTCACCCCGAACAGACCGAACGGTGGCGGCAGCTCGGGCAGCGGCGGGACCCGCCAGCCGCTTTCGGACTCCAGCGTGCGCTCGATGAGGCCGCGAGTGGGGGGCATGACATCGGCCGCGGTCTCGCCGTGCTCCGGCACCATCGCGTCGAGGTAGACCAGCCGCGCGATCCGGTCCGGCACCGCGTTCGCGGCCGACGAGATCACCAGCCCCGCGTAGCTGTGGCCCACGAGGACCACGTCGGTGAGATCTTCCGCGGTGATCAGCCGGACGATGTCGTCGACGTGCGTGTCGAGCCCGACCTCGGGGCCGAGCAGGTGCTTGGTCTCGCCGTAGCCGGTCAGCGTCGGGGTGAAGACGCGGTGCCCGGCCTGCTCCAGCAGCGGGACCACCCGCTCCCAGGCCCGCCCGGTGTGCCAGGCGCCGTGAACCAGCAGGTATGTCGTCATGGTGGTGCGCTCCGTCCGGGTCCCTGGCATGATGGGTAAACGGGACCCTGTCCCGTTTGACGTTACGGGACACCGTCCCGTTTAGGCAACCCGGGAAGGAGGTGCGGGGTGAACGACCGGCCCCAGCGCGCGGACGCACGGCGCAACAAGGAGGTACTGCTGGACGCGGCCGCCGCGGTCTTCGTCGCGTCGGGAGTGGAGGCGCCGATCCGGGCCATCGCGGCCAAGGCAGGCGTCGGCACCGCCACGATCTACCGGCACTTCCCGACACGCGCGGACCTGATCGTCGCCGTCTACCGGCATCAGGTCGAAGCGCTCGCCGAGGCGGGCCCGGATCTGCTCGCGGCCTGCGAGACGCCCTACGACGCGCTGGCCCGGTGGATCGACCTGTTCGTCGATTTCGTCGTCACCAAGCAGGGACTCGCGACCGTACTGCAGTCCGACGACCCCTGCTACGACCCGCTGCACGAGTATTTCCTCGACCGGCTCGAACCGGTGTGCACGCGACTGCTCGGCGCCGCGGCGGCTTCGGGCGAGATCCAGTCCGGCCAGGACGCGCGCGAGCTGATGCGCGGTGTCGGCGGCCTCTGCGCGGGCGCGAGCACGACTCGCCACTACGACGCACGACGGCTCGTCGGGCTCCTCGTCGCGGGGCTGCGCACCCCGGGGTGATCATGGTCGGTCGGCCGCGGAACTGCTGCGCAGCGCCACCTTCAACCGCGCGATGTGCTCCCGCGCCGCGCGCTCGGCACGGTCCGGGTCGCCGGACTTGATGCCCTCGAGGATGCGCTGGTGATCCTCGACCGCGTAGGACGGGCCGGAGGTGACGGCCGTGGTGACCATCGCCAGCCGGACCTGCGCCTGAATCTCGTCGAGCTGGCGGATCACGTGCTGGTTGCCGCTGGCGACCCGGATCGCGGTGTGGAACTGGATGTCCAGCTTGGTGTGCCGCTCGACGTCGTCCAGGCCGACCGCCTGGATGTGCTGGCGCAGCAACTGCTCCAGTTTCGGGACGAGACCGGAATCGCCCCGCTGCACCGCGAGGCGGGTGGCAACCCCCTCCAGCGCCTCCCGCACCTCGTACAGCTCGGCGAGGTCCTGCGGGTCGATGCGGGCTACCACCGCGCCGCGACGCGGTTCATCGACCGCGAGCCTGTCCCACGTCAGCCGCACCACCGCTTCGCGAACCGGGCTGCGGCTGACGTCCAGCCGCAGCGCGAGGTTGGGCACGCTCAGCTTGGTACCGGGGGGCAGGGTCCCGGACAGGATCGCCTGCCGCAGCGACTCGTAGACCGCGTCGGTGATGCGCTCCGACGCACGCACCGGTGGGAGCTCACCCATCTGCCCACCCCTTTCCGTTCCGCCCAGCCTGCCATGCCGAACCTAGCGGCAGGCGAGGGCGATCGTCTGCGGGGCGAGAAACGCGTCGAGGCCGGCCCGACCTCCTTCCCGCCCCAGTCCGCTCAGCTTGCGTCCGCCGAAGGGAACCCGCGGCGTGTTCGGGGTCGTCGAACGCCACCATCGGCGCGTCGCCGCCGAGTTCCGGCACCCACCGCGTCAGGTGCGTGCGACCCTGTTCGGCGACGAGCACGCCGACCCGCGTGGAGCCCAGCGTCCCCGAGCATCGAGCACAGCACGCCCCCGGGCACGTGCCGCTCCACGGTCCCGGCGAAGCGCGGAGCCGAGCCCTCGCGGCCACTTCGGACGGCTCGAACAACACCGTCCATCCCGCCGCGATCTTGCGCGCCGGGATGGACGGTGGGAAGTTCCACGGCGACGGCACGGCGACGACACCCAGCGGACGATCGCTGATCTCATGCTCGATGCCCGGGACGACGCGCGGCGTCGCGCCGGTGCGCGCAGCACGGCGGGGGCGATCCGTTCGGCGAAACCGGCGGACATCCAGGCCCCGGCCCGGGCTTCGGTGACGCGCTTGCCGGTCTCCAGCGCGGTGAACTCCTCCGCGACGGCCGGATCGCGCGGCTCCGCGGCGATGGCCGGCAGGGCCGCGGCCCGCCGGGGCGCGGGCGTGCCCGACCAGCACGGCAGCGCGGCCGACGCGACGTCGGCCGCGCGCTCGGCATCGCAGGTCGCGAGCACGGCTCCGGTCGCGGGCTCGAGGACGTCGACCGGCCACGGCTGCCGGGGGCGGCCGGTACCGCGCACCCGGTAGCCGCGGATCGTGGTGTTCACGGGGTGGCCGCCATCAGGCGGTCGAGGGCCGCCCCGTCGAACTCGGCGCCGAGGCCGGGGCCGGCAGGCAACGCCAGCCGGCCGGACACGGGTTGCGGCGGATCGCACAGGAGCGGGTCGCGCAGCGGGTTGTCCCGCACGTCGTACTCCACGACCGACACCGCAGGAGAGAGGGCGGCCAGCTGCAACGTGGCCAGGTACGCCACGGCGCCGCCGTAGAGGTGCGGCGCGACCTTCTTGCCGCGCGCCTCGGCGAGCGCGCACACCGCCAGCGCCTCGGTGAGACCTCCGGTCTTGGACACGTCCGGCTGCACGACGGCGACCGCGGGCGACTCCACGTAGGACCAGAACGCGGCGCGGCCGTAGACGTTCTCGCCGGTGGCGATGGCCAGGCCGGTCGCTTCGAACAACCGCTCCAGGTCCTCGACCCGGTCACCGCGCACCGGCTCCTCGATCCACGCGACGCCGTGCTCGCGCAGCATCGGAGCCGCCGCGACCGCCTCCTCCACCGACCAGGCCTGGTTGGCGTCACCATAGACCTCGACATCGTCCCCGCAGATGCGGCGCACGGCGGCCAAGTTGGCGTCGTCGGTCTCCGAGCCGAACCCGAGCTTCACCTTGACCGCCCGGAAGCCGCGATCCCGGCAGCGCGCCGCCAGCTCCGCGACCCCGGTGGGGCCGAGACTGCTGGCGTAGACGTCGACCTCGTCGCGGACCCGGCCACCGCCGAGGTCGGCGATCGCACTCCCCTGGCGCCTGCCGCGCAGGTCCCACAACGCCACGTCGACCGCGCTGATCGCCTGCGACACCGGTCCCGGTGCACCCCATTGCCGCCCGAGCGGCGCCAGGGCGCCCACCAGTCGCCGCTGCACCGCGATGATCCGTTCGGTGTCCTGCCCGTCGAGCAACGGGAGCACACCTTCACGCAGGGTGGCGACGCGTTCGGTCGATGCCCATCCGGGGAAGTTCACCCAGCTCTCGCCGCGCCCGACCACCCCCGTCGCGTCCTCCAGCTCGACCAGCACCATGGTCCGGTACGGCAGCGCCGAGAACGACATCGCGATCCCGTCGCGAACCGGAGCCCGCAGCACTCGCACCCGGCTCTCCGCGATTCGTGACTCGCCCACAGGCCCCTCCTGACCTTCGAAGTCTCCATATTACATGTAACATGTCGTCAATTCAAGCTCGACCACCCGAGAAATAACCTTGCATCCCGGAACTACATGTAACATGATGCATGGAGTACCGCTGCGACGACGGCGCGGATACCGTGCGAGATTGGGTGCCCAACGATGAGCAAAGCGACGAGCATGCGGCGAACCACCGCCGCGAGCCTCATGGGCTCGGTCCTGGAGTGGTACGACTTCTACCTGTACGGCACGGCGGCCGCACTGGTACTGGGCAAGCTGTACTTCCCGAACTCCGACCCCTCGACCGCGACGATCCTGGCACTGCTCACCTTCGCGTCGGGATTTCTCACCCGGCCGGTCGGGGCGGTGATCTTCGGCCACTTCGGTGATCGCGTGGGACGCAAGTCCATGCTCGTGATCACGATGATGATCATGGGAGTCGCGACGCTCGGCATCGGTCTCGTACCCACCTACGAAACGTGGGGCATCTGGGCGTCAGTCACGCTGGTCACCCTGCGGCTGGTGCAGGGCGTCGCGATCGGCGGCGAGTGGGGCGGTGCCACCCTGCTGACGGTCGAAAGCTCCCCCGCCGACCGCCGCGGCTTCTACGGTTCGGTGCCGCAGCTCGGAGCGCCGATCGGGCTGCTGCTGTCCGCGGGTGTCTTCGCTCTCGCTTCGCTGCTGCCCGACGCGCAGTTCGAGTCCTGGGGCTGGCGGATGCCGTTCCTGCTCAGCGGGCTGCTGCTGGCCGCGGGCCTGTGGGTGCGACTGGGCATCACCGAGACCGAGGCCTTCGCCGCCGTCACCGAGAAGGGCCACAAGACGGCGATGCCGATCGTGACGCTGCTGCGTCACCACTGGAAGGAGACGCTGCTCGCGCTCGGCGCACGCCTGGCCGATGCCGCGACCTTCAACGTCATCAACGTGTTCGCGATCTCCTACGCCGCGTCGACCCTGAATCTCGGCGGTGGGGTCGTGCTCACCGGGTTCACCGTGTCCTCGGCGGTGCAGATCGTGCTGATCCCGTGGTTCGGTGCGCTGTCCGACCGGCTGGGCAGGCGCCCGGTCTACGTAGCGGGCGCCGCGCTGTGCGGGGTGGGCATCTTCGGCTACTTCTGGGCCCTGTCCACCGCGTCCACGGTGGTCATCTGGGTCGCGATCATCGTGATGCACGCCGTGGGCACCGGACTGATGGTCAGCATCCAGTCCTCGTTCTTCGCCGAGATGTTCGGCACCAACGTGCGGTACTCCGGGATCTCGGTCGGCTACCAGATGGCGGCACTGGTCGGTGGCGCGCCGACACCGGCCATCGCCGCGGCACTGGTGGCCTGGGCCTCGGGCGCGTCCTGGCCGGTCAGCATCTACCTGCTGATCATGTGCGCGATCACCATCGCGTGTGTCTTCGCGGCGGGCGAGACGCGCCGGCGTGACCTGGTCGGCTCATCCGGTGCGCGGACCCCGGAGGCAGTGTCCCAGTGACCCGCTACGCGATCCTGCAGGCGGGCGCGCCGAGCCCGGTGATCAACGCGAGCCTGGCCGGTTTCCTGCACCACCTCGACGGTCTCGCCGAGGTCGTCGGCGTGCACGGCGGAGCAGGCGGTCTCGTCGCGGGCCGGCTGGCGCCGGTGCCCGTGGAAGACCTCGCCGCACTGGCCGCCCGGCCGGGCGCGGCGCTGGGGGCCGGCCGCTACCTGCCCGGCCCGGACGAGCTGGCCGCGGCCGCCGAACGGTTGCGGGACAACGGGATCGAGGGCATCGCGCTCAACGGCGGCAACGGGACGATGGGCCTGGCGGCCGCCCTCGAAGCGGCCGCCGCACGGACCGGTGTTCCCCTGCGCGTCGCCGGGATCCCCAAGACCATCGACAACGACCTGCTGGGCACCGACCGCTCCCCCGGTTTCCTCACCGCGGGCACCTTCGTGGCGCACGCCGTGCAGGCGCTGGGCGCCGATCTGCGGGCGATGGCGCCGCTGGAGAAGGTTCGCGTGGTCGAGGTGCTGGGCCGCAACGTGGGCTGGCTCGGTCTGGCGGCGTCGCTGTTCCGCGGCAACCCGCAGGACGCGCCGCACCTGGTCTACACGCCCGAAGCGCCACTGGTGTTCGGCGAGTTCGCGGCGGCGGTCGACGCGGTGGTGCGCCGCGAGGGGCACGCGCTCGTGGTGGTCGCCGAGGGCGCGGCACCCGAGATCAGCGGGGACGAGTTCACCGTCGCGCGCCCGGATCGCCTGCTGCGCAACGGGGTGTCGCGGATCATCGCCGATCGCCTCGCCGCGGAAACCGGTCTGCCGGTGCGGGCCGAGGTGCTCGGCATGGTCCAGCGAGCGGCTTCGTGGATGGCGCCCGGCCGTGACCGCGCCGACGCCTGGGCAGTCGGCGCCGCGGCGGCGGGCCTGCTGCACGAGGGCGCCTCCGGCGTCATGGCCGGGCTCGATCCGGTGGACTCCCCCGGCGCGGCGAGCACCTGCTCGCCGGTGCCGCTCGCCGGGGTGGCCGAGCTGACGCGCTCGGTCCCCTACGACCTCGCCCCCGGCTGTCCGGACGCGCCCGCGGACTTTCGCGCGTGGTGGGAGAGGCTCACGGCGTGAACGGAAAGGAGATCGCGGTGGACACGATGACCGTCGCCAGGTTCCCCGGAGGCGGGAGCGTCCGCTTCGAACGGAGTCCCGTGCCGGCGCTGGCACCAGGCCTGGTCCGGGTGCGCGCGGAGTGGGTCGGGCTGTGCGGTTCGGACAAGCGCCTGCTGCGCGACGGCACGAGGTTCGTGCCCGGGCACGAGATCGCGGCGCGGGTTGTCGAGGCGGGTGAGTCCGGTTTCGCCGTGGATGACCGGGTGCTGGTCTACATCCCGCTGTACTGCGGGGAGTGCCGGCTCTGCCGCGCCGGCGACACCAACCGGTGCCTGCGCCTGGACACCCTGGTCGGCTGGCAGGCCGACGGGGGGTTCCGCGAGTTCCTCGACCTGCCCGCCCGCAACCTGATCCCGGTGCCCGACGACATCGGGTCCGACGTCGCGGTGCTGGGGCTGGACACCGTGGGCACGGCCGCGCACGGCCTGCGGATGGCCGTCCGCGCCCTGTCCGGGGCGCCGGAGCGGACCGTGGTGATCGGGTGCGGTCCGCTGGGCCTCGGCTCGGTCGCGGTAGCGCGGCGCCTGTTCGGCACCCCGGTTCTGGCGAGCGACCTGGCCGCCAACCGGCTGGCCGCCGCGACCTCCCTCGGCGCCATCGCGATGCCCGAATCCTTGCCGCGCAACGACAACCCGCTCGTCGTCGAAGTGACGGGCTCGGAGGCCGGGCGACGGCTGGCGTGGGAGCTGGTGGAGCCCGGCGGGGTTCTGCTGCTGCTCGGTGAGGGTGGCACCGACGTGACGTTCCCGATGGGGCCGCGCTGGCGGCGCACCGACATGACGATCGTGCGCTCGTTCTACTTCCCGCTGCGCGAAGTCGCCCAGAACTGGGACCTGCTGCGCGCGATCGGCCCCGAACTGGCGCAGACGTTGTTCGTAACCACCGACTTCGACGACCTCGAACAGACCTACCGGTCCTTCGGTTCCGGTCAGCACCTCAAACCCCTCGTCCGTATGACCGTCGCGAATGGAGAGACCCGATGACGCCCCTGTACACCCTGGCGATGGATCAGCGGCTGTGGTTGAAGAAGGCGGTGTTCGGCACCCTCGACCTGGACACCGCGCAGACCGCCGAACTGACCGGACTGAAGCAGGTGATCGCCGACGGCGCCATCGAAGCGGTGCGGCGTGGTGGAGTCGCCGCGGAGTCGGCGGCGGTGCTGATCGACGAGGAGCTCGGCGGGGAGGCGCCGGCCCGGATCAAGCAGGCCGGCCTGACACTGTCGATGGCTCTGGAGAAGTCCCAGGACTGCGTCTACGAGGAGGAGCCGCGCTCGGCCAGCGGTGAACTGCTGGCACAGCACCGTCCGGACCTGCCGAAGGTCCTGGTCCGCTACAACCCGGAGACGGCGGACGCGACGGCCCGCGAGCAGCTGGTCGCGCTGGCGTCCACGGCGGACCGGGTGCGCGCCGCCGGGCTGCCGTTCCTGGTGGAGCTGCTGGTCGTCCCGACCGAGGAGCAGGTGCGCCGGGCCGGTTCACCCGAGCGTTTCGAGACCGAGGCACTGCCCGGTCTGACGCTCTCCGCGATCGACGACATCAAGGCGGCCGGTGTGCACGCGCAGTGGTGGAAGGTCGAGGGCATGCCCGACGCCGACCGGTTCGCGCAGGTGCTGGATCGTTGCCGCACCGGGGCCGACCACCGGGTCGAAGCCGTCGTGCTGGGCAAGGCCGCGCCGCAGGAGCGGGTCGAGCGCTGGCTCAGTGACGCCGCGGCGGCCGGGTTCGCGGGGTTCGCGATCGGCCGCAGCATCTGGTGGGAGGCGGTGCGGCAGCTGCGCGCCGGAACTCTCGACCGCGCCGCGGCGGTGGACCGCATCGCGACCCTGTACCTGCGCAACTGCGCGGTGATGTCCGCCGCACTCGGCGAGCACGCCGGAGTGTGACCCGGCCGGGCTTCACCCGCTCGGCAGCGAGACCCCCGCCGGCGCGAGCAATTCCAGCCGCTCTTACTCCGGGGCATCGTGCCGTTTTCCGCATCGGGCCCCCGGTGCCGGACCCCGGGCACGTCCGGCACCGGGGATGTCGGCACGCCCCGGCGGCGCGGCGCCACGCCGTCATCACCTCGGTCCCCTCCGGATCACGCAGCCATCTGCACACCGTCCATCAACGCCCCCACCCGGCGCGAACGACTCCGGCTCCGGCATGCGACCGGACACCCTCGCGATGAACTCCGCCGGCACCCGCCGCCGACGGGACGCACAGCAGCCCACCGCCGGGTGGCCGGGCGCCAGTGATCCGGTTTGCAGCACGGAGAACCGCCGCACCATCTCGGGCCGGGTGGCGTTGCGCCGCACGAGCGCGTCGCACGTGTCGGCGGTGGATGCTTTCCGGCCGGCCATCACGGAGGTTCGCCGCCCCGGCCGCGCGGCCGGTGAACGGAATGCCTCCGCGTCGCGACGATCGAGCACGGCCGGCAGCAGCCCGTCCTCGGGCCCGGCGGGGCGTAGCAGGCCGGGCACGGCAGACCACAGGCATCCGTCCCGCATCGACAGCGACCGGAACCCGCCCTCGCCGATCAGGCGGTCGGCTTCGTGCGGGATCCGACGTCGCTGCCGCGCGACGGGCGGGCACGTCCCTTCCCGCATGCGCCCACCCTTCGCCCTGACCGCGGGAACTGGTGGACCACATCTCGAATACGGCACCGAGCAGGCCACGGGCGACGGCGTCGAGGTCGGGGTACCGGTCACGAACACCGGCAACGGGACGGCCTCGAGGTGATGCCGGTGTTGGTGAGCCCGCCCGGCTCCGCCGTCGGGGAGCGCCACGCGAACTGAAAGCGTTCGCGAACGTGCCGACCCGTCGACCATCAGGCGGGCGCCCTCGGGCGGACATCGCAGGGACCGCACGCGGGCAGGGACGTGAACACGACGTGCTCGTCCGGGTGGCACGGACCTGACACGGCGAGCGTCGCTCCTCCTTGAGCCGAAGTGTCCTTACAGGACGACGGTGACGACCTTTTCCTCGGTGTTGGCCAGGATGCCGCTCCAGCCGAGTTCGCGGCCGACACCACTGGACTTCATGCCGCCCCACGGCAGGGCGGCGTCGATGGGCGCCCAGCCGTTGACGCCGACGGCACCGGCGCGCACCTGGCCGGCGAGCGCGTGCGCGGCGCTGACGTCTCGGGTCCAGATGGTCGCGGCGAGCCCGTAGGTGGTGGTGTTGGCGATCCGGATCGCCTCGGCCGGGTCGTCGAACGGGATCACCGAGCCGACCGGGCCGAAGATCTCCTCGCGGGCGATCGTCATGTCGTTGTGGACGTCGGCGAAGATCGTCGGCTGCACGAAGTAGCCGGGACGCTCGGGGCGCGCGCCGCCGGTGACGAGGCGGGCACCTTCGGACCGGCCCTTCTCGATGTAGCCGAGGACGCGGTCCTGCTGCTTCTTGCTGACCAGCGCGCCCATCGTGGTGGCCGGATCGAGCGGGTCGCCGAGGACCTGCTGCGACGCGGACCCGGCGAGCGCGTCGACCACGTCGGTGTACAGCGAGCGGTGCACGAGCACGCGGGTGCCCGCCGCGCACACCTGGCCCTGGTTGAAGAACAGGCCCATCGCGGTGCCGCCGATGGCGGCTTCGAGGTCGGCGTCGGCGAGGATGATCTGCGGCGACTTGCCACCCAGTTCGAGGGTGACGCGCTTGAACGACCGGGCCGCGGCGACGCCGACGTGCCTGCCCACCTCGGGGCTGCCGGTGAAGCTGATCTTGTCGACGCCCGGGTGGTCGATCAGCGCCTGGCCGGTCACGTTCCCGAGACCGGGCAGCACGCTGACCACGCCGTCGGGGACACCGGCTTCCTCGATCAACTTGGCCAGGTGCAGGATCGACAGCGGCGCGTCCTCCGGCGGCTTGACGACCACGGTGTTGCCCGCGGCCAGCGCGGGCGCCAGCTTCCACGCGGTGATCATCAGCGGCGTGTTCCACGGGATGATCGCGGCGATGACGCCGACCGGCTCGCGGCGCGTGTAGGAGTGGGCGGGACGGCCGAGGTAGCCGTCGGTGGGGATGACCTGGCCGGTGATCTTGTCCGCCCAGCCGGCGAAGTGGCGGAAGGTGCGGGCCGCGTTGGGCAGGTCGAGCACCGCGGGCTGGCCGACGGGCTTGCCGATGTCGAGTGCTTCGAGACGGGCCAGCAGTTCGGCGTCGCGGTCGATCAGGTCGGCCACCCGGTTGAGGATGACACCGCGTCGGGAGCCGGGCAGAGCGGCCCACTCCCCCGACAGCTGAGCACGCGCGGCGGCGACGGCTTCGTCGACGTCCGCCGGGGAGGCGGCCGAGACGTCGGTCAGCTTCTCCTCGGTCGCCGGGTTGAGGTCGGCGAACGTGCCACCACCGCCGTCGCGCCACTGGCCTGCCAGGAACAGCTGATTGGGGTAGCTCACGAGCACTTCTCCTCGGCGATCGTCGATCGCGGCCCCCGTGCGGGCCGCTTGCGGTTGTTCCCGAGGATGCACTTGCGGCGGGTGGGCGGTCTTGCGTTTGCGCGCACGGCTCTTGTGCCTGCGCGACCTCAGCGCTTCGTGACGGCCCGCTCGAGCAGGGCCTGCAGGGCGCGCTGTTCCGGTTCGGAGAGCGCGGCCAGCGGTGATTCCTCGCTGAGGAGGTCGAGCAGCTGTTCTCGCAGTGCCGCGCCGTCGGCGGTGAGGACGAGCCGCTTGGCCCGGCGGTCGGTGGGGTGCGGGCAGCGTTCGATCAGTGCCCTGCGCTCGAGCTTGTCGACGACGACCGTGGCGTTGGACGGTTCGCAGCTCATACGCTCGGCCAGCTCGCCCATGCTCATCGGCCCGGTCAGCTCGCGTAGCGCGGTCCCCTGGGCCGCCGTGAGCCCGAGCTTGCCCGCGCAGTGCCGCATGTGGGCTCCGATCTGGCTCGCGAGGCCGTTGACCAGACCGCACAGCGCTCGATCGGCGGCGACCCTGGGCTGCGACCTGACCATGATCACAGCATACCGCAAGCAGTAATATTTATAGATTGAACCTTTCAAGCTTGAGGTATACGGTCGCGATCATGGAACGACTCCGACGCCCCGCGCTCCTCCGTTCACTGCACCTCGGCGACACGAAGGTCACCCACCTCCCCGACGGCGCGGTCCAGCTCGATCCGCTGGCCTGGTTCCCGGGCACCACCGCCGAGACCTGGGCGGGATACCTCGACGAGACCGGCCATTTCGTGGCGAGCATCGGCGGGCTCCTGGTCGAACACGGCGACCGCGCACTGCTGATCGACGCCGGGTTCGGGCCGCGGTCCGCGCCTCCGGGCGACATCCACGGCCCCATCCAGGGCGGCACAATGCTCGGCAACCTCGGCCGTCCGCCCTCGGACGTCGAGGCGGTGGCCTACACCCACCTGCACGAGGACCACATCGGCTGGGTCGCGCACCCGGGCGGCGAACCCGCCTTCGCCCACGCCGAACACCTGCTGGCCGCGGCGGAGTGGGCACAGCGCGACCTGGCCGGAGCCGCGGCGGCGGAGGCGCTGCGGCCGCGCGTGCGCACGGTGACCGACGGAGAGGAGATCTTCCCCGGCGTGCGGGCCCTGTTCGCCGCGGGGCACACGGCCGGCCACACCGCCTACGTGATCAGCGGAGGCGGCCGCCGCCTGATCGCGTTCGGCGACGCGATCCACTCACCGGTCCAGATCGGACACCCCGAGTGGCGATGCGCGGTCGACTTCGATCCCGCGCAGGCGGTGGAGTTCCGGCACCGCCTGGTGTCCGAACTGGCCGAGCCGGACACGATCGGCTTCGGGATCCACCTCGCCGACGTGGTGTTCGGCCGCGTGGACACCAGCGGCGGGCAGGCGAGCTGGATCCCGGTCGACGACTGATCCCCCTGCCGGGAAGTGAGAGGATTGCCGGGGTCGCCGACCCCGGCTTCCCCACGGTGGGACCACCAGCAGCATCTCGAAATCGTCGTCGAAAACGAGCTCAGGCCTCCAGCGAACGGAGGTGTCAAGGAGGCGCCATCGCACGTGCCGCGGCGTGCCGCATCACCCTGCCGGAGCCGTGATCCGGTTCGCCGCCCGCAGGTGCTCAGGCTCGGCGATGAACCGCGCGCCCAGCACCGACAGCAGGCACAACACCCCGCACACCAGTGCGATCGGCCAGGTCTGCCCGCCCGAGGCCGAGTTCAGGGCGGCCGCGACGAACGGGATGCAGCCGCCGACGATCGCACCGGCGATCTCGCGCGTGAACGTGACGCCGGTGTAGCGGTAGCCGACGGGGAACAGCTCCGACATCATCGTCGCCTGCGACGCCAGCGTCAGGTCGTTGCACAGCGTGTAGAGCAGCACCAGCGCCGCCCAGATCACCACCGGTGTGCCGGTGTCGAGCAGGAAGAAGAACGGGTAGAACAGCAGCGCCGCCGCGGTCGCGCCCGCCGTCATCACCGGCCGCCGCCCGAACCGGTCGCACAGCCAGCCCGCGGTGGGCACCGTGACGACCTTGAGCGCGTTGGCGATGACGATGCCGATCAGGCCGACCCACGCCGCGGTCCCGACCTCTTTGGACAGATAGGTCAGCGCGTAGACCGAGGGCAGGTAGCTGATCACGTTGGGCGCCACGGAAATCAGCATGCCTGGCACGATCTTGCGCCCGGAGGTGGCGAACAGCGCCCGCAGCGGCGCCCGTGTGCTGCGGCCCTCCTGCTTGGCGCGCTCGAACTCGGGGCTGTCGCGGACCTTGAGCCGCACGATGATCCCGGCGAGGCCGACCAGACAGCTGAGCAGGAACGGGATCCGCCATCCATAGCCGAGGAAGTCCTCTTCGGACATCAGCGCCGAGGTCAGGAAGAAGATCCCGGTGGCCACCAGCGATCCGATCGCGTTGCCCAGGGTGGGCGCGCTCGCGTTCAGGCCGCGGGACCGGGTTTCGGCGTGTTCGGCGGACAACAGCATCGCCCCGGCGTACTCGCCGCCCGCGCCCAGGCCCTGCACCACCCGCAACAGCACCAGCGCGACCGGCGCGAACACCCCGGCGGTGGCATAGCTGGGCAGGACTCCGATCAACGTGGACGCCACGGCCATCACCATCAACGTCACGAACAGCATCGTGCGGCGCCCGACCCGGTCACCGAGGATGCCGATGATCACCCCGCCGACCGGTCGCGCGAAGAACCCGACGGCGAACGTCGCCAGCGACGACAGGGTCGCGACCACCGGGTCACCGGAGGGGAAGAACACCTGCGGCAGCACGAGGGCGGCGGCCGTGCCGTACAGGGAGAAGTCGTACCACTCGAGCGCGGTACCCACGGTCGATCCGACCGTCGCGCGGCTGATGCGAGATGTCATCGCCGACCCTTCGTTGCGTCCTGTGAACGTCTACATTAACGTTCATGGTGGCGACAGGCTACGAGTTCGCTTTCGCTTCGGTCAAGAGAGAAGAGCTTGGTTTGACCACCATGAACGTTAATGACGCTCGGCTGACGAAGTACAACCCGCTGTCCCGGGTGCTGTGCTTCGACACCTTCGACACCACCACCCACGGCTGGACCGAGCTGCTCGGCAACTACGACGGCAGCGGCGACCTGGACACCGTGGACGACCACATGCGCGACTTCCGGCCGCCGCAGCTGTCCTCGTGCTCGTTCTTCGACGTCGGCACCCACGGGACGATGAGCGGCGACTACGCGCTCAAGCTGGCCACCCGCCCCCACCCCGGCCACACCGCGACCGGGATCCGGCGCCTGACCATGGCAGGCCGCGGACTGGTGCGCATCGAAACGCACTTCGCGTTCAAGGCCGAGGCCACCGTCGGCCACGAGGCGCCGTCCTCGGTCGGCTGGGACGGCAACCGGCACCCGTCGGAGTCGCAGTTCGGCGCGTTCACCGTGGCCACCGACATCTGCGCGGACGGCGGCGTGCGCTTCCACAACGTCATCCGCTACCAGAACACCGACCTCGACGGCGAGATGACGCAGCGCTGGATGTATCCCGTGGTGCCGGAGCCGACGCCGCGCGACCACGTCGAGGGCAAGTTCGCGCTCCCCTACGCCGCCGACTTCACCGCGCCGGACCCGGCCGACTGGCGCACCTTCGACGAGAAGCTCGAACTGTGCGTCAACGAGGTACCCACCAAGATCAACTGGCACTACCTGCGGTGGGACATCGACACCAGCACACGGTCCAATGTGGAGCTCCAGCTCAACGACCGCGTGATGGACATGCGGGACGTGCCCGTGCCGCCCTACGCCGACCGCTACGACACGCTGGAAAACCTGCTCAACTTCTACTTCTCGGTCCGCACGCACTCCGGCGTCCGGAACTTCCTGTTCCTGGACTCGGTCCTGATCTCGGTGGAATGGTGAGGCACGACATGCGCTCGACGATGACGGCGGTCCTGGAACGCAACACCGTGGTGCGGGAGGACTTCGCGACCGAGCCCTACGAACTGCCGTGGGCGTCGGAGGCGCGGTTCTTCGTGCAGGCACTGGAGGCCGACGGGGTGCTGGAGTTCCACACCGAGATCTCCCCGGACGGCCTGCACTGGTGCCCGCTGGAGGACACCGCGCACCACATCGACTCCCCCGGTCTGATCACCTGGCCGGTGACCGGGTTCGGGCAGTGGCTGCGGGTGCGGTGCTCGGTGGCCCCCGGCGCTGCCGCGAAGCTGCGGATCTATCTTGTAGGCAAGGGTTGATCCGGAGGTCGGCTGGTGGTGCGCGCTCGGCGGGTCACGTTACGTGACGTCGCGGACAGGGTCGGCCTGTCCGCCAACACCGTGTCCCGCGCGTTGTCGGGCAAGGACCAGGTCAGCGAGAGCACGCGCGAGATGATCGTGGCCGAGGCGCGGCGGCTGGGCTACGTGCCCAACAGCCACGCCCGGTCGCTCGTCTCCGGCACCACGATGGTGCTCGCGCTGGTGATCACCAACCCGTCGAACCCGTTCTACGCGGCGCTGATCTCGGCGGTCGAGCGGCAGTGCCGTCTCGCCGGGTACTCGGTCCTGCTGCTGGTCACCGAGGAGAACGAGGACAACGAGGCACGCGCGGTGCAGCAGCTGCTGCGGTTCGGCGTCGACGGGGTGCTGGCCGTGCCGATCCAGCACCGGCCCGGCGTGTGGGCGGAACTGTCCGGCGCCGGGCTGCCGGTCGTGCTGCTCAGCCGGGACATCCCGGAGCTGGGGTTCGACTTCGTGGGCACCGATGTCGAGCGGGCCGTCGAGGACGCCGTGGCGCGGGTGGCCGTCCCCGGAACGCGGGCGTGGCTGTTCGAGGAGGACCTGGAGATCAGCACGGTCGCCGCGCGGACGGCCGCGTTCCAGCGAGCCTTCGGCGATGATTCGCTGGTGCTGAAGGTGCCGGGACGCCGGACGCGGGGCGCCGCGCTGCCGTGGCGGCCCGACGACGCCTACCGGCTGGCGGCGGGACTGATCAGCCGTGAGCGGCATCCGGAACTGGTCGTGACCGGCAACGACTACTTCGCGCTCGGGGTGTACAAGGCCGTGCGGGAGTGCGGGCTGACGATCGGATCGGACGTGCGGGTGCTCGGCTACGGCGACCACCCGTTCGCCGCGTACCTGGAGCCGGGCCTGACGACGATCCGGCTGCCCGCGGACGACGTCGGCTCGGCCGGGGTGGACCTGCTGCTGCGGCGGATCGCCGACCCGTCGCGCCCGCGTGAGGTGATCCACCTGAGCGCGACGCTGGTGGAACGGGACTCCGCGCGGGGCTGATCTTGTCCCGGACGGCTCATCCGGGTCAGACTGCGTGGGTGAACCGCGTGCGCATCGACATCACCGACGGCGTCGCCGACGTGCGGCTCGACCGCGCCGGCAAGCGCAACGCCCTGGATCCCGCGATGTTCGCGGCCCTCGTGCACGCCGGGGAACGGTTGAAGACCGAGCCGGGGCTGCGGGCGGTCGTGCTGTCCGGCGAGGGGCCCGACTTCTGCGCGGGCCTGGACTTCGCCGCGTTCCGGGCGATGCGGTCCGGCGGGCGGATCAGCGCGGACGTCGACCTGCCGCCCGCGGACGGCCCGGCGAAGGCGACCGGGCAGCGCGCCGCGCACGTGTGGACGGAGGTTCCGGTGCCGGTGATCGCCGCGATCACGGGGCACGCGCTGGGTGGCGGGCTGCAGATCGCGCTCGGCGCGGACATCCGGATCGTCACGGCGGACGCGAAGCTGTCGGTGCTGGAGATCAAGTGGGGGCTGATCCCGGACATGACGGGCACGCAGGTGCTGCCCGAGCTGGTCGGCCGGGACGTGGCGAAGGAGCTGACGTTCAGCGGCCGCGTCGTGACCGGCGCCGAGGCGGTCTCGCTCGGCCTCGCGACGCGGGTTTCGCCGGATCCGCACGCGTCGGCGCTGGAGCTCGCCCGATCGATCGCCTCGCGCAGCCCGGACGCGGTGCGCGCGGCGAAGCGCCTGCTCGACCTGCCCCGCGATCATGCGACCGGTTTCGCCGCGGAGCAGGCGGAGATCACGGCGCTGATCGGCAGCCCCAACCAGGTGGAGGCCGTGACGGCCGAGTTCGGGAAGCGCCCGCCCCGGTTCACCGATCCGGCCTGACGCCGCTTCCAGCGGGCCCGCCGCCGACGCGAACAGCCAACACGCTGACCGGAACAGCCAACACGCTGACCGGAACAGCCAACACGCTGACCGGAACGGCCAACACGGCGACCGGAACGGCCAACACGGCGCCGCGTTATCCCTTGGCGATGAGTTCGGTCAGCCGGGCCGCCAAGGGGTTCCGGCCGAGGTGCAGCGCCAGCTCCCTGGCCTGCTCCGCCGTTCGCGCGCTCAGGTGGAGCTGGCGGCCGATCCGCTCGATCGTGGGGCCGGGGTCGTGCCGCGGATCGCGGCCGTGCGCCGTCAGGACGGAGTCCACCCGGCTCAGGAACGCCTCCTCCCGCGTCCGCTCGTCCTCGCACCACACGGCCAGCAGCCCGGTCGCCAGCGGCACGAACGAGCCGATCCTGGCGGGCGAAACGCGACCCGCGGGCTGGAACGCCGACGGGGGCAAGGTCACCCGCCAGGCGCCCCGTTCCGTCTCGACCGGACGGATCCCGTGCAGGCCCTTTCCGTCCAGCCACTCGGTGATGCGCTGCTCGTGCCTCCCCGGCTGGATGGACAGGGTCTCCGACTCCAGCAGCCCGACGATCTCGGGAACCGACTGGCACAGATCGCTGAGTTCGGGATCGGCGGACCGCGAGACCTGCCCGTAGGCGAGGTAGCGTGTCCCTCCCCGCGCATCGGCCGCGCGCACCAGGTGCAGCGGCAGGTACACGATCTCCTCGCCGAGGCTCTCCGGCTGCTCGATCCGGAAGGGCAGGTTGTACCGGTCCCGGTCGGCACGTCCCGCCAGCTCCCCCAGCGCTTCACGGCGGAACCCGTGGACGCTGATCAACTGCAGGAACCGCGGGTAGGACCGCGCGGCCGTGATCGCGCCGACCTTCTCCGCGGTCAGGAACGTCACGCTGCCGGTGTCGTAGTAGGCCCGGCCGAACGGACGTGACGTGAAGGCGTCGAAGTACATCTTGCGCCGGTCCTCACGCGAGACGACGTAACAGACACCGTCCCGCTGGGACTCCAGGCCGAGTCCGGTCAGGACGAGACCGCCGTCGCGGACGGCCACGTGCCCGATGCGGGCCAGGAACCGGACGGCGCGGTCGACCAGGGGTTCGTCCAGTGCGAAGAACCGCGCCAGCTCCGGTACCGACGACAGACCGCCTTCGGCGATGCCGCGCTCCAGGAACCGGTCGATCACGTGGTAGGGCCGTCCGTCGGTGACGGTCGCGCGCACTTCGACCTGCCAGACTGGCAACAGGACGCTGAATATCCGGGAGGGGCGCAGCCCCTGACCCCACGCCACGTCGTCGAGCGCGCGCTCTTCCGGCGGCAGCGGCGGTCCGATCCGCGTGCTCATGCCGGTTCCGCTTCCCGTCGTTGCCCGAGGGTGGCGCTGAGCTCCTCGTGGTGGCGCACTTCGCCGTGGGCCAGCACGTGGGCGCGCAGGAGGTGGGCCAGCGAGCGGAAGCCGTCGTCCCGCGCCCGGCACAACATGTCCATGTCCCCGACCAGGACCAGCTGCCGCCGGGCGCGGGTGAGCGCGACGTTGGCCCGCCGCAGCTCGTCGAGGAAACCGACCCGGCCCGCCGGGTTGCTGCGGGTGAAACCGTAGAGGATGACGTCCCGCTCGCCGCCCTGGAAGGCGTCGACGGTTCCCACGCGCTGCTTCACCGTGTCCAGATCCGGGATGTCGCGCGCGAGGAGGTCCGAGATGAGCCGGCGCTGTGCGCGATACGGCACGATCAACCCCCAGTCCGCCCCGCGCCGGTGGTAGAAGCTCGCGAGCTGCGCCAGCAGTTCGGCCTCGGCGTGGTTGAGCGTTCCCCGGGAATCCCCCGTCGTCTGCGTCTCGCACCGGCGGCGTTGTGGCAGCTGGGAGGTGTCGGCGAAGGCCAGGGGGCTGCCGAACAGCGGATCGGCGTGGACATGCTCCACGTGCGTGGTCAGCGTTCCGCCGTAGAAGGCTTCGGACACGAAATCCGCGATCACCTTCGGCATCCGCCGTTGCCGGGTGAGACCGGCGATGTGACTGGCGGGCAACTGCCCGCCCTCAACCAGGATTTCCAGTGCGCTCTTCACGACCAGGTCCCGCACCACCGGATCGCCGAGCTCCTCGGCCCACGCCTGGACCTCCGCGTCGCTGATCGGGGGCAGCTGACGGTGGTCGCCGACCAGCACCGCACGCTCGGCGCGGACGAGGGGCACCAGCAGATCCGCCGTGCCGATCTGACCGGCCTCGTCGATGATCGCGAGGTCGAAGGTCTCCTCCGCGATCTCGCTCCGGGAGGCCGCGCCGGTGCAGGTGGCACCCACGACGTCGGCGTACCGGATCAGCTCCGGGTACAGCTGCTCGGTCGGCCGCGACGCCTCCGCACGCCACTCGTCGAGCAGCTTCGCGCGCCTGGTCAGCAGGGCCAGCCGCGGCCCGAGTCCGGCGTGCACCTCGGCCAGGGCGGAATTGGAGGCGGCGGCATCACCGGTGTCCGCGGGCACGGGAACCGTGTCCACGGCACTGATGGCCGCGCGGATGGTGTCGAGTGCGTGTGACGCGTCGGCCAGCCGCTGGTGGTGGTGTGCCGCCGCCCGGTCCAGCGCGTCGGCGGCGGCCATCACGGCGGGAACACCGCGGGTGGCGACGTCGAGCGCGGTCCACGCCTCGTGCAGCGAACCCTGGAGACGGCTGATCTGCTCGCCTCCGGCCGCGATCTCGGTGCGCAACCGCCCGGCCCGCCTCTCCCTCCGGCGGGCGGCGAGCGCGGCCCAGGGTCTCGTCAACGGTCCCCGTGCCCGGTTCAGCTCGCGCGACTGCCGCTCCACGAGGTGTCCGAGCCGCTCGGCGCGGCGGCCAGCCTTGCGCTGCTCCGCTTCGAGCGCGCGCGAGAGTTCGTCCACGCGCTGGTGAGCCGCACCGCCCGCGGCGCGCCTCGCCGCCGCCCAGGCGTCACGGGCGTGGGCCTCGCCGGTCAGTGCCTCGGCCGCCAGCGCGACCCGTCGCCCGAGTTCGCCGTGCCATTCGACCGCCGCGGGCACGCCGTCGTAGCCCCGCCGTGTGACCGCCGTGGTGGACAGGATCTCCGACCGCAGGTCGGCGGCCAGGTTCTCCAGGAGGAACGCCCGCGCGTCCGCGTCGACCTTCCCTTCGTTCCCGACCCGCACGACGACGACATCGCGCGGGAGCTTCGCCAGCACGTTGTCCACGGCCCGGTTGGTGAGCGAGGCGATCAGCACCCGGCCCCGGTCCGGCCTGAGCGCGCAGGCACGGGCGATCTGGCTGATGGTGCGTGTCTTGCCGGTCCCGGGCGGGCCCAGCACCGCGAGCAGGTCCCGGACACCGAGCGCGGCACGGAACGCCGCCAGCTGGTCGGCGTCGAGATCCTCCGCCGGGACCCCGGCCGTGGGCACCAGCGGCTCGACCGCGTGGTCGACGAGCACGGACAGCAGCGTCCGGTTGTGCGCCCGCCCGGACCGCAGGAGCGCGACCGCTTCCCGTTGCTTGGCGTGGACGACCTCGTTCGGCGTTTCCTGGAGTTCTCCCTGCCCGGCCAGCCGGTTCCAGTCGAGCGGCTGGTCGAACCGGACGGTCACGCTGTCCTCGCCGGTCCGGACGACCTCTCCGCGTTGCTCGGACTCCGAGCGAAGCCGGACGAACCGGCCACGCTCCGGCAAGCGGTCACCGGCGATCCGGAACACGTAGACCGGCGCGCCGCTGAACCGCCGTTCCCCCGCCGACTCGACCGACCGGTACGGGTACCTCGCCAAGGTGCTGTCCTTGCGTGCGGCGAACCGGCGGCCGGTCTCGATCAGCTCGTCGAGAGTGTCCAGGAACCGGCCGTGCGCCGGGGCGAGCTCCGGGGTGCCGCGCTCGGCGCCGCGTGCTCGCACCACCTCCGCCCACGCAGCGGTCAGCCGCGGCCAGTGGGCGGTCGCCCCCGCCGGAACCTGCGGCAACTCGAACACCGCCTGCCAGTTCGCGCGGATCAGGAGGGCCCCTCGGGACAGCCGGTCGTGGTCGCGCACGCGCAGCGGCGCGATCCGGGCCACGAAGTACCCGTCCTGCCGCGAGGTCGGGAACAGCATCACGACGTAGCCGTAGGTGTGCAGGAGGAGGCTGTGGTCACGGCCCGCGCGGGAGGGCTCGTCCACGATCGCGGGCACCCCCTCGGAGCGCGCGGCGAGATCCCGTAGCACCTGCTCCAAGCCGTCCGGCAGGCCGGGATGGTCGCGTGCCTGCCGGTCGAGCTTGCCGTAGAGGTTCTTCGACGGCACGAGGACGACGGGCGAGGGAAGATCGACTGTGCGGAACAACGGCGCTGTCCTCAGGGGGCGGTGGCGGGAAGGGTCGCGAGGGCGGAGGCCAGATCGTTCATGGCGGGGCGGTCACCGGGTTCGGCGGCGAGCGAGGCGTCCAGAGCCGCGGCCGCCCGCGGCGGAACCGCACGCACCCGGCTGCCGATCGGCAGTGCTCCCGCCGGAGCGGGCGGGAATCCGGTGACGAGGTGGTGGGTCAGGGCGGCGACCTGGTACACATCCGTTGCCGCGCCCAGCGTGGGGAACCGGCCCCGTCGCTGCTCGGGCGCGCGGTAGTCGCCGGGCCCCTCGCCCCCGCGCGGCGCGGAACCGGCGAGACCGAGGTCGAGGAGCACGAGACGACCGTCGTCGAGCCGCGCGATCACCTCCGGGGTCAGGTTCCGGTGGGCGGCGCCCCGTGCGTGCAGTGCCGCGAGTGCGCGGCAGAGTCCCGCGACACCGCGCAGGATCTGCCACATCCGCCAGGGATCGGTTCGCTCGCCCGGAGCCGGGACGGCGGCCGCGAGCGTGCCGGCCGGTCCGTCGACTGGGCGTGATGACGGCCATCGCGTGACGAGCGTCGCCAGCGGACCGTCACGGAACAGGCCGAGCGGCTCGGGCAGACCGCTCGTCCCGCCCGCCAGCGCGGTCAGGAGTTCGCGCTCCCGTCGCAGATCCGCGAAAGCGCTTTCCGCGACTCCGGTGTGGTGACGCATCTCCAGCTGGCGAAGCCACACGCTGCCATCGTGCGGATCGAGCGCGGAGGCTCGCGCCCGGCGCCGGATGACCGAGTGATCGCGGTCCGGCTCCTCCGCCCAGTGCGATCCGTCCACCAGATAACGAACGCCGCCGAGGACGAGGTCTTCCCCGACGGCGAGGACGCCTTGCCGCACCGGGCCCGCGGGCGGACTCACCACGACGACCGGATCGACGCCGGGCGCCGGGGCCATGAACACCCCACGCGCGGGCTTCTCGTGGAGCGGCGCGCCGGCGAGAACCCTGAGCAGGGGCTCCAGCGCGCCGCGGGTGTACTCGGCGATCAGGTGGTATCCCGTGGACGACGGCCGCAGGCAGTCCGGGACGTCCTCCGCACGGCCACCCGGCAGGACGACGGACAGCACGCGGCGAGTCGACTCGGGGACGTTGCGGGCGAGGTTGTCGCGGATCAACGCCCCCTCCAGTTCGCGGGTCCGCCCGCTGCTCGTGCCCGGTTCCCCGTCGGCGATCCGCTTGTAGTCCGGCGATGCGACGGCCAGGACGAAGTCCGCGTCCCTGAGCTGCCGCACGGTCCAGGCCACCCAGTCGCGCCGCTCGGTGGCGTACCACGCGTCGAGTTCGGCGTCCACGCCCAGTTCCGCGCGCAGGAAAGTCGCGAACCTCCGGACCGAATCGACGTGATCCGGCGAATCCTCCGCATAGGAGAGATACACACGCGGCGAAATACCGCCGGTACCCCGATTCGGCACGGTCCCCCCCTTCCCGGATCGTCGGCCCGTCGCACCGTCTCACGAGGAATACCGCAGAACCGCGGGAAAGAACAAGCTGTCCACAATTTGTCCACCGCAGGACCCGTCCAGCGTCCGCGGCAGGTGTTCTATCGTGGCCCGGCACCACGAAGGGGAACGTCCGTGACCGTTTTCATCTCCTACACCCACGACGACGAAGAACACAAAACCGCGGTGCGCCGGTTCGCGGAGTGCCTGCGGGCACACGGGATCGACGCGGACATCGACAGCTGGGCGACCACCGAGCGCCGCGACTGGCAGCCCTGGATGACGCGACTCGTGCTCGAAGCCGAGTTCGTCATCGTCGTGGCCTCCCCGGTCTACCGCGAGATGGGCGACGGCCTCGGGCCCGCCGACCGCAACCACGGGGTACAGGCCGAGGCCGCCCTGCTGCGCGATCTGCTGCAAAGCGACCGCCCCACCTGGACCCGCAAGATCCTGCCGGTCCTCCTCCCCGGGCACGGCGTCGACGAGATCCCGTACTTCCTGCAGCCCTACGCGGTCAATCGGTACGAGGTCACCTCGTTCACCGCGGAAGGGATGGAAAGCTTGCTCCGGGTGATCACCGCGCAGCCCGAGCACGTCCGCCCGCCGCTCGGACCGCGCACGGTCCTGCCACCGAAGTCCGGTCCCGGCGCCGCGCCGTCCGCCCCGCGCTGGCGCCCGCTCCGCGAACCCGTGCCGGTCCACTGGCTGGCGGATCTGATGCGGGACCGCCACCGGCCGCAGAGCGCCGTGGTCGAACTGCACCTCGTACCCGCGGCGGGTCAGGGGTTGCTCGGCATCCGGCAGCTGCAGCGGCTGGCCGGGGAGCTGCCCGGTGCCGGTCGCTCCCGGCAGTTGTTCTCCCACGCGCAGGGACTCCACGCCGGTTCCTCGGGTCAGCTCGCCTGGGCGTTCAGCCGGGAGTCGCGGCACGGGGAAGCCGGGCTGGCGGTCCGTCGCGACGGCCAGCGGTCCTGCTGGTTCGGTCTGCCACCGGCATCGATCGGCGCGGTGCTGGACGAGAAGCACCTGACCGGGCAGATCGCGGCGCGCCTGCGCCTCCTCCTCGAACTCGGCGTCGACCTGCCGGAGGAGCTGGCACCCGCGGTCGGTCTGGACAACGCGGGCATGGTGCACCTGGGCCGCGTGGACGAACCCCCGCGAACCGCGGTCACCCTGCACTGGCACGACCGGGTCCGCGCGGAGCCGGAGGAGGCGCTGACGGCTGCCGATCTGCGGTCGTTCACCCAGGACATCGCCGACGAACTGGCCGGGCGTCTCGCGGAACCGCTCCGCACCTAGCGTGCTTCCTCAGCAGCGGAGCCGCTTGCCGTGGGCCGTCAACTCGACACTCCCTGACCGTCCTCTTCCGCGATGAACCGGCGCAGCCTGGTGAGCGCCCGGTACTGGCTGACCCGCACGTTGCCGGGCGTCAGGCCCATCGCCTCGGCCGTCTCCACCGCGGAGAGCCCGACGACGATCCGCAGGGCCAGCACCTCCTGCTGCGTCCGGGGAAGCCGGGCCACGAGACGGGCGAGCCGCTGGCCGAGGTCGATGGTCAGGACGTGCTCCACGGGATCGTGCCAGGTCTGCCCGTTCTCCGGCAGCTCCGGCACCGGCTCCGCGCGCTCCCGCGCGACCACCCGGTACGCGTCGGCCACCTTGTTGGCCGCGATCGCCCGCACCAGGAACAGGAACGAACCGCCCCGGTCCTCGTAGCCGGGAAGCGCTTTCACCACGGCGAGGCACACTTCCTGCGCGACGTCGTCGGCGGAGAGGTAGGCGAGATCGCGTCCTCCCATCCGCGCCCGGCAGAAGCGCGCGACGACCGGCTTCACGAGTGCCATCAGCGCTTCGACCGCGCGGGGGTCGCCGGTGCGGGCGGCCGCGACGAGCGGATCGAGCGTTTCCTTCGCGAGCAGCCCGTTCGGCCGGGGGTGGTCCGCGAGGACCGCGCCCGCCCCGGACCGCGACCGGGGTGGTGATTCGACCGTCGTCATCGGTTCGTGCCCGTCGAACCGTCGCCGGCAACATCCATCTCTGTCTCCCTGCTGATGAGATCGGGTGCCAGGTTGATCGAGGTGGCCAGTTCCGGTGTTGCGAACCGACGGTTGTTGTCACGGTTTTGTCCGGTAACCCGCTCCGGCGCCGGGCAGATTCCGGACATTTCGCGCGCGTGCCGCCTTCGCCGTAGCGGAACACCGGCGAACCACGATCCCCGACCCGTGCGTTTTCCGGACGACCCGGGACGGATCCCGGACCCAGCCCCGACCAGGTGCGACGTCTTCCTGGTTCTCCCCCATCTCCCCGTGGACGGTCCCGTGGCCGGGATCGAGCGGGCGCTGCGGCGCAGCGGCATGAGCGTGCTACGGGACGATGGCCGCGCGGATGACGAACTCATCAGCGACGGCATCGTGGACGCGCTGGCCGGAGCGCGCGTCCTGGTCGCCGTGCACTCCCGCTCCGGGCCGTTGACCGCGCCCCGACCGTGGGCCCTGATCACGCTGTTCCTGGCGGCGTCCCGAATCCGGGATCCCTACCGGCGGATCGTGGTCGTCACCGCGGAACCGGACCTCGCGCACCTGCTTCCCGCCGAGCTGCGGGACTGCGTCGTCCCGATGCCGGACGACGTGGCCGGGCTGGTGCGCGGCCGGTTCGCGGAGTCCGCATCCGATCCGGGCTCCTTCGCCGGGCGGCACCGGGCGTTGTGGTCCCTGCACCACGCGTTGCGCGGACCACGGCCGCCACTCGGTCACGCGCCGGTCGCGGTGCTGTGCGGGGTTCCCGGATCGGGCAAGACCGCGACGGCGCAGCGGTACGCGACGCTTTTCGCACCCGCCTTCCCCGGCGGCACCCTCCGGACCGGCCCGTTCGGTCACCAGGATCCGGCGGATTTCCTGCCCCAGTTCCACCTCGCGCTCGCCGACGCGTTGTCCCGGCGGTTCGGTGTGGACACCACCGGTCTCACGCTCGCCCGGCTGGGCAGACTCGCCGCGGACCGGATCGACGAGCCCACGCTCGTGCTCGTCGACGACGTTCCCGCCGGTCTGCCGCCCGCCGTGCTGGACCGGATCGTGCTCCCGTCGCCCCTGGTGTCGACCCTCGTGACCGCACGCCAGGCACAACCCCTGTGGGACACCGCCACGATCGAGCTGACCGGCCTGTCCACGGAGGACGGGTTGCGGCTCTTCGCCGGGGTCCGGGCGCCCGCCGACGACCACGAACGCGAGGCCGTGCGCCGCTTTGTCGAGCGTTGCGGCGGGCATCCCTTCGCCCTGCGAGCCAACGCGCTCATCGTCGGACGCCGCGCCGTCGCGCTCCGCGACGAGGTGCTGCGCGACCGGCCCGACTCGGCCCCGCAGGCGATCCGGGACGTCCTCGACGACCTGACACCGGTCGCGCGGCGAGTGGTCCGGCTGGGCACTGTTCTCGCGCCGGTTCCCTTCCCGGTGGCCTTCGCCGCCGAAGCGCTCGGGCTGCGCACGGCGGCGATCACCGCCGCGGGCACGGAACTCGTGCACTGCGGGCTCGCCCAGCCCGACGACGAGGAAATACGGCTGCACACCCTGGTTCTCGAAGTGGCCCGCAGCGCCTTTCCCCCGGCCCGGCCGCATCGCCACGTGACCGGGGCCGTCCTGCGATGGCTGCGGGACGGCCCCGGCCGGCATCGCGTCGCGCTGCTCCAGCACGCGAGAGCGCTCGCCGAACACACCATGGAGGCTCGCGCCGCGCTGCTCCGTCCCGTCGCCGCCGCGTGGTCCGCGCTCGGGGACGCGGCGGCCGCCGGAGAAGTGCGCGCGGCGATCCTGTCCGGCGACGCGCCCACCGCCGGTGACTACCTCGAAGCGGCACGCGTGGAGACGGAGTGCGCCCTGTACCCCCGAGCCGTGCGGCACGCCCTGCACGCGAGGACGATCGCCGACGACGGGGCCGGCCGGGACGAGGCCGCACTGGTGGCGGCCCAGGCGCTGGACCGCCAGGGGAACTACGCCGCGGCGGATGAGGCTTTCTGGCACACCGCACTCCGGTCGCCGCCCGGTGCACTCCACGCGGTGATCGCCCTCGCCCGGTCCCGGCGGATCCGCGGCCGGCCGGACCAGGCCCTGTCCCTGCTCGACGGAACCCGGCCGGACGACCTCACGGCGTCGCTGCAGCTCGAACGGGCGCGGAACCTGCAGCTGACCGGACAAGCCGACCTCGCGCGCGAAGCGGCCGCCGACGTGGTCCGCGCCTACCGCGAGCAGGGCCGTCGTCATCACCGGCGCTGCGCCGAAGCGGAGCTGGCGTGGGCCGACTCCGTGCTGGCGACGCGGACCGAAGGCGAGCTGAACCAGCTGATCGCGGCACCCCGGCCGGGGGATGACGCCGGAAGCGCGCTCACCCTGGCCGTGTCAGTGGTGCGCTGCCGTGTCCTCGTGGCATGGGGCCGCCCCCGCGAAGCGCTCGGCGTCCTGGCCGCCACCGAACGCACGCTGGTGCGCGTGCACGGCGACGGCCATCAGCTCGGCTACCGCATCCGGCACGCGATGGGCTCGGCGCACGCCCTGTTGCACGAGTTCGACCGCCAGGCGGAGATTCTGGAGGACGTGATCGGACCTCAGGCCCGTGACCTCGGGCTGCACCATCCGGAAACCCTCGAAAGCCGCCTCGATCTGGGGACGGCCCTGGCCCTGACCGGGGCACGTGACCGGGCGACCGGCATCGTCGAGCGGGCCGTCGCCGACCTGGAACGCACGTTCGGCGTCGACGAGGCGCTGCTGGGCAAGGCGAGCGCCGCGCAAGCCGCGCTGCGGTGACCCGATCAGGCTCCGGCCTCCGCGGGCCGCCACCGCACGCCGTAGGCGAATCCGGGCACCAGGTGGCGGAACTGCTCGTGCACCTCACCGGAGCTGTCCACCGTCAGCGCCGCGCCGCGGACGGCGGGGTCGCGGGCATCGTCCTGGAACGCCTTGTCCAGGCGCACGACCTCCTCCGGCACGGAGGCACCGAACCGGACGTGCAGATCGAACAGGTCACAGGGCTGACGCGGCACGCACACGTAGTGGGGGTGGCGCAGGCCCGCGCGGAACCGCAGCGCGATCTCGTGGCGGTCGTTGCGGTGCAGCGGGGCAGGCAGCCGCAGAGCGAGGCCGACCCGGTCGCTCGACTCCATGTGCCGCCCGGTCAGCACACCGCCATGGAACACGTCGACCCGCAGGTCGGTCTCCTCCAGCGGCCTGCTGTTCGACCCGGCCGAAGTCAGCGTCAGCGCCAGGTCCAGCTCGTCGATCTCGTCCGCGTCGACCACCACCCGCCGGAACTCGAACGCCTCCGGAACCGGCTGGTCCAGCGCCAGCGCCACGCGTAGCTCCTCGGTGTGCCAGCTCCGGCTGGGGCCGGCGGCCGCGGGCTTCGTGGTGGCCACCGCGTACTCGGCGAGCCGGTCGATGCCCTCGTCGATGCGGCGGCGCACCGTGCGGTCGTCGCGCTCCAGGGTCCGCGCCGCCCAGCTCACCCGTTCCCCGTAGAACGGGTGCTGCGCCTGCTCGTGCAGCCCGAACGCGGCCAGCAACGACATTCGCAGGTCGCCCGGCAGCGCCTCGATCAACGCGAGCAACCGGTCGGAAACCTTTCGCCGGACACCGGCCGCGTCGTCATCCGCGGAAATGGCGCACACCGCCTGCAATGCGGGCCCGACGCGTTCGGTGAGCTGCGCGACGGAAAGCCCTCTCCCCTTCCGCAGAATCTTCAGTTCGGCCACCACATCCGTCGTGCTCACGTCCACGCTTCCTCCCGCTGGTCCGGCGCCGGTTCCATCCTGGCCAGCGCGACGCGACCTGTCCAGTGGCTCACCGGAACCCGCACGGCGCGCATCCCGGTTTCCGTTTCCCAGCAAAGCCGGAAACGGGAAACTCCTTGTCCGGACATACCGCCGATCGCATTCTTGTGGAGCCGCCGGAATTCGCGGCGAACAAATCACCAGAACCACGGAATTCCCCGTGTTTTCGAGTGCTGCCCGTGGCATGTCGTCGGCAAGGAGACGGAAATGAAAGTCGAGTGCTCGTTTTCGCTGCTCCTGCGGCTGGCCTTCTGGCTGGCGGTGCCTGCCGTCGTGCTGGGCGTTCTGCTGGGCGCGTCGCTGGGACACCAGCCAGAAGCAGCACCCGGGGACGGGTCGGCGTCCGTGGTCCGCAGTGCCGGGGAGGAGGTGCCGCAATGCAGACCCACTTCGTCGAACTGATCGTGTCCCTGCTCACCATCGCGTTCGGCTGAGGCCGCGATGTGGCGTGCGAACCGGCTGTGCGCGCAGCTGCCGGCCGGGTCCGCGGACCCGGCCGGCCACCCGCCCGGACGCTTTCCCCGGCGACTCCGCCGGGCCATACTGATCGCCCGACGGGGGTGGAGCGTCATGACCGAGCAAGCGACCTTCGGGGCGGAACTCCGCCGCATCCGTCGCGCAGCCGGCGTTTCCCTCACCGGCCTCGCCGAGCGCGTGCACTACAGCAAGGGCTACCTCAGCAAGGTCGAAACCGGCCTGGCCGCACCGCATTCCGCGCTGGCCGCCCTGTGCGAGGCCGAACTGGACGCGCCAGGAGCCCTCACCCCACTGCTTCCGGGTACGACGGCGCGCCGCCGCACCCGTCCCGACGTCCGCCCCTCGGGCCTGCCTCCCGCCGTGAGCAACTTCACCGGCCGCGACGAGGAACTACGGCAGGTCCGGCTGGCGCTGGAGGCCGACGGCGGTGTCTGCGTGATCTCCGGCCTGGGCGGCGTCGGCAAGACCGAACTCGCGATCCGTTGCGCGCACCGGGTCGAGGCGTCGTTCCCCGACGGCTGTCTGTTCGTCGACCTGCACGGACTCGGGGGCAGCCCGGCGGATCCCGCGGCCGTCCACGACCGCCTGTTGCGGGCTCTCGGCGTACCTGCCGAGTCGGTCCCCGCCGATCCGGACGACCGCGCGGCCCTGTACCGCACGCGGATGCGGGGCCGCGGCTTCCTGCTCGTCCTGGACAACGCCGTGACCGCCACACAGGTGCGGCCGCTGCTCCCGGCCGAGCCGAACTGCCGGGTGCTGATCACCAGCCGGTCGCGCCTCGCCGCACTCGACGAGGCCGGGCACGTGTCACTGGACGTGCTGCCCGAGGCCGCCGCGGTGGAGCTGTTCACGTCCCTGTCCGGCACCAGCACCGGTGACGCGATCACGCGGATCGTCCGCCGCTGCGGACGTCTGCCGCTGGCCGTGCGCATCGCGGCGGCCCGGCTGCGCACCCATCCCACCTGGGACGCCGGTGAACTCGACCGGAGACTCGCCGCCGAGGGTGCCCGGCTCGGCGAACTCGACGACGGCGAGCGGAGCGTGCGCGCGGCGTTCGCGCTGTCGGCGGACCAGTTGCCCGCCTCGGAAGCGCGCCTGCTCGGTCTGCTGACGAGATATCCCGGAACGGACTTCGGCGTCCCGGCCGCGGCCGCGCTCGGCGGCCTGGGGACGCACGAGACCGACCGGCTGCTCGAACGACTCTACGACGGGCATCTGCTCACCCAGCCCTCCGCGGGACGCTACGCGTTCCACGACCTCGTGAAGTCCTTCGCGAGCGAGAAGATCCTCGACGCGCTCGCGCCGTCCGACCGGTCGGCGGCGTTCGGGCGCCTGCTCGACTTCGCCGTCCGGACGACGGAACTCGCCGACCGTCTCATCGCTCCACTGCGGTACCGGCCCGCCATCGAACCGGCCGTGGACGCTCCCGCGCCCCTGGATCTGGCCACCGAGCGCGAGGCGCTGGACTGGCTGCGGCTCGAATGGCCGAACCTCGTGGCACTGTGCCGCGCGGCGGGCGAGAACGGGCACCCCACGCGGTGCTGGCAACTTGCCTACCTGCTGCGCACCTTCTACTTCCTGGCGAAGTTGTGGGACGCGTGGTGCGACACGCACCGGTGGGCACGCTCGGCGGCCGAGGCGGACGGCGACCGCTGGGCACTGGCCGTCACCACGGCGAACCTCGGTGTCGGGCTGATCGACCGTGGTGACATCGAGGCGGCATCGGTCTGCTACCGGGAAGCGCTTGCCCGCTACCGGGAGATCGGCGACGAACACGGGGAAAGCACGGTTCTCGCGCACCAGGGATGGGCCCGGCACTACCTCGGCGACCACGCGGGAGCGCTGGCGGATCTGCGTGAGGCACTCGGGTTTTACGAACGGGCGGACAACGTGCGCAACGCCGCGATCACCCGTCGTGGCATCGCACTGGTGCTGACCACTGCCGGACGGCCGGGCGAAGCCGCGGCGATCGCCGAAGCCACCCTGGAGGTGTTCGACGGGCTGGGTCTGCGGTTCGACGCGGTGATGTCGCTGAACTGCCTCGGCTGGGCGCGCTTCCACAGCGGGGAGTACGAGCGGGCCGCGGACGCCTACCGGGAAGCCCTCCGGCGCGCCGAGTCCTGCGGAAGCCCGCACGAAGCGGCACGTGCCCATACGGGTCTGGGCAACATCGCCCACGCCACCGGCGACCGGGAGGAGGCTGCCGTGGCGTGGGACCTCGCCGACGAAACCCATCCGGACCTCGATCCCCGGATCGTCGGTGAAGCGGCGGCACGGCCGCGCCGAGGATGATCGGCTGACACGACAGAAAGAAGGGGTGCGGCGCGTGGTGCGCCGCACCCCTTTTCGCCGGGGGATGGCGGATCTAGTCGGACGCCACGGCGGCGGCCTGGTCCTGTTTGGCCTGCCTGCGGGCCTTCGCCGCGAGGATGGCCGGGTTGATCTTACCGGGTTCGGCGGGTTTGCGCGGCTCGGCGACCTTCGGGGTGTCCGGGCTTTCCGCCTGCTCGGGCACCTTGGCGGCCGGGGGTTCCTCGTCCGGAGCGTCCTTATCGGACTCATCGGACTCAACGGACTCGGTGTGCTCGGCGGTCTCGGTGTCCACTGTATCTGCTGCGTCTTCGGTATCTTGGGTGTCTTCGATGTCTGTCGTGTCTTCCGCGGCCGCGGGTCCGAGCGCCAGCACGGTCCTGGGCGCGTGCAGCTCGGGTGTGCGCGCCGCGTGCACGCAGGCCCCGTCGACGATCTCGCCGATCTCGAGCAGCTGTTCGAGCACGGTCTGCCGGGCCGTGCGCAGGCGCGCGACCTCCTCCTCGGCCCGGCGGATCATCTCGCGAGCCTCGGAATCCGCGCGCCGGGCGAGTTCGTCGCGCTGGCGCCGGGCTTCGTCGGCCTGGTTCTCGTAGGCTTTGCGGATCTCCGCGGCGTCCTGTTCGGCCTGGTCGCGGATCTCCTTGGCCTCGTGCTCGGCCTGGGCGATGATCCGCTCGACCCGGGCGCCGATGTTGCCCGAGCCGACGACCTGGAGCGGAACCGAGGCGTCACCGCCCACTTCGGACAGCCGTTGTTCCTTCTCCTCCAGCTCGCTCGCCAGGTGCCCGGCCCGCGCCCGGAGCCTGCGGATGTAGGCGTCGACCTCCCGCCGGTCGTAACCGCGCAGAGCCGTCGAGAACTCGACCTCGCGCTCGGTCAGGATGTCGTTGCCACCACTGTTGACCATTGCCCGAGTCTCGGCCGCCCCGGCGGACACTGCAATCGGCCACTCCCCGTTCGGCTGAACCTCAGGGACGCACGAGCACCTTCAACGCGGTCCGGTCCGCCATCGCACGGTAGCCGTCCGGGACCTCGTCCAGTCCGATCGTGCGATCGAACACCCGGCCGGGCTCCACCGTTCCGTCGAGAACGTCGGGAAGCAACTCCTCGATGTAAGCGCGAGCCGGGGCCACACCACCCGTAAGGCTGACATTGCGCAGGAACATCGAGGGCCCGATCGGGCCGTCCAGGTACTGCGGGACCCCGACCCGGCTGACCGCGCCACCGTCGCGCACCACACCGAACGCCGTCTCCAGCGCCTGCTTCGTGCCGACGCACTCCAGCACGACAGGTGTACCGTCGCCGCTGGTCACCTCGCGCGCCCGCGAAACACCCTCCTCGCCGCGTTCGGCGATCACGTCGGTGGCCCCGAAGTCACGGCCGAGGCCGGTGCGCTCGGTGTGCCGTCCCATCAGCAGGATCCGCTCGGCCCCCAGCCTCCGTGCGGCCAGCACCGCGCACAGCCCGACGGCCCCGTCCCCGATCACGGTCACCGAGGCGCCCAGCCCGGTCCCGGCCGACACCGCCGCGTGGTGCCCGGTCGGGAACACGTCGGACAACGTGAGCAGCGACGGCAACAGAGCCGAATCCTCCCCGACGGGCAGTTTCACCAGCGTGCCCTGCGCCTGCGGCACCCGGACGGCTTCGCCCTGGCCGCCGTCCACGCCGCGGGCACCCCAGCCACCGCCGTGCCGGCAGGACGTGTGAAGGCCCTCCCGGCAGAAGTCGCACGTGTTGTCCGCCCACACGAACGGGGCCACCACCACGTCACCGGGCGCGAGGCCGGACACCTCCGAACCGGTCTCCTCGACGACGCCGAGGAACTCGTGCCCGATGCGCCGTCCGTCCTCGGCCGGCTCCATCGAGCCGTACGGCCACAGGTCACTGCCGCAGATGCACGAACGCAGGACACGCACGAGCGCATCCGTCGGCTCGTGCAGCGCCGGATCGGGAACGTGCTCGACCCGCACGTCCCCGGCACCGTAGATCAACGTCGCTCGCATGGGTCTCCTCCCGGATACGTCCCCCGTTCCCGGAAGTACCCGTTCGGCGCGGTTGTCCCCGCAATCCCACCCGGATGTGGTCGGTACTGCCCGCAGAGCTTCCGCTCGAACACCAGTGACGCCACACCCGATCCTGCACACAAGATTGTTGACAATTTTGGCCGCAAAAAGCATGCTGGGTGGAGTATGACCGAGGGAGGAGCTGGCATGGACAAAGTGATCGTCACCGACCCGCCCCGCGCGAACGGCGACGAGGTCACGGAGCTGGCGAAGTTCGGTGTCGCGACCGTGCACGAGGCGCTGGGCCGCACCGGACTGCTCGGCCCCGACCTGCGGCCGATCCAGGACGGCGCCCGCATCGGCGGCACCGCGGTCACCGCGCTGTGCTGGCCGGGCGACAACCTGATGATCCACGCCGCGGTCGAACAGTGCCGCCCCGGCGACATCCTGGTCGTCACCACGACCTCGCCGTCGCGCGATGGCCTGTTCGGTGAGCTGTTCGCCACGGGGCTGCAGCACCGCGGGGTACGCGGCCTGGTGATCAACACCGGGGTGCGGGACGTCGCGGATCTGCGGACGATGGACTTCCCGGTGTGGTCGGCCGCGGTGAGCGCGCAGGGCACCGTCAAGGCCACCGCGGGCGCGGTCAACGTGCCGGTCGTCATCGGCGGCCAGACCATCCGGCCCGGCGACGCGATCCTGGCCGACGACGACGGCGCGATGGTCGTGCCGCGCGCCTCCGTCGCCGAGGGGATCCGCGCGGCGAAAGCCCGCGAGGACAAGGAAGAAGCGACCCGGCAGGCGTTCCGCCAGGGTGAGCTGGGGCTGGACCGCTACGGTCTGCGCGACAAGCTGACCGAACTCGGCGTGCGGTACGTGACCGCCGAGGAGTACGACAAGCTGGAGCGCGAATGAGCGACGGCATCCGCTGCATGCTCCTGCGCGGCGGCACCTCGAAGGGCGCCTACTTCCTGGCCGAAGACCTGCCCTCGGATCCCGCCGAACGCGACGACCTGTTGCTGCGCGTCATGGGCACGCCCGATGCGCGTCAGATCGACGGACTGGGCGGCGCGCAACCGGTCACCAGCAAGGTCGCGATCGTCTCCCCCGCCGGTGGCGGCGACTCCGACGTGGACTACCTGTTCCTGCAGATCGGGGTCGAGGAGGCGACCGTCTCGGACCGGCAGACCTGCGGCAACCTGCTCGCCGGTGTCGGGCAGTTCGCCGTCGAGCGCGGTCTGGTGCCCGCGGGCCCGGAGTCCACGAGCGTGCGCGTGAAGATGGTCAACACCGGCTCGATCGCGGTGTCGACCTTCGCCACGCCCGGTGGTGTGGTCCGCTACGACGGCGGCACCGCGATTTCCGGCGTGCCGGGCACCGCGGGCACGGTCGAGCTGGAGTTCACCGGGACCGAGGGGTCGGTGTGCGGGAGCCTGCTGCCGACCGGCAACGTGGTCGACGAGATCGACGGCGTTCCGGTGACCTGTGTGGACAACGGCATGCCCGTCGTCGTGGCACGCGCGGCCGATTTCGGCCTCACCGGGTACGAGCCGGTGGGCGAGCTGGCCGGGAACCGTGAGCTGGCCGAAAAGATCCAGTCGTTGCGTCTGAAGGCCGGGAAGCTGATGGGGCTCGGCGATGTCAGCGCGGCGTCCGTGCCGAAGACGACACTGGTGGCCGCGCCGCGTGAGGGCGGCGCGATCAGCACGCGCACGTTCATCCCGCTGAAACCGCACCCGTCGATCGGCGTGCTGGGCGCGGTGAGCGTGGTGACCGCGCTGATGCTGGACGGCGCCGCCGGTCACGAGCTGTTCGCCGCGCCCGCGCCCGGTGAGCCGGTCGGGGTGGAGCACCCGACGGGCGCGCTCGAGGTCGGTGTCGACCTCGGCCCCGGTCCGCGCGTGTTGCGCTCGACCATCATCCGCACCGCGCGGAAGTTGTTCGACGGCACCACTTTCCCCCGCCCCTGAGAACCTGGGAGGCACCGATGCCCGCCCCCTCTCCCCGGCACGAGATCGCCCACCTCGGCCACGTCGAACTGCGCACGCCGGAGCCGGAGAAGAGCCTGGACTTCTTCGTGAACGTGCTGGGCCTGACCGAGAACGGCTCGCAGGGTGATTCCGTCTACCTGCGCACCTGGGACGACTACGAGCACCACAGCGTCAAGCTCACCGCCGCGAAGACCTCCGGCGTGGGCCGCACGGCGATGCGCGCGTCCAGCGAGGCGGCCCTCAAGCGGCGGGCGGCCGCCATCGAGGAGCGCGGGCTGGGCATCGGCTGGGTCGACGGGGACACCGGGATCGGGCCGACGTACCTGTTCCGCGATCCGGACGGGCACGAGATGGAGATCTACTGGGAGACCGAGCGGTACGCCCCGCCCGACCACCTGCGGCCGTCGTTGAAGAACCAGGCCCAGGCGTACCCCGCGCGGGGTGTCTGCGTGCGGCGCCTGGACCACGTCAACTACCTGGCCCAGGACGCGGCGTCGAACGGCGGTTTCGTCTGCGACGCCCTCGGTGGCCGGGTGACGGAGCAGATCCAGCTCGACACCGGCGTGATTTCCGGGCAGTGGACGAACTTCGCGCAGAAATCCTACGATCTGGTCTACACCAACGACTGGACACGCAACTCCGGGCGCCTGCACCACATCGCGTTCGCCACCGACACCCGCGAGGACATCCTGCGCGCGGCGGACATCGCGCTGGACAAGGGTGTGTTCATCGAAACGGGCCCGCACAAGCACGCTATCCAGCAGACGTTCTTCCTCTACGTGTACGAGCCCGGCGGTAACCGGATCGAGCTGTGCAACCCGACGGCGCGGCTGATCTTCGCGCCGGACTGGGAACCGGTCACCTGGACCGAGGCCGAGCGCGCCAGGGGCCAGGCGTGGGGCCTCAAGACCATCGAATCGTTCCACACGCACGGCACGCCGCCGGCGCGGAGCTGAGGTTCACCACAGCCGTCCACGCGGGATCTCGTCCAGCTCCGGCGACGACAGGTGGAGCACCTGGTAGCGCCCTGGCCCTTCATCCGCCCACAGCACGAACCGCACGAGTTCCCAGTGGTGCGGGTCGAAGGCCAGGGCCGCCGTGTGCACATCGTCCCGCCGCGCGAGTTCCGCGAGTTCCGCCACGGCGTCACCGAGTTCCGTGAACGGCGTCGTCTCACGGCTCGCCGCACGGGCGTGACCCGCCGGGCCGCGTTCGGTGGCGATGCCCGTCCAGTGCCGGACCGGGGGCCGCCCGAAGTCGTCGACGATGCCGTGGAAACCGCCGCCACCGACCAGGAACCGGCCCATGCCGCCGGTGTCGCGCCACAGGTAGAACGGCGCATACTGGTTGACCGGTGACCCCGCCACTCCGCGTTCCCGGATCAGGTAAGCCTTGAGCCCGAGCCCCGGAAACTCGTCCAGGAGATGCCCGCGCGTGGCCACGCGGTGCCGGATGATGCTCATGTCGTAGTCGGCGGGCAAGGTCACTTCATACTGCATCGCATACACCGGTTCAGACCTCCGGATACTCGTCGCGAACCTGCTCACCCCAGTACGCGGCGTGCCCGTCCTCATCGGTTTCCTGCAACGTCACGTGCGTCATGCCCGTGCCGGGTGCCGCGCCGTGCCAGTGCCACTCCCCCGGCCCGGTCCACACCGAGTCCCCTTCCCGGATCTTCTCGGCTGGTTCGCCGCGCCGCTGGATCAGCCCCTCGCCCTCGGTGACGTAGATCAGCTGCCCGTGCGGATGCCGATGCCAGGCCGTGCGGGCGCCCGGTTCGAAGCGCACGTGGAAGACCGTCAGGCGAGTGGGCGGACCGGGGACGGCGGTGATCTCTGCGGTCCCGGTGAACCAGGCGGCGGGCGCGTCGAGGCGGGTGGCTTGGGAAATCTCCATGACCGTACTGTACATACTAGTTGGTACAGCGCCAAGTGCGATGCTCTGGGCGAGCACCAGCGTGCTGTCGCAACCCCCGAAGCCGGGTGGTCATCCCGTCGCCCGCCCGTCCAGCGAGGACGCTCTTGATCTTTGACCCACGCCGCCTTCGGCTGACGGGGAAGCGCCTCCGGCGCTGGCCGCTGGGCACGCCGTCGCTCAGTAGTCGGTCACCTCAGGTTCCGACCGCCCCCGCCCCTCCGCTTTGGAGGGTTTCGGTCGCCGACCAACGGCGGCTTTTGAGGAGGGACGGGGGAGATCTGGGGCGTTCGGTTTCGGCTTGCGTTGCCGGGTGGCGTTCCGGAAGGGCCAACACGGCAGCGGGAACGGCCAACACGCTGCCCGGAAGGGCCAACACGCCGACGGGAGCGGCCAACACGGGTGTGTTGGCCGCTCCGAGCGCCGTGTTGGCCGCTCCGGGCGCCGTGTTGGCCGCTCCGGGCGGTGTGTTGGCCGCTCCGGGCGGTGTGTTGGCGCTCGGGGAGGTGGGTTCTCGGCTTGCGGTGCGGGCGGGCCGCGTCTTCTGTCCACTGAGGACAGTGAAACTCAGGAACCGGTGACGGGGGCGCGCCAGAGGCCGACGATCGCGTCGACGAGACCGGCCGCCGCGTCCTGCCATGTTGTCCGTGCCGTGGGGAGGCCGTCGGCCAGGAGGCGTTCTCGTTCGGCGTTCATGTGGACCATCAGCTGACGCGTCATGTCGTTGCGTTCGGCGCGGACCTCGGGCGGGAGTTGCGGCAGGCACCGCTTGAGACCTTCGACCGTGCGCACCAGCGACGGCGACGACATCGACTCCTCGGCCATGACGCCGCGCAACGCCGGATCGGTCATGATCTGCGCCCCGAAGCGCGCGAACCACGTCGGATTCCCCAGCGTGGCAAGGTGTTCCGTCGTCGGGCGCACCATGCACGCCACCCAGTCACGCGGATCGTCCGAGTCGCCCATCTCCGCGATGATGCGATCCCGGATCCGGTCGATCTCCACCGTGTGCTTGCGGATGATCGCACGCACCAGATCGGCCTTCGTGCCGAAGTGGTAGCCCACCGCGGCCGTGTTGCCCTGGCCCGCGGCCTCGCTGATCTGCCGGTTCGACACCGCGTAGACACCGTGCTCGGCGAACAGCCGTTCGGCGGTCGACAGGATGACCTCGCGGGTGGCCGTGACCCGGCCGGACCGGGTCGTCCTCGTCGTCATGCCACCACCGCAACCAGGCTCAGGCAGGCCGGGCGGGCCCACAGGAAATCACCAGCCAGTTTACCGCTGACCCCATCCGACCCTAACCCGGTCTGCTATGCTCAGTCAATCAGTTGATTTAAACTCCCCGGAGGCTCCGGCAATGTCCTCTGCCCCTGCCCGCCACGCCGGCACCCCGGCCACCGGCGCGGTCAAGCCCGGCGGCGTGGTCGCCGTGCTCGCGTTCACCGGCATCGTGGTCTCGCTGATGCAGACCCTGATCATCCCGCTGGTCCCCGAACTGCCGCGGCTGCTCGATGCGTCGTCGGCCGACGCCGCGTGGGCCATCACGGCGACCCTGCTCGCGGGCGCGGTCGCCACCCCGACCGTCGGGCGCCTCGGCGACATGTACGGCAAGCGCCGCATGCTGCTGTTCAGCGCGGTCCTGCTGGTCGCGGGCTCGGTGACCTGTGGTCTGTCCGGCAGTCTCGTCCCGATGATCATCGGCCGGACCCTGCAGGGCCTGTCGGCCGCGGTGATCCCGCTGGGCATCAGCATCATGCGCGACGAGCTGCCGCCGGAACGGCTCGGCTCGGCCACGGCGTTGATGAGCGCCTCGCTCGGCGTCGGCGGCGCGCTCGGCCTGCCCGCGGCCGCGCTGATCGCGGAGAACGCCGACTGGCACGCGCTGTTCTGGACCGCGGCCGGACTCGGCGCGGTCGCGCTCGTGCTGGTCGCACTGATCGTCCCGGAATCGCGGGTGCGCGCAGGCGGGCGGTTCGACGTGCCGGGCGCGGTGGGGCTCTCGGTCGCGCTGGTGTGCCTGCTGCTCGCGATTTCCAAGGGCGCCGACTGGGGCTGGGGCGACCCGCTGACGCTGGGACTGTTCGCCGCCGCGGTCGTGGTGCTGCTGTTGTGGGGCTGGTGGGAGCTGCGCGCGAAGCAGCCGCTGGTCGACCTGCGCACCACCGCCCGCCGGCAGGTGCTGCTCACCAACATCGCCTCGGTGGTGTTCGGGTTCGCGATGTTCGCGACGTCGCTGGTGTTCCCGCAGCTGCTCCAGCTGCCCGCCGCGACCGGCTACGGGCTCGGCCAGAGCATGCTCGTCGCGGGCCTCGTGATGGCGCCGTCCGGTCTGATCATGATGGCGACCGCGCCGGTGTCCGCGCGCGTCACCCGGACCCGCGGCCCGAAGATCACGCTGATGCTGGGCGCGATCGTGGTCGCCGTCGGCTACGGACTGAGCATCCTGCTGATGGGCGAGGTCTGGCAGCTCGTGATCGGCGCGCTCGTCATCGGCGCCGGGATCGGGCTCGCCTACGGGGCGCTGCCCGCCCTGATCATGGGCGCCGTCCCGGTGTCGGAGACCGCCGCGGCCAACAGCCTCAACATGCTGATGCGCTCGATCGGCACGTCGACCTCCAGCGCCGTCGCGGGTGTGGTGCTCGCGCAGATGACCGTCACGCTCGGACCGGTCAGCCTGCCCTCGCAGGACGGGTTCCGCGTGGTGCTGGCCGTCGCCGGATGCGCCGCGCTCGCCGCACTCGTGGTCGCCGCGTTCCTGCCCGCGCAGCGCAAGCGGGCCGCGCAGGCGCCGGTGACCGGCCGGACCGTGGGCGGCACCGTCCGCGGCGCGAGCAGTGACCCGGCGCTGGTGACCGTCACGGCCCACCGCGCCGACGGCAGTGTCGCCGCGAGCACCGCGGCCGGTGCCGACGGCCGCTACACGCTCGCGGACCTGCCCGCCGAACCGCTGACCGTGGTGGCCGTCGAGCACCCGGCGGTGCGCGAGACGGTGGTCCTCGACGCCGGCCGCACCCGGCGGCACGACATCGACCTGACTGCGCGGAAGGAGCTCGCGTGACCGGCTACCGCGACACGACCGCCGAGGTGACGCTGACCGGACGGGTCGGCAGCGCCCGCCGCCCGCTGCCCGGCGTGACCCTCACGCTGACCGACCGGATCGGCGCGCAGGTCTCGCGCGCCCGGACCGGCGACGACGGCGGGTTCGCCTTCACCGGGCTGGTGCCGGGCCACTACGTCCTGATCGTGTCGAAGGCGGGCTTCCAGCCGTCCGCGACGGCGATCACGCTCGGTGCCGAGCCGGGGACGCCGACCGAGGTGACCCTGGAACCGGCCACCAGCGTGCACGGCCTGGTCCGCGACCGCCACAGTGGTCAGCCGATCGCGACGGCCGCCGTGACCGCGGTGGGTCCCTCGGGCGAGGTCATCGCCAGCACGGTGTCCGATCCGGACGGCAGCTACCGGATCACCGGTCTCGACGCACCCGAGATCACGCTGGTCGCCGCCGCGCCAGGGGCGGATCCGGCGGCCGCGGTCGTGCCGCTGGGCGGCGGCCGCGCACACGAGGTCGACCTGGTCCTGGACACGCACAGCACGCTGGCCGGGACGATCACCGCGGGCGGCCGCCCGGTCGCCGGGCTGGCCCTGGAACTGCGGGACGCGGCGGGCCACGCGGTGGCGAAGGCGGTCACGGGGCCGGACGGCCGGTACACCTTCGAGCGGCTCACCGCCGGGGAGTACACGCTGACGACCCTCACCAGCGGCCCCCAGGTGACCGCGGTCGCGGCGAAGGCCACGACCGCGGACCTGGCACTGAACGGTCCTCTGTAGACCGCCGGGGCGCCGGGTCAGTGCGCGACGACGCCGCTCAGCTCGTTGGGCTCCTGCGGCAGCGTCACGCTGTTCCGCTTCTGCCCGGTCGCGAGGTCGAGCAGGTGGATCTGCCGAGTGGCGGGGTCGGTCACGTAGACGTCCGCGCCCCGCACGAAGATCGCCGGGCGGGGCTGCTGCCACTCCAGCGGCTCCTCCCAGGCGGCGGTCACCGGGATGGTGCGGGTGATCTGCGCGGTGGCCGGGTCGATCACGCGGATCGCGCCGTCGGTGCCGAGCACCAGCGCCTCGCCCTGCGGACCGCGCGCCAGTGAGCGGAACGTGTAGCTGGTGCCGAGGTCGACCAGCCGCATCGTGCCGGTCGTGGTGTCGATGAGCGAGACCTGCCGGGGGCGTTCGAGTTCGGCGTCCTCGTCCTGCTTGTAGTCGCCCAGCACGACCGGTGAGGCGTCCGAACCGGCCTGGTTGCCGATCCGACCGTATTCCGTCGGGCTGGCGACCTTCGTGATCGTGCCGTCGCGGTAGACGAGCGCGCCGTTCTCGCAGCCGATCACCACCGCTTCCCCGGCCGCGGTCGCCTCACCGTGCACGCCGGGGCAGTCCTCACTGCGGGTGATCTCGGTGCGGGCGTCGTCGAGGACGGCGACGCCGCGCCGCTCGTCCTCGTTGCCCAGTGTCACCACCATGCGGCCGTCGGACAGTTCGATGGCGACGCCGTGGTGCGGTTCGGCCGAGCGGTAGGTCTCGGTCGCGGGCTGCCCGCCGTCCAGTTCGGCCGGGTCGAACGAGACGACCTCGCCGGTGCCATCGGAGAACAGCACGGTCCGGCCGGCGTGCCGCACCACGTGACCGGGTTTCGAGCCGGGGAACTTGATGTCGGTCAGTTCCGCCGACACCGCGTCCAGCGCCTGGAAACCCTCGGCGGTGGACACCATGACGTGCCGCTCGTCGCCGGCCGGGTTGACGCGGTTGAAGCCGGCGAGCGGCAGATCCGCCTTCTGTTCGAGGGTGCCGCCGTCGAGGACGAGGAATCCGCCGTCGTAGGTCACCACCACCGGGTTGGCGACTTCGGCGGCGGCGGGTTCGCTCGTGGCACAGCCGGTCAGGACGGCAACCGAGCAGGCTACTGTGGACAGCACCAACGGTGCTTTTCGCATGGGGACACTCAACTTTCTCATCGGTTTTCGGTGAGTCCGGAGACGATCGCGTCGGTGTTGGACCGCATCAGGTCGAGGTAGGTCGCCGCTCCCCCGCCCGGCGCGGTCAGCGACTCGGAGAACAGCGGGATCACCCGCACCTGGACCCCGGCCTGCTCGGCCAGCACCCGCGCGAGCCGGCCGGGCTGCGACGAATCGGCGAAGATGGCGTTCACCCCGGCGTCGCGGATCGCACCCGCCAGCGAGGCGAGGTCCGATGGGCTGGGCGAGGCGAGCGTGGTGCCGCTGGGCACGACCGCGCCGACGACCTCGAAGCCGTAGCGGGCGGCGAAGTAGCCGAAGACGTGGTGGTTGGTGACGAGCTTGCGCCGCTCCGCCGGGAGTTCGGCGAACCGCTGCGTCATCCAGGTGTCGAGCGCGTCGAGTTCGGCGAGGTAGCCGTCCGCGTTGGCCCGCACGACGCCCGCGTCCACCCCGGGCACGTCGGCGACGACCCGCTCGGTGATCGCCTCGACGGCCCGGCGCATCCGGGCCGGATCCGTCCAGAAGTGCGGGTCCGGCTGTCCGGCCGCGTCGCCGGCCACGTAGGTCATCGGGCCGGCGGCCTCGCCCGCCGCGATCGTCGGCACCCCGGCGTGCGTGGCCGTCTCGACGTTGCGCGCCACGCCCTCCTCCAGGCCGAGTCCGTTGTGGACGAGCAGGGCGGCGTCCTCCATCAGCGCGGCTTCCTGCGCGGAGAGCCCGAACGAGTGCGGGTCGGCCCCGGCTTGCATCAGCACGGTCACCTCGGCCTGGTCGCCGACGACGGCGCGGGTGACGTCACCGAGGATGTTGGTCGTGACGACGACCCCGGCACGATCGCTCGTCCCGGCGCAACCCGTGAGCACCAGCACGGCCGCCAGCACCGCGGCCACCAGGCGGCTCATCGGCCGGTCTCCACGACGTGCACCGGCGCGACCTCGACCGCGAGGGTCCGCGCCACCCGCAGGCTGTCGGCGTAGTCGACCTCGTGCACGATCCGCGCGGCGGCGTCGTTGACGTAGGCACGGCTCGTGTCGACCTGGATTTCGGCGCCGGGGTCCACCGGCCCGGTGATCAGCGCCCGGTTCGCGGTTTCGGCGCCCGTCGCGGGATCCAGCGCGTGCAGCACGCCGTCCGCGGTCAGGGTCAGCACGGACCCACCGGAGCCGACCGCGTTGACCGCCTCCACCGGGCCCGTCTCGAACAGCTGCCACGTCTTCGCGGTCACGTCGAATGTCCACACGCCACGGTCGCCCGCGCGGGCGGCGAGAGTGGTGCTGCCCGGACGGTGGTGGAACTCGTCCGCTCGTTCCTCGGCAGAAACCGCTTCCGGATACGGAACCTTCTCGGCGGTGAACGTACCATCCTTTTCGGACACCACGACCGCGCCGTCGGCGCAACCGAACACGATCCCGCGGCGGGTGCTCGCCGTGCCGCGCGGATCGGCGCATTCGGCGGGGAGGACGGACTCCGTGGCCCCTTCGCGGGTACGCACCTCCATCTTCCCGTCGGCGACCACCAGCCGCTCCCCCAGCGGCACCGCGACACCGGTGACCGGTTCGCCCGCGGTGAGCGTGCCTTTTTCCAGCGCGGGACGGTCGGCCAGCGCGGTGTGCCCCTGTGACACCACGGCGGTCACCGCGCTGTCACTGTCGGCACCGAGAGCCGGGCCGCCGGGAAGTTCGCCCACAGCCTTGGGTCCGGTGCGGTAGTAGTGCACATGGTCGCCGTGGTCGACCGTCCACGCGCCGCTGTCCACGACGTGCACGGTGCCGCCGGAGGAGAGGTAGGCGAACCGCCCGTCGGTGGTGACGTGGTCGATGCCCGGCACGCGCCCGGCGCTCGTCGTCTCCTCCGTGATGAGGTCGAGCACCCGCACCTCGCCGTCGGCGTCCGCGAACACGAGACGCGGCTGCGGCTCGGCGGTTTCCTCGGCACCCTCGACGTAGCCGTGCGGTGGCGCGGCAGGTGGCGCCGGGGCTTCCGTGCCGCAAGCGGCCAGCGGCAGCACCACGAGCGCGGCGAGGAGGCGGCTCTTGCGCACGCGCGCGGCGAGAGCGGAAATCCCGAACAGGGCCACGGCCACCGCGGCGATGGTCGCCCCGGCGGCGGTCCCCCAGTGCCACGAGATGAGCAGCCCGGTGACCGTCGCGAACGCGCCGAGCGCCGCCGCACCGAGCATCACGACCGGAACCCGTCGCGCCCAGAACAACGCGGCCGCCGGCGGGGCGATGAGCAGGCCGAACACCAGCAGCGTGCCGACGACGTGGAAGGACGCCACGATCGCCAGCGTGACCAGGCCCATCAACACGATGCGGGCCCGGCGCGGCCGGAGGCCGAGGGTGTGTGCGGTGCGTTCGTCGAAGGTCAGCGCGACGAACGAGCGGTGTCCCAGGACCGACACCACCACGGCCACCACCAGCGCGACGGCGAGGAAGACGAGGTCGCGCTCGCGGACGGCGAGGACGTCACCGAAGAGGAACCCGGTCAGGTCCACCGCGAACGACTGCGACCGGGACACGATGATCACCCCGAGCGACAGCATGCCGACGAACAGCAGGCCGATCCCGGTGTCCTGGGACAGCCGCCCCGACCGGCCGAACGCGCTGACCCCGGCCGCCATGGTCCCGGCGGCCAGGGCCGCGCCGAGTACCGGACTGCCGCCGAGCAGCGACGCGAGCGCCACCCCCGGCAGCATGCCGTGCGACATCGCGTCGCCGAGGAAAGCCATGCCCCGCAACACGACCCACGTCCCGGCGAGCGCACAGACGCCCGCGACGAGAATGCCGCCCCACAGTGCCCGCTGAACGAAAGAGACCTCGAACGGGTCGATCAACCACTCCACGGTGGTCACCCTATAGTGAAAACGATTTTCGTTACAAACAGGAGGCGTCATGACGCACAGCACAATCCGGGCCGGCGCCACACTGGAGGGCGTCTCGGCCGGGTACGCGCGGCGCACCGTCCTGCACGACGTCTCGGTGTCCTTTCCCGCGGGCGCGGTCACCGCGGTGGTGGGCGCGAACGGCTCCGGGAAATCCACTTTGCTCGGTGTCCTGGCGGGAATCCTGCGTCAGAGCGGGGGAACCGTCACGCGTCCCGCCGGGCCACCGGCGCTGGTCGTGCAGCACGACGCGGTGCCGCCACTGCTGCCGATCACGGTGCGCGAGACGGTCGAGATGGGCCGCTGGCCCGTGCGGCGCCCGTGGCAACGGCTGACCCGGCACGACCGGACGGCGGTCGACGACGCGCTGGCAGCGACCGACCTCACCGCGTTGTCGGGACGACGGCTGTCCGCGTTGTCGGGCGGGCAGCGGCAGCGTGCGCTCCTGGCGCAGGCGCTCGCACGGGAGGCACACCTGCTCCTGCTCGACGAGCCGACCGCGTCACTGGACGTGCCCGGTCGCGAGGCCGTGTCCCGGGCTCTGCGCGCGATGGCGGAGGAGGGGATGACCGTGGTCCAGGCCACGCACGACCTGCCCGAGGCGCAACGGGCCGATCACTGCGTGCTGCTGCGGGAGGGGCGGGTCCTCGCCGCGGGCCCACCCGCGGACCTGCTCACCGGGGAGACGCTGCTCAGCCTGTGGAGCTGACCCGTCGTCGCTGTCTGTCACGCCGTCCGGGTCCCAAACCACCCGGTCGTCACTACTTCCGGTGAATTCGCACCCGAGGTCCTGCCTCCGCGGTTGAACCCTGTTCAGACTGGGCGGGGAGGTGGTGACCGGCGTGACGGACTCCGGGAGGCCGATGGTCGACGTCCGGGTGGCGGAGCTGGACGGTGTGGTGACGGTGGCGGTAGCCGGGGAGGTGGACCTGCTGACGGCTCCGTCGCTGGCCGAGGCGCTCGCGGACGCCGCCGGGCTGGCGCCGCGGGCGGTCGAGGTGGATCTGTCCGCGGTGGACTTCCTGTCGGTGGCGGGCGCGGCGGCACTGGCGCGTGCCGCGGAACAGCTGGCGCTGCGGGTGCGACCGGTGAGCCACGCGTCGCGGGTGACGCTCGTCGCCGCGGGGCTGGACCACCTGCTCGCCTGAACCCGGAGCGGCAGCGCGCCACCGCGGAGTGCCGGCTCGTGCGCGGGCCGGCACTCCGCGGCCCGGATCAGAACCAGTGCGCGCGGCCACCGACCTTGCGGCCGGTGCCGCCGAGGATCGCCAGTGCCGCACCGACGACCAGGAGCACGATCCCGATCGTCCAGATGATCGAGATGCCGGTCACCAGACCGACGATGAGCAGGATGACACCGAGAACGATCATGGCAACTCTTTCTGACGGCAGGACAGCGAGGAGCACCCGTCCTGTTCCGATGGGGACCGGCCAGCGGTACCCGCCGCCATGATCGACCAAACCCGGAAGCCCCCCGCACGCCGCGAAGTTGCTGCGTCGCGACCACAGCGTTGCGCCACGTAGCCGAAAGACGCGTCAGTACCCCTCCGCAGCCCCGTTGCGCCGCGGGTCCGCACAGGACCGCAGCATCCCGCCCGACAACGTCACGCCCTCGAAGTTTCCGGTCAGTGAATGCCACGGCCCCAGATCGCGCCACCACCGGCCACGCTCGGCACACCGACGGCGGAACTCCGTTGCGACATCAGGGGCATACCCGTGCTCCAGCGTCACTCCGGGCAACCACCCGGACGCGGGTTCGTGCGGCCGCGCCCCGAACCGCGGTGCCGCCACCGACTCCTCGATGGACAGACCGAAGTCGACCAGGTTCACCAGGTTCTGCAGCACGCACGCGACCAGCGACACCGACGGCGAACCGGACGCGATGACCGGCTCACCCTCGCGCAACACGATGTTCGGCGCGAGATACACGGTGGCGCGTTCCCCGGGCCAGGGCATGCCGCGCTGGAAGAACGAACCGCCGCCGGAGAGCTGGAAGCCCTCCGCGAACAGTCCGTTGACCCACGGCGAGGCCATGTGGGAGTGCGTCACCGACGCGATGTTGCGCTGCGCGTCCACGACCGTGATGTGGATCGTGCCGGGTGTCGGCACCGCCGTGGCGGGCGGAGCCGTGCCGAGCCGGGCCATCCGCCGCGCCGCGTAGTCCTTGGACAGCAGCGTTTCCACGTCCGTCGAGCCCGTGCGCGGCGGGGCGTGGTAGACCTCGTCGTGCACGAGGGTGAGCAGTTCCAGCGTCTCCACCGAGGAGTGCGCCGGGCCCTGCGACCGCAGATCGGTCAGCTCCAGCAGGTTCAGCGCCTCGATGAGCTGGCATCCGCCGTCGTCCGGCGGTGCGGAGGCGACGATTTCCACGTCCCGGTAGGTGCCGCGCACCGGGGTGTGCCACCGGGCCTGGTAGGCGGCGAAGTCCTCCGGCGTGATGACCCCGCCGCCGCGGCGGCATTCCGCGCTGAACGCGCGGGCGAAGCCGCCCAGGTAGTAGTCCAGGTCCTCGTCCCGCAGCCGTTCCAGCGTGCGCGCGACCCGCTCCTGCCGCAGTGTCTCCCCTGGCGCGACGAGACTGCCGCCGGCCAGGAACGCCTCCCGCCCCTGTTCGTGACAGCCCAGCTCCGCCCGGTGCGCGTACATCTCGCCGAACAGGTAGGGGTTGACCGCGAAACCGTCGCGCGCCAGCTGGATGCCGTCCCGCAGCAACCGGGCGCGGGGCAGCCTGCCGAACCGGTCGTGCGCGGCGCGGAACGCGGGCCACCAGCCGGGGACGGGCACGCCGCGGCCGGTGGTCAGATCGGCGCCGGTGAACCCGGGCAACGGCGCGAGCGGCGCGGCGACGTTGCCGTTGAGGTAGCTCGACTCCCCGGTTTCGCCGTTGCGGTACAGCATTTCCAGGCCACCGGTCAGCGCCGTCATGTGCGGCTCGGCCACCAGCTGCGTCGCGGCCGCCGCGAGGGCCGCGTCCGCCGCGGACCCGCCCTCGCGCAGGACGTCGAGCCCGGTCCGCACCGCCAGCGGATGCGAGGTCACGACCATGCCGTTGCGGGCTTCGACCGGCTCCTTCCGACCGTAGGACGCGCCGCGGGCCAGTGCGTCGGCCGTTTCCCGGTCCATCAGGCCTCCGCCAGTGACTTGCGCCGCTGCTCGTCGACCGAGTGCGGCATCGCGAACAACGCGATCAGGATCGAGATGGCGCAGATCGCCGTCATGTACCAGCCGAACGCGGCGTTCGTGCCGGTCAGGTCGAACAACCACACCGCGATCAGGCCCGCGGTCGACCCCAGCGCGGTCGTGCCGACGTTGTAGTTCAGCGCCGACGCGCTGGCCCGCACCTCCGCCGGGAAGCTCATCACGTATGCCGTGGTCAGCGGTGCGCCGACGAAGTTGTTGATGAAGGTGAACGCCACCACCGCGACCACCGCCAGCCACAGCGACCCCGAGCCGATCGCCAGGAACGTCGGCACCGTCAGCACGACGAACAGGCCGTACCCGACCACGAGCGGGATCCGCGCGCCGTGCTTGTCGGCGAGCTTGCCGCCCCAGATCGCCGGGATCGGACCGATCGCGTAGGTCAGCAGCGACGCGAGCAGCGCGTTGTTCTCGGCGAACCCGGCCTTGACCATCGCGGTGACGAAATAGGCCTGGATGACGAACGACCCGACGCGCTGACCGGCGCCCAGGCCGATCGCGCGCAGCATCGCACCCCAGTGCTCCCGCACGGCGGTGCGGAACGGCTTCTGCTTGACCTTGCTACGCTCGGCCAGCTCCGCCATCTCCTTGAACTGCGGTGTTTCCTCGACATGACGGCGGATGTAGATGCCGATCAGCGCCATCGGGATCGCCAGCAGGAACGGGATCCGCCAGCCCCAGTCGTTGAACGCCTGCGCGGGCATCGCGGAGATCACCAGATAGGCCACCAGCGTCGCGAGCAGCGGACCGACCGAAGTGGACGCCACGCTCAGCCCGGCGAGGTAGTTGCGCCGGTTGCCGCGCTCGTGCTCGAAGATGAAGTTCGCCGCCGTGGTGTACTCGACGCTCGCGCCGATGCCCTGCAGGATCCGGCAGAGCAGCAGGATCACCGGCGCCGCGATGCCGATCGCCGCGTAGGTGGGCAGCAGGCCGATGCCCGCGGTGCCGAGGCTCATCACCGCGATCGTCAGCAGCAGCACGAACCGGCGGCCCCTGAGGTCGGCCAGCGGTCCGAGGAAGATCGCGGCCACCGGCCGCAGCGCGTAGGACAGCACGACCCCGGCGTAGGTGGACAGCAGCGCCGCGGTCGCGTCACCCTCCGGGAAGAACTGCCGGGAAATGATCACCGCCAGCGTGCCGTAGAGGCCGAAGTCGTAGTACTCGACGACGTTGCCGAGCATGGCGGAGAAGATGACCTTGCGGCGCGAGCGCAGGTCGCCGGACGGCGTCGTCCGGCGCGTGTCGTGGTCGGTCAACGGGTCTCCTCGCGGAGTCAGGGCCGGAAGCGGTCCGGCCGGAAGGGCTCGAGCATGGGGCAGGACTCGCCGGTGCGGATCTCGCGGGCCAGCAGCTCGCCGGCGATCAGGCCGAGCGTGGCGCCGGAGTGGGTGAAGGCGACGAAGCAGCGCGGCACGGCGGACAGTTCGCCGAACACGGGTTCGCCGTCGCCCGGGACCGGTTTGCGGCCGAGCTTCCACGACGCGGCGGTCAGCGTGACACCGCCGTCGAGCAGGGCGGACGCCTCCGCGGCCAGTTCCTTGACCACCGATTCGTCGATCGTGCAGGTGCCGTCGGCCGCTTCGGTGATCCGGTCCTCGTACCAGTGGTGGTCCAGGGCGAACGTGCCGCCGGGGTTGGGCCGCAGCGCGACGCGCGGGGTGTTGAGCACGGACTTGACCTCGGTGGCGGCAGGCTCGGTGATCACGAGCATCGACAACGGTGAGGAGTCCGGAATGGACACCCCCAGCGCGGCCACGACGGACGGTGTCGCGGCGCCGCAGGCCACCACGACCGCATCGGCGTCGAACCGCTGCCCGCCAGTGGTGGTCACCCCGGTCGCCACTCCCCCGGACGTCGTGACGCTCGCGCGCCCGGCGCCGGTGACGACCTCGCCGCCCAGCGCGGTGAACTCGGCGACCAAGTGCTCGATCAGGTGCGGCAGCGAAACCCAGCCCTCGCCGGGATTGTGCACGGCGAACCCGGCAATCGCCGACGGGTCGAGTCCCGGGTGCCGCGAGACCAGCTCGGAGTCGTAGCCGTGCGCGACTTCGGCCCGGTGCCGTTCCCGCATCGCGTCGCGGTCGGTGCTCCAGTGCAGGCCGCCGTCGAAGCGGAGCCATTCGCGCGCCGGGTCTGCGGCGAAGAGCGTGCGGTAGCGGTCTATCCCGGCCATTCGCAGCGTGTGGTAGGCCGCCGACCGTGATCCGGCCGAGTTGAGCCACGACAGCGAGCGCCCGGACGCGCCGTCGGCCAGCTCGCCCTCGGTCACCAATGTCACCGCCACGCCGTCACGCTGCAGGTGCGTGGCGGTGGAGACGCCGAGGACGCCCCCGCCCACCACGACGACGTGCTTGCCTGCGGTCATCGGGAAAGATCCCCCTTCCGGGCGTGTGCCCGCTCGATGATGCGAAGAACGTCCACCGCGTCCCGCGGATCCACCGGGAGCGCGCCGCCGTCCAGCGCGGTGGCGAGCAGCCGGTAGAACCGGCCGTAGTCGCCGGGTTCCGGCTCGATCCGGCGGGTGCCGCCGCGGACGCCGAGCGTTCCCCAGTTCTCCGGCTGTTCCCGGCCGAACCCGTCGTCGCCGGGGCGGGCGCCGTTCTTGAGCGCGTCCTCCTGCGGGTCGAGGCCGTGTTTCGTGTAGGCGGCCTTCTCACCCAGGACGTGGAACCGTGGTCCGGGCAGCGCGGCGAGGCCGGTCATGAACAGCCGCGACCGGACGCCGTTTTCGTGGGTGAGCACGAGGAACGTGTCGTCGTCGCCCGCGCCCGCGCCGCGCCGGAGCACGTCGGCGTGCACGTCAGCGACCGGCCCGAACACCTGGCATGCCTGGTCGATCAGGTGGGTGCCGAGGTCGAACAGGATTCCGCCGCCCTCGGCGACGCCCGCCCCGGCCTTCCAGTCACGCGGTCCCTGCGGCTTCCACCACTCGAACCGCGATTCGAAGGTGTGCACGGCGCCCAGCTCGCCGTCGTCGATCAGCTTGCGCAGGGTCAGGAAGTCGCCGTCCCACCGCCGGTTCTGGAACACGGTCAGCACCCGGCCCACGCGCCGGGCGTGCTCGATCAGCACCTCGCCCTGCGCGCTGGACACCGCGAACGGCTTGTCCACCACCACGTGCAGGCCGTGATCGAGCGCCGTCGCCGCGAGACCGGCGTGCGTCACCGGCGGCGTTCCGATGACCACGAGATCCACTGCGGACGCCCGCTCGAACAACGCCTCCGGCGAGGAAACCACCGTCGCGTGTGGATACTCATCGGCCGCCTGCCGGGCACGATCGGCGTTACCGGTCACGATGAAGTCGAGTGAGTAGGCGTCGTCGGCGGCGAGGAACGGGGCGTGGAAGATCCGCCCCGACACACCGAATCCGACCACGGCGGTGCGGATCATGAGTCCACCCCGTGGTTCGCGCGGGCGCGCTCGGCGGAGATCCGGCCTTCGGCGACGTCACGGCGGACGTCCTCCGGATCGCGTTCGGATGGTGGACCGTACCCGCCCGCGCCCGCGGTCAGGATCGAGACCCGGTCGCCCGGCTGCAGGCGCGTGTAGCCGTGCTCGACCGGTTGCGCCCCTTCGGAAAGCTCCACCCCGGCGCTCGCGCCCGGTCCGCCGCCGAACAGGCCCCACGGCCGCGACTTCTGCCGCGAGGTGTCGAGCCAGAAGTGCACGTCGGACTCCTCGACGCGCACCGTGCGCCGGATGCCCATGCCGCCGCGCGTCCGGCCGTCGCCGCCGGAGTCGTCGATCAGCGCGTACTCCTCGACCACCAGCGGGTACTCGGTCTCCAGCGCCTCCACCGGCAGGTTGCTGGTGTTGGTCATGTGCACCTGCACGCCGTCCATCCCGTCCTTGCCCAGGCGGGCGCCGCAGCCGCCGCCGATCGTCTCCAGGTAGACGAAGTAGCGGCCGGACCGGCTGTCCACCCCGGAGAAGTGCACGCCGGTGTTGGCGCCGTTGCTCGCCGCGGTCACGGTCTCCGGCACCGCCCCGGCCAGTGCGCCGTGGATCAGGTCGACGACCCGCTGGCAGGTTTCGCTGCGGCCGTTGACCGCGGCGGGCTCCACGCAGTTGAGCACCGAACCGCGCGGCGCGGCGATCGTGACCGGCCGGTGCAGTCCCGCGTTGGGGATGATGTCCGGGTCGACCAGCGTCTTGAGCGAGTAGTAGACCGCCGCGTAGAGCGCGGTCCACACGACGTTGACGCTGGCCCGGACCTGAGGTGGGGCGGTGAAGTCGAAGGTGACCTCGTCGCCGTGCACGGTCACGGTGACGGCCAGGTCCAGTTCGTCGTCCAGCTCCGGGCAGTCGAAGCGGTCGGCGAAGGTGTACGTGCCGTCGGGCACCTTCGCGATCGCCGCGCGCGTACGCCGCTCGGTGTAGTCGAGCAGCGCTTCGGCGGCGGCGACCAGCGTATCCCGCCCGTACCGTCGGGCCAGCTCGGTGTAACGGGTCACGGCCAGCCGGTTCGCGGCGATCTGCGCACGCAGATCGGCCCGCCGCTCGTGCGGGACCTGGCAGTTGAGCAGGATCAGCTCGAACAGGTCGGTCTGCAGCTCACCGCCGCGCATCAGCCGCACCGGCGGAATCCGCAGGCCCTCCTGGAAGATGTGCGCGTGGCCGCGGTCGCCGAAATCGGCGTGATGGGCCAGGTTCGCCACCCACGCGGTGATCTCACCCTCGAGGAACACCGGTGACACCAGCACGATGTCGGGCAGGTGCGAGCCGCCGCCGGTGAACGGGTCGTTGCCGATGAACGTGTCGCCGTCGGCGATCGTCCCCTCCGGATAGCGGCGCGTGATCTCGTCGACGATGCCCATCAGCGAGCCGAGGTGCAGCGGTGAACCGCCCTCGTCCTGCGCGAGCATCCGGCCGCGCGCGTCGAACAGCGAGGCGGTGCAGTCGCGGCGTTCCTTGATGTTGGTCGAGTAGGCCGCGCGCACCAGCGTCTCGCCCATCTCCTCCACGATGGACGACAGCGCCGAGCCGATCACCTCGACCAGCACGGGGTCCTGCATGGTCTTCCCTTCCGTTGTCACCGGCCCACCGCCACGATCAGGTTGCGCAGCTCGTCGACGACGGCCACGTCGCCGGGCAGCAGCAGGGTGGTGGTGTCCATCTGCTCGACCACCGCCGGGCCCTCGACGCGGTGACCGGGTTCGAGGAGCTTGCGGTCGTAGACCGGGCACGCGGTGAAGCCGCCACTTTCCGGCAGATACACCTCGCGGATGGCCTTCCGGGCCACGGCCGGATCGGCGTCGCCGCGCTCGGCTCGATGCAGCTCGGCACGCGACACCTCGCCGATGGCACGCAGCCGGAACGTGACGACCTGCACCTCGTCGTCGGCGGCCGAATAGCCGTACATCCGCTCGTGCTCGGCGGCGAACCGCTTGGCCAGCTGGCTGACCGTGCCGGCGGTGATCACGCCTTCCGGAACCGCGACCGCCAGCTCGTGGTTCTGGCCCGCGTAGCGCATCTCGGCGAAGCGTTCCGTGCGTCGGCGCTCCGCGGGCACGTTCTCCTCGGCGAGCCACGCCGTCGCGTCGGCCTCCAGTTCGGCGAACACCGCGGCGACCGTGTTTTCGTCGGGCGGGGTGATGCGGGTGCGCAGGAAGTCGGCGCGGATGTCGGTCATCAGCAGACCCGCGGCGCACTGCGCGCCCGGGGTTTCCGGCACCAGCACGGTGCGCATGCCCAGCTCGCGGGCCAGGCGCACGGCGTGCAGCGGACCGGCGCCGCCGAAGGGCACCAGGACGTAGTCGCGCGGGTCGTAGCCGCGCTGCACCGAGATGACCCGGATCGCGCGGGCCATGTTCGCGGTGATGACCCGCACGATCCCCTGCGCGGCGTCGAGCAGGTCCATCCCCAGCGGGCCGGCCACTGTGGACACCGCGGTGCGTGCGGCGGCGGCGTCGATCTTCATCTGCCCGTCCAGCAGGTACTCCGGGTTGAGCACCTGGAGGACGACGTTGGCGTCGGTGACGGTCGGTTCGGTGCCGCGGCCGTAGCAGGCCGGGCCCGGATCGGCACCGGCGCTGCCCGGTCCGACCTTGAGCGCGCCGCCCGCGTCGATCCAGGCGATCGAGCCGCCGCCGGCGCCGACGGTGTGGATGTCGAGCATCGGGGCGCGCACCGGCCTGCCGTCGATCTCGGTGCCGTTGGACGCCTTGGGCACGCCGTCCTGCACGAGCGAGACGTCCGAGGACGTGCCGCCGACGTCGAACGTGATGATGTCCGGGTATCCGGCGGCGCGGGCGATCTCGGCGGCACCGACGACACCGGTGCTCGGCCCGGACAGGACCATCCGCGACGGCGTCCGCTCGGCGGTCTCGAACGGAATGATGCCGCCGTTGGACTGGGTGACGTGCGGGGTGGCGCGCAGGCCCAGCTCGCTCAGCCGGGTCCGCAGCCGGGCGAGGTAGCGGGCGACCACCGGCCCGAGGTAGGCGTTGACGACCACGGTGGACAGCCGTTCGTACTCGCGGAACTCCGGCAGCACCGCGGAGGACACCGAGAGGTGCACCCCCGGCAGCTCCTCGGCGAGGATCCGCTCGGCCGTCCGCTCGTGCGCGGGATCGACGAAGCTGTAGAGGAAACACACGGCGACCGCCTCGGCGCCCTGCTCGCGCAACCGCCGCGCCAGCGTGCGGACCTGCTCCTCGTCGAGCGCCTTCTCGACCCGGCCGTCGTGGCGGACCCGCTCGTCGACCTCCAGCCGGAGATCACGGGTCACCAGCGCGGCGGGCTTGTCGGCCTGCAGGTCGTAAAGCGAGGGACGGCGGCCGCGTCCCAGCTCCAGCAGATCGCGGAACCCGGCGGTGGTGAGCAGTCCGGTCCGGGCGCCGCGGCCGGTGAGCAGCGCGTTGGTGCCGACCGTGGTGCCGTGCGCGAAGTAGCCCACCTCGCCGAGGTCACGTCCGCCGATCTCGTCGAGCAACTGGGAAACGCCCGTCACGATGGCCCGGCCGGGATCGTCCGGAGTGCTGGACACCTTGCGCACGTACAGGCGCCCGGTCCGCTCGTCGAGGGCGCAGACGTCGGTGAAGGTGCCACCGGTGTCGACGCCGATCCGAAGTGTCATGTGCTCCAAGCCTCGCTGCGAATGAGAACCTTCTCAGTACCTGTTGGATGAGAACCTTCTCAGGCAGTGGTAGCGTGAGTCAAGACATCCGCCCGGATTCGCCGCTGGGGAGGCGCGCAGGTGACCACGCACGGGGCCTCGCTGATCGACGTGGCCCGCCTGGCCGGGGTGTCGACGGCGACCGCGGGGCGCGCGCTCGGCGGGTACGGGCAGGTCAGCGAGCGCACGCGGGAACGGGTGCTCGCCGCGGCCGCCGAACTGGGGTACCGGCCGAACAGCCTGGCGCGCAGCATGATCACCGGCAGCACGAACACCATCGGCGTGGTGGTGACCGACGTGGCGAACCCGTTCTTCGCGACCGCGCTGCGGGGCATCACCGACGTGACCTCGCCCGCGGGGTTCGAGGTGCTGCTGGCCAACACCGGTGGCGAGCTGTCCTCCGAGCAGCGTGCGGTCACGGTGATGTCGGAGAAGCGGGTCGACGGCATGATCGTCGCCGCCGCCCGCCCCGGCGAGGGGGCGCACCTCAAGCACGCGATGGACGCCGGTGTGCCGGTCGTGCTGATCGACCGGCAGGTCAGCGGTGTGCCGGACGCGGACAGCATCACGGTGGACAACGACCACGCCGCCGCCGAGGCGATGGAGCACCTGCTGGAGCTGGGGCACCGGCGGATCGCGGTGATCACCGAGGCGGGCGGCCAGCTGGCGCGGGTGCGGTCGGGCAACCGGCGGCGCGGGCTGTTCCCGAGCGCCGTGCGGTTGCGGGGCTATGTCAACGCGCTGGACGCGGCGGGGCTGGCGGTGGATTCGGCGCTGGTGGCCTCCGCGCGCTACGACCGCTCGTCGGCCTACGACGCGATGGTGCGCCTGCTGGACCTCGCGGACCCGCCGACGGCCGTGTTGTGTACCGACAACGTTTTGGCCTCCGGCGCCTACCGCGCCGCGCAGGACCTCGGCTTGCGCATGCCCGCGGAGGTGTCCCTGATCGGCTTCGACGACGAACCGTGGACCACGCTGGTGCGCCCGGAACTCACGATCGTGGAACAGCCGACCTACGACCTGGGCGCCCGCGCCGGACGACAGCTGCTGACCCGCATCACCGCCACCGGCCACCAGCGCCCACAGCACATCCAGCTGCGCGCGAAGCTCGTCGCCCGCGGCTCGACAGTCCCCCGCTGACCCCGCGCCCCCGAACCCGGCTCCACCCGGTCAGGAAGGAAACATGACAGCCATCGACAAGATCGCGTGGATCCGGCTGGAAGGTGGCAGGATCCTCAGCACGCGGTCACACGGTAAGGACGTGTACTACATCCCCGGTGGCAAACGCGAACCAGGTGAAACCGACATCCAGACTCTCATCCGGGAGATTCACGAAGAACTCGCCGTCGCCATCGCGCCCGCCAGTGTGGCGCACGCGGGCACCTTCGAAGCCCAGGCACACGGCCACGACGCCGGGATCACGGTGCGCATGACCTGCTACACCGCCGACTACCAAGGCACCTTGACGCCCAGCAGCGAGATCGACGAGCTCATCTGGCTGACCTACGCCGACCGCGACCGCGTATCCCCCGTCGACCAACTCATCTTCGACCACCTGCACCAGGCCGGGCACCTCACCTGACGCCTCCGCGGGTGTGAACCGGCGGGGTCGCGCGAAGCGCCTCCGTTGAGGGTGGTGGGCAGGCGGGAGGGGCCGCCACCCGCACCGGCACGCGAGCCACTGCCGCAACAGTCTTCAGGGCTCGTCGCCGGGGCCGGTGGGGGTGGGGTCGTCGGGCAGGGAGTGGTCCTCCTCGCCGAGGCCCTCGTCCTCCTCGGTCGCGGGCTTGCCCTCCTCGCCGAGGTCCTCACGTTCCGGATCGGTCATCGCTCCTCCTCGTGATCCGCCGCGGCGCGTTTCACCAGCTCCGCGAACACGTCCGGGTCGTCCCGGTCCACGACCGGGAACCCGGCGCCCTGCTCCCCCACCCAGTGCAGTTCGATGCCAGGGTTGTGCACGTCCGACCCGTCGGCGAAGAACAGGTGCGGGCTGCCCTGCACGAGATCCCGGTTGGCGCGGTAGTCGTGCATCATCGCGGCGCGGGCGCGGCCGTCGTCGAGCGCCTCGCCCAGCGCGGTGGCGTCGACGTGTTCGCACTCGCTGGCGACGTCGAGGATTTCGTGGTGCAGCGCGATGCACCGGCTGTCCCGGAAAAGCGCCATCCGCAGCGCGAGGTCCAGTTCCTCGGCGGCCTGCGGCGACTGCTCCTTGGCCGCGTGCACCGCCTCGTTGGCGGGCAGCGTCGTCACCGGCCAGTCCGCCGGGTCGTGCTGCCACAGCGCCCACCCGAGGTTCGGTTCGAGCGCGCCGACCACCGGGATCTCCGAGTCCAGGAACCTTTTCGGGATGGGGAACCGGTTGACGTCTTCGAGCAGGAACAGCCGGTGGTCCAGCCGCACGTCCGCCCGCAGCTCGTCGCGGGCCCGCAGCAGACGCGCGATCGCGACGGTCGACCAGGCGCAGGCGACGTCGGTGTAGACGACGATGGTGCCCTTGCGTGGCTGAATGCTCATGCACCCGGCATACCCACGGCGGCGGTGGGTCAGTCGCGGTCGCCCCGTCCGTGGCCGTGACCGTGCCCGTGGCCGGGGCCGGGGCCGGGGCGGTCGTCCTTGTCCTTCTTGTCCTCGTCCTTGTCGTCGCCGCCCGGCTTGTTCTCCGCGGTGGTCGCGGGGGTGGGTGACGGCGGCGGGGGCGGCGGTGTGCTGGTCTCGCTGGACAGGACCGTGTCGCTGTCGATCAGCGGGGACGGGGCGGACGGGATCAGCCCCAGCTGGTGCGGCTCGGTCACGACCCGGCCGTCGGCGAAGGTGTAGGAGATGCCGACCGTCACTGTGTTGTCACCGACGGCCGCGGGCGCCGCCGCGACCGTCAACGCCGTGATGCCCGACCAGCGCGTGCGGTAGGCGTCCAGGCCCTGCGCCTGCATCCGGGGGCCGAGGTGGGTCCAGGCGTTGTCCGGCCGGTCCGGCAGCAGCGCGTAGTACTCGCTCACGGTGCGTGTCAGCACCGCCGGGTCGATCGCCGTGGGCGGAGTGGCCGCCTGCGCGGGAGCGGGCGGATCGGGCGACATCTGCAGCACCAGCACGACGACCGCCACGATCGCCAGCAGCGCGCCGGCCGCGGGCAGCAGGAAGCGCCGCCGCTTCCGCACGGGAGTTGCCCCGACCGGCCGGTTGTCCATCCGCGTCCCGCCGACGGGCTTGACCGGCACCGTGGGCGAGGACGGCGTGATCACCGGCTGGGTCCGGGCACGAGCCGCGTTGAGCGCGCGCGGCGGCACCGGCTGCCCGTCGGCCACCGCCTGGAGCGCGGTCACCACCTGCACGGTTCCGGGCCGCTGGACCGGATCGGGCCGCAGCATCGCCATCAGGACCGGGGTCAGCGGGCCCGCCTGGCGCGGCGGCGTGACCTCGCCCGCGGCCACCCGGTGCAGCAACGCGATGGAGTTCTCGTCCTCGCCGAACGGGGGCTCGCCCTCGACCGCGGCGTAGAGGGTCGCGCCGAGGGAGAACACGTCCGAGTCCGGTGCAGGTTCCTGCCCCCGCGCGATCTCCGGGGCCAGGTAGGCGGGCGTTCCGGCGACCACGCCCGCCTGCGTGAGTGCGACGTCCCCGGTGGCGCGGGAGATGCCGAAGTCGGCGATCTTGACCGCGCCGTCCTCGCCGACGAGCAGGTTGCCGGGCTTGACGTCGCGGTGCACGATACCGGCGACGTGCGCGGCGGCCAGCGCCGACGCGGCCTGCACGCCGATGCGCGCGACGGCGGCCGGGGCGAGCGGGCCCTGTTCGGCGATCACCGTCGCGAGGCTGCGTGAAGGCACGTACTCCATCACCAGCACGGGCTGGCCGTTGTGCTCGGCGACGTCGTGCACGATGACCGCGTGCGGATGCCGCAGCCGCGCGGCGATCCGCCCCTCGCGCATGACGCGCTGACGAGCCTCGGCGCTCTGGGCGGGCCCGGGCCACAGCTGTTTGACCGCGACCGGCCGGTCGAGCCGCTCGTCCTGCGCGAGCCACACGACGCCCATCGCACCGGCGCCGAGGCGGCTGCGCAGCCGGTACCGCCCCGCGAGGAGCCCGCCGGCACCGTCCACGGTCAGGCCGTCCGTAGTCGTCACCCGAACAGGTTACGGATCCGGGCTTCCCGGCACGAGAGCGGGCAGCCACCCGGAGGGAACCGAGCACCGGCCCCGTCCCGGACCTCGGCAACGAGGTCGACGACGGTGCTCTTCGACGCACTCGACTTCGCGATCGAACAGGCGAAGGCGGAGAGCAGCGGGTTCCCGCCGTTCTACCTTTCGATCGGCAGCAGCGAGGAGAAGACCGCCACGGTCCGCGTCGACAGCGAGGACAACTTCACCGTGGAAGGCAGCGTGGCACTGGCGCGGGAGCAGCTGCGCGCCGCCGACCCGTCGACCCGCTGCGCCGCGCTGGGCTGGGACGGCTGCCTGACGCTCGGCGAGGACCGGACGGAGGCGGTGTTCGCCGAGGCCCACGAGGCGGGCACGCCGCACGGGGTGCTTTTCGCCTGGCGGTTCCACCGTGACCAGGGTGGCCTGGCCCCGATCGGGAACCCGGTGAGACCGAACCAGGAACCGGGGCCGCTGCCGCCGATGCCCGAGCGCCGGGGCAGAGCACCGATCGCCGCGCCGACGCCATCGCCCGGATCCAGCAGCTCGCCGAGCGGCGGCGGAAGGAACAGGACGGGTGACCGCGCACGCGCGGGAACCGGTGGATCCCGGCGTGGCGCGCTAGGTTCTCCCTCATGGCCAAGGATTCTGCGGTGGAGCTGGAGGCCGGGGACCACACCGTGCGGATCTCGCATCCGGAACGGGTCTACTTCCCGGCGCGCGGCGAGACGAAGCTCGACCTCGCCCGGTACTACCTGTCCGTCGCCGACGGGATCGTGCGCGCGCTGCGGGAGCGGCCGTGCATGCTGCACCGGTTCCCGTCCGGCGTGACCGGCGACAAGGTGCACCAGAAGCGCGTCCCGGCGGGCGCGCCGCCGTGGCTGGAGACGGTGCGCGTGCACTTCCCGCGCTACCAGCGCCACGCCGACGAACTGTGCGTGACCGAACCCGCGCACGTGATCTGGGCGGTGCAGATGTCCACTGTGGAGTTCCATCCGTGGAACTCGCGCCGCGCCGACACCGAGCGGCCCGACGAATGGCGCATCGACCTGGACCCCGGGCCCCGGGCGGACTTCGCGGCGGTGCGGCGGGTGGCGCACGTCGCGCACGAGGTCCTGGACGAGCTGGGCGCCACCGGCTGGCCCAAGACCTCCGGCGGCAGCGGCCTGCACATCTACGTGCGCATCGAGCCGCGATGGGGGTTTTCCGAGGTACGGCGGGCCGCGCTGGCGTTCGCCCGCGAGGTGGAACGCCGCGCGCCCGGTGACGTGACCACGACGTGGTGGCGCAAGGACCGCGATCCGGCCATGGTGTTCGTCGACTACAACCAGAACGCGCGCGACCACACGATCGCGAGCGCGTACTCGGTGCGGGGCGTTCCCGAGGCGACGGTCTCGACACCGGTCGCGTGGCACGAGATCGACGACGTGGAACCGGGCGACTGCACGATCGCGACGGTCCCCGCCCGGTTCGCGAAGCTCGGCGATCTGCACGCCGGCATCGACGACACCGCGTACTCGCTGGAGACGCTGCTGGAGTGGGCCGACCGCGACGGGCTGGAGTGACCGCGCCGGTGGGGTAACGATCAGCCGGCGGGAGGCCGAAGACAAGAGCGAGCAGGGCAAGGACGCGGCGAAGGACGTGTTCGACCGCTGATCCCGGTGTGGCACCGCACCGTGGTTCGGGCGACCGGACGGCGCGGGGCGTCAGGTCCGTGGCCGGTGCGCCTCGGCGTGGTCGACCGAGGGGATGTCGCGGTCGACGTGGTCGGCGTGGTGCAGCGCCTGCGCCAACAGCCCGCGTACGTGGTCGTCGGCCGCGGAGTAGAAGACGAACGTGCCTTCGCGGCGCCCCTTGACCAGCCCGGCCAGCCGCAGCTTCGCCAGGTGCTGGGACACCGCCGTCGGGGTCGCCCCGGCCAGCTCGGCCAGGCACGCGACCGACGACTCGCCCTGCAGCAACGCCCACAGGACCTTGATCCGCGTCGGGTCGGCCAGCAGGCGGAACGTCTCGGCGGCCAGGTGCACCTGCTCGTCGCCGGGCATGTCGAACTGCGGCAGCGAATCGTGCATGACCGCACCCTACCCCATCATCTGCTTACCTTCGTGCATACGCATATACGCTGATACTGTGCCAGTATGACGACACCGCCCCATCACGGGCACGGACACGGGCACACCGACGGCGAGCACGCACCACGGCTGTGGCGGCGCCTCCGGCACGCGCTCACCCCGCACAGCCACGACACCACCGAGCGGTGGGACGACGCCCTCGAAACCAGCCGCGCCGGCGTACGGGCCCTGACCTGGTCCTTCGCCGCCCTCTTCGCGACCGCACTGGTCCAGCTCGCCCTGGTGCTGGTCACGGGATCGGTGGCCCTGCTCGGCGACACCATCCACAACTTCGCCGACGCGCTGACCGCGCTGCCGATCGGGATCGCGTTCCTGCTCGGCCGCCGGGCCGCGACCCGGCGCTACACCTACGGCCTCGGCCGTGCCGAGGACCTCGCCGGTGTCGTCGTGGTCCTGATCATCGCCGCGTCCGCGGTCCTCGCCGGATACGAGGCGGTCCGGCGCCTACTGGACCCGCGGCCGGTGCAGCACCTGTGGGTCGTCGCGCTCGCCGGGCTCGTCGGCTTCGCGGGCAACGAACTCGTCGCCCGCTACCGCATCACGGTCGGCCGCCGCATCGGCTCCGCGGCGCTCGTCGCGGACGGCCTGCACGCCCGCACCGACGGGTTCACGTCGCTGGCCGTCGTGCTCGGCGCGCTCGGGGTCGCACTCGGCTTCCCCGCCGCCGATCCGGTCATCGGCCTGGTGATCACCGTGGCCATCGTGTTCGTCCTGCGCGACGCGGCGAAGGAGGTCTTCCGCCGCCTCATGGACGGGGTCGAGCCCTCGACCGTCGAGAACGCCGAACGGGCGGCGCGCGCGGTCCCCGGCGTGCACGACGTCGCGAACCTGCGCATGCGCTGGATCGGCCACAGCCTCCACGCGGACCTCGCCATCCGCGTCGAGGAGACCCTCACGGTCGATCAGGCGCACCGGCTCGCGCACCGGGTCGAGCACCGCCTCCGCGAGGTCACACCCCGGCTCGCCGCCGCCGTCATCCACACCGAACCCGCCACGAAGCCGCATTGATCGACGGAATCCATCAACCAAGCCAAACCTGCTCCTTGTCCTGACTCAGGGAGGAGGCGGTTGCCGGGCGCCGGACGAACGTGAAGTTGCCGCCGCGAGCGGCAAACACGGCGCCCGGAACGGCCAACACGCCGCCGCGAGCGGCGTTTTGGCCGCTCCCGTTGGCGTGTTGGCCGCTCCGGTTGGCGTGTTTGCTCTTCCGGGACGCCACTTGCCCACCCAACCGCAGCCCGGCACCGCAACCCGACCCACCAGGCCGCCCAGTCCTCCCCGCACCCCGATCCATGGCGAGTTTGCGAGCCCGGCGCTTTCAGCCGCGCGCAGCGCAGAAACGCGCGTAGCGCCCCCTACCCAGCCACCGCGGAAGCAACGTGCTCAGCGGCCGCGATCACCGCCCCGTACTGCGTGGCCACCAACTGCCGGATGGGAATCGTCCGATAATCACCGATCGACCGGTCCTCCGCCAGCCATTCCGCGTGCTGCGAGGCAACCCGGTCCCGCGCCGCCCGCACCGCCGGACGGGTGTTGCCCACCGCCACCTCGCCGTCGAGTGCGCGCAGCAGGATCCCCCCGTACCGCAACCGGAAACTGTGCGTGTCCTCCGCCAGCGACGCCACCTCGGCGACCGTCGCCTCGCGGTCGGTGTCCGGGAGGGTGCTGCGGTGGCGTGCACCGCGCGCCGCCGACGCCATCATTCCGGCGAACGAGCGGCTGGCGCGCCAGAACGGTGAATCGGGCACCATCAGGTCGTCGCGCACGGCGGCGATCGTGTCCTCCATCAACGACGAAAGCCCCTTCAACGCGTTGGCGTGCGCGGCCAGCGCGGAGGCGTAACCGGTGCCGGCGGGACTGTCGTCGTCAGCGGCTTCCGACGTCCAGTACGGCAGTTCGGTGACCAGGGTCAGCGCGCCGTAGCGGCCGGCGTAGGAGGCTGTGCTGTCGCCCGCGGCGTTCGTCCACGGCTCGCCCCGGCCGGTCAGGTAGTCGTAGGCGCCGCGGATCGACGAGCCCTGGAAGACGGCGTCGTCGAGCCGCACGATGTAGGGCGCCTCCGGCTCGCCCCGGTCCAGCGGGAGGCCGACGTGCCCGGGCACCTCCCGTAACCGCCGGTGCAGGGCGGGTTCGGCGCGGCTGAGGTAGTAGTAGACGCCGCCGAGTTCGCCGTTGTGCAGCGAGCACACGAGATCGGGCCGGTCGGAGTCGATCAGGCGCATCAGGGCCTGCGTCTCCGGTAGTGCCGCGTCGAAGTAGGCATCCTTGTAGTCCAGTGGGAAGGTCCATTCGACCTGGTCCGGCCCGGCGGGGCGGTAGAAGTGGCGCGCGTAGTGCTCGCGGGTGAACGGCCCGGCCAGCCAGCCCTCGTTGAGCCGCAGCCCGTCCGGATCGATGCAGGCGATGATGCGCCACCGGTGCCGCAGCCGGGTACGCAGACCCGGATCGGCGCACAGGCGGCTCGCCAGGTGCAGCGCGGTCAGCCCGCCGATGGGTTCGTTGGGGTGCGGCAGGCCGAACACCAGCCCGGTCGGATCACCGGGCGCACCCTCGATCGTGAGGCACAGCAACGGTTCACCGTGCCGGGACGTGCCCACGCGCTGCAGCGTCGTGATCTCGCGGTAGCCCGCCGCGAGCGTGTGCAGCCCGCGGTGCAGCTCGTCGACCCCCGCGAACGCGGCGTGGTCGCCCACCCCGTCGATCTCCTTGACCAGCCATTCCGGCAGAGTCACGCCGTCCCCTCCTCGTCGTCGGCTCTTCGTCAGTCCAGTTCACCGCGAACGTGCCGCCGAAGGCGAGGGCCGAGCAGGCGAACGACGTCCTCGGCGGGCATCGAAGCCGGTCGAGGGCAGCACGTTACCGGCCTCGCGCCGCCTCCGCGATGCGCCGTGCCGCCGCTGCCTGCTCGAACGGTGTGTCGCCGTGGGCACGACGGTCCCCGAGCGTCTCGAAACGTTCGGCGACCGTGGCGGAGTCGTGGTGGGAGGCGTACTCGACCAGTTCCGGGGCGACCGAACCGAGGATCTGCCGGAACCGGATCTCGGCCAGCGGGCCCAGCCGGTCGTAGATCTGCACGAACACCCGCTGCGCCCGCGCCCGGTCCCAGCCGGGGGGGAGCAGTTCCGCGGGCAGGTCGGGATCGGTCTCGGGGAAGTGGCGCCAGTCGACCCGCAGTTCGGTGCGCGTGCGCATCGCCTGTTTCGGCCCGATCAACCCGTTGTCGAGGCTGCGCAGGAGCGGCTCGTACCGTTCGGCGAACCCGCGGTACTCCTTCGCGAGCGGTTCCAGGTCGAACGCCGACGCCGGGCTGCCCTCCGCGAAACCGCCGGGCACCTCCGTCGAGCGGAACACGGTCGCCGTCCGGATGCCCAGGTCACGCAGCACCTCCAGCGCCGCGGAACCGACGTCGTGCGGCGACACCCACACTCCGTCGTAGAGCGCCGCGAACCGCAGCACGCGCAGGCGTGAGCGGAGCGTGGTCCGCAGGCCGCGGTCCTGCTCCGGTACCGAGAAGGCGACCACCGTCCAGTGCCCGTCCCACCGCGGGGCCGTCGAACCGAACGTGAGCATCCGGTGCGTGCGCTCGATGATCACCTCGGACGTGCGGGGCGGAATCCCGTAGGCCGTGGTGCGTCCCTTGCGCGACACTGTGAGCAGACCCCGGGCCGCCAGGCGTCGCATCGCCGCACGGGCGCCGTCGGAGGTGACATCGAAATCGGCCAGCAGCCGGACCAGCGCCGTGGCGGGCACCTGCTCGTCCCGCCAATACCAGAAGTCTCCCAGCAGCGAGGTGAGCAGCAGTTGCGGCTCGGCGCCGTTCTGGGGACGGGGCAGCGCGGCGCCCGGTTCGTTCGCGGTCACGGCCCCAGTCTGACACAGGTCTTGAAATAGGCGACATCTCGTGCGACGCTCGTGCACGACTTCGACAACATCACCGTTTGGCAAGGCCCAACGCAGGGAGATACGCCATGCGCCCCACACTTCGCGTCGTCGCGCTCGCCGCGGCCGCGCTCCTCGTCGCCACCGGCTGTGGCCAGGCATCCTCCGGCTCGGGCGCCGCGCCGGCCGCCGCCGTGCCGGCCCTGCACGACGCCCTTCCGCAGCAAATCAAGGATTCCGGCGTGCTGAGGTTCGCCGGGGACTCGCACCCGCCGTACCGGACGGTCGGCAGCGACGGCACCTCCGTCACCGGCATCGACAAGGACTTCCAGGACGCACTGGGCCGGATACTGGGCGTGCGCACGCAGACCGTGGTGGTCGGCAACCTTCCCGCCGCGCTCCAGGGCATGCTCAGCGGCCGCTACGAGGCGTTCAACGGCCCGGTCAAGGCCACCGCCGAACGCGAGCAGCAGTTCGACTCGGTGACCTGGATGACCACCCGCACCTCCTACGTCGTCCCGGCAGGCTCGACCGCGGGCATCAAGGACGTCGACGACCTGTGCGGCAAGCGCGTCGCCGTCGTGTCCGCGAGCATCGTCGAGGAGCAGCTCAACAAGCTCTCCCAGTACTGCACGAGCAGCGGCCGGGCGGCCACCACCACGATCGGCCTGGACAACACCAACGCGACGATGCTCGCCGCCCAGTCCGGGCGCGCCGACGCCGCCGGCATGACGCAGGCCGCGGCCATCGACGTGACCACCGCGCAGAAGGACGCCTACACCTACGTCACCCAGACCGAGGCACAGGGCGCCACCGCCGACAACCTCGCGCTGCTCGTCCCGAAGACCAGCGGGCTCGGACCGGTCCTGCGTGACGCCTTCCAGGCCCTGTTCGACAGCGGCGAATACCGCCAGATCATGCAGAAGTGGGGGCTGACCGACGTCGCGGTCGACAAGCCGCTGCTCAACGTCGCCACGTCCCGCTGACCACGGAGAATCCATGACAACCCTCACCGCGGCGCCGCCCGACGACGTCGCCAACGCACGCCGCCGGGTGCGGCCCTGGCGCTGGGTCGCCGGGCTCGTCCTGGCCGTCGTCGTCGCCCAGCTCGCCTGGTTCCTGATCGGCAACTCCCGCTTCCAGTGGGACGTCGTCGCCGAGTACCTGTTCGACCCGAGCGTGCTGGCCGGGCTCGGCACGACCGTCCTGCTCGCCGTGGTCGCGATGGCGATCGGCTCGCTCGTCGGCGGCCTGCTCGCCGCGGCCCAGCTCAGCGACTTCGCACCGCTGCGCTGGGCGGCCACCGTCTACATCGGGGTATTCCGCGGCATTCCGCCCCTGGTGCAGCTGATCTTCTGGTTCAACCTGGCCTACCTGCTGCCCCGGTTGTCGGTCGGCATCCCGTTCGGCCCGGTGTTCGCCTCCTGGGACGCGAACCTGGTGATCACCCCGCTGACCGCGGCGATCATCGGGCTGTCGCTGGTGGAGTCGGCCTACCTCGCCGAGATCATCCGCGCCGGGCTGCTGTCCGTCGACAGTGGACAGCGTGACGCCGCCCGCGCGATGGGGCTGACCCCGGGTCAGACGTTCGTGCGCGTGGTGCTGCCGCAGGCGATGCGCACGATCATCCCGCCCGCGGGCAGCCAGTTCATCAGCGTGCTCAAGGGCACCGCGCTGGTCTCGGTGATCGCGATGGCCGACCTGCTGCACTCGGTGCAGGTGATCTACAACCGCACCTACGAGATCGTGCCGATGCTGATCGTCGCGTGCCTGTGGTACCTGGCGGTGGTCACGGTGCTCACGATCGGCCAGCGCCGTCTGGAACGGCACTTCTCCCGCGGACATGGAGTCAGCGCATGACCGAGCCCGTTCTGCGCGTGCGCAACGTGCGCAAGTCCTTCGGCGGCCACGCCGCGCTCGACGACGTCAGCCTCGACGTGCACGAGGGCGAGGTGGTGGTGGTCATCGGCCCGTCCGGATCGGGCAAGTCCACGCTGGCGCGCTGCGTGCACCAGCTGGAGAGCATCGACGGCGGCGCGGTCTACCTCGACGACGAGCTGCTCGGCTACGAGCGGCGGGGCGGCGGCCTGCGCCCGCTGACCGCACGGCGGGTCGCCGCGCAACGGCGGCGGATGAGCATGGTGTTCCAGCAGTTCAACCTGCTCCCCCACATGACCGTCCTGCGCAACGTGACCGAAGCCCCGGTCCGCGTGCACAAGCGGGACCGCGCCGAAGCCCGTGCCGAGGCGCTGGACCTGCTGGAGCGGGTCGGCCTGGCTGACCGCGCCGCGCACTACCCGCGTCAGCTCTCCGGTGGCCAGCAGCAGCGGGTGGCGATCGCGCGGGCGGTGGCCACCCACCCGCGCATCACCTTGTTCGACGAGCCGACCAGCGCATTGGACCCGGAGCTGGTCGGCGAGGTGCTCGGCGTGATGCGGGACCTGGCCGCCGAGGGCATGACGATGATCGTGGTGACGCACGAGATGGCGTTCGCCCGTGAGGTCGCCGACCGCTGCGTGTTCATGGAGGCCGGGCGGATCGTCGAGTCCGGACCGCCCGCCGAGCTGTTCGGCAACCCGCGGACGCCCCGGCTGCGCGCCTTCCTGGCCCGCCACAACGCGACGATGGAGAGTGTTTCGTGATCACGATCGCCTCGGTCGGGGACCTGATCCTCGACGAACCCGATCCCGCGTCCTACCTGGCACCCTCGGCGGAGCTGCTGCGCTCGGCCGACGTGACGATCGGCCAGGTCGAGGTGCCGCACTCGACGACGACCGTCAGCCAGAGCACCGACGTCCCCGCCCCACCGTCGGATCCGGCAGCCCTGAAAGCGCTGGCGGAGGCGGGATTCGACATCGTCACCCTCGCCGGGAACCACATCTGCGACGCCGGTGACATCGGTGTCGCCGACACCATCCGGCACTCCCGCGACGCCGGATTGCTGCCCACGGGCGCCGGGGCGAACCTGGACGAGGCCCGCACCCCGGCGATCGTCGAGCGCGGCGGGATGCGCGTCGGCGTGCTCTCCTACAACTGCGTCGGGCCCCGCGAGTCCTGGGCCACGTCGAAAAAGCACGGCTGCGCCTATGTCCACGTGCTCACCCACTACGAGCTGGACCACGCCAGCCCGGGCGGGCCGCCGAAGATCTACACCTTCGCCGACCCGGACAGCCTGGACGCGATGGCCGACGACATCCGGGCGCTGCGCGAGCAGGCCGATGTCGTCCTGGTGTCGCTGCACAAGGGCGTCGGGCACACCCCGGCGGTGGTCGCGATGTACGAAAAGCCGGTCGCCCGCGCGGCGATCGACGCGGGCGCCGAGGCCGTGTTCGGCCACCACGCGCACATCATGCGCGGCATCGAAACCCACCGCGGCAAGCCGATCTTCCACGGCCTGGGCAACTTCGTCACCGTCACCCACGCCCTCACGCCGGGCGCCGGCTCCAGCGCGGAGCTGGAGGCGTGGTCGAAGCGGCGCAAGGAGCTGTACGGGTTCGCGCCCGATCCGGACATGCCCGCCTACCCGTTCCACCCGGAAAGCCGCAACACCGCGATCGCGTGGCTCGGCTTCGACCGGGACGGGCTCGCCGAGGCCGCCTTCGTGCCGTGCCGGATCGACCAGCGCGGCGCGCCGGTGCCCTGCGGCGGCACCGGAGACGGCGAACGGGTGACCGAATACCTCGAACAGATCACCCGGACCGCCGGACTGAACGGGCGGTTCACCACCCACGGCACCCGTGTCACGATCGAAGGGACGTCATGACCGACCAGCCGCTCGCCGGGCGCACCGTCATCGACCTCACGACGGCGCTGGCCGGCCCGTACGCGACGCTCCTGCTCGCCGGGCTCGGCGCGACGGTCATCAAGGTGGAAAACCCCGCCACCGGTGGCGATTCGTCCCGCAACAACGCGCCCTACCTGGGCCGCGAGGGCCTGTCGCTGGCCCGCACCGGCGAGGACGACATGTCCGTGTCGATGCTGGTGCGTGGCCGCAACAAGCAGAGCGTCACGCTGAACCTCAAGAACCCGCGGGCCAAGGCGGTGTTCGCCGACCTGGTGCGGGACGCCGACGTGCTCGTGGAGAACTACAGCCCCGGCGTCACGAAGCGGCTCGGGATCGACTACGCCGCCGTGCGCGAGCTGAACCCGCGCCTGATCTACACCTCGATCAGCGGGTTCGGCGCCCAGGGCGGGCCGGGCTCGGGCAAGGCGATGGACTCGATCATCCAGGCGCTGAGCGGGGTCATGATGACCGCGGGTGAGCCCGACGAGGGCCCGGTGCGGTTCGGCCTGCCGGTCGGCGACATGCTGGCGCCGCTGTTCGCGGTGATCGGGACGGTGTCGGCCCTGCTCCAGGCCGAACACACCGGCGAGGGTCAGCATGTCGACGTGTCGATGCTCGGCGCGCTCACCTCGCTGGTCGCCTGCGAGCCGTTCGACGCCTTCGACGCGGTCGGACTCCCCCAGCGCACCGGTTCGATGGTGCCGCGGCTGGCGCCGTTCGGGATCCTGCCCGCCGCCGACGGCCACCTCGCGTTGTGCGCGCCGACCGACGTCTTCGCCCACGGCGTGCTGCGCGCCATCGGGCGGCCGGACCTGATCGACGACACCCGGTTCCACAACCGCGACCAGCGGGTCCGGCACGCCGACGAGCTGCACGAGCTGATCCGCGAGTGGTCCCGGGCGCGACCGGTCGCCGAAGCCGTGGAAGCGTTTTCCCAGCACGGGGTTCCGGCGGCCGAGGTGCGCGAGCCGCGCGACGCCGTGCGTGACCCGCTCGTGCGGGAACGCGAAGAGGTGGTGCCGCTGGCGCACCCGAGGCACGGCGTGGTCGCGGACCTGTCGGCGACCGGCGTGCCGATCCGGTTCTCCGGCGCCCACACCGGTTTCGACCGCCCGGCACCGGGTCTGGGCGAGCACAACGACCAGGTGTACCGGGAGCGGCTCGGGTACAGCGCCGAACAGCTCGCGGAGCTGGCCGCCGACGCGGTGATCTGATGGAACCGGTGATCGGGTACGTGGGCGCGGACGTGCCGGTGGAGCTGATCACGGCGGCGGGTGCGCGGCCGCTGCGGCTGTCCGGGCGACCCGGCGCGGACCGCACGCTCGGCGACCGGTACCTGGGCCGCGGGCTCGACCCGGCGGTGCGGTCGCTGCTGTCCCGGCTGCTGGCCGGGGAGTTCGGGCACCTGGACGGGCTGGTGGTGTCGCGCGACTGCGAGGCGTCCGGGCGGCTGTTCTACGCGTTGCGTGAGCTGCGCCGGGTGGATCCGGCGGTGGCGCTGCCACCGGTGCACCTGGTCGACGTGCTGCACCTGCCGCACCGCACGACGACGCGGTACGTGCTGGCGAAGATCCGTCAGCTTCGGGCCACCCTGGAATCCTGGACGGGTTCACTGATCAGCGACGAGGGGCTGGCGGCGGCGATCGAGGCACACGACCGGCTGCGACGGCTGCTGACCGAGATGGCAGCCCTGCGCAGGCGCGGCGGGCTTTCGGGCACGAAAGCACTGTCCACTGTGGCCGAGACGACGGCACTGCCCGCCACGCGGGCGGCAGAACTGCTGGAGTCGCTGCTCGACGAGGAGCACCCGCCCGTTCCGGGCATGCGGGTGTTTTTGACCGGCAGCGGACACGACAGTCCCGAGGTGTACGCGGCGTTGGAGGAGGCGGGGATGCTGATCGTCGGCGAGGACCACGACTGGGGCGACCTGCTGTGGCACCGAAAGGTCGGCGCCCCCACCGAACTCGCGCTCGCCGAGCGGTACCAGCACAACGGGCCGTCCGCGCCACGAGCCTCGATCCGCGCCCGTGCCGCCCACACCGCGGCAGCCGCGCGCGAATGCCGGGCCGGGGCGCTGATTTCCTACGTCCGCGAGCACGACGACGCACCACCCTGGGACTACCCCGCGCAACGCGAGGCGACCGGCCTGCCCTCGGTGCTCCTGGAACGCCAGCCCTACGGCGGTCTCACCTCCGAAGCACGCACCGCGATCAAGGAACTGTCATGACCCGACTCGCCTCGGCCTCCGCGGCCACCGCGTACCAGAAGCAGTGGTTCGCCGGACTGCACGCCCACGACGGGCCGCTGGCGCTGGTCAACGCGGACGCGCCGCAGGAAATCTTCCGCACCATGGGCATCCCGTACGTGGTGAACCAGTGGTGGGCCTCGATCGTCGCGGCGAAGCGACGCACCCAGGACTACCTGGCCCTGCTGCGGGAACGCGGCTACCCGGACTACGTCGAGCAGTACAGCTCGACCTCGCTGGCCTCGCTGTTCGACGACGATCCGGCGAACGCGCCCTGGGGCGGGCTGCCCCGACCGTCCATCGTGCTCGCCGAAACCACCGGCGACGCGTCCCGCAAGATCTTCGACGTCTGGGACTCCGAGCCCGGCATCACCTTCTACCCGCTGGAAAGCGCGGCGGAGAACGACGTGCCCACGCGGTGGTGGGAGCTGATGCCGCGGCGGTGGGAGGAGGCGATCGGCAGCGACCGGCTCGACCTGATGACCGGGGAGCTGGAGGGCCTGATCCGGTTTCTGGAGCAGACCACCGGGCTGGTGTTCTCCGAGACCAGGTTCGGCGAGGTGATGGCTCTGGTCAATGAGCAGCAGGAATGGAACCGGCGCACCCGGGACCTGATCGCGAAGGCGCGGCCCTGTCCGATCGCGGTCACCGACAGCATCCCGAGCGTCATGGTGCCGCAGTGGCACCGCGGCACCGAATGGGCCCGCGACGCCGCCCGCGCCCTGCACGACGAGGTCGCGGCCCGGGTCGAAAGCGGCACCGCGGTGTGCGCGGACGAGCGTGCCCGTCTCATGTGGATCGGCCGCGGTCTGTGGTTCGACCTGGACTTCTACCGGCGGTTCCAGGACAGCCACGGCGCGGTGTTCGTGTGGTCGATGTACCTCGCCATCGCCGCCGACGGCTACCTCCGCTACGGCGACGACCCGTTGCGGGCGCTGGCCGCCCGGTTCGCGGCCTTCTCCGACCAGTTGTACACGCCGCCGTGGTCGGCCGAGTGGTACGTGAAGGAGGCACGGCACCACGGCGTGGACGGCGTGGTGCACCTGGTTTCCGACGATGCCCGCGGCAGCTACTTCACGACCCGCGCCCTGCGCGCGGCGGGCATTCCGGTACTGGAACTGCACGCCGACAACGTCGACGCGCGGCAGAGTTCGCCGGAGGCCATCAGCGCAGTGGTGGGTGACTGGCTCGATCGGGAAGTGTGTGGCTGAGCCGCTCTCGATGCCCGCCGTCCTCAGCGGCGCCCTCGTGGCACTGTTCGCCGGCTCCCTGACCAACACCATCGCCGGTATCGCGCTGCCCACCATCGCCGGGGAGCTCGGCGGGCAGGACCAGGTGGCGTGGGTCGCGAGCGCGGCACTGCTCGCGATGACCGCCGCGACTCCGTTGTGGGGCAAGGGCGCCGATCGTCGCGGGCCGCGGCCGTTGCTGCTGGCGGCGATCGGCGTGTTCGTGGCCGGGTCGCTCGTCGCGGGAACCGCCTCGGCGATGGGGTGGTTGATCGCGGGCCGTGCCGTGCAGGGCGCCGGGGCGGGCGGGGTACTGGCGCTGTCCAACGCGCTGGTCGCCGGGCTGGTCCCGGCACGGGATCGCGGGCGCTACACCGGCTGGTTCGGCATGTCGTTCGGCGTGGCGTCGGTGGCCGGGCCGCTCGCGGGCGGGCTGGTGGTCGGCTCGTGGGGCTGGCGCTGGTGTTTCCTCGGCGTGGTGCCGATCGCGCTGCTCGCCGCCGCGCTGGTCCGGCTGGCGCCACACCACGTACCCGCCGCACCGCGCGCTCCGGTGGACTACGCGGGCGGCGCGTTGCTGGCAGGCGCGCTGGGCGGGCTGGTGCTGCTGCTGTCCGCGGCCGGCAGCGCGTGGCCGTGGTTGTCCTGGTGGACGGCGGCACTGAGCGCCGCGGTGGTGGCGCTCGGCGTGGCGGCGGTAGTCCGGGAGCGGCGTGCGGCGGACCCGATCCTGCCGCCCCGGCTGTTCCGCATCCCCTCGTTCGCCGCCGCGTGCGGGGCGAGTTTTCTGGTCGGGGCGGTGATGTTCGGCGGGATCATCTACCTGCCGCAGTACCTGCAGGTGGTGCGGGGGTTCGACGCCGTGGCGGCGGGGTTGCTGATGCTGCCGCAGATCGGCACGATGATCCTGGCGTCGGTGGTGACGGGACGAGGGGTCGTCGCGTCGGGCCGGTGGGAGGTGTTTCCCGCCGCCGGGTGCGCGCTGCTGGTGGCGGGCCTGGTGATGCTCGCCCCGCTGACGCCGCACCTGTCGCTGTGGTGGCTGGCGGCGGCGATGGCGGTACTGGGCGCGGGAACCGGGATGACGCAACAGGTCCTGGTGCTGGCGGCGCAGAACGCGGTCGGCACTGGCGACCTCGGGGTGGCCGGTTCGGCGGCGACCTTCGCCCGCACCCTCGGCGGCGCGGTCGGCGTCGCGGCCTTCGGATCGGTCATCTCGTCCCGGCTGCGGTCCGGCCTGCCGGGCGATCTGCTCGGCACGCCCGAACAGATCGCCCGGCTCCCCGCCGCGCTGGCCGAGTCGGTCCACCTCACCTATACCGGCGGCCTCCGGCTGGCCTTCCTCGCCGCGATCCCCCTCGCCGCACTGGCTTTCGCCGCGATCGTCACCGTGCGGGAGACGCCGCTGCGGTGAAGGGGCGGTTGAACACCGGGGGCGTGAACGGGAGGTAGCGCCCGCCCATCACCCGCGGCGACGTCGACGGCCAGTGCCCGGTCCGCAGCCGGGACAGCATCACCTCCAGCGCGGTCTCCTGCTCGCCGGTCGTGAACGTGCAGTGCCCGGCCGTCTCCACGTAGGTCTGGCGGAGCAACGACGCGTGGCCCGCCGAACGAACGACCGCGCCGTAGGACTGCTGTTGCGCCACCGTGGAAATCTGATCGCCGGTCCCGCTCACGGTGAGCACCGGGATCCGCAGGGCGCCGTCGAACACGATGCCCTCGCGCAGGTAGTCCACCGCAGTCGGGTCCGCCGCGATCCGGGGCGCCGCCGCGAGCCGGGCCAGGTCCGCACTCAGATCGAACCCGGCCCGCCGGTACAGCTCCCGTACCGCGGGATCACCGCCGAGCTGCCGCGCGTAGTCCACGCCGGTGTTCCACGACGGGTTCCCACCGGCCAGCTGCTCGATCTGCCGCCTGCTGCTCATCGCCTGCCCGACGTAGGGCAACGGGCCGCCCGCCAGCGCGAGGTAAGTACCCTCCTGACGCTCCTGGACGGTGCGCGGCACCGGCGTTTCCGAACCGTCCGGCGCCAGGCCCCACTCCGGGAGCTGGCCGATCGCCCCCGCGAGCGCGATCCGTGCCCGGCCCTCCGGCGTCGCCTGGGCCCGGACCAACGCGTCGATCCACGCCTGCTGCGCGCCCGCGACGTCGGCCGGGATTCCGGTCACCGGCAGGTCGCTGCCCGGGAACAACAGTGTCTTGAGCGCGAACACGGTGTCCAGCTTCTGGTTCCACTGCCCCACCGCGCCGCCGAGCCCACCGCAGAAGGGCACGGCCGCGTCGAACACCTCCGGATGCACCTGCGCCGCTCCGGCCGAGACGAACCCGCCCATCGACTGCCCCGACGCGATCGCCCAGCGGGCGGGACCGGCCGCCTCCTCGAATCGGGCCAGTGCCTCGGCCTGGTTGTCGATGGCCTGGGTGATGTTCCACCCGGTCACGGTGCGCGTGGTGCCGCCGACGGCGATGCCGCGATCGACGAGCCGGGCGGTGAGCGGATCCGCGAGCCCGTCGGCGGCGAAGTCCAGGCCGACGATCACCGTGCCGTTCCACCGCTGCGGCTGGACGAACAGGTACGGCGTCCCGTCGGCCAGCTGTCCCCGCACCTGCGACGATTGCCCGGCCGCGGCGGGTGCGGAAACCAGACCGGTGAGCACGGCAGCGGCCACCAGGGCGCGCGCGAGCCGCCTCATCGGACCGGGAAGTTCTTCGAGGCGACCTCCCAGCCCCGGCTCGTGCACAGCGTGCACGAGCCGAGGAACCGGTCGCGGGCGGCCCGGTTGCCGTTGAGGGTGAAGTCCAGCCAGTCCACCAGCACCGCGACGCCTTCCTCGCGCATGCTCGGATCGGCGTCGCTGTCCCGTGTGCCGATCCAGAAGCCCGAGTGACCGGCGGCCGGGTTGCTCGCGCGCACGGCGGGGACGGTCGCCAGGTCGTAGTTGGCCCGGCTGTTCTCGTAGGCCACATCGGACGGCCCGCCGTCCAGGAACAGGGCCGGCGTGTGCAACTTCGCCAGCTCCTCCCGGCCGTAGCCGTACCGCCCGTCGGCGAAGAACCCGCTGTTGAGCGAGGCCACCGACTTGACCCGCGGATCCGCACCCGCGACCAGCGCCTCCAGCCCGCCGCACGAGTGCCCGGCCACCGCCACGCGGTCGAGGTCCAGGTGGCCCCGCAGATCGCTGCCCTTGCGGGTGTTCTCCCGCTCGGCCCAGGTGATGCCGTCGGTCAGGACCTCCGGCACCGGGGTGCCGTTCTCGTCGGTCGCGGGCTCGTCGAACGCGCCCACCGCCACCACGACGAACCCGTGCGCTGCCACCAGCATTTCCGCGCTGAGCAGGGCGTTGTTGCTCAGGTGACGGCACGCGCCGTTGCCGATCACGACCACCGGCAGCTTCCCGTCGGTGCCGGCCGGGCGGTAGATCGTGTAGTCGGCGGCGAGGTCACGCGTGTTCGCGGCGGGTTCCCGTACCACGGAGTGGAATCGCTCGAGTGCGGACCGGTTCGCCGGCGTCGATCCCGACGCCAGTCCCACCGTCGCGGCGGTGAGCGTCAGGGCCACCACCGCGGCCGCCAGAGTCTTTCCCATGAGTTTCACAGGACGCCTTCCCTTCGTTGGGAAACTCAACATGAACGATCTGCAAGACGACCGTCAAGGTAACTGTCGCTCAATGGAAGCCCTCTAGACTTCCGTCATGAGCGAACCCGCGCAGCGCCTGCTGGGCACCCTGCTCGGCGACTACTGGTTCTGGCGGCGCGAACACCTGCCCTCCGCCGCGCTGGTGGACCTACTGCGCGAGTTCGGCCTGACCGAGTCCGCCGCCCGCGCGGCGATCCAGCGCGCTGCCGCCCGAGACCTGGTCGTGACCTCGAAGAACGGCCGCAAGACCGCCTACGGCGTCCCGGAACGCACCCATCGGATGATCATCAACCACCTCCGCCGCCTGCTCGACTTCGGCGCCGAGGACCGGAAGTGGGACGGCCGCTGGACGTTTGCCATGTTCTCGGTGCCCGAAGCGCAGCGAGAGGACCGCCGGACACTGCGGAGCCGCCTGCGCTGGCTCGGGTTCGGCCCGCTCTACGACGGCGTGTGGGTCTCGCCGTGGGACCGCACCGGCGACGCCCTGCGGGTCCTGCGCACCCTGGGTGTCGGCACGGCCACGGTCGCCCGCGCCGAGGTCGCCGAGGACGCACCCGAGGCCGGGAACCCGCTCCGGGCCTGGAACCTGGACGAGCTGCGGAAGTCCTATCTGGACTTCCTCGCCCGGTACGCCGACCTGCACGCGCGTGTGACCGCGGGCGAGGCCGGGCCGGCGGAGGCGCTCGCCGGCCGCACCCGGCTGATGACCGAGTGGCGCACCTTCCCCGACGCCGACCCGGACCTGCCCGGCGAGCTCCTGCCCGTGGACTGGCCGCGGATTCGCGCGCGACGGCGCTTCCTGGACATCTACGACGCGCTGGGCCCCGTCGCCGAGCAGCGGTTCCGGCAGATCGTCGCGACGCACGCCCCGGATCTGGCCGAACTGGCCGCCCACCGCACGAGTACCGACATCACCCGTGGCGCACCCGCGGAGCCGGAGGCGTTCCCGCCGGACGACGACCTCGACTGGGCCGGCCCATTCGGCCAGCAATAGGCCACGCATTATTGCCCTCTCGTTCGAGAGGCTGTAGCGTTTTGGCACGGAGCTTCTCCCCCGTCCTCAGCGTGGAGGCATCGTGTCCCCTGACGTCGCACGCCCGGCCGGTCCGCGGGCCCTGCTCGCCGGCCCGATGGGTGCCTGCCTGGCCAACTACGACTTCGGCATCTACGGCACCATGTCCGCGTTGGTGCTCAACAAGGTCTTCTTCCCGTCGCTGAGCCCGGCCGCCGGGACGCTCGCGGCGTACGGCACGTTCGCCGCCGGATTCATCGCGAAACCGCTGGGCGGCTTGATCTTCGGCCGCATCGGCGACCGCTTCGGGCGCCGCACCGTGGTCATGTCCGCGCTGCTGCTGATGGGTGTGGCGACCGTGTGCATCGGGCTGCTGCCCACCTACGCGGCCATCGGCGTCGCGGCGCCCGTCCTGCTCACCGTGCTGCGCCTGCTGCAGGGCCTTGCCGTCGGCGGCGAATGGGGCGGGGCCGCCACGCTGGCCGTCGAGCACGCGCCCGAGCACCGGCGCGGGTTCTGGGGCGGGGCGGTCGGCGTCGGCGGTCCGATCGGGTCGATCCTTGCCGCGCTCACGGTCCTGCCGCTGTCGGCTGCCCTGTCCGATGAGGCGTTCGTCTCGTGGGGCTGGCGGATCCCGTTCCTGATCAGCGCCCTGCTGGTGGCCGCCGGACTGTGGATCCGGCTCGGTGTCGACGAGTCGCCGGTGTTCCGGCGTGAGGTCGCCACGCACGCGCGGCCGAACCTGTCGTCGGTGATCCGCCGCAACGGGCGGCAGATGGCGCTGGTGTTCTTCATCGCCGGCGCCGCCGTGTCCGGCATCTACCTGCTCAACACCTACACGCTGTCCTACGCCGTCGCGCACGCCGGGATCAGCCGCTCCACCATGCTCACCTTCTCCACCACCGCGCAGATCCTGGCCGTGGTCGCGGCGATCCTGCTGCTCCCCCGCGTCGACCGGATCGGGCTGGGCCGCCTCTACCGGATCAGCGCGGCATCGCTGGCGGTACTCGGGTGGGTACTGTTCGCCGCGCTGGACAGCGGCAACCCCGCGTTCGTCGTGGTCGCCCTGTCGCTCGGCCAGATCGCCGTCAACGGCATGGTGATCTCGTCGGTGCCGATCTACGTGCTGCTCTTCCGCCCCGCCGACCGCGTCACCGGCGCCGGGTTCAGCTTCAAGACCAGCGACGCGATCCTCGGCGGCACCACCCCGCTCATCGCGAGCGCTCTGGTGCAGGCCACCGGCAGCGGCTGGATGGTCGCCGCATACGTGACCGCGCTGACCGCGGCCGCGATCGCCGCCTGCACGATCGGCCGCCGCCTGCTGCCGCGCACCACCACCGCCGTCACTGCCACGCCGCAAAAAGTGTGGGCCTGATGCTCGATCCGCTCGGCGACCACGACCTGTTCGCGATCCACGACCACTACCACCGGCTGCGGGCGTCCTCCCCGGTCGTGCACGGCACCGAGTTCGGCGGGTTCCGGGCCGTGCTGGCGCACCGCGAGGTCCGGCGGGTGCTGGCCGATCCGGCGCCGTTCGTCAACTCCGTGCGGAACGTCGTCCCCAGGGTCCGGGCCTCCGGGCGGCGCCCGCCGCCGCACCTGGACCCGCCCGAGCACACCGTGTACCGGCGGGCGCCGGCCCCGCTGTTCCGCGCCGAGCGCACGGCGGCGCTGGAACCGGACGCCCGGTCGCTGGTCGGCGGCCTGACCGCGGAACTGGCGGCCCGCGGCCGGTTCGACGCGTGCGAGCCGACCTACCGGGTGCCCGGCTTCACGATGGCGCGGTGGATGAACATCCCGGACGCCGAGATCGGCGCGGTCCGCGACACCGCCGATGCCTGCAACCGCGCCTTCCAGGACGGCGATGACGACGGCCTGCGGCGCGGCAGCGGCGAGCTGTACGAGATCGCGCGGGCACTCGTCGCGCGGCGGCGCGCGAACCCGCTGGACCCGGGCGAAGACCCGCCGTCCGCGCTGCTCGCGGCACGAGACGGGGGTGAGCCGCTGCCGGACGAGCTGGTCGTCGGCACCATCCGGCAGCTGCTGCCAGGCGTCGATGATCGGTGCCAGCGTCACCATCGCGAGCTGCATCGCGCACCTCGCCCGCGGCGTTGCCCGAGCCGGACCGGTTCGTCGCCGGAGGGCCGGGCGGCCACAACATCGTTTTCGGTTCGGGACCGCACCGGTGCGCCGGCGCGGGCATGGGAAGGATGGAGATCACCGTGACCCTGCAGGAACTGCTGTCCCGCACGGCACTGTTCACACTGGACGGTCCAATCGGGATGACCCGACGGCCGGAGTTCGGCCCGCGGTCGCTGCCACTGCGGGCGGCCACCCGATGAGCGAGCCGGTTCCCGCCCGTCCGGGCGAGCACGACTTCGACCCGCTGGCGCCCGAAACATTCACCAGCGCGCACGAGCAGTACCAGGAGATGCGGTCCCGCTGCCCGGTCGCGCGGAGTGCGACCTACGGCGGGTTCTGGGCACTGTTCCGCCACGAGGACGTGCGCGCGGTCCTGACCGACACCGACACGTTCACCACGAGCGTGCAGAACGTGGTGCCCAAGTTCGCCTTCACCGGGCGGCGGCCGCCGCTGCACCTCGATCCGCCCGAGCACACCGGCTACCGCCGCGTGATCAACCGGTTTTTCACGCGCGGCAGGATGGACGCGCTGGAACCCGCCGTCCGCGAGCACGCCCGGAAGATCCTCGGTGGACTCGTCGCCCGCGGTGACGCCGACGTGGCCGCGGAGTACGCACGGGTGTTCCCGGCGCACGTGTTCGCCGAGTTCTTCCACCTGCCGGTCGAGCTGGCCGAGCGGATCGAGGAGATCAGCGCCGAGTACGTGCGCGCGATCCAGGTGGTGGACGACGAGGAGGTCAAGCGCGGCAGCCGGGTCCTCTACGGCATCGCGGCGGAGGTCATCGACCAGCGGCGCCGGCATCCGCTCGAGGACGACCTGACCAGCGCTCTGCTCGCGGAGCGGCCCGGCGGGGAGCCGTTCGCGGACGAGATGGTGCTCGGCTGCGTGCGGCAGCTGCTGGTGACCGGGATGGTCGCGCCGAGCGTGTTCATCGGGACGATGCTCGCGCACCTGGCCTCGGACAAGGAACTGCAGGCGTTGCTGCGCACCACTCCGTCGCGGATCCCGGCGGCTGTCGAGGAGTACCTGCGGCTCTACACGCCCTACCGCGGCATGTCCCGCACGCCGCGGCGGGACGTGGTGATCGGCGGGCGGCTGATCCGCAAGGACGAGCCGATCGCTCTGGTCTACACCTCGGCCAACCGGGACGAGACCGTGTTCCCCGACGGTGAGAACTTCGTGCTGGACCGGGAGAACCTGCGCGAGGCGATCCCCTTCGGGGCCGGAATCCACGCCTGCCCGGGCGCCCCGCTGGCACGCATGATGCTGGTGATCACGCTCGACGAGCTGCTGGCCGCGACCACGGACTTCTCCGTGGCGGGGGAGATCCTGATGGCGCGCTGGGCGGAGTGGGGCACACGGTCGGTGCCGCTGAAGTTCGAGTCCCTGGGGGTGAGAGGACCAGGCACGCCCGCCTCGTCGTGATTACCGTGATGGCATGACCGAGGGGAACCCGCTGGGCGAGTACCTGCGTGCCCGCCGCGAACTCGTCACGCCCGAGCAGGTGAACCTGCCGGTGCTGGGGACGCGGCGGGTTCCGGGGCTGCGCCGGGAGGAGGTCGCGATGCTCGCCGGCATCAGCTCCGACTACTACCTCCGCCTGGAGCAGGGCCGCGACCGCAACCCCTCCGCGCAGGTCCTGGAGTCCCTCGCCCGCGTGCTGCGGCTCGACGACGACGCGACGGCCTACCTGCTGGGTCTCGGCGCCGGCAAGCCCCGGCGTGCGCGGAGGCGGCCGCGCAAGGAGACCGTGCCGCCGGGCATCGTCAAGCTCGTGGCGACGCTCTCGCTGCCCGCGTTCGTCGAGGGCCGCTACTTCGACGTGCTGACCGCCAATCCGCTGGCCACGGCATTGTCACCGCGGCTCGTGGTGGGCGGCAACCGGCTGCGCGACGTGTTCCTCGAACCGGCCGAGCAGAGCCTGTACCCGGACTGGGAGTCCGTCACCGCCGGGCTGGTCGCCGGGTTCCGCCGGTCGGTCGGCGCGGACACCGACGATCCCCGCTCCATCGAGCTGGTCGGCGAACTCTCCCTGGTCAGCTCCCGGTTCCGGCAGCTGTGGGCGCGGCACGACGTGCGGGACCGGCAGGGCGTCCCCGAGCCGCTCCGCCTCGACCACCCGCAGGTGGGCGAGCTGACGCTCAACCGGGAGAAGCTGAGCATCAGCGGCACGGCGGGTCAGATGCTGGCCATCTACCACCCCGAGCCGGGCACCGACGCCGACAAGCTCGCGCTGCTCGCCTCCGCCACGCTGGCGCCCGCCGGGCAGGCGCACGCGCAACGGTGACGGTACCGCCGCCGGCACGTTCGAGCTGATCCGCAAGAAGCGCCGCAAGCAGCCCGGTACGCCCTTGGCCGCCACCTACACCGACGAGGTGACGGCCGGCGGGGTGATCCCGGGGAAGACCGACCGGGTGACCTGACGAACTTGTTCGTTACGAACATGTTCGTTACGATGAGCTCATGCCACCTCGCAGCCGCCGGGAACGACCGGCCAAACCCGCCCTCAGCAGGGAGGGCATCGTCGCCACCGCGGTCCGGCTGATGGACACCGACGGCCTCCAGCGGGTCACCATGCGGCGGCTCGCGCAGGAGCTCGACACCGGCCCGGCATCGCTCTACGTCTACGTTCGCAACACCGCGGAACTGCACGCGGCGGTGCTCGACGAGCTGCTCGGGGCGGTGGACCTGCGCCCGGCGCGGGCATCCGGCGACTGGCGGGACCGGCTGGTCGACGTGCTCTCCTCCTACACCGACGTGCTCCTCGCACACCCCGGTCTGGCGCAGTCGGCGCTGGTGGCGCGCCCGTCCGGCCGGAACTACCTGAACCTGCTGGAGGCGCTGCTCGCGCTGCTGCACGAGGGCGGCGTGCCGGACGACCAGGCCGCCTGGGGCATCGACCTGCTGTTGCAGACGGCCACCGCGACCGCGGCCGAGCACTCGGTCCGGCGCGGGGAGCCCGGCGCCGAGGACGAAGAGAGCGCGCTCGTCGAGGCACTGCGCACCGCCTCCGGCCGGACACACCCGCGGCTCGCCGCGCTCGGATCCGACCTGGTGTCCGGTACGGGGCCGGAACGGCGCCGCTGGGCCTTTCACGTGCTGATCAACGGCACGCTCCACACATCCAGAAGGGGGAACCGATCATGACGGAACATCACTCGATCGCGATCATCGGCGCGGGCCTGGGCGGGCTGGCACTGGCGCGGGTCCTGCGCCTGGGCGGGATCGACGCCGCGGTCTTCGACCTCGACGCCGGCCCGGACGCCCGTGACCAGGGCGGAATGCTCGACATCCACGAAGAGACCGGCCAGGTCGCCCTGCGCGCGGCCGGGTTGTACGACGAGTTCGCCGCGGCGGTGCACGTCGGCGGTCAGGCGACCCGGGTCGTCCGGCCCGACGGGACGGTCGCGCTGGCCGACGACAGCGACGACGGCGGCCGTCCCGAGGTGAACCGCCAGGACCTGCGCCGCATCCTGCTGGACTCGGTGGCCGGAATCCGCTGGGACGCCAAGGTGACCGGGGCACGCCCGCTCGGTGACGGACGGCACGAGGTCACCCTCGCCGACGGCCGCGTGTTCACCACCGACCTGCTGATCGGCGCGGACGGCGCGTGGTCGAAGGTGCGGCCGCTGGTTTCGGACGCCACTCCCGTCCACTGTGGCGTGTCCTTCGTGGAAACCGACGTGCCGTCCGGGCGGTATCCCGAGACCGCGCGGCTCGCCGGCGGCGGGGTGATGTTCGCCCTCGGCGGCGGCAGGGGTTTGCTGACCCACCGGGAACCGGAGGGCACCCTGCACGCCTACGTCGCGCTCAGGTCCCTGCCGGAGGTGGACTACGCCGACAGCGCCGCGGTGAAGGCCGCGCTGCTGGCCGAGTTCGCCGGCTGGGATCCGCGGCTGCGCACCCTCATCTCCGGGGCCGAGGGAGCGATGGTGCCGCGCCCGATCCACGCGCTGCCGGTCGGCCACCGCTGGCCGCGCACGCCGGGGGTGACCCTCCTCGGCGACGCCGCGCACCTCATGTCCCCGTTCGCGGGCGAGGGCGCGAACCTGGCGCTGATCGACGGCGCCGACCTGGCACAGGCGCTCCTCGCGCACCCCGGCGACACCGAAGCCGCGCTCGCCGCCTATGAGCAGCGGATGTTCCCCCGCGCCGAACAGGAGGCGCGCGGGTCCGCGGAGAACCTGACACTGCTGTTCGGCCCGGACCCGGTGCCCGGGCTGCTGGAGATGTTGACGCCCGCCTGAGGCTCAGTCCGCGGCGAGCGCCTCGTCGCGCGTGTCCCACAGCCGCACCACGTCCTGGGCGCCGGTGATCTCCAGCGACCGCCGCGTGAAGCCCGTTCCCGCCACCACGTGCACCCGCCCCGGCGCCTCGGTGCCCGCGGCCAGCACGACCGCGATCCCCGCCGAGGTTAGGAATCCGACCTCGCTCAGGTCGATCACCAGCCTCGTCCGGCACTGCCGCGCGGCGGGCAGTGCGACGGCCTCGAACGCGGGCGCGGTGAGGTGGTCGAGTTCGCCGCTGACCCGCACGAGCGTCGCGCCGGGCAGGTCCTCCACGGCCTCGTCCACGTGGGCGACCGGATCCCTCGGTTCGAAGCTGGACACCGTCCGATCCAACCGTGTGCGCACCACGGCAGGAAGACCACTGTCCGGATGTTCCGGTCTTGCGTCCGGTGGCGCACTGTGGCCTAATATGGCATCAGGTGCCAAAATGGCGTTCCTCACCGGCGACGGGCGCAGCACCGGGTGATTCGGGAGTGACGACGATGTCCAACGGTTGGTTCGAGACGGTGGCCGAAGCGCAGCGGCGGGCGAAGAAGCGGCTGCCGAAGTCCGTCTACGGCGCGCTGGTCGCCGGCTCCGAACGCGGCGTGACGGTCGGCGACAACACCGCGGCCTTCGCCGAACTCGGTTTCGCCCCGCACGTGGCGGGCCTGTCCGACAAGCGGGACCTGAGCACCACGGTGATGGGCCAGCCGGTGTCGCTTCCGGTCGTCATCTCCCCCACCGGCGTCCAGGCGGTGCACCCCGAGGGCGAAGTGGCGGTCGCGCGCGCCGCGGCGGCGCGGGGCACCGCGATGAGCCTGAGTTCGTTCGCCAGCAAGGCGATCGAGGAGGTCGCGGCGGTCAACCCGCAGACCTTCTTCCAGATGTACTGGGTGGGCAGCCGCGACGTGCTGGTGCAGCGCATGGAACGGGCCCGCGCGGCCGGGGCGGTCGGGCTGATCATGACGCTGGACTGGTCGTTCTCCAACGGCCGCGACTGGGGCAGCCCGGTCATCCCGGAAAAGCTGGACCTCAAGGCGATGGCGCGGTTCGCGCCGGAGGGCGTCACCCGGCCGAAATGGCTGTGGCAGTTCGCGAAGACCCGGAAGCTGCCCGATCTGACGACGCCGAACCTGACCCCGCCCGGCGGCACGGCGCCCACGTTCTTCGGCGCCTACGGCGAGTGGATGGGCACGCCGCTGCCGACCTGGGAGGACGTCGCGTGGCTGCGTGCGCAGTGGGACGGGCCGTTCATGCTCAAGGGCGTGATGCGGGTGGACGACGCGCGGCGCGCCGTCGACGCCGGGGTCACCGCGATCTCGGTGTCCAACCACGGCGGCAACAACCTCGACGGCACCCCGGCCCCGATCCGCGCTCTGCCCTCCATCGCGGACGCCGTCGGGAGCGACATCGAGGTACTGCTGGACGGCGGCATCCGGCGCGGCAGTGACGTGGTGAAGGCGGTGGCACTGGGCGCGAAGGCGGTGCTGATCGGGCGCGCCTACCTGTGGGGGCTGGCCGCCAACGGCCAGGCCGGGGTGGAAAACGTGCTGGACATCCTGCGTGGTGGCATCGACTCGGCCGTCCTGGGCCTCGGCAAGACCTCCATCCACGACCTGACCCGCGACGACGTGGTCGTCCCGCCGGGCTTCGAGCGCGCGCTGGGCGTGCCCCGCTGAACCACCCCGGCGGCGGGCTTCGAGCGGACGAGCCCGCCGCCGGGGTTTCCACTCCGTAACGGCCACCGCCACCCTGCGACTTACGGACGTACCCGTTCGGCCGCCGCACCGAGACGACCGGAAACCCTAACCTGAACCGAGACACCGGTGGAACGCACGGAACCTCGTGTCCACGCGCGGTACCTTCGCCGGAACGGGAATCGAGGACGGATCGCCGGTGAGCGCACCCACTGACAAGGAAGGTGCAGCGCGAACTTCCCGAAGGCGCCGGCGACGAGCTGCGTGAGTGGATCATCGACATCGAGAAGAACCGGCTCGATGTCGAGCAGGGCACGGCCTGACCGGCGTCCAGTAACGCTTTGCCGGTACTGATCGTAGTTCGTGGTGACGATCGTGACCCGCTGACCGAGGGCGAGTTTTCCTTGCACAACTGAGCGATCGCGGCGGTGTAGTCGCCACCGCGCCAGTGGGCGTTCCGGTAGAGCGCGTTTCGCAGCAGGTTCGCCACGACCTCTCGATGAGGGTGGTGGTCTGCGGCTGGTGGAAGAACGGTTCGTGACTGCGCCCCCACGTGGTGGTTCCCGCCTCCATCACCGCACCTCCGAGCGCCTTTCCTGACCAGTCGGGCGTCCGTTGAACTGCGTTACAGCGCGGTCGGATGCGGTCCGAGTCCATCACAAACCCCTCGGCGCAGGACGATCCGGGCGGTACTTTCACAGAGCAACCGTCCGTGCACGAATCTCCGGAGCCGCATGTCCTCCCCGTCGTCCGGCCGCCTGACCGCGGTGCTCGCCTTCGCCGGTGTCGTCGTCGCCGTGATGCAGACGCTCATGGTGCCGCTGCTCGCCCAGTTGCCGACGCTGCTGCACGCCTCCAGCTCGGACACCGCGTGGGTCATCACGATCACCCTGCTCACCGGCGCCGTCGCCACGCCGGTGCTGGGCCGTCTGGGTGACATGTACGGCAAGCGGCGCATGATGCTCGTCGCGCTGACGTTGCAGGTCGCGGGCAGCCTGGTGTGCGGCCTGACGACCGCGCTGCTGCCGATGATGATCGGCCGTGGCCTGCAGGGCTTCGCGATCGGCGCGATCCCGCTGGGCATCAGCATCATGCGTGACGAGCTGCCCCCGGAACGCCTCGGCGGCGCCGTCGGGCTGATGAGTTCGTCGCTGGGCATCGGTGGCGCGTTCGCGCTGCCGGTCGCGGCGCTGGTGGCGGAGCACTTCGACTGGCACATCCTGTTCCTCGGCGCGGCCGTGCTCGGCCTCGCCGGTCTCCTGCTGGTGCTGTTCGTGGTGCCGGAGTCCGCGGTCCGCTCACCGGGCCGGTTCGACCTGACCGGCGCGATCGGCCTGTCCGCCGGTCTGGTGTGCCTGCTGCTGGCGATCTCGAAGGGCGGCACCTGGGGCTGGGGCAGCACCCGCACGCTGGCGTCCGCCGGTGCGGCGGCCGTGATCTTCCTGGCGTGGGGGTTCTTCGAACTACGCACCGCCGAACCGCTGGTCGACCTGCGCACCACCGCCCGGCGCCCGGTGCTGCTCACCAACCTGGCGTCGATCACGGTCGGGTTCGCGCTCTACGCGACCCAGCTCGTGCCGCCGCAGCTGCTGCAACTGCCCACCTCGACCGGGTACGGGCTGGGCCTGTCCATGGTCGTCGCCGGGCTGTGCGTCGCGCCGTCGGGCCTGATGATGATGGCGATGTCGCCGGTGGCCGCGAAGCTGATCGCCGCGCGCGGCCCGAAGGTCTCGCTGCTGTGCGGCATCACGGTGCTCGGCGTCGGCTACGCGGCCGGTCTCGCGCTGATGGGCGCGGGCTGGCAGATGGCGGTCTTCTCCGGTCTGGCCGGTGCCGGCGTGGGCCTCGCCTACGCCGCGATGCCGAGCCTGATCATGAACGCGGTGCCGGCCACCGAGACCGCGGCGGCCAACGGGCTGAACACGCTGATGCGCTCGATCGGCACGTCGTCTTCCAGCGCGGTGGTCGGCATGGTGCTCGCCGGCATGACGATCGACCTGGACGGCCGGGCGGTGCCGAGCCTCGACGGGTTCCGCGCGACGTTCCTGATCGGTCTCGCCGCCTGCCTGGCCGGCCTGCTGGTCGCGTTCTTCATCCCCGGCCGCACCCGCCCCGCGGACACCATGCTCACCGGTGTCGTCCGCTCCGCACGGGACGTCCTGGAAGGCGCCGCGATCACGCTCATCGGCAAGACCGGCGAACAGGCCGCCACCACCGCGACGGACGCCGCCGGCCGGTACTCGCTGAACGTGCCGGACGGCGAGTTCGTCCTGGTGTGCTCGGCCGCGGGTCACCAGCCGGAGGCCGCGCCGGTGTCCGGACCGGGCGAGCTGGACCTCACGCTGTCCCCGGCGGGACGGGTCAGCGGCGCGGTCCACGCGAAGGGCTCCCCGGTGGGTGGCGCGCTGCTGGTCACCACCGACGTGTGTGGTGAGGTCGCGGGCAGCGCCCGGACGCGCGCGGACGGCACGTTCGACCTCGGTGGACTGCCGCCCGGCCGCTACACGCTCGCCGTCGCCCGCCCCGGCTACCGCGCCGCGGCCGTGCCCGTGCACATCGCCGACGGCGTGGTCCGGCGCGAGTTCTCGCTGATCCCCGCCACCGACGACGTGCCCGTCACGCGCTGACCGCACGCAGCAGGCGCAACTGCCCCACGTTCTTCATCAGTTCGGCGTTGACCCACGCGGCCTGGTGCTCGACCGTGAGACCGGCGTCGGCCGGCCACGGGAACGCAGCCGGTGCCCCGGGATCGGGCAGCCCGTCCAGCACCTCCACCCACTCGTCGCGCAGCTCCCGCAACCAGCGGATGGCGTTCTCGTCCCCGGGCCAGCCGACCTCCTCGCGGTGCCGCGGCGCGCGGCACCGCGCGTGGTCCAGCGCGGTGCTCCACCACCAGCCGACGTGCCAGGTGACCCAGGCGATCGTCGGCACCGGAACCGGACGTGACCGGTCAGCGGACCGGGTTGGCCGGGATCGTGCCACCGCCCGCACGACCGGCCAACCGCTTTTCCGCACGTACACTCGGAGTGTGCGGACGCGACCGACCCTGAGCTGGACCCCCTCCGGCGAGCCATTGCCCCGCACCACCAGCCTCGACGACGTGGCGGCCATCGTCGGCGCGGGCGGTGTCGTCGTCCTCAGTGGCGCCGGGCTGTCCACCGAGTCCGGGATCCCGGACTACCGCGGCGCGTCCGGCAGCCTGCGCAGGCACACCCCGATGACGTACCAGGAGTTCGTCGGCGCCGAGCACGCGCGGCGCCGGTACTGGGCCCGCAGCCACCTCGGCTGGCGCACGATCGCCCGCGCGCACCCGAACGACGGCCACCGCGCCGTCGCCACCCTGCGGGCGGCCGGGCTGGTGGACGGCGTGATCACGCAGAACGTCGACGGTCTGCACCACGCCGCGGGCACCGCGGACGCCATCGAGTTGCACGGCAGCCTCGACCGTGTCGTGTGCCTGTCCTGCCGCGGCACCAGCCCGCGCGAGGAGCTGGACCACCGGTTGCGTGCCGCGAACCCAGGCTTCTCGGCGACCACCACCCGCGTCAATCCGGACGGCGACGCCGACCTGGCCGACGCCGACGTGCGCGGCTTCCGGGTGGTGCCGTGCCCGTACTGCGACGGCGTGCTGAAACCGGACGTGGTGTTCTTCGGCGAGAACGTCGAACCGTCCCGAGTGGACCGTTGTTACCGGCTGGTGGACGACGCCTCCGCGCTGCTGGTGCTCGGCTCCTCCCTGACGGTCATGTCCGGCCTGCGGTTCGTCCGGCGCGCCGCCGAAGCGGGCAAGCCCGTGGCGATCATCAACCAGGGCCCCACGCGGGGCGACAAGTACGCGAGCGTGCGCGTGGACCGGCCGCTGGGCCGGGCGCTGACGGACCTCACCTCACGGATGGCCACGGACCGGTAGTCGCGCCGGAATCCGATCCGTGGCCGCCGCTCGCTACAGGTAGGGGCGCGTGATCAGCTCGATCGCATGCCCGGCCGGATCCTTGAAGTAGACGCCCCGCCCGCCGTGCTCGTGGTTGATCTCGCCGGGCCGGGTCGCCCGCGGATCGGCCCAGTGCTCGACGCCGCGCTCGACGATCCGCCCGTAGGCGCGGTCGAACAGCTCGTCGTCGACCAGGAACGCGTAGTGCTGCATCTGGATCTCCACCGGCGGTTCGGCGAACTGCAGCAGCACACCCTCGTCGAGCAGAATGTTGACGAACGGACCCCACGACGGCGCTTCGCCGAGCTCCAGCAGCTCACGAAAGAAGCGGGCCGATTCGTGACGGTCCTTGGCGGCGATGATGGTGTGATTGAAGGTGACGGTCAAAAAAGTCCTTTCGATCGGTAGGTGGACAGCGCGGAAGCGACTGCTCCCGGCGGTCCACGCGCGCCGATCAGACCGTCACCGGATCGCCTTCCCGTGTGTGGCGCGAGGCCGTCCCGGTGATCACGCCGTCAGACTACCTCGAAATGTCCGGGTAGGGCAACGAGGGGGCTGCGAGCGCACCTACAGAGGCACAGCGTTCGCTTCCGCAGGCGTCTCCGCTCCGGCCAGCTCCTTGCCCAGATACCGCAGAACGGTCCTGCGGAGATGGTCCGCGTGCGCGTAGATGTCCTCGATCGAGTTGATCGGGATCCGCGTCTCCACCTTGTTCTCATCGAACACGCCAAGGTACTTCTTGGCCCGATTGAACCAGAGTCTGGCGATGGGCTTGCGGTTGTTGTCATCCAGCAGCACACCGAAGTAGGTCTTGGTGTCGCGCGCGACGATCCGCGCTGCAGGTACCTCGCCGCAAACGATGGCGCGGACGACCCGGTACCCGTCGAGTTCCTCGCCGGTCGTCTGGACGTCACCACTGCCGCTGTCGAGCGAAACCACCGGCGGAGAAGCGTCGGCTACCGGCTCCGTCGCATCGGCCGAGACACTGACGAAGGCATCCGGGCCGCCGAGCGCGTTCTTCAACCGGTCGTTGACCTGCTCGTTCAAGAACTGCCGCATTGCCTTGTCCACCAACGGAGCGAACTGGTCGCGGACCCTCTGCGTGAACGATCCGTCGTAAACCCGGGTGGTCAGGAAACGAACCCAGTCGTCCTCGGGCTGCTTGAACTGGCCGACGAGTACCCGTTTCAGCTGACCGATGTACTTGAGCTCGCCGGCGGCACTGATGACCGACTCGAGGTTGAACGAATCCTTGGCGAGCTTCGCCAGCTCCGGAAGCAGCGTGTCGTCGATGTCCGAGAAGTTCAGCACCAGGAACGGTTTCGAGTCCATCCGGTTCGGCGCGTCCAGGTCGGTGTAGAACTCATACACCTCGCCGTTGGTCAGGATCGCGATTCTCGCGTTGGTGACCGCGAAGTACCGGAAGAGCTGGGAAGCATGCTCGATGCGCAACGGGTCGTTGATCTTCTTGACCTCAATCAGAACCTGGACCTGACCGTCGTGCACGATGGCGTAGTCGATCTTCTCCCCCTTCTTGGTACCGACGTCAGCCGTGAACTCCGGGATCACCTCACCGGGGTTGAAAACGTCGTATCCGAGGACAGTACCGATGAAGGGCATCACGAAGGCGTTCTTCGTGGCCTCTTCCGTCTCGATACCGGCCTTGTGCTTGCGAATCTTGAGCGCCAGCGCTTGAGCGCGCTCCGCGATTTCCATGTCGAGCCCCTCCTCGGGTCCGGTCTGGACTCGAGATCGCTGACTCACACCTCGTCGTTACATCGGTTTGAGATTCCGGCGGAATTTCGAATTGCATCCCCTCGCCGGACCCGACGACTCCGGTTTTGTCGGGGGTGCGCGCTAACCTGTCCGCATCAGAGAGGGAAGGGATGTCCGCCACCATGGTCAGGTCAGTGTTTTCCGTGCCGCGCCTGCACTTGCCGACGGCTGTCCACTGGGGACGGTCAGTGCGCGGGTGCCTGGGACGTCTCCAGCGCCGCCTCGTCGGAGCTGACCAGGCCCAGCTGCACTGTCTGCCGCCCGATCGCCGCGTCCAGGGCCCAGTCCGCGACGGTCCGGGTGCGGTTGCCGGGCATCGCCATCAGATGGTAGCCGCGTGTCACCGCCTTCGCGGGCAACCCCGACAACGGGATGTGCAACGGGTTCGCCGCCGCCTGCGCGCCACCGTGGTCCACCACGAACCCCAGGTCGTGGTGCCGGTACTCAGGCGTGACGCCGTACCCGAGCGATGCCGCGACGTTCCGCCCGGCCAGCGTGCCCTGCCGCGTCGCGTGCTGGGCGGTCATCGCCGTCATCTCGCCGGGGCGCGTCAGGTCCGGCACCGCCGCGGCGTCCCCGCAGGCGAACACCTCGGGGCGCCCCGGCACGGCCAGGGTGGGCTCGACGACCAGCCTGCCCCGCTCGGTCCGGACGCCTGCCGCCTCGACCAGCGGGTCCGGGCGCACCCCGACGCACCACGCGAGAGTGCGTGCCGGTACGAAGTCGCCGGTCGTGAGCAGCACGCCGTCGGTCTTCGCCTCCTTCACCGACGTCCCGGTCATGATCTCGACGCCACGCCCGCGCAACGCCCGGTCGGCGGCCCGCGACAACCGCTTGTCCAGCTCCGGCAGCACCTTCGGCGCCAGGTCCAGCAGCAGCCAGCGCATCCGCTTTCCGTCCAGCTCGCGGTGATGCCTGGCGATGGCTCGGGTGAACAACGGGCCCTGCGCGGCCACCTCGGTGCCGGTGTAGCCCGCGCCGACCACGACGAAGGTGCAGCGCGCGTCCCGCTCGGCGGCGTCCTCCGTGGCGGCGGCCAGCTCGACCTGACGGATCACGTGGTCCCGCAGGAACAGCGCCTCCGACACGCTACGGAAGCCGTGCGCGTGCTCGGCGATGCCCGGAATCGGCAGCAGCTTGCTGACGCTGCCGACCGCGACGATCAACCGGTCGTAGCCGAGTTTCTTCGACCTGCCTTCCGGATCGACGTACGTGAGCTCGCGGTCGTCCAGCGCCAACGCGGTCACCTCGCCGAGCGCGAGCCGGATCCCGGGCAGCGCGGCGGGCAGCGACACCGTGACGCGCCGCGGGTCGATCACCGCCGCCGCCACCTCCGGCAGCAACGGCAGGTAGAGGAAGTAGTCGGTGCGGTTGACCAGCACGATGTCCGCGCCGTACTCCGGCGGCAGCGACTTGAGCAGCGCGCGAGCCGCGGAGAACCCCGCGAAACCACCACCGACGATCACGATCCGCGTGCGTTCCGGCATGACGCCTCCCGGGGGTCAGGGCACGATCGAGTCCACGTATCCGCCGTCCACGCGCACCGCCGCGCCGGTCGTCGCCGAGGCCAGCGGCGAGGCGAGGTACACCACCATGTTCGCGATCTCCCCGGGCTCGATCAGGCGCTGCACCAACGACTGCGGCCGGTGCGTGCGCATGAACTCCCTCTGCGCCTCGTCCCACGGCAGGTCACGGTCGACCAGCTCGTAGACGAAATCCTCCACACCACCGGTGTGGGTGGGGCCGGCGATCACCGAATTCACGGTCACACCGGTGCCCGCGGCGGCCTTGGCGAAACCGCGGGACACGCCCAGCAAAGCCGTTTTCGACATCCCGTAGTGGATCATCTCGGCGGGGATGACGATCGCCGAATCGCTCGCGATGTACTGGACGCGGCCCCAGCCCCGCTCCGTCATGCCCGGCAGGTAGGCGCGGGTGAGCCGCACCGCGGCGAGCACGTTGATCTCGAAGTAGCGGCGCCACTCGTCGTCGGTGATCTCCAGCGGATCCGCCGATCCGAAAATGCCGAGATTGTTGACCAGGATGTCGGTACGCGGCAGCTGCTCCACCACGTCGCGGGCGCCCTGCTCGCTCGCGATGTCGGCGACCACCGGCACCACCTGCGCGTCGGGCACCTCGGCCGTCAGCTGGTCGACCGCCTTGGTGACGGTGTCCGCCGTGCGGCCGTTGACGGCGACCCGCGCGCCGGCACGGGCCAGCCCGAGCGCGATCGCCGCGCCGATCCCCTGGGTGGAACCGGTGACCAGTGCCGTCTTCCCGTTCAGATCGAGACGCATGCAGCGATCGTATGGGCACCGGGCCGGGGCCGCACGGCGTCAAACAGCGGTGGCCACGAACATGAAGCACCCGTAGGCGATGGTGCGGCTGTGCACCTCGACCACGCCCGGCGCGGCCAGCACGTCCCGGAGCGCCGAGACCGGATCGGCGCCGTCGTGCACGGTGGTCGCCGGGTGGATCCAACCCCGGTCGTCGTAGGCGCGCAGCACCTGCGGCCGATCGAGCCATTCCCGCGGATACTCGTCCGAGCGCGCGGGCCCGGCGCACTCGCGGGCGTGCACGAAGACGGCACCGATCTCGCGATACGGACTCGCGTTCCCCGGCAACCGCGGCTCGTAGCCGAACAACAGACACCGCTCGCCCGTGCGGGCATCACGCAGGCAGCACCGCAGCGGCTCCCCACCGTCGGCGTGGATTCGCTCGACCGGGCGACCCGACACGTCGAGTCCGGTGGAGCGCACACAGTTCAGCTCGCCGGGATCGATCGCACGGACCCGGAACGCGACAGCAGCAGTGGTCATGCCACCAGCCTGTCCGCCGGAAGACGGCCGGGCTGGCGGCTTTCCGACGTCGCGTCCGGATTCCGGGACCGGGAGAACCCGCGCGCCGGAACGCGGAACTCGCGCGCGCCAACGTGGAACTCGCGCGCCGGAACGTGGGACACGCGCGGGGGAAGGTGGGACACCCGCGCGGGAGAGAGGGAGGAGGGCGCGGCCTGGGTGAGGGTGGCGAAGTCCGGGCGGTCGCCGCCGTGCCCAGGTGGTGCAGGTGGTGCAGGTGGTGCAGGTGATCGGCGCGGCGGCCGCCGTCAGGCGACCACCCTGGTCCCGGGAGCGATGCGGGCCTCCGCCGCCGCCCAGTCGGCCTCGCGACCGGACGGTTCGTAGCGACGTGGTTCGTGGGTGGTCCGGATCAGGGCCCGCATCGCGGCCAGGTCGGGCAGGCCGGCGCCCAGCGCCCGTGCCTGCACCAGGACGTTGCCCAGCGCGGCGGCCTCGACCGGCCCGGCCAGCACCGGCACTCCGCATGCGTCGGCGGTCAGCTGGCACAGCAGCTCGTTGCGCACTCCCCCACCGACGACGTGCACCACGTCGACCGTTCTGCCGGTCAGCGAAGCGGCCTGCCGCACGGTCCGGCGGTAGGCCAGCGCGAGGCTGTCCAGCACGCACCGCGCGATCTCGCCGGGCGTCTCCGGCATCGGCTGTCCGGTGTCCGAGCACGCCTGCCGAATGCGCGAGGGCATGTCGCCCGGCGGCAGGAAAGCCGGAGCGTCGATGTCCACGACCGCGGACAACGGATTCACCGAAGCGGCCTGCGCCAGCACCGACGGCAGCGACACCGGCGTCCCCTGCGCCTCCCACGTCCGCAGCGACTCCGACAGCACCCACAGGCCCATCACGTTGCGCAGGAAGCGGATCGTACCGTCGACACCGCCCTCGTTGGTGAAGTCGGCTTCCAGCGCGGCGTCGCTCAGCACCGGCGACTCCAGCTCCAAGCCGACCAGCGACCAGGTGCCCGAGGAGATGTAGGCGAAGTTCGTGCCCGGTCCGGCGGGCACGCCGACGACCGCGGAGGCCGTGTCGTGCGAACCCACCGCGACCACCGGCAGCTCCGGCAGCCCCAGCTCGGCAGCCAGATCCGGCAGCACCGTGCCGACCATCGCGCCCGGATCGTGCAGCGGCGGCAGCAGCCGGGTGGGGACGCCCAGCCGCGAGGCCAGGTCCCCGGCCCACTCCCGGGACCGCACGTCGTAGAGCTGCGTCGTCGAGGCGTTCGTGCGCTCGGCACCGCGCACGCCGGTCAGCCAGTAGTTCAGCAGGTCCGGAATCAGCAGCATCGTCCCGGCCGCGTCGAGATCGCGCTCGGCCAGCAGCTGATAGAGCGTGTTGAACGGCAGCTGCCGCAGACCGGTGATGTCGAACAGCTCGCGCGCGGGAACGGTCCCGAGCACCCGTTCGGCGATGCCCTCGGTGCGCGGATCGCGGTAGTTGACCGGATTGCCCAGCAGCGCGCCGGACGCGTCGAGCAGTCCGTAGTCGACAGCCCAGGAGTCGATGCCGACTCCCGACAGCACGCCGCCCCTGTGCGCGGCCTGGATACCCACCAGCATCTCGCGGTACAGGCCGAGCACGTCCCAGTGCAGCGTCGAGCCACCCGCGTGGGCGACCCGCACGCCGCCGTTGCCGAACCGGTGCACCTCCTCGACCGTCAGCACGCCCGGCCCCACGGTCCCCGCCATCACGCGCCCGCTGGACGCGCCCAGGTCGACGGCGGCCAGACGCATCACACCCGCACCACGCGCAGTTCGAGGCCCAGCAGGTCGCCCACCGCCTCCAGCTCGGCCACGCGGTGCCCGGTGCCCAGCGCCCAGTGGTGGTTGACGCCGGCACCCGACCACGCATCGGTCCACTCGCCAGGGTCGCAGCCGAAGTCCACTCGCGACGTGGTGTTGCCGATGCCCAGCAGCGGGCCGGGCACGACCTCACCCTCGGACGCGACCAGGACGAACCGTCCGTCCCGCTCCTGGCCGAGCCCGAGCAGCGTGACCGGGCCGTGCTTGACGTCGAACTCGACGGACACGCCCCAGCCGCGCTTGCCGTGGTAGACCCCGAGTCCGCGCAACAGTGGGCGGCGGGCGCTGATCGCCAGGTGCGCGGGCCCGTCGTGTCCCATTTCGACCACGTTGTCGCGGAAGTTCAGCGCCTGCAGTTCGGTGAACGAGCCGCCCGCGCCGAGCCGGTCCAGGATCAGCATCGCCAGCGAGTTGCGCAGCTCGTACTCCCCCGCCGCCGGGATGCCGCGCGCGGTGAGCAGGGACGCGCCGAGGATGAACCCGGCGCCGACCCGCTCATGGGTCTCGCCGTCCAGGCCGCGGTGGTAGTAGGCCAGCGAGTCCAGCGAGAAGTCCTCGACCAGCCGGTCCAGCGCCACCGAAACCCGGGCGCCCCACGCGAAATCCTCTTCGACGACCGAGTCGTCCAGCTCGAACACCTTCCGGGCGAGGTCCATCCGCGCGGCGGTTTCGGCGTCGGTGACCTTCTCCACCCGTACCCGCAGATCGTCGATCTCCAGGATCTCGACGTGCCCGCCGAGCTGCGCGGACACCAGCGTCGGGTCGGTGGCGACGTCCATCATGCCCGGGTAGAGGTGGCCGAGCAGGCCGTGCCGTCCGTGCCGGAACGCGGCCCGCACTCCGGCGGCCTTGATCCAGCGCCCGATGCGGGTCCACGCCCGCTCGTCCTCCAGATATCCCGACACCGAGCGGAACTCGACGCCGGCGCGGCGGAAGGCGTTGGCCATCTCCGGCAGCGGGCAGGCGCCGCAATAGGCGAGCCAGGCGCCGGTGTCGAAGGTCGCGTGGTCCATCGCCTCGGTGGGCTGCAGGTTGAGCAGCAGCACCGGCGACCCGCTGCGCTGCGCGATCGGCGCGAGCATGCTGGAGGTCAGGTACGTCGTGAGGAACCCGATGATCAGGTCGCAGTCGGCGGCCCGCAGCTTCTCCGCGGCGGCCGCGCCCTCGCGCTCGTCGGAGACGAACCCGGCGTCCACCACCTCGCAGTCCATTCCGGACAGTCGCTCCGCGACGCGCCGGGCGGACGTCTGCAACTGCGGCAGCAGCTCGGGGAACTGCGGCCAATACGCGCCAAGGCCCCCGGCCACCAGGCCGACGCGGGTGCGCCTCGGGGTGATCCGCTCCATCAGAATCCTTTCAGCGGAGGAAAGCGGCCGCGACACCCGCGTCCACGGGCACGTGCAGACCGGTTGTGTGCGTCAGGTCGCCGCCGGTGAGCGCGAACACCGCCGCGGCGACGTGCTCGGGCAGCACCTCGCGCTTGAGGATCGTGCGCTGGGCGTAGAACTTGCCCAGGTCCTCCTCCGGTACACCGTAGACCGCGGCGCGCTGCGCGCCCCAGCCCCCGGCGAAGATCCCCGAGCCCCGCACGACACCGTCCGGGTTGACGCCGTTGACGCGGATGCCGTGCTCGCCGAGTTCGGCGGCCAGCAGCCGCACCTGGTGCGCCTGGTCGGCCTTCGCCGCGCCGTAGGCGACGTTGTTCGGACCGGCGAACACCGAGTTCTTCGACGAGATGTACACGATGTCGCCGCCGATGCCCTGCGCGACCATCGCCTTCGCCGCGGCCTGCGACACCAGGAACGAGCCCTTGGCCATCACGTCGTGCTGGAGGTCCCAGTCCTTCTCGGTGGTGTCCAGCAACGGCTTGGAGATCGACAGTCCGGCGTTGTTGACCACCAGGTCGAGGCCGCCGAAGGCGAGCACCGTCGCGTCCACCGCCGCCGCGACCGCCCCGGGATCGACGACGTTCGCGACCACGGAAACCGCCTTGTCCGTCGAACCGATCCCGCGCGCGACCTCCTCGGCGGTGTCCGCGTTGAGGTCCGCGATCGCCACGCAGGCGCCCTCCGCGGCGAGCCGCTCGGCGATCGCCCGGCCGATGCCCGAACCGGCACCGGTCACCAGCGCGACGCGCCCGGCCAGCGGCTTGGGCTTGGGCATGCGCTGAAGCTTGGCCTCCTCCAGCGCCCAGTACTCGATGCGGAACTTCTCGCTCTCCGGGATCGGCGCATAACGGGACACCGCCTCCGCGCCGCGCATCACGTTGATCGCGTTGACGTAGAACTCGCCCGCCACGCGCGCGGTCTGCTTGTCCTTGCCGAAGGAGAACATGCCCACGCCCGGCACCAGCACGATCGCCGGATCGGCGCCGCGCATGGCCGGGCTGTCCGGCGAGGCGTGCCGTTCGTAGTAGGCGCGGTAGTCCTCGCGGTAGGTCTTGTGCAGCTCCTTGAGCCGCGCGACGACGTCCTCGATCGGCGCGGCCGCGGGCAGGTCGACCACGAGCGGGCGGACCTTGGTGCGCAGGAAGTGGTCCGGGCACGACGTGCCGAGCGCGGCCAGCGGCTGCAGCTTCTCCCGTGAGGTGAACTCCAGCACCACATCGCTGTCGGTGTAGTGCCCGACCTGGCGCTGGTCGGTCGAGGCCAGACCGCGGATCACCGGCGCCAATGCCGCGGCCCGCTTCCGCCGTTCTGCCGAGGGAAGCGCCTCGAAGCCCGGCACCACCGCACCGAACGGCTCCGCGGAACCACGCTCGGACAGGAACTTCTCCGCCGTCCGGATGATCTCCAGGGAGTTCCGCTGACACTCCTCCGAGGTCGCGCCCCACGCGGTGATGCCGTGCCCGCCCAAGATCACGCCGATTGCCTGCGGATGGGCCTTCTGCACCGCGGCGATGTCCAGTCCCAGCTGGAATCCGGGGCGGCGCCAGCCGACCCACACCACGCGGTCGCCGAAGCACTCCTTGGTCAGCGCGGGACCGTCGGCGGCGGTGGCCAGCGCGATGCCGGAGTCCGGGTGCAGATGGTCCACATGCGGCGCCTCGACCAGTCCGTGCATCGCGGTGTCGATCGACGGCGCGGCACCACCACGACCGTGCAGGCAGTAGTCGAACGCGGCGACCATCTCGTCCTCACGCTCGGCACCGGGGTACACATCGGCCAGCGCGCGCAGCCGGTCCAGCCGCAGCACGGCCAGCCCGGCTTCGGTGAGCGTGCCCAGATCGCCACCGGATCCCTTGACCCACAACAGCTCCGCGGGGGTGCCGGTGACGGGGTCGGTCTCGCTGCCCTTGGCGGAGGTGTTGCCCCCGGCGTAGTTGGTGTTGCGCGGGTCGGCACCGAGCGCGTTGCTGCGCCGGATGAGTTCGGCGGCGGGACTGTGCGTCATGATTGTTCAGGCTCCCCAACCGGCCTGCCGGCCGTCGGCTCGTTCGGCGACGATCTTTTCCTGGTATCCGCTGCGGTGGTAGGCCGCGACCGGGTCCGGGTCGAGCCCGTTCTCGGCGCGCAGCTCGGCCAGCATCGGCCGCACGTCGGTGTTGTAGGCGTCCATCAGCACGGCGTTGGCGCCGAGCACGTCACCCGCCTGCTGAGCGGTGCGCAGCGCGCCGCGATCGACCAGCAGGGCCTTCGCGGTGGCCTCCTGCACGTTGAGTACCGAGCGGATGATCGCCGGGATCTTCGCCTCGATGTTGTGGCACTGGTCGAGCATGAAGTTGATGCCGTGGGACGGATCCAGCGCGTCCGCCCGCACGATCTCCCACATGATGCGGAAGAGCTGGAACGGGTCGGCGGCGCCCGCCATCAGGTCGTCGTCGGCGTAGAAGCGCGAGTTGAAGTCGAACGCGCCGAGTTTGCCCTGCCGGAGCAGGAACGCCACGATGAACTCGATGTTGGTGCCCGGAGCGTGGTGACCGGTGTCGATGCACACCGTCGCTTTCGGACCGAGTTCGACGCAGTGCGCGTAGCTGGTGCCCCAGTCCGGCACGTCGGTGGCGTAGAAGGCGGGCTCGAACAGCTTGTACTCCAACAGGATCCGCTGGTCCTCGCCGAGCCGGTCGTAGGCCTCGCGCAGCGCGGCGGCCAGCCGGTCCTGGCGGTCGCGCAGATCGTCCTGCCCGGGATAGTTGATACCGTCGGAGAACCAGAACTTGAGATCTTTCGACCCCGTGGCGTCCATGATGTCGACGGCTTCGAGCAGGTGGTCGGTGGCCTTGCGGCGGATGCCGGGGTCCGGGTTCGTGACCGAGCCGAGCTTGTAGTCCTCGTCCTGGAAGACGTTGGTGTTGATGGCGCCGATCGTCACACCGAGGTCGCGGGCGTAGCGGGCCAATGCACCGTAGTCGCCGACCCGGTCCCACGGGATGTGCAGGGCCACGGTCGGCGCGATGCCGGTGAACTCGTGCACCTTCGCCGCGTCGGCGATCTTCTCCTCCGGCGTGCGGGGAACGCCCGGCTGCGGGAACACCTTGAACCGGGTGCCGGAGTTGGCATAGCCCCACGAAGGCGTTTCGATCCGCTGAGCCCGCAGGGCCTGCTTCACGGCGTTCGGATCGGGCAACGGGATCACTGTCCTTCCAGGCGGGAGACCTCGGTGAGCAGCTGGAACCCCTCCTCGGGACCGCCGCACTCCGGGCCGGTGAAGATTTCGGCCCGCATCGCGCCCTCCGAATGAAAGGTTTCACAACCTGGCTCGCCGACGCTACTATGCGTCGAATCACCCAGTCAACGGTAGGCACTCCAGTGCAGATCAGCGGCTATGCTCCGGTCGCGGTCCGATAACGTCGGCGCGTATTGCACGTTTCAACCGGAAGTGCGCGCAGAGAACCGTGTCGAACGTGCTCAACCGCCCGGCACGGTCAGCCCGCGCACGAGCACCAGCAGGTCGTGTTCACCCCGGAGCTGGTGGTCAGGGCCTCGACCCGGCACGGGGCCCGATCTCGGGCCGCTTCTCCCCCGACTCCTCGATGCGGTCCAGAAGCCGGTCGCGCAGCTCCGCGCGGACGGCTTCGGTGGCGGGATCTTCCACCAGGTTGTCCAGCTCGTGCGGATCCGTGTCCAGGTCGTAGAGCGAGGTTTCCACGTAGGACAGTGACGCGGAGTCGTCCCAGGCGTCGGCCTCCGGGGCGGTCACCCCGTACTTCCAGCGGCGCGTGCGCAGGGCCCGGCCGACCTCGGACTCGCTGATCTGCACCAGCACATCGTCCGATCCGCCGGTCAGGACCGACCGCCCCGGCCACTCCGGCGGCACCGGCAGACCGGCCGCGTCGAGCAGGGTCGGGGGCAGGTCGACGTGGCTGACCAGGCCGTCGACGCGCCCGGTGGGCACACCGGGACCGGCCAGCACGGTCGGGACTCGGATCGAAGCCTCGTGGCAGCTGCGTTTGTACTCGCGGTTGCGGGTCCGGAAGTGACAGCCGTGGTCGGAGGTGTACAGGACGATCGTGTCCTGTCCCGCCGCGGCCAGTACCCGGCCGAGCACCTCGTCGATCCGCCGGACCATGCCGTAGTACCCGCCCAGGTGCTCCGGCCAGTTGCCCTCCAGCGCGGCGAGATCGCCGGGCACCCAGCCGTCGTCGTAGCGCTCGCGGTAACCCTCCGGCGCCGGGTAGTCGTCACGCTGGTTCTGGTGGTGCGGTTCCAGGAAGGACAGGAACAGGAAGTACGGCTTCTCGCGGTCGCGGGTCATGAAGTCGATCGCCGCCTGCCCGAGCGCGTCCGCGCGGTAGCCGTCGAAGGTGTGCGGCTCGCCGTCGTTGTCGTACAACGTGGTTTCGTAGGCGTCCGAGGTGAACTCCAACAGGTTCGCCGCCAGCCAGTAGTCATAGCCCGCGCGCCGCTCCGGCGGCACCGGGCCGGGGCAGTCGTCGGTGTGGAGGTGCCATTTGCCGATGTACCCGGTCTCGTAGCCGCCCGCCGCGAACTGGCGCGCGAGCGTCGGCAGCGCCGGATCCAGGGGAATCCCGTTGCGGTACACGCCGTGGCTCGTCGGGTACAGCCCGGTCTGCAGGCTCGCCCGCGCCGGCGCGCACACCGGCTGGCAGGTGAACGAATGGTGCACGTCGGCCCCGCGCCCGGCGAGCGCGTCGAAGTGCGGGGTCAGTCCCAGCGGGTTGCCGTGCACCCCGGTGGTGTCCCAGCGTTGCTGGTCGGTGAAGAAGACCAGCACGTTCGGACGGTCGGTCACGAGATCGCCTCCTCAGAACCGGTGCTCGCTCAGGATGCCGGTCACCAGGGCCTGCGCCCGCGCCGACCGTTCCGGCTCCGCCAGCAGCAGGCTCACGAACAACGCGTCCAGCACCACCAGGTGCGCGAGCCTGCTGGTCATCGCCTCCACGCGGTAGCGCGTCTCCAGCCCGCCGGCGACCAGTGCGGCGTCCGCGACGTCGGTCAGCGGTGTCGTGGCGAAGCTGGTCACCGCGACCACCGCCGCGCCCGACTCCTTGGCGCGCCGGGCCGCGCTCACCGTCTCGCGGGTCGCGCCCGTGTGGCTCACCGCCACCGCCACCTCACCCGGCCGGAGCAGCCCGGCCCGCACGTGCTGCACGTGCACGTCCGCGGGCGCCTCGGCCGGGATGCCCAGCGTCAGCAGCCGGTAGGCGGCGTCCTGGGCGAGCGGGGCGCTGGTGCCGACGCCGAGCACGAGCACCCGCGACGCCGTCGTCAGCAGCCCGACGGCGCGTTCCAGTGCCGCGGCGTCCACGCTCGACGGCGCCCGGTGCAGGGCGTCGGCGCTGCTCGCCGCGAGCTTCGCCAAGACCCGCGCCGGAGTGTCGTCGCGGGCGATGTGTTCCGGCGAGCGGTCCCCGACCAGCGGCGCGACGTCCTGGGACAGTGCGATCTTCGCGTCCTGGAAACCCTTGAACCCGAGGCTCTGGCACGCCCGCACCACCGTGCCCACGCCGGTGCCCGCGGCGGCGGCGATCTCGCTGACGGACATGCGCACCACATCGGAGCCGCGTTCCAGCAGGGCCTGGGCGACCCGCGCCTCGCTCGGCGGCAGGGACCTCAGTGCGGCGCGGGCCCGTTCCGCCACGGACCCGGGCGCGGGGGCCGCCTCGTCGATGCCGGTCACAGCCGCAGGATACGGGACTCTTCGGGTACCCTGCGGCTATGAAACGCCACGTTCAGGGGCCGGAACCCCAGACGGGCGTCGGCATCGTCGCGCCCTACGATTTCGCCCGCGACCGCGAGCTGTGGCGGTGGGTGCCCTCGACCGTGAGCCTGTTCATCGCACGCACCGGCGGCTCGCCCGAGGGCGACAACCTGGACTCGGTGTCAGCGCTCAACCGCCCCTCCAGCGTGCGGCGGCCCACCCGTGAGGTCTGCGCCGTGGGCGCCGAGGTGGTCGTCTACGCCTGCACCGCGTGCAGCTTCGTCGGCGGCGCCCTCGGCGAGGCCGCGCTGCGCCAGGCCATGCGCGACGCCGGTGCCAGGCGCGCGCTCACGACGTCCGGGGCCGCGGTGTCGGCGTTGCGCACGGTCAAGGCGCAGCGGGTCGCGGTGGTGCACCCCTACGAACGGCCGGTCGGCAACCGGCTGCGCGACTACCTCGTCGCCTCCGGGTTCGACGTCGTCGGCTGCACGCCGCTGGGCATCCCGGTGCGCGAGGTGCTGGACACCGGCTACGCCGAGGTCGCCGACCTGATCCGCACCGGCGACACCGAGGACGCCGACGCGATCTTCGTGAGCTGCACGGCGTTGCCCACCTACGACCTCATCGCGCCGCTGGAAGAGGAACTGGGCAAGCCGGTCGTCACCGCCAACCAGGCGACGGTCTGGGCGGCACTGCGGGAGCTGGACCTGCAGGCCAGTGGGGCGGACCAGACGCTGCTGCGGCTGTAGCGCGGGGGCCGCTACGCGGGTTCTGTGCTGCGCGCGGCTGAAAGCACCAGCTTCGCTACGCCCCGGCGCTGGTGGTGGCCGCCGTTGCTGGGTGCGGTGTTGGTGCGTGGCGTGCGCGGGTGCGGCGAATGTTCAACTCGCGGTCCGGAACGTGGGACTCGCCCACGGGAACGTGGGACTCGCTAGTGGCGTAGCTTCCGCACCGCCCAGGCGCGGGTCAGATAGGTCGTCTCCACGAGCTCGTGTCCGGCCAGCGCTTCGCGGGCGTGGTCGAGGAACCGGGCGAACGCCTCCGGTCCCAGCTGGGCCTGCACGTCGTTCGCCGAGTGCCAGACGCCCAGGTAGTGCTCCACCGTCTGCCGCACGACGTGGCGGCCCTCCAGGTAGAGCGGCGAACCGAAACCGGGCTCGTCGGCGAGCCGCGCCGTCAGGGTGCCGGTGAGACCGGACCGTCCGGACGATACGCGCTTGAGGTCCGGTTTGAGCCGCCGGATCTCACCCTCGATGCTCGCCAGCAGCGGGTTCGCCTCGATCTCGCGCGGGTTCCACAGCGCCGCGAACCACCCGCCGGGCCGCAGCACGCGCCGGAACTCGCGCATACCGGCCTGGAAGTCGACCCAGTGGAACGACGAGGCCATCGTCAGCAGATCGGCCGACTCCGGCGGCAGACCGGTGTGCTCGCCGCTGCCGGTGCGCCACGTGATCCGCAGCCCGAAGCTGTCCTCGGCGCCCTGCTGCCGCATCGCGTCGTTCGGCTCCACCGCGACGATCGAGTTCGGCAGCCGCGCGGCCAGCATGCGGGTCCAGATGCCGGTGCCCGCGCCGATGTCGGCCAGGTCCAGGCTGCACACCGGCCGCGCGCCCAGCCCGAGTACGGCGTCGCGCACCGCGGGCGAATAGCCCTCGCGGTACCGGGAGTAGCTTTCCGCCAGCGTGGTGAAATCACCCTGTGCCAGAGCCATGGTGTTCCCTTTCGTCGAGCCGGTAGCCGAAGCGGCGGGCGAGCGCGGTCACGTGCGCCCGCCCGAACAGGTCCGCGGTGGACCCCGTCATCCAGGTCCGCCACTCCTCCGGCTGTCCCCTGCGGAGGATGCCGGGTCCCGCACCACCGCGGTCCTCTTCACGACGGCGGACGATGCGGAAGTCGCCGCGCAGCGCGGCTCCGGCGATCTCCTTGTCCGGAATGGACACTCCGAAGGCGCGCAGCGCGTCGCGCAGCGCCGGGACGGGATCGCGCTTGAGGTCTTCGAAGGTCGTGATCGCCGAACGCGGCATCCGGGCCGAGTGCCAGAGCCAGCGGTGGTAGAAGTCCGCCCAGTCGTCGAGGCGGTCCAGCCCGGTCGGGCCGGGACGGCAGAGCCAGTCGTCGAACGAACGGGCCAGCCGGTCGAGCGGATCGCGGACGAACTCGGTGCGGAAGCGGTACCACGAGTACAGTGCGTCGCGCGGATCGCGCACCAGGATCCACACGCCGAAGAGCGGGCGGCCGCGGTGGAATCGCGGCGTGAGGTGGGACTTGACGAACCGTGGCCAGGGCCGCGCCGGTGCCGCCCCGATGATCTCCAGCCGCTCGCGGTAGTCGTCGTAGGCGGGGTCGGGTTCGCGGGAACCGTCCTCGTGCAGCACCTCGGTGTAGGCATCGGCGTAGTTGAGGCCCATCTCGGCGAGGATGGTGCCCAGATACGACTGGCCGGAGCTGCCGAGGCTCGCGACCAGCACGTCCCGCGCGCCCAGGCGGGCGATGTTCTCCTGGTACCGCGCGTTGTACCGGTCCTGAAGGCCGTGCAGCAGGTAGAACACCTTGTCCGTCATGACGGCCGCCCGAGCAGGCTGCCGGCCAGCCCGCCGAGCAGCGCGACGGCCGCGGCGACCAGGAACGCGAGCTGGTAGCTGTGGGTGAGCGTGGTCGCCAGCACGGCGACGACCAGCGCGCCGCACAGATACTTGGCGGTTTCGTAGCAGCCGTAGGCACTGCCGCGATCCTCCGGCGGAACGTGCCGTCCGGCCGCGCCGTTGAGGGTGACCGCGGAGACCGCCGCCCCGAGCCCGACGAGCACCAGCCCGGGCAGGACGTATCCGAGCGCCAGCAGCACCAGTCCCGCCGCGCACACCACCTGCGCGGCGGCGAACACGTTCGTCCACTCGCGGCGGTGCAGCAGCCGGGCGGCCAGCGGTGCCCCGAACAGGACGGCCACGCCCAGCGGGGTGAAGGTCAGGCCCGCCTGCAGCGGGGTGAGTTCGCGTTGCAGGAACAGCAGTCCGGCGAACACCGTGCCGTCGTAGGCGAAGACGAACCCGGGCAGGCCCGCGATCGCGGCACGCAGGGACTTCTCCCGCAAAAGCCGCGACGGCAGGATCGGCTTCACGGCCAGCACCAGGAGAACGGCCGCGAAGGCAACGGGCTCGTGACTGGTGATCGCATACACCAGCAGCGCGGTCGCGGTGATCGCGACGAGGGTGCCGAGTGGGCGGGGCCGGGGCGCGTCCGGACGCCGGTCCTCGTCGAGGACCCGCCGGGCGGTGACCGCGACGGCCGCCACGACCGGGGCGGTCAGCAGGAACAGGAACCGCCAGCCGAGGCCCTGCGTGATGAGCCCGCCGGCGATGGCGCCCGCCGCCACACCGAGACCGCCCGCGACGGCGACCGCCGCGAACACCCGGCCCCGCACGGCCTCGGGGCGCAACGAGCTGATGGTGGCGAACGCGTTGGGCACGGCGAACGCGGCACCCGCTCCCTGCACGGCCCTGGCCGCGAACAGCACCCACGCATCCCGCGCGAACCCGGCGAGCAGCAGCCCCGCCGCGAACACCACCAGCCCGGCCACGAGCATCCGCCGCCGCCCGAACGCGTCGCCACAGCGCCCGCCGGTGAGCAACGCGCCGCCCAGCGCGACGGCGTAGGCGGTGAGCACCCACTGCCCGTCCAGCGGTGTCAGGCCGAAATCGGCCTGGATCGCGGGCAGCGCCACCGCCACCCCGAGACCGTCGAACACCGCGACGAAGTTGGTCAGCGACAGCACCACCGCGATGACCCCGGCGCGGACGGCGGCCCGCGCATCGACGGCGGTCACGAGCCCACCCCGGCGCCGAACAGCATCCGGTCCAGCTCACGCAGCACGGGCTCCCCCACCGCGCAATCCCGCGCCGAATCGAACTCGTGCCACGGCCCCGCCACCGGCACGGCCCGCACCGGCACGCCGCGTGCGACGAGACGCCGCAGGAGGCCCGTCGTGTCGCGGCGGGCGTCCGGGGTGTCCAGCTCCGCGGACAGCTCGGCCCAGCCGGACGGCTCCAGCTTCAACAGTCCCAGGTACTGACCCGCTACTTCGTCTACATTGGACGGAACGCCGCCGATGTCGGTCAGCAGCCCGTCACGGACGCCGAACGTCTCCGCGTCGCTCAACGGGTCGTCGAACCGGTTCGACCACTGGTCCAGCCAGTCCGGGTCGTAACCCACCACGAGCGGCCCCGGCGCGGACGCCACGGCCGTCACCGCCGACGGCGGGAACACGATGTCGCCGTAGGCCACCACGACCGGGCCCGCCCGCAGCCAGCGCCCCGCGCACGCCAGTGAGTCCACCATGGACGACGAGTCCCACGATCCGTTGTGAAACCGGGGAAACGGGTACCGCGCGAACTGCCAGGCGCACCACCCGGTCACCACCGCGACCTCGTCCACCCCGGCGCGGGACAACGCGCCGAGCTGCCGGTCAAGCAGCGTGCGGCCCGCCAGCTCGACCAGGCACTTGGGCCGGTCCCCCGTCGCCGCGCCCATGCGCGACCCGCGTCCCGCGGCCAGGATCACCGCTCGCATCACGACCTCCGAACACCTCGCCGAACAACTCCACGTCCTCCCGCTGCACCGGATCCGTGCGCTCGGGGTGCCACATGATCCCGGCCATCGGCAGCTCGCGGTGCCGCACCGCCTCCACCACCCGCCCGCACCGCGCGGTCACCGCGAACTCCCGCGGCGCCTCCAGCACCGCCCAGTCGTGGTAGCTGTTGACGGTGCGGCCACCGTGCGGCCCGGTCAGCCGGTGCTCGACCGCGACGTGCCCGCGCACCGGTTCCAGGCACGCGCCGAACGTGGCGAGCATCAGCTGCATCCCCCGGCACACCCCGATCACCGGCAGCCCACGATCCGCCGCCCACCTCAGGAGGTAGCGTTCGAGCACGTCCCGTTCGGGCGCGGAGCCCACGTCGTTGCCGCCGGTCAGCACCAGTCCGCGGCATCCGGTGCGGGACAGCAGTTTCGCCGCGGCCGACGGGTCGAGTGGCATCGGGACACCGTCGAATCCGCAGGCGGCGAGGAACGACCACCACCGCACGTCGAGTGCGAGCCGCACTTCGCCGTGCTCGTCGGCGGACAGCAGCCGCTGGGTCACCGCGAGCAGGCCGGACATCACCACCACCCCGTCGCGGCGCAGTGGGCGAAGATCCGTTCGGCGGCGGCCCGTGGTGAGGTCGTGCCGTGATTGGTGATGCGCAGGTCGGGTTCGAGCGGGAGTTCGGCGACGACATCCTCGCCCACGACCTCGTCGCCGTCGCGGTAGATGCCCTTGGGGTCGCGGCGGCGCAGCTCCTCGAACGGCACGTCCAGGAACACCTCCGCATACCGGTGCAGGTGGCGGCGGTTCCACTGGTGCACCTCGTGGCGCAGCGAGATCGTCGCGCAGACGACGAGGTGCCCCTGCCCGGCCAGCAGCGCGCACAACCGCCCATAGGTCTGGGCCAGCTGACGCCGCGCGTCCGCGCCGAAGGACCGGGCGCCCAGCGCCGAGCGGACCGCGTCACCGTCGAGCAGTACGGGTTTCAGCCCGGCGCGCCGCAACCGGTCGGCCAGCGCGCCGGCCACCGCCGACTTCCCCGCCCCGGACAGCCCGGTGATCCACACGACGCCGCCCGTCACGAAGCCCTCGCCTCCGCCACCCGGCGCCCGGCGACCGGCACCGGCCGGACCACCCTGGCGGCCGCGTCCACTTCGAGCGCCCCGGCGGTCAGCCACCGCCGGAACTGCGTCTCCCCGACGCCGATCGCGGCCGGGATGCCCAGTTCCAGGGCGCGGATCGCCATGTGCGAGTTGGCCCCGCCGAAGGCCGTGACCAGGCCCGCGATGCCCTTGGTGAAGATCCAGTCGTAGCCGGGGTCGGCGGCGGTGATCATCGCGACCGCCCCGGCCGGATCGTCCCCGGCGCCGACATCCGCCACGCGCGCGGCGACCCGTGACTGGGTCACGAAGTTCGTCTCGCCCGGCAGGGCCACGAACGACGCCAGTTCGGGCGCACCGGTGATCACCGCGGGCGCGCACAGCGACTCGGTGAGCGCGTGGCGGGCGCGGCCGCGGGCAATCGACTCGTCGAGGAACGCCACGTCGGTGCGGGCCGAGCCGGTGAGCTGGGTCAGCACGTCGATCGTGGAATACGACAGGTCGTCCGGTGTAAACCCGAGCAGCTCGCCCACCCGGCGCGCCTCCACCAGGATTTCGCTCAGAACGCGGGAGAACTGCAGTTTCCCGTATTCGCGGGCGGACACGGCGGAGGTGACGAACCGGAACAGGTCGCGTTCGGTGCCGGGCATGCGGTTCGCGATCAGCAGTTCACGCACGTCCCGCGCCTGTGCCGGGGTGGGGTGGAACCGCGGCGGGCGCGGTGGGGCTTCGCGCGCCGTCCAGTCGAAGTAGCGGTCGGGTTCTTCGTCGTAGCGGGCGGAAAGGATGTCGTAGGTGCCCGGCCGGAGGTGGCCGTAGCGGTCGAGGAACGTGGCGCGGCCGACGGTGGCGAAGTCGCGCTGCATCTCGGTGCTGACCGTGGTGGCGCTGCCGATCAGGGCGTCGGCGTCGGCCGGGGACAGCACACCGGCGTCGACGAGGCTGCGGACCAGCGCGGTCGCCGCGAACGCCGCCCGTGCCGCGCCCGCGAAGGGCAGTGTGCCCTGCGTCCGGCACAGGTGCACCAGCGCGGGGATGCGGACCGGTGTCCAGCGCAGCGGACGGCGCATCTCCCACTGGGCCAGACGGTCCAGTTCGGACACGTCGCGGGCGAACGGTCCGCACAGGCTCATCATGTGGACGGTCAGGCTCCGCAGTGCCCGCACCAGGATGGCGGCCTCGGCGGGCTGCAGGACGCCTTCGTCGCACAGGCGTGCGGCGTCCTCGGGTGTTCCGAAGTGGAACGACGACAGGGCGATGGCGAATTCGACCTTGTCGTGCAGGTGCGGGTTCGCGCGCAGCCGGGCCAGGTAGTGGCGGACGAGCCGGATGGCGGTGACGTCGTCGAGCGCGGCGGGCACCAGTGAACTGAAACTGGCGCGGGTGTCGATGTAGGCGAGCCCGCCGAGATCGGCCAGTAGCGGGGTGCCGCGCAGGTCGCGGTAGCCGTAGCGGTGGCGGGAGTCGGCCCAGATGCCGTCGGTGATCAGCCGCCGGTACAGCGACAGCGCCAGCGGTCGGGGCCGGACGCCGATCATTTCGGCCGGGTTCCAGTCCGGCATGACACCGAGCACCGTGTCGCGGCTGAGCGCGGGCGGCCCGGCGCTCTGCAGGGTCGCGACCTGCGCCTGGCAGGCGGACACGGCGGCCCGGTGCCGTCGCCTGGACAGCGGGAGCCGGGCGGTCGCCAGTGGCCGCACCTGGAACAACACGAGCGTCCCGTCCCGGGCGACGCCGAACTCGAACTCGAACGGCTCGTCCCCGCTGACGTCCCCCAGTTCGGCGATGAGCTCGGGCAGCCCCACGAGCAGCGGCGACGGCGGTTCGGGGTCTCCCCCGGCGAGGAAGTACCAGGTGCGCACGGTTCCGCGCCCCGAAGTAACCTCGGCCGTGTCCGGGCCTTCGCACCAGTTCACCACCCGGTAAGGCGCGCCCCCACTGGGCTCGCACGAGGACACGACACCGCTGGCGACCGCATCGCGCAGCTGCGGCTGCACCAGCACCTGGTTGCCGGGGTGATCGTCGAACGACCGGACCACGACGTCCACCGCGCGCCGCAACTCGTGCTGGCCGTACACATCGGACAGTGACAGGTAGCGTCCCGCGTTGGAGAACCCGGCCCGGTCCTCGTCCCGGCTGCTGCTGCGCACGATCAACGGAACGTCCGACCAGCTGTGCGCACGCACCCGGTCCAGCACGTCGTGCGGATCGTCCCGCCACTGCGCGACGGTGAACGATTCCATCGGCAGCACGACGGCCGATCGGATCAGGGTCGAGAGCCTGGCGAGGGTTTCGGCCTTGGTACCGAACTCGAAGGGCTCCGTCTCCGGGGAAACAGGCGCGTGCATGGGCCGCTCCCTTGTCGGATGGTCGCTTCGATGACAACATCGCGGCAAACGCATTGCCGGGACGTATCGACCAAGGTAACTCCAGGCGAAGCCCGATGATCGGGGGCGATTCCTGCCCAGGAACGGCGAGCGCCAGTAACACCGGAGCTGGGTGGTCATCCCGTCGCCGGCCCTGTCCGGCCCTGTCCGGCGAGGACGCTCTTGATCTCTGGAGCCGCGCTTCGCGCGGCGAGGTGAGCGCTGGTCGCTTTGGCGGGCGGTAGTCGGTCGGCTTGGGTTCGACCTCCCCCGCGGACTTCGGGGTTCGGCTCGCGTTGCCGGGCGGCGGTTTGTCGGGTGGGGCCGGTACGGCAGCAGCAAACACGCCGACGGGAGCGGCCAACACGCCAGCGGGAAGGGCAAACACGCCGACGGGAGCGGCCAACACGGGCGTGTTTGCTGGTCCGGGCGGCGTGTTTGCTGGTCCGGGCGGCGTGTTGGCTGCTCCGGGGGGGGTGGGGGGTCAGGAAGTGGTGACTATCTCGTCCTCACTTGCGGTGATCGGGCTTCGTCCGGGGATGCGCGTCGGGTGGGAGATCGACACGCGGGCGGTTTCCGGCATCAGCAGAATCGGGACGATGGCGATCGCCGCGGCGGCCATCAGATAGTAGGCGGGGATGGTGGTGTTGCCGGTTCCGTCGATGAGCGCGGTGATCACCAGCGGTGCGGTGCTGCCGAAAGCGGCCGTCGAGGTGGAGTAGCCGATCGCGAAGCCGCTGTAGCGGTTGCGGGTGGGGAACATCGCCGGGAGAGCCGAGCCGATCGTGCCGAGCATCAGGACCAGCAGCAACGACAACACCGCCATACCCGCGATCGCGGCGAGGATGTTGCGGGTTTCCAGCAGCGCGATCGCGGGCCAGCTGAGTGCGAGGAACCCGAACGCGGCGGTCAGCAGGAGCGGTTTGCGGCCCACGCGGTCGGACAGCGAGCCGACCGCGTTGATGACGAACATCATCGCCACCATCAGCGACAGCGGGATGAGCAGGGACGCGGTCTCGCCCAGTTCGAGCACGTCGATGAGGTAGGTCGGCATGTAGGTGATCAGCGTGTACATCGCGACGTTGAGCAGGATGACGAACCCGATGAGATTCAGCATCTGCGGCCACATCGTCGTCAACGTCTCCTTCAACGGTACCCGCGAGGTGGCCCCGGCGCGTTCCGCCCGTTCGAACGCGGGGGTGTCGGCGAGCCGGGTGCGCAGGTACCAGCCGATGAGCCCGAGCGGTCCCGCGACGAGGAACGGGATGCGCCAGCCCCAGCTGTTCAGCGCCGCTTCGGACAGTCCCAATTGGACAGCCGTGGCGAGCAGGGCACCCGCCACGTTGCCCGCCAGCGTGCCGAATTCGAGGAAGGAACCGTAGAACCCGCGGCGCCGGTCGGGAGCGTACTCGGCGATGAAGGTCGCGGCGCCGCCGTACTCGCCGCCGGTGGAGAAGCCCTGCGCGAGCCGGGCCACCAGCAGCAGGATGGGCGCGGCGATGCCGATGGTCTGGTAGCCGGGGATGAGACCGATGCAGAACGTCGCCGCCGACATCATGATGATCGTGAACGACAGCACCCGCCGCCGCCCGTAACGATCGCCGAGCGGGCCCAGGATGATGCCGCCGAAGGGCCGCAGCACGAACGGGATCGCGACACCGGCGAAGACCAGCAGCAGGCGCGCGGTTTCGTCGGCGTCGGGGAAGAAGTTCAGGCCGATGGTGGTGGCGAGATAGCTGTAGATGCCGTAGTCGAACCATTCCACGGCGTTGCCCATGGCCGCGCCGGCCACGGCACGGCGGATGGTGCGCTCGTCGGGTGGGGCTGCGGTATCCCGGGTCTCGGTCATGATCGCTGTCCGTTTCATTGTTCGGAAGCAGTGATTCGACTCGTGAATCATAGGTGGAAATCGCCCCCGGTGGACCACCCCGGGATGAACTGTGGAAAACATTTCGGTTTTGGCCTAGACTTCGGAAAGATGTTCCATCGGGAAGGGCGGTCCCCATGTCCGGGATCCGCGGTGCCGTGGTCTTCGACTGTGACGGGCTGCTGCTGGACACGGCGGCCGCGTGGTTCGCCGCCTTCCGGGCCGGGGCGCAGGCCCTCGACCAGGAGCTGAGCGACCGCCAGTTCGCTTCGCTGACCGGGGCGTCGGTGGGCGCGGCGGCCGCGCGGATCGCGTTGTGGGCCGGGGAAACGGGCGAGACCGGCCGGGTGGCGAAGATGCTGGACGAGGCGTTGCGGACGGCGGTCGAGCACCGCCCGCCCGCCGCGCTGCCGGGTGCGGTGGAACTGGTTTCCGCGCTGTCCGGGCGGGTTCCGCTCGGGGTGGCGTCGAACGCGCCCGCCGGGGTGCTGACGGAAGTGCTGCGGGGAGCCGGGCTGTGGCCGGCGTTCGGGACGGTGGTCAGTGCCGACGACGTGGCGGCCCCGAAACCGGCACCGGACGTCTACCGGGCCGCGTGCCGCCGGCTGGGCGCCGACCCGGGCGGGGCGGTAGCGCTGGAGGACTCAGCGGCCGGCGCGACGGCGGCGCAGGCAGCCGGGATGGCGCTGGTGGTGGTGACGAACAGCGGCTGGCCCGGCCGCACACCGTTGCGGTGGCCGGGCACGGGCAGACCGGTGCTCTACGTGCGCGCGCTGGACGACCCCGCCGTCCTGCCGCACCTCCTGCACGGGTGAAGGTCAGGCGTTGGCGGGCGCGAACGAGCTCGCGAACAGCGACTGGGCGATCCGCAGGACCAGCGACTCGATGAGGTTGGCACCGATCTTCGCGAGAACGGTGGCGAGGAACTCGGCCATCGGGCACTCCTAGCTTCCAGGGGTTACCCAGGCACCGTCGCTCGCGCGGATGAGCCGCCGGGAGAGAGCGAGTTGCACGCGGGTTAACCGGACGGGAACACCGTCCGCGGGGTGTGCGCTCTGTGCTCACCCACCATTGCGCAGCCGCTGCACCGCGAACTGCGTCACCGTCGCCGCACCCGCCGCGCCCAGCGCGATCCCCCACTGATGCGGCAGCAACGGACTACACCCGAAAAACCCACTCACCCCCGGCACCTGCACGATCCCCGCCAGCACCAGCAACGAACCAGCACCCGCGGCCAGCACCAACGGCGTCCGGCCCCGCACCGCCATCGTCTGCCCCAGCTGGGCCGCCACCAACGCGACCAGGCCCGTCGTGCTGGCCTGCAGCGGCGTGCCGACCGGGCGCGCCAGCAACCAGCCTGCCATCGCGGCACCCGCCGTCGTCGCGGCCCGGGCGATCAGGTCCTTCGTCAGGACCGCGCCCAGCGACGCCTCCGGGCCCTCCGACAGCAGCTGCTCGGGATCGGCGTCCGGTGGCGGCCGCACCGCGACGGCCATCGCGGGCAGCACGTCGGTCAGCAGGTTGACCAGCAGCAACTGCCGCGCGTTCAGCGCGTCCCGCGTGCTCAGCATTCCGGCGCCCACGGTGAACGCCACCTCGCCCAGGTTGCCGCCGAGCAGGATCGACAACGCGTCCCGCACCGACGCCCACATCGCACGGCCCTCGACGATCGCGTCGGTGATCGTCTCGATGCGGTCGTCGGTGACGATGAGGTCCGCCGCTTCCCGGGTGGCGGGCGTCGCCGTCGCGCCGAGCGCGATGCCCACGTGCGCGAGCCGGATCGCGGGCACGTCGTTGGCGCCGTCGCCCGTCATCGCGACGACGCGCCCGGCGCGGTTGAGGTGCTTCACGATCCGCGCCTTCTGCGCCGGACTGACGCGGGCGAACACCGCGACACCGGGAGCACGCGCGGCCAGTTCGTCGTCGGTCGCGGCGTCGACCTCGGCGCCGCTCATCGTCGCTTCCCCGTTCGCCAGGCCGAGTTCGGTGGCGATCGCCGAAGCGGTGCTCGGGTGATCGCCGGTGATCATCGCGACCCGCACGCCCGCGCGCCACAGGTCGGCCACCGCGCGGGCGGCCGTCGGGCGCACCGGATCGGCCAGCGCCAGCAGACCGCGGAAAGTCAGGCCGCGGATGCGAGTCTCGTCGAGGTCACCGCGCCCGGACGCGCGCCGTTCCGCGACCGCCAGCACCCGGAACCCCTGACCCGCCAGCTCGTCGACGGCCTTCAGGTGATCCGGCCCGTCACAGCGCGCGAGCACCGCCTCCGGCGCGCCCTTGACGCTGAGCAGCGGCCCGTCCGGGGTGTCGGCCAGCACCGCGTGGTAGCCACGAGCGGGCTCGAAAGCCAGTTCCGACAACCACGTCACTTCACCCGGCCCGACGCCGTGCTCCGCGGCGGCGTCCAGCACCGCACGGTCGGCCGGGTGCGGCGGCGTCTCGCCCGTCAGGTGCCACGGGCTCGCCCGCACCGCCGCGGCCAGCACCTCCGTCTGCTCCCCCACCGGCCGGGTCGTGTGACCGTCGGACACCGCCTGCAGCCGGATCCGGCCCTCGGTGAGGGTGCCGGTCTTGTCGAAGCACAACAGATCCACGCGGCCCAGCGCCTCGATCGTGGACGGGCTGCGTGCCAGCACCCCGCGCTTCGCGAGCCGCCGCGCGGACGCGAGTTCGGCGACCGTCGCGACGAACGGCAGCCCCTCCGGCACCGCGGCCACCGACAACCCGACCGCACGCCCGAGCGCCTGGCTGATCCCGTTGCCCCGCGCCAGATCCGCGAGCAGCAGCGCCACCCCGGCGCCCAGCGTGACCGGCAGTGTGAGACGGGTCAGCTCGGCCAGCCGCGCGGCCACCCCGGTCACCGGCGGCGCGTCCCCGTTGAGCCGCGACGTCCGCCCGGCCTCGGTGCGCTCCCCCGTCGCGACCACCACCCCGGTGCCGCGCCCGGCCGCGACGACCGTGCCGCGGTAGAGCATCGACGAGCGGTCCGCGACGGCCGTCGCCGCGGTCGGCGGCGCGCCCTTGACCACCAGCTGCGATTCGCCGGTCAGGCTCGACTCGTCCACCTCCAGCCCGGACGCCTCCAGCACCCGGCAGTCGGCGGGCACGGCGTCCCCGGCGCGCAGCTCGATGACGTCGCCGGGCACGAGGACTTCGGCGCGCGCGGTCAGCCGGGTGCCGACGCGGCGCAGCCGGACCTGCAGCGCGCTCGTGTCGAGCAGGTGGTGCATTTCGCGGTCGGCGCCGAGCCGTTGCAGACCGCCGATCACCGCGTTCATCCCGAGCACACCGATGATGAGGACCGCGTCCGTGATCGATCCCAGGCTCGCGCTGACTCCGGCACCCGCGGCGAGCGCCGGGGTCAGTGGCCCGGCCAGCTCTTCGGCGGAGGCGCGCGCCAGGTTCATCGCCTCCGGTTCGTGGCTCGCCGCGCCGCGGCGTTGTTCGGACTCCTCGGCGGCGAGCCCGGCGTGACGGCTTTCCAGCCGGGCCAGCACGGCGTCCGGCGACATCGCGTGCCACGGCGTGCGGTCGAGCGGGATCGGCAGCGGTCTGCGCCCGGCCTCGGAACCGGTCCACAGGCCGGTGGCCAGTGCCAGCAGGGTCGCGAAGTGGACCGGGAAACCCGCCCGCGCTGGCGCGGTGGCGGCGGGCCCGAAACCGCCGAACAACGCGCCGAGCGTGGACCCGGCGACCGACAGCCCGGCGGCGTAGCGGCTGGCGCGGTGCGCGGGTTCGACGGCCTCCAGCACACCGCACACGTGTTCCAGCCCCGGACAGAGCACATGCGCGTGCCAGGGCAGCGCGTCGTCCGGTCCGGGCACGCCGATACCGACGTCGGCGGCCGCGGTCGCCTCCGGATCGGCGGAGACGACCGCGACCATATGCCCCTCGGCCTGCAGCTCGCGCACCCTCGCGATCAGGTCGGCGGGCTCGGCCTCGACGACCGCGCCTGCCCGTTTCCCCGCCTCCAGGACGGCTTCGGCCAGCGGATGACGTTCGTCGTCGAGCCCGGCGAAGGCGACCACCTCGTCCCGGTACCGCACCTCGATCGTGTCGCCCCGGTGCCGCACCTCCCAGTCGCCCCGGCGGAGACCGGACCCGCCCGAGTCGTGGACGACGCTGACCACCTCGTCCGGGTCCACGTCGCCGGTGACCGCCACCTCGCCCGCCACCCGGCGCCCGGTGCGCAGCAGCTCCGCGTCCACGACGACCTGCCCGACGCGGTCCAGCCGCCGGGTCGCGGCCGGTTCCAGCACGAGGGTTCCGGCCGCGGAAAGGTCCCTGGCCAGCTGGGCGGCGAACGCCTCACGGCCCGCCCGCGCCGGGCGCGGCACGGCGGCGAGCAGGATCCCGTTCGCCCGCTCACCGCCGCGGGCGGCCAGCAGCGTGCCGAGCGCACCGGCCACGCCGAGCCCGGCCGAGGCGTGCGCGATCCGCTCGACCGGCCCCTCCGGGCGGGGCCGCGGACGGCCGGGCGCGCCCACCGGCTCGACCCGGTGCAGGTCGATGCCGGTGCGCTGGTCCCAGTGTTCCCACGCCTCCCGGCGGGCCGTGACCTCACGCCGCACGCACCAGCGGTAGGCGGAGTCGGTGGCCAGCGCCATCGGCCGCTGCGCGAGGGACTGGCTGATCGCGCCGCCGACCGCGAACACCGCCTCGGTCGCCGGACGGCCCAGCGCGCGTTCGACGCCGCCGCGCAGCCCGGGCGTGGAGTCCAGCAGCGAAGCGAGCGCGGGCACCACCGTCGGCAGGGCACGCAGCGGCAGGACGCGGCCGAGGACGGCGTAGGAAAAGCCAGCGAGGTTCGTGCCGAGGGCGACCAGCTCGCGGACGGCCGGGGCCGGGTTGGCCGGGTGGACCTCGTTGGCCGGGGCTCGGGCCGTGAGGTTCCAGTCCCGTTCGGTCTCGGCGACCGCCTCGGTGAGCGCGCGGCGCGGGACCTCTTCGTCGTGCACCACGACGACCCGGCCGAGCGCGCCGTTGACGGCCGCGTCGTGCACGCCGTCGAGGCCGGTCAGGCGGCGTTCGAGATCGCGGGCCGCGTCGCGCGTGCCGGGCTCGTGCAGACCGCGGACCTCCAGGTGGGTGCGCGGCCCCGAGGTCCAGGACCGGCGGCCGGTGAGCGCGGTGGCGACGGAACGGGCGAAGCCGAACGGGGAGGGCAGCCGCATGGTCTAGGAGTTGCCGCGCGCGGTCCCGCCCTTCTTCGGTGTTCCGGCCCTGGCCCTGGCGGATGTGGCCGCGGCGGGCGCGGGGATCTGCTTCTGGTCGCCCTGCTGCTTCTGGTCACCCTTGCCTCGCCCGACGACCGCGGCCCCGACGCCGATCGCGACCGCCACCGGCCACTCGATCAGCTCGACCGCGGCCAGCAGGCCGAGACCGCCGAAGTAGGCGAGCTGGCGCGGCGGCGGGAGGAACGAGCGCGCGGTGTGCAGCGCGGCGTTCACCTCGTCGCGGTCGGGCACCGGGATCTTCGGCAGGTGCACGTCCGGGGTCCGGAACTCCGCGCGCACGAAGGGAAGGTTCACCGTGGCGGTGCGGCTCTTCGCCTGCTGCCCGGGCGTGGTGCTGGTCATGGCTGGCTCCCTCCCACCCCCAGCGACCCGGCTCATGCTACGACCGAACGGAGATCGAGTGAACCGCTGATTTCGATTCAGCCCGGAAGGGTGAGCTGGGCGAGCACCGGACGGTGATCGGAAGCCGTCGTCGCCACGGTTCGCGCCGCGCGGATCGCCAGGTCGCGTGAGGCGGTCACGAAGTCCAGGCGCTTCACGGGGTCCGCTGCCGGATACGTCCCGCCGTGTGGATCGGCGTCGGCCAGCTTCGTCCACAGTGGAGTCAGTTCGGGGGCGGCGGGTTCGGCGTTGAAGTCACCCGTGAGGATCTTCGGCCCGCGTGCCCGGCCGAGGATGCCGAGCATGTCCGCGACCTGCGCCTCCCGCACGGCGGGATCGGCCCGGTAGTCCAGGTGGGTGGCGTAGACGCGTACCGGCGCGCGCCGGACCGCGACGGTCACCTCCGCGAAGCCCGGCGCCGGGGCCGGTTCCGCGTCCGGGGTGAGCGTGGACCACCGCGTGATCTCGTGGTTTCGCGCGGCCAGGATCGGGTAGCGGCTGAGCACCGCGACGCCGTACTGGCGGCGCGGCGCACCGGGCGCGGGCGGCTCCAGGTCGTAGACCGGCGCGAAGAACACGTGCATGCCCAGCGCTCGCGCGAGTTCGCCCGCCTCGTCGCGGTACTCGCTGCGGGCGTCCCAGTGGACGTCGACCTCCTGCAGCCCGATCACGTCCGCGTGCAGATCGCGCAGTGCGGCGGCGGTGCGGTCCAGGTCGAAGACGCCGTCCTCCCCCGCGCCGGCGTGGATGTTGTAACTGGCGACCGTGAGCACGGGCCGGGGCGAAGCGGCGGCCGGAGCCACCCCGAGAGCCACCACCAGCGCGACGACCATCGCTGCGAGACGCATGAAGATCACCTTAGGGGCGCGAGGCAACCTTCGGGGTGTCCGGCGCGTGAACCTCCGGAAGGAGGGGGAGCGTCATGACAGCGGGCACGACGGCGACCGTGTTCTCGGACGCGGGCCTGGTGACGGCGGCCGCCGACGGGGACGCCCAGGCGATCACGGACCTGGTCGACGCCCTCACGCCCGTGCTGGTCCGCTACTGCCGGGCACGGCTCGGCCCGGCCGGGGACGACATCGCGCAGGAGGCGTGCGTGGCGATCCTGCACGCGCTGCCCCGGCTCGACGGCTCGTTCACCGCGCTCGTCTACGACCTGACGGCGGAGAAGGTGGACGCCGCGCACGTGCCGGAAGCGCCGTCGCCGGTGATGGCCCTGCCGCCGGGTGAGCGGGAAATCGTGGTGCTGCGGGTCGCGGTCGGGTTGTCGGCGGAGGAGACGGCGGAGGCGCTGGGGATGCCGGTCGCGGCGGTGCGGGTCACGCAGCACCGGGCGCTGGACCGTCTGCGCCGGTCGCTGGAGCAGTGACGTCCCGGAAGTCCGGGCCGGGCCCGTCGATGTTCCCGGCCGGGACGCGGCGATGGTCCGTTCGTTCACCCGGAAGGCGACGGGGTGGTCGTGCGGCGCTCCGGCGGGCCCGATGGTGGCGAGCCGCCCCAGCTCCCGCGCGCGGAGGTAGGCGCGCTCACGATCGGTGAAGGTCATGCCCACCAGCCCGGTACCTCCAGCTTGATGGAGGTCAATTCGGCGGGGTGGTTCCCGGCCGGAAACCGACGAGCACCCCGAGTGCCGCGATCAGCCCGGCGAGGAAGTACCACGCGTCCCCCAGCGCCGCCGACGCGATGATGGCCAGGACGAGGACACCACCGGCCGCGGCCCATCCCGAGACGTTCGGCTCCGCCATGACCTCCACCATCCTCCTCGGCGGGCGCCACCGCACCACTGATCGCCGAACTCACCCCGAAAGGGCAATTCGGACATGCGTGCCGGAGTGCACCGGGCCTCCAAGCCGAGGTAGCGCGCGACGCCGTGTTCCACCTCCGCCATCTCGTCGCGATCCAGGTAGCCGACCGGATCACCCTGGACGTAGGCGGCGTCGATCGTGTGGATCTGATCCACGAGGAACCGTGTCCGGGTCGCGCATCGTGGCCGCGGCCTGCCCGCCGTCTTCCGCTCGCCCAGAGCTTCAGATCACGCCCTCCTCCACCTCGGCACCAGCCCTGGCCAGCCGCTCGGCCAGCTCCCGGATGGTCGGCGCGGCAAAGAAGTCCGCGAGCGGGATCTCCTGCCGCAGTTCCCGGGCCGCCTGCTCGATGAACCGGATCGCCTTCACGCTGTCGCCGCCGAGGGTGAAGAACCCGTCGTCGCGTCCGACGGAGGGCACCTCCAGCACCGAGCACCACAACCGGGCCAGGCCGGTCTCCAGCTCGCCGCTCGGCGGTTCCGATCCGGGTGCGCTCCCGGCGACGGCCAGTGCCGTGATGCGAGCGCGGTCGATCTTTCCGTTGCCGCTCAACGGGATCTCGGGCAGCACCAGCAGCCGGGACGGCACCATGTGCGCGGGCAGCTGCGTCGCGGCGAACGTGAGCACCTCCGCCTCGTCCACCGCGGCCCCGGCCGGGACGACGGCGGCCGCCAGCGCGCCCGCGGCGACCACCGCGACCGCCCGCGTGACCGAGGGATGCCGAACCAGCGCGGCCTCGATCTCGCCCAGCTCGATCCGGTGCCCCCGCACCTTGACCTGGTTGTCGCGGCGGCCCAGGAACTCCAGCACCCCGCCGGGGTGGTAGCGGCCGACGTCCCCGGTGCGGTACCAGCGCGTGCCCTCGTGCACCACGAACCGTTCCGCCGTCAACTCCGGCGCGGCCCGGTAGCCGCTGGCGACACCGTCGCCGCCGATCCACAGCTCGCCCGGCACCCAGTCCGGGCAGTCGCGACCGAGCTGGTCGACGACGCGGTAACGCTGGTTGCGCAGTGGAAACCCGTAGGGCACCGAACGCCACGACGGGTCCAGGCCGGACACGTCGAACGCGTTGGACCAGATCGACGCCTCGGTCGCGCCCCCGAGCGCCACCAGCCGGGCCTCCGGCGCCACGGCGGCGAGCCGCCCGGGCAGGTCCAGCCCGACCCAGTCGCCGGACAACAGCACCAGCCGCAGGTCCGCGGGCAGCACCGGCGTGGCGCCCTCGGCCACCACCAGCAGCATGTCCAGCAACGCGGGCACCGAGTTCCACACCGTGACCCGGTGCTCGGCGGCCAGCTCCGCCCAGCGCCGCGCGTCGCGCCGGGATTCCTCCGGGATGGTGACCACCGCTCCCCCGGCCGCGAGCAGGCCGAACACGTCGTAGACGGACAGGTCGAAGTCCAGCGCCGACACCGCCAGCACCCGGTCGCCCGGCCCGGCGCCGTAGCGGCGGTTGACGTCCTCGATCGTGTTGGCCGCGGCCCGGTGGGTGATCTCCACCCCCTTGGGCTCGCCCGTCGACCCGGACGTGAAGATCACGTAGGCCAGGGCGTCCGGATCGGCCGGCACCGGAGCCGGAAGCGGCTCACTGTCCAGCAGCGCCGCCACGTCGTCGATCACGAAGCGCACCCCGGCGGTGGCCAGGATCCGCTGCCGCCTCGGCGCGGGCTGGTCGACACCCACCGGAACGTAGGTCGCACCCGCGGCGAGCACGCCCAGGACCGCGACGATCTGGTCCGGCCCCTTCGGCAGGCACACCGCCACCGTGTCACCCGGTGCCACACCGCGTCCGGCAAGCGCACCCGCGACCCGCAGCGCCCGGCCGGTCACGTCCGCATAGGACAGCGCGGAGCCGTCCGGCGCGATCACCGCTGTCGCGTCCGGGCGGCGCTCCGCCTGCCGGAAGACGGGCGTGTGCAGCAGCACCTCGTCCTGCGGGTCGGCGGTGTCGTTGACCCGGCGCCGCGATTCGTGTTGTGCCGCAGGCAGCACCGCCGGGACGGGCGCGTCCCACGAAGCGTCGGCCAGCCACCCGGTCAGGGTCAGGTAGGCGTCGAACATCGCGTCCAGCACCCCCGGCGGGAACAGCTCCTCGACCGCGTCCCAGTTGAGGTCCACGCCGGTGCCGTCCGGCCCGGCGCGCTCGACCACCTGATGGTCCAGCCACACCTGCGGCGTCTGGGACACGCCCCACACCTGGTCGGTGAACGGGTGGCCGGGATCGGTGCCGCCGGGCACCCCGAGCGCGCTGGTCAACACCACCGGCATGCTCGCGCCACCCTCGCCGGTGCGGCGCGCCAGCTCACGCAGCACCCGCACCGCCGAGAAGCTCCGGTGGTCCAGCGCCTGCCACAGCTCACGCTGCACGTCACGAACACGGGCCGTCCACGCCTGTCCCCCCTCGGGCCGGTACCCCACCAGCAGCAGCGAGGTGAAGTCACCCAGTACGCGCTCGATGTCGGGGTGGACGTCGCGGCGGTCGAACAACGTGAGCGTCAGCGTCAGGTCGGCTCGCGCGCTCCAACGGCCGAGCACCTCGGCGAACGCGGTGAGCAGCACCGCAGAGGGCGTGACGCCGTGGGCGCGGGCCTTCGCGGTGATGCGCGCCCACCGCGCGGCGTCCAGGGTCGTCGTGCGGCGGGTGAAGACCGGCCGGTCCACGGTGGCCGGATCGATGGCCAGCGGCAGCTGCGGCGCCGGGGGCAGCGTGTCCACCACGTCCAGCCAGTAACGCCGGTCCTCCTCGCGCGGCTCGCCCGAGGCCAGAACATAGTCGCGGAACGACGGGCCCGGCGAGGGCAGCGCGGCGGCGGGATCGGTGTAGAGCCGGGCCAGTTCGGTGTAGAAGACGAGGATGCTCAGTGCGTCGAGCACGAGGTTGTCGATGCCGATGGCGAGCCGGGTGCGGTCACCGGCGCGCACCGCCGAGATCCCGAACAGCGGCCAGCCGGCCGGATCGAACACCTGGTGCGACAACGCTTCCCGCTGCGCGGCGAACGCCGCCTCCGGGTCCCCGGCCGCTTCGGTGACCTCGATGGTGAAGCGCGGCGCCTCCGGCAGGATCCGCTGGTTCCCGCGCTCGTCGAACACCGCCCGCAGCATCTCGTGCCGCGCGACCAGCCGGTTGACGGCCTCTTCCAGCCGCGCCACGTCGAGGCCGGTGACGTCGTACTCGCGGTAGAAGTGGCAGCCGATCCCGCCGAGCGTGAAGCCCTCGGCGCGGCCGAGCCAGTACGCCTGCTGCACGTCGGTCGGCGGGAACGGCTCGTGCCGCCGCGCGGGATCGGCGACCAGCGGCCGCGCGGTGTCGGCGACGCCGTCGTGCAGGGTCGCGGCGAAATCGGCCAGCACCGGGTGGGCGAACAGCGTGCCCAGCGCGGCGCCGTCGAGCCCGTCGGCCCGCAGCCGCGCCACCACCCTTGTGCCGAGCAGCGAATCGCCGCCGAGGCGGAAGAAGTCCTGCTCCCTGGCCGGTCCGGCGACGCCGAGCACGTCCTGCCACACGGCCGCGACCCGCCGCTCCACGTCGGTCCGGGGCGGAGTGCCGACGGCTTCCTCACGGGCCGTCAGTGACGCGGCGAGAGCACGCCGGTCGACCTTGCCGTTGGCGGTCAACGGGAGCGCGGGCAGCGCCGCGATCCGCTCCGGGAGCATCGCGGCGGGCAGCCGCTCCGCCACGAACCCACGGAGATCGCCGGGCACGCCCGGCGCCACCACGACCACGCCCAGGCGGCGGTCCGGCGTGAGCATCGCGACCGCCCGCTCCACCGCGGGATGTGCCCGCACCGCGCTTTCCACCTCGCCCAGCTCGATCCGGTGGCCACGGATCTTGACCTGGTGGTCGGTGCGGCCCAGGAACTCGATCACGCCACCGCTCCGGTAGCGGGCCCGGTCGCCGGTGCGGTACCAGCGCCTGCCCTCGTGCTCGACGAACCGGTCCGCGGTGCGCCCCGGGTCGCCGCGGTAGCCGCGGGCGACGCCCGCCCCGCCGATCCACAGCTCGCCGGGCACCCAGTCCGGGCAGTCCCGGCCCAGCTCGTCGACCACCCGGCAGGTGACCGCGCGCAACGGCGTCCCGTACGGCACCGCCGTCCACTGTGGATCGACGGTGGCGACTTCCTGGACGGTGGAGTGGATCGCGGTCTCCGTGGTCCCGCCCAGCGCGACGAACCGGCAGCCCGGCGCCTGTTCGGCGAGCCTGGCCGGCAGGTCCACGGTCACCCAGTCGCCGCCGAGCAGCACCACGCGCAGCGGCACCGGCTCGGTGAGGACGGTCAGGAGCATGTCCAGCAACGCGGGCACGCAGTTGAGCACGGTGGCCCGGTGGCGGCGCAGCAGCCGCGCCCAGGCGAGCGCGTCCCGCCGCTCCTCCTCGGCGACGCAGACCACCGCACCGCCGCGGCACAGCGGCGCGAACAGGTCGAACACCGACAGGTCGAACTCCAGCGCCGACAACGCCAGCGTCGCGTCGGACTCGCCGAGCCCGAAGCGCCCGGTCAGATCGGCGATCGTGCTCATCGCCGCCGAGTGGGTGATTTCGACGCCCTTCGGCTCGCCGGTCGAGCCCGACGTGTAGAGCACGTAGGCCAGATCGTCCGCCGATCCCGGCACCGGTGCCGTCAGCGGCGTCGCCGGGGCGGTCAGTGTCCCGGCGTCGAGCGCGACCCGTACCCCGGCGGAGCCGAGGATCCGCTCCCGCCGCGACGGGGGCTGGTCGATCCCGACCGGCAGGTAGGCGGCGCCCGCGGCGAGCACACCCAGCACCGCCACCACCTGATCGGGCCCCTTCGGCAGGGACACCGCGACCAGCTCACCCGCGGTCACACCGCGTTCGCGCAGCTGCCCGGCCACCGTCAGCGCGCGGCCGGCCAGCTCGCCGTAGGTCATCACGCCGTCCTCGCCCCAGCGCAGGGCAGGCGAGTCCGGGTGACGCTCGGCGCGCGCGAAGAAGCCGTCGTGCAGACGGGTTTCCGGGGCGGGGTGGTCGCCGGTGTCGTTGGCCGTCGCCCGGACCGCCGCCTGCTCCTCCGGCAGCGCTGAGGGCACCGGCACGGTCCACGCGCCGGGCTCGGTGAGCAACCGGTCCAGCAAACGGCTGTAGGCGGCGAACATCGCGTCCAGCACGCCGGGGGCGAACGCGTCCTCGCGGGCGTCCCAGTTGACCAGCACCCCACCGTCCAGCTCGGTCACCTGCGCGTCCAGCCATACCTGCGGGCCCTGCGAGATGATCCACGACGGTTCACCGAAGCAGGACCGCACGTCGTCGGCGAACAACGGCCCCAGGCCCAGCGCGCTGGTGTACACCACCGGCGCCAGGACCTGCTCACCGTGCAGCCGCGACGCGTCCCGCAGCACCTCGACCCCGGAATACCCGGCGTGCGCGACGTCGGCGTGGAACCGGCTCTGCAGGGCCGACGCCCGCTCGGCGAACGACCCCGGCGCCGCCCCGTCCCAGGCCAGCAGGACCGACGAGGTGAAGTCACCGACCAGCCCGGCCACGTCGGCGTGCAGGGGTTCGCGGTCGAACAACGGCAGGTTCAGCAGGAACCGCGGCTCGGCGCTCCACGCGGTCAGGGTTTCGGCGAACACCGCCGCCAGCGCCATCGCCGGGGTCAGCCCGTGCCGCCGGGACTCCCGGTCCAGCGCGGCGAATTCGTCCGGCCCGAGGAGCCGGTGCCTGCGCACGACCGTCGTGGCGTCATCGGTCGCGTGCGCGGCGGCGGGCAGCTGCGGCGCACCGGGCAGGTCGGGCAGGCGGTCCTGCCAGTACGCGCGGTCGGCGCCGGTGTCCGGGCGCGCGGCGGCCCGCTCCGCGAGGTAACGCGGATAGCTGTAGTCCAACGGCGCGGGCTCGCTCGTGCCCGCGTAGAAGGCGGCGAGATCGGCCAGCAGGACACGCAGGCTGAGCGCGTCCGCGGCGACCATGTCGAGGTTGACGTGCATGCGGGTGCCCGAGGGCAGCAGGGACAGCTGCACGTCGAACACCTCACCGGAGGAGATGTCGAGCCTGCGGTGGGACAGGGTGCGGCGCAACCGGTCCAGCTCGGCGGTCACCTCGGCGGGGCCGAGGTCGCGCAGGTCGTGCACCCGCAGCCCGGGCCACGGGCTGTCCGCCGCGATCCGCTGGGTGCCCTCGTCCGACACCCGCACGCGCAGCATGCCGTGCCGCGCCAGCAGGGCCCGCACGGCGCGGTCGAGCCGGGCCGGGTCGGTGCCCGCGCCGTCGAACTCGTGGTAGAAGTGCGCCGCCACACCGCCGAGCTGCTGGCCCGGTTCGCGGCCCGCCCAGTACGCGTGCTGCATCAGCGCCAGCGGGAACGGCGCCGTTTCGTCGACCGGCACCCGCGCCGGTGCGGCACGGGTTCCGGTGGCGTCGGCGACGAGAGCCGCCCAGGCCTTCACCGTCGGCTCGGCGACGAGGGCGGCGAACGGGATGCTCAGTCCCGCGCGGCGCCACGCACCGGCCAGCCGCATCATCGTGATGGAGTCCAGGCCGAGCCCGATGAGGTCGTCGCCCGGATCGATCTCGTCGGCGGGCAGGTCGAGCAGGTCGGCCACGACCGCGGGCAGGGCCGCGGGATCGGTCAGATCGTGGGACACGAGGGGGTTCCCTTCTCGGATCGGCGGGTCACCAGGCGACCGGCAGCGCGGCGGGGCCGCGGAAGAACATCGCGGACTTCCACCGCACCGGGCCGTCGAGGCGCAGACCGGGCAGGCGGCGCGCGAGGACCCGCACCGTTTCCTGGAGTTCGGCGCGGGCCAGCGGGGCGCCCAGGCAGTGGTGGATGCCGTGCCCGAACGCGAGGTGCCCGGCGCTGTCCCGCGCGGGGTCGATCCGCGCGGGCCCCGGATAGCGCCCGGGATCGCGGTTGGCCGCGCCGATCGCGACCAGGACCGGCTCGCCCGCGCGCACCAGCTGCCCGCCCACCTCGACGTCCTCGGTGGCGTAGCGGGGCATGGCCGCGGCCGCCGCCATCGGGACTCCCCGGAGCAGTTCCTCGACCAGCGGGGCGGCGTGATCCGGCTCGGCGCGCACCCGGTCCAGCTGGTCCGGGTGCTCGGTGAGCAGGACCCAGGCGAAGTTCGCGATCTCGGAGGCGGTGGTCTCGTAACCGCCGACGAGGATCGCGATGCACAGCTCCACCAGCTCGCGCGGGGACAGGCTCTCGCCCTGGTCCTCCGCCCGCACCAGCGCGCTGATCAGGTCGTCGCCGGGCTCGGCGCGGCGGGACTCGGCGAGCCCGGCCATGTACCGCGTCAGCTCGCCGGTGCTCTGGGCCGCCTCCTCCGGTGTCAGGCCGCTCGTGGACAGCACCGCCTCGCTCCACCGCCGGAACCGGTCGCGGTCTCCGGCGGGAACGCCCAGCAGTTCGCAGATCACCGTGATCGGCACGGGCAGGGCGACGTGCTCGACGAGGTCCGAGGGCGCCCCCGCGGCGGTCAGATCGTCGACGGCATGATCCACCGCCGAGCGGATGCGGGAGCGGAGCCGTTCGACACGGGCGCGGGTGAACGCGCCCGTCACGAGCCGCCGCAGCCGCGTGTGACCGGGCGGGTCCATGGCCACGATGCCGAGCGGTTTCTGCGGGGTGACCCGCGGTGAATCACGCTCCAGCGACGCGGCCCGGCCGAACCGCGCGTCCCCCAGCACGAACCGGGCGTCGGCGTGGCGCGTGACGAGCCAGGCGGGCTCGCCGAAGGGCAACCGCACCCACGGCAGGCCCCCGGTGCACTGGGCCCGCTCGTAGGCAGGCGCGAGGTCCAGTCCGGTGGGCGAGTTGAACGGGTAGGGAACCGGCTCAGGCACGGGCGCTCCTCTGTCCACTCCGGACGGCCAGGTCGGCGAGCACGACCCGGTCCACCTTGCCCAGCCCGGTGCGCGGGAAGGAGTCCAGCACCCGCACGCGGTCCGGCAGCTTGAAGGCCGCGATCCCCAGCGCGGTGAGATGCGCGACGAGGTCGGCCCGGGTCGGTGGCGTCCCGTGTGCCACGACGAAGGCGCAGCTGCGCTCCCCCATCGCCTCGTCCGGGAAACCGACGATCGCGACGTCGTGCACGGCCGGATGCGCCAGCAGCAGGTTCTCCACCTCTTCGACCGGGACCTTGTCGCCGCCGCGGTTGATGACGTCCCGGCGCCGTCCCTCGACCACCAGGTGCCCGCTGGGCTGCCGCCGCACCAGGTCGCCACTGCGGTAGAACCCGTCGGGTGTGAAGGAGCGCCGGTTGTGCTCGGGGGCACGGAAGTAGCCGCGCAGCGTGTAGGGCCCGCGCACGAGCAGTTCCCCCGGCTCCCCGTCGGGCACGGGGCGCCCGTCCTCGTCGACGAGCAGCACCTCGTCGTCGGCGGACAACGGACGGCCCTGCGTGTTCGCCACCAGCTCGTCCGGATCGTCGAGCCGGGTGAAGTTCAGCAGTCCTTCGGCCATGCCGTAGACCTGCTGGAGCGCGCAGCCCAGCACCGGGCGCACCCGCCGGGCGGCCTCCTCCTTCAGCCGCGCGCCACCGGCCTGCACCAGCCGCAGGCTGCTCAGGTCCGGCTCCAGGAATTCGGCGGCGTCGAGCCAGACCAGCACCAGCGGGGGCACCAGCGCCACGGTGGTGACCCGCTCGCGCTCGATGAGCGGGAACGCGGTCTCGGGATCCGCGCTCGCGCTCAGCACGACCGTGCCGCCCGCCCACAGCGTGCCCAGGACACCCGGGCAGGCGAGGGCGAAGTTGTGTGCCGCGGGCAGCGCCGCCAGGTACACGGTGTCCCCGGTGGTCGCCGACACTTCCGCGCTGGCCCGCAGGTTGTAGGCGTAGTCGTCGTGGGTGCGTGGAATCAGCTTCGGCAACCCGGTCGTGCCCCCGGACAGCAGCAGCACCGCGATGTCGGCGGGATCGGCCGCGTCCTCGCCATCGGGGTTTTCGGTCAGCAGTTCGGCGAACGATCCGGTGACGAACGCCCGGCGCACCGTGGGCACCCGCTCGGTGATGGTCGCGGCGAGCGCGGCGTCGTCGCTCACGCAGGCCACCGCTCCGGCGAGCGTGCCCAGGTGCTCCAGTTCGGTTTCGCGGTGGGCGGGCAGCGCGAGCACCGGCACGACCCCCGCGCGGAAGCAGCCGAACAACAGCAACACGAACTCGGCGACGTTGGGCAGGTGCACCAGCAGCCGGTCGCCGCGGACGAGACCTTTTCGGCGCAGCCCGGCGGCGACGCGGCCGGCGTCGCGGTCCAGTTCGGCGTAGGTCCACCGCCGCTCACCGTCGACCAGCGCGGTCCGGTCCGGACCGCGGCGGGCGCTGTCGTGGAGCAGGCCGCCGAGGGTGCGGCCCTGCCAGTAACCGAGGTCGCGGTACCGCCGCGCGAACTCCGGCGGCCAGCCGGTGAATCCGTCGAGCGTCACGCGGCACCTCCCAGACGCAGGGGCAGCGACTCCAGTCCGTGCATCGCCGTGCTGAACCGCCATCGCAGCGACTCCGCGGGCACCGCGGCCTCGATGCGGGGAAAGCGGTCGAGCAGCCTGCCGAACGCGATCTCGCCCTCCAGCCGGGCCAGCGGCGCGCCCAGGCAGTAGTGGATCCCGTGCCCGAACGCCAGATGACCGCCCACCGGACGGGTGATGTCGAGCCGGTCCGGTTCGGCGAAGCGGCCCGCGCGGTTGGCCGCGAGCCAGGACACCATCACGAACTGCCCGGCCGGGATCTCCACCCCACCGAGTTCGACGGGCTCGGTCGTGTAACGCGGCGAGGACAGGTTGTTCGGGGTTTCGAAGCGCAGGAACTCCTCGATCGCGCCGGGCAGCAGCGACCGGTCCGAGCGCAGCAGCCGCAACTGGTCCGGGTGCTCCAGCAACGCGAGCATCCCGCTGCTGATCAGGTTCACGGTCGTCTCGAACCCGCCGGTGAGCAGGACGACCGCGGTCGCGATCAGCTCCGGCCGGGACAGGCGGTCGCCGTCCTCGCTCAGGTGCACCAGCCGCGACAGCAGGTCCGCACCGGGCTCGGCGCGTTTGGCGTCGACCAGGTCGCCGAGGTAGGCGGCCATCCGCATGGACGCCGCGCCGATCTCCTCCGGCGTGCTCGCCGCGACCATCGTGTGCGACCAGGAGGTGAACTCGTCCCGGTCGGCGAAGGGGATGCCGAGCAGCTCGCAGATCACCCGGATCGGCAGCGGATAGGCGTAGGCGGGCAGCAGGTCCACGACGTCCTGCCCGGCCATCGCATCCAGCAGTTCGTCGGTGATCTGTTCGATCCGCGGGCGCAACGGGGCGACCGTGCGGGTGGTGAACGCCGTGGCGACGAGCTTGCGCAGCCGGGTGTGGTCGGGCGGGTCCAGGTTCAGCAGGTTCTTCGCCAGGTCCGGTGAGAAAGCGCTCTCCACGTCCTCGCCGAGGCGCAGCCGTTCCAGCCGGTCGTAGACGCCGTCACTGGACAGCCGGGGATCGGTCATGGCGGCGCGGGCCTCGGCGTAGCCGGTGACGAGCCACACCGGGAACCCGCCGGGCAGCAGGACGAACCGCACGGGAGCGCCCTCGCGCAGCGAGGCACCGACCGTGTGCGCGTCCTGGATGAAGTCTTCACCGAGAGGCAGCGGTTGCAGTCCGGTGTCGGTCATGGATCCTCCGGGTCAGGCCAGGGACAGGTGCGGGCGGTAGGTCAGCGCCCAGTGGTGGAAGTCGAGGAGGCGTTCGAGCCCGGTGCGCACGCCGAGCGTCACCGATTCGGCCGGGGCATCGACGACGTCACGCACCCAGGCGGGGTCGAACACCTCGAACGCGGCGCTGCCGGGTTCGGCGAGCACACCGCGCGCCTGCTCCTGCAGCGCGACCGCGTACGAGGTGTCCTGAGTGGACGGATAGGGGCTCTTCACCCGTTCGGTGACCGACCGCGGCAGCAGTCCGGCGACCGCCTGCCGCAGCAGTCCCTTTTCCCGCCCGTCCACCATCTTCAGCGCCCACGGCGTGTTGTAGACGTATTCGACGAGCCGGTGGTCGGCGAAGGGCACCCGCACTTCGAGCCCGACCGCCATCGACATCCGGTCCTTGCGGTCCAGCATCGCCCGCACGAGCCGGGTGATGTGCAGATGGCTGCTGGTGCGCATCCGCCGCTCGAACGCGTCGTCACCGTCGAGGTGGTCCACGCGGGCGATCGCCGTCGCGTACTCGTCGGCCACGTAGGTGCCGATGTCCAGTGCCTCGCGCAGCTCGGGCCGCAGCGGTGCGGTGCGGTCGGCGGTGTAGGTGTTCTGGAACGCCAGCCACGGGAACGTGTCGGCGTCGCGGGCGGCCGGGTGGTGGAACCACAGGTACCCGCCGAACAGCTCGTCGGCGAATTCGCCGGACAACGCCACCGTCGACTCCGCGCGGATCGCCTGGAACAGCAGGTACATCGAGCTGTCGATGTCGCCGAGCCCGATCGGCATGTCACGGGCGCCGACGACCGCGCCGCGCAGCGCGGGATCGGTCAGCGCCGTCGAATCGAGCACCACGTCGCGGTGCACAGAGCCGACGTGGGCGCTCACCTCGCGGATGAACGGTGAGTCCGGAGTCTCCCGCAGCTCGTCGGGGCGGAAGTTCTCCTCGTAGCCGGCGAAGTCCACGGAGAACGAACGCAGCTTGCCGCCCCGGCCCGCCAGGTCCCGTGCGGCGAGCGCGGTGACAGCGCTGGAGTCGAGCCCGCCGGAGAGCAGGACGCACTGCGGCACATCGGCGACCAGCTGACGCGGCACGATGTCGCCCAGCAGCTCGGCCACCCGGCCGACGGTGGCCGCCGCGTCGTCGGTGTGCTCGGCCGTTTCCAGCCGCCAGTAGGTGCGGGCGCGCGCGCCCGAGCGGTCCACGCTGACCACCGTGCCGGGCTCGACCTCGGTCATGTCCTTCCACAGCGACCAGCCGGGCGCCTTGGTGAAGCCGACCAGCTCCCGCAGGCAACCGGTGTCGACCTGCCGCGTGAACCGCGGGTTGGCCAGGATCGCCTTCGGTTCGGAGCCGAACAGCGCCCCGTCCGGGGTGCGGTGCCAGTACAGCGGTTTGACACCCATCCGGTCGCGCACGAGCACGAGGCGGTCTTCCCGCGAGTCCCAGATGCCGAACGCGTACATGCCGTTGAGCCGTTCGGCCACGGCGTCGCCCCACTCCAGGTAGCCACGCAGCACGACCTCGGTGTCACTGGCGGTGGTGAACCGGTGGCCGCGCCCGGTCAGTTCGGCACGCAGTTCGGTGAAGTTGTAGGTCTCGCCGGAGTAGACGATCACGACCGGTCCGTCCGGAGTCGACGCTTCCATCGGCTGCCGTCCGCCGGGCAGGTCGATGACGGCGAGCCTGCGGTGCCCGAGTGCGACGCGCGGGCGTACCCAGGTCTGTCCCGCGTCGGGTCCGCGCGCGGTGAGTGATGCGGTCATCGCGTCGATCGTGGTCTGGTGCCCGGTGAGGTCGTCGTTGAAGGCGACCCAGCCGGTGATGCCACACATATGAGTTTCGCTCCCTGTTGTCAGCGCCGCCGGGCACCGAAGATTCGGTGGCCCAGGCGTTCGAGTGGATGGCCCGGCGGCGGCAGTTCCAGCGCACGCTCCAGCCCGGCGCGGTCGAGCACCGCGTTCCACTGTGGCAGCGTGAGGAACGTGGTTCCGGTGCCGGCGCGGGCGTCGGACGGTTCGGTGAGCAGGAACGCCTGCGAGGTGAGCACCCACGGCTCCTCGGCGGTGGGTTCGGTCAGCACCAGCCAGCCGCCCGGGGCGAGCAGGCTCGTCAGGTACCCCACGCTGCGATCGGTGTCGGCCGCGGCGTTGAGGACTCCGCCGGCCAGCACGATGTCGAACGTGCCGAGACCCGGCGGCTCCTTGTCCACATCGTACAGTCCGTAACGGACGGTGTCACCGAACCGTTCCCGTGCCTGGTCGACGAAATAGCGCGACACGTCGGTGAACAGGTAGTCCACCCGGTGCGCTGCCAGTGCGGGCAGCACGACCGAGGTGGTGGCGCCGGTGCCGCCGCCGACCTCCAGGATGCGCGCGCCACCGCGGCGGGCCACCAGACCGGCGACCAGTGCCGCGACCGCGCGGTGCTGGTACCGGGCCGTGACGGCCTCCCGGTAGATCTCGCGCGCCAGGTCCATCCGCCCCTCCGGGAAGAGCAGCGGAACGGGATCGCACTCGCCGGACAGCAGCGCCGGCAGCGCGCGAGCACAAGCGCGGGCGTAGTCGACCGTGGCCGTCGTGCCATGTACCTCCCGCCACGTCCGTTCGGCGGACTCCCAGGCTTTCTCCGGTGATTCGTCCGGACCGAACGGTCCGTGCTCGTCGAGCGCGGCGGCCCAGCGGCGCAGCAGGCCGCGGTGCCGTGGCGCGGCCTCGCCGACGGTTTCCCGCATCGACAGCAGTGCCGCCCGGCTGACCAGGTCCAGAGCGGCGATCCCGCGATCGGGGCCGAGGACGGCGATCTCCGCGTCGGCCGCGTGCGCTGCCGCTTCCGCCGGGTCCGGACCGTTGTCTCCGCCCGCGGCCACCACGTCGACCCCGAGGGCGGCCCACGCCGCTGTGTCCTCCGGGGCGAGCGGGCCGTCGACGACGACCCGGCCGAGCCGGTCGAGATCGGTCAGGCCCGCGGCGGGAGCGTGGGGTAGTGATCGGGCGAGCCCGGCCGGGAGGACGGCGGTGGTGATTTCCTCGTCCTCCAGCAGGGCGAGCGCCTTCGCCGGGTGGGTGGCGGGGTCGGCACGCAGCACGGCGTCCGGGAAGAGCGCCGGGTCCGGGAGGAAGACCGCGATCCGCCCGGCCCCGTGCCCGAGCGTGTCCGGCACCGTCGCGCCCGTGCTGGTGCGCGCGTGGAACAACCGCTGCCCACCGGCTTCCGACGTGACGTCGGCGACGGTGAAACCCGCGGCGGCCAGCTCGGTGCGCCATTCGGCCTCGCTGAGGAAGAACGCGCCACCACGCGGCACGGGTGTCCCGGCCGGGGGCGAGAGCAGGAACTGCATCCCGGTGAGCACGGCCGGATCGTCGCCGGCCGACTCGGTGAACACCAGTGCCCCGCCGGGCACGAGCAGATCCCTGATCCGGAGCAGCGTCTGTCCGATGTGGACCGCGTTGTGCAGAACGTTGCCCGCCACGATCACGTCGGCCGAGCCGGGCGCGAACTCCTGCTCGCTGAACGGCCGGTTGAGGTCCAGCGGCCGGGCCTGGACCCCGAACCGTTCGGCCGCGGCGACGGTGAACAGCCGCGAGACGTCGGTGAAGACATACCCCGGCGGTGGGCCACCGAGCGCGTCCAGGACCGCGGCCGTGGTGCGGCCGGTTCCCCCGCCCAGTTCCACGATCCGCGCCGGGGCCGCCGCCCGCACGATCTCCGCGCACCGCGCGTTGAGCCGGTCGGTGAACACGTTGGTCTGGTACGCGGCGAGCGCGTCCGCCGCGTCGGTACCGGAGAACAGCAGGTCCTGGATGCGCACCTCGTCACGCAGCAGTTCCGGCAGCCGGTCCAGCGCCCGCGCGTGCAGCTCCGCCATCAGCGGCGGGAACCCGAGCCGCGCGTACGCCTCCGCCAGCTCGCCGCGCTCGACGGGCTCGGGTGCGACGGTGAAGCGGTATTCCGCGCCGTGACGGGAGAAAACGCCCGCACCGGTCAACGAGAGCAGCCAGCGCTCCAGCAACCAAACGTGCCGGGGCGCGACGCGCAGTGCCTGACCGAACTCCTCGGCCGTGCCCGACGTGCGGGCCGCGGTGAGCAGCCGGGTCATCGCGCCGAGCCCGGCCAGGCCGAGACGTCTCAGGTCCTCGCTCACAACACACCCTCCTCGACGGTGGTCGCCGCTTCGGCCAGGTACTCGACGTGGATCGCGGGATCCGAGGCCAGCAGGCGTTCGGGATCGAGCACCTCGGCCGCGTAGTGCCTGCCGGGCGGGACGTCACCGCGCAGCACGGCCTGTACCGCGAACGCGGCCACCGTTCCCGTCGCCGCCGCGTTGCCGGGCGCGGTCAGCACCGCGGTCCCGGATTCCGCGCGGGCGACGATCGTCACCGACGTCTCGCCTCCGGCGAGGTCCAGTTCGCTCGCCCGGCACAGCGCCGCCACGGCCTCGTCGCGGTCCACCGCGTGCACCCGGCCGAAGGCGGCGCGGACGTGCTCACCGTGGACGACCGACCACCACTCGCCCCGCACCAGACCCAGTGCCAGCGCCACCCGTTCGTCCTCACCGCTGAGCAGCGGGATCGCCGTCACGGTGCCGGGGAAGAACGGCAGTTCCGTGTCCTCGTGACGGGTCAGCAGGCCCGCCTTCGGGCCGTGGTCCCAGCCCGCGAGCACCCGCGCCGCCCCGGCGTCGAGGTATTCGGCCGCCGACACCCGCGTGAACCGGTCCCGGACACCGACCTGCAGGACGAGATCACGCACCGCGCCCGCCCGCGACGCCAGCGCCCGCGGGAGCAGGCCGGTGAGCCCCGGCCGCAACCCCGCCGAGAGCACCGCGCGAATTCCGGTGGAGCCGAGCCGCGCGTACAGCGGGTCGTCACCGGCGACGTCCACGTAGTCCGCTCCCGCGCGCTCGGCCCCGCGAACGAGGCTGTCCCCCACCGCACGTGAAGGACCGGCGCAGTTGAGCAACACGGCGCAGCCGTTCGCGAAAGTGTCCACCGAGGACTCGTCGGTGAAGTCGACGGCGGCGTGATCGGCGCCGAGAGTGGCGGCGAACCGCTGCGCCGCACCCGGATCCCGGCCCCCGATCCGGAGCGGCACCCCGGCGTCCGCGAGACGACGGCAGGCCGCCGCACCCACGTCGCCGTAGCCGCCGACGACCGCGACCGGGCCGGTCACCGGCCCTGCTCCGGCACCAGCCGCCAGCCCTGGCTGCGGCTGCGTTCCCGCCAGAACTCGGCATAGCGCCCGCCCGCGGCCAACAGGTCCTCGTGCGTGCCGCGCTCGGCGACCCGTCCGCCGTCGAGCACCACGATCTGGTCCGCGGCCACCACCGTCGGCAGCTGGTGCGCGATGACCAGCAGCGTCGAGGTCCGCATCAGGGTACGCAGCGCCTCGCGCACGTACCGCTCGTTCTCCGGGTCGAGCGCCGCCGTCGCCTCGTCCAGCAGCACGATCGGCGCCCGCTTGACCAGCGCCCGCGCGACCGACACCCGCTGCCGCTCCCCGCCGGAGAGCGCGGTCCCGCCTTCGCCGACCGGTGTCCGCCAGCCCAGCGGCAGGCGCGCGACGATCTCGTCCACCCCGGCCAGCCGCGCGGCCTCCCGCACCTCCTCGTCGGTCGCGTCCGCGCGCCCGACCCGGATGTTGCCCTCCAGGGTGTCGTCGAAGAGGTAGACGTCCTGCAGCACCACGGACAGCTGGCGCATCAGGTCCTCGGTGGACAGATCGCGCACGTCCACGCCGCCGACCCGGACCACGCCCGCGTCCACGTCGAAGAACCGCATCAGCAGGCGGGTGATCGTGGTCTTGCCCGAACCCGACGGACCCACCACGGCGGTCATCGTGTGCGGCGCGACGGTGAGCGACACGTCCGCGAGCACCGGCTCGCCCGGCCGGTACCCGAAGGTCACCGACTCCAGCTCCAGCTGTCCCGGCCGGGACAGCGGCGCGGACTCCGCCTTCTCCGGCAACGGTTCCTCGTCGAAGATCGCGGCCAGCCTGCGCAGGTCGTTGCCCGCCATCCGCAGCATCCCGCTGTGCCCGGCGGCCTCGGTGAGCGGGCCGACGAACCGCGCGGCCAGCGCGAGCAGCGCCACCAGTGACACCGGATCGATCGCCGAGTTCAGCACCAGCACCACGCCGACGGCGACGAGCGCGGCGAAGGCCAGCTGGATCACCAGCCCGTTGGCCAGCAGCTTCGGCATCGTCTCGGCCAGCATCCGCCCGCCGGCGACCTTCTGCGCCTCGATCGCCTCGTCCAGCGGCCGGTACCCGGACACGCCGCGGCCGAAGGCACGCAGCGTCGGCTGGGTGCGGGCGAACTCCACCACCCGGCTGCCCGCCGTGGCGCTCGCCGCGTCCTTCTGCTCCTCCGCACGGCCCACCCAGGTCGAGGACCACCGGTAGGTCAGGTACAGCAGCGGCGAGACCACCAGCGCGACCAGCCCGAGCCGCCAGTCCAGGACGAGCATCGCGACCGCGACGGTGGCCGGGGTGAGCACGCCGCTCACCACGGGCGTGAGCATGTGGGCGAACACGTTGGTGACCATGAACGTGCCGTTGGTGGCGCTGCGGGAAAGCCGCCCCACCTTCTCGGAGCTGAACCACCCCAGCGGCAGCCGCGCCACGTGGTCGCCGAGCCGTTCGTGCAGCGTTTCGAGCGTGACCAGCGCGAGCGCGAAACCCTTCATCGCCTGCTGGTAGCGGGCCACGCAGGTGACCACCACGGCGGCCGCGAGGGCGCCGGACCAGCGCAGCGCGCCCCCCGTGTCACCGACGAGCAACGCCCGCAGCACGGGCACCAGGAACGCCATCGCGATGCCCTCCAGCACCGCGTAGGCCACCAGCCAGGCCAGGTAGACGCGCAGCTCGCGCCGGTGGGCCGGGCCCAGAATCCTCGACAGGTGCCGGATCATGCGTCGTTCCCCTCGCCGTGGTGGGCGGACCACATCCGCGCGTAACGGCCATCGCGGGCCAGCAGCTGCCGGTGCGTGCCCCGTTCGGCCACGCGGCCTTCGTCGAGCACGACGATCTGGTCGACACCCGTGATGGTGGACAGCCGGTGCGCGATCACCAGCACGGTGCGGTCGCGCGCGATCGCGGACAGGGCGTCCTGGATCTCGGCCTCGGACTCCGGATCGGCGTGCGCGGTGGCTTCGTCGAGGACGAGGACCGGGGTGTCGGCGAGCAGCGCCCGAGCGATCGACACCCGCTGCGCCTCGCCGCCGGAGAACACCGCGTCCTCGCCGATCACCGAGTCGTAGCCGCGGGGCAGGCGCAGAATCCGGTCGTGGATGCGCGCCGCGGTCGCGGCCGCGACCAGTTCGTCCTCGGTGGCGGATGGCCGTCCCAGCCGCAGGTTGTCCGCGACCGTGCCGTGCAGCAGCTGCACGTCCTGCAGCACGAACCCGACGTGGCGGTACAGCTCCTCCGGCAGCACGTCACGGACGTCGGCCCCGCCGACCCGGACGGCACCGGCGGTCACGTCGTGGAAGCGGGGCACCAGCTTCGCGAGCGTGGACTTGCCCGCACCGGAGCTGCCCACCAGTGCGGTGACGGTGCCGGGACGGCAGACCAGGTCCACCTCGTGCAGCACCGGCGCCCCGTCGGCGTAGGCGAAGGACACCCCGTCGAACACGACCTCGGCGCCAGCGGGCTCGCGCGGCTGAGTGGACACGGGGAGTTCGGGCGTGGTGAGCAGGCTCGTGATGCGGCCCGCGGCCGCGACCGCCTTGCGCTGCGCGGTGAGTCCCTGGTTGATCGTCAGCAGCGTGGACGGGATGACCACCGCGACGAGCACCTCGGCCAGCACGTCCACCGGCTCGACCCACCCCGCCGCGACGAACCAGGTCCCGCCGAGAAGCCCGGCCAGCGCGATCACCGGCACCGACAGCGCCATCGACGTGAACGCCTCCAGCCGCAGCACGGGCCGCACCCACCCGGCATACTTCGAGGCGTACCCGGTGACCGCGCGACGGTAGCCCTCGTGTGCCTTGTTGGTGCGGCCGAAGACCTTGACCACCGCGATGCCGTGCACGAACTCGGCGATCGCCGAGCTGACCCTGGCGAACCCGGTGTCCATCGCGGTCATCTTCTCGGCGAAGCCACGCATCATGAACGCGTAGGCGACGAGGTAGACCGGCAGCGTCACGATCGCCAGCAGCGCCAGCCGCCAGTCCACCCACACCAGGTAGGCGAGCCCACCCAGCGGCAGCACGATCGCACCGGCCAGCTCGACGTCGTGGTGCGCGACGAGGTGGTGCAGGTCGTCGATGTCGTCGAGCGCGGCCTTGCGGACGGCGCCGGAGTTGGTGCCGCCGTACCAGCCCAGCTCGACCCGCCCCAGCCGCGCCACCATGCGGCGGCGCAGGATCGCCTGCAACTTCCCGTCGGCCACGTGGGTCACCGACAGGGCGGCGCCGGTGCAGCTCCAGCCGAGGACCAGTCCGATCGCGATCACCAGCGCGGTGGTGACGACGCGGCCGGAGTCCAGCGGCCCGGGGGCGAGCAGCACCCGGGCCAGCTCGGCGATCCCGGCGAACGGCACGAGCTGGGTCAGCGCACCGACCGCGCCGAGCACGACGCCGGTGACGGTGAGCCCGCGGACGGGGCGGCGAAGCTCCTTCAACGCGGCTGCCGTGGGCGCGGCGGGCGGGGGTTCGGTGGTGCTTGCCGCGGCGGGCCTCGCCGTCGCCTCGACGACATCGGTCACGGTCGTGCCTCCTCTCGGGGTCCGGCCGCGCGCAGCGGCGCGGCCAGGTGGTCCGCCACGGTGGACACGTGTGGCGGTTCGATCACGCTGAAGTGGTTGCCGGGCACGTCGAGCACCGTGAAGCGGCCCAGGCAGGCCCGCTCCCAGAACGGCGCCGCGAGGTGCCCCACCCCGGCGGAGATGCCGAACGACTGCTGTTCGGCGGCGCGCAGGAAGGTCATGTCCCCGGCGTAGGGCTCGGGGTCGAACCGCGCCGCGATCATGCTGTGACGGCACACCCGGAACAGCGCGGGCACCAGCTCCGGGTCCACCGGCACGCCCGCGCGTTCGGCCGCCGCCCGCGCGTATCCGGCGAGCCGTTCCTCCTGGGGCACGGCGGAGCGTTCCCGCGCCGCCGCCGCGACCGCGTCGAGCCCCGGATCGCCGCTCACCGCGGCCAGCGCTCCGGCGGGCACCCGGCCCCCGTGCTCGGTCATCAGCAGGTCGATCGCGCGGTAGACGTCCTCGGCGGCGACGGCGGGGCCGAACACGGTGGCCACCGGGTCGAGGTCGAGGTTCGGCACGAAGATCGACTCGAAGGCCAGTTCCTCGTCGGTCTCGACGAACATCGGGATGGAATCGACCAGCGTGAGATCGGTGACTTCCAGCCCGCGCTCGGTGAGCCGCCGCGCGACCTCGACCGCGAGCAGCCCGCCCAGGCAGTAGCCGATCAGCTGGAAGCGCGTGTGCCCCTCGTCGGCCAGGCGCCGCGCGTAGTCGTCGGCGACGGCGGGCAGCAGCTTCGACGGCGGGATCGCCACGTAGGTCTCGGCGTCCGCGACGGCCATGCCGGTGACGGGCCCGAGGTTCTGGTCCGCCAGTGCGCCGCCGATGGCCTGGAAGTAGTCCATGGTGCCGAGTGCGGCGTGGAACAGCACCCGCACCGGCCCCTCGTCCCCGCCGCCGAAGGGCACCAGCAGCGAGTTGCCGCGCGTGGCCCGTCGCGGCTCGGGCACGACCGTGCCGTCACCTTCGCGCAGGGCCCGCGCCAGGGCCGCCACCGTCGGCTCGTTGAGCATCTGCCGCAGCAGGGTGTCGTAGGCGAACCCGGCCGCCTCGGGCACCTCCTCCCGCAGGCGGCCCGCCATTCTCGCCATGATCAGCGAATCCGCGCCGCGGTCGTAGAAGCTCTCGTCCCGGCCGATCGCCGAGATACCCAGCGCGGCCGCCCACCGCGCCGACAACCGCTGCTCCAGCTCGTCGCCGGTCTCGGTGGACGCCGGACCCGTTTCGGCTTCCGCGGGCCGCCATCCGGCGAGCGTGCGGCGGTCGATCTTGCCGTTCGCGGTGACCGGGAGCGCGTCGACGATCTGCAGGTGCGACGGCACCATGTGCGCGGGGAGCCGATCGGCGAGGAAGGTGCTCAGCTGCCGCGGCGTCACCGGCTGTCTGTCCACTTTGACCCGGGCGGCGAAGACGTGCATCCCGTGCGGGGCGAGTGCGTGCCCGTCCTCGGGCAGGCACAGCACCTCACGTGCGCCGATGCCGTCGAGGAGGTCGCGCCACTGCCCCGTGGACAGCAGAGGAGCCTCGCCGTGGTCGCGGTCACCGCGGGCGGGTTCCATCATGAACCCCTGGGTGAGCAGGATGTTCGGCAGCTCGGCCGTCGGCTCGGTGAACACCAGCCAGCCCCCCGGCGCCAGCAGCTCCGTGACGGTGCGCAGCGCGGCGGCGGTGTCCCGCGCGCTGTTGAGCATTCCCGCGCACAGCACCACGTCGGCCGAGTTCGGGGTCAGTCCCTGCGCCCGGATGTCGCCATCCACATCGAACAGTCCGAACCGGACACCCGGATGCGTGCCGAACTCCCGCTGCGCCTCGGGCAGGAAGAAAGCCGTGAGGTCGGTGAACCGGTAGTCCACGTCGAACCCGTCCAGCAGCGGCAGCACCGACGCCGTGGTCGCGCCGGTGCCCGCGCCCAGTTCCAGCACACGCAACGGCCGGTCCTCGCGGTGCCCCGCGGCGATCCGGTGCAGGACCCCCGCGGCTCCGGCGTTGAGGTACCGCGCGGCGGAGTCGTCGCGGTACACCGCCCGCGCCGGGGCCGCGTCGCCCTGGGGGAAGAGCAGTTCGAACGGGTTCTGCCGGTCCTCCAGCAGCGCGTCGAGCCGGTCGGCGTGGGCCCGGTGGTAGGCGACGAAGTCCTCGGTGCACAGGCCGTCCGCGCGGTGGGTGGCGACCCGGTCCCATGCCGCGGCGAGGGCCCCGGCGTCGGTGACCACGCGCGGCAGGTAGCCCTCGGCGGTCCGCTCGACCAGTCCGCCCGCGGTCAGTGATTCCAGCCAGCGGCGCACCAGCCACCGGTGACGTTCGTGCACGCGGGCCGCGTCGAGCACCTCGTCCGCGCTCTGGGCCCGCGTGAGCGCGCCCCGGTCGCGCAGGACGTGCAGCATCGTCAGCCGGGACGCCCGGTGCAGGTCGTGCACGTACGCGCTGACCGAAGCGGGGTCGAGCGCCGCGGATGCCCGGTCGGCGAAGCGGGACACGGCACGGCGCAGACGATCGTCACCGGGCTCCTCGGGTACCCGGGTCGCGGGCACGGCGAACCCCAGCAGCGCGCGCTCCTCGCCGGTCACCACCGCGGCAGCGGCTCCGACGGCCGGGTGCGCCAGCATCGCGGCCTCGACCTCGCCGAGTTCGATCCGGTGCCCCCGGATCTTGACCTGCCCGTCCTCGCGCCCGAGGAACTCGATCGACCCACCGGGCAGGTAGCGGCCGAGGTCGCCGGTGCGGTAGAGCCGCTGCCCGTCGCGCGGGTGGGTGAGGAACCGCGCCGCGGTCAGTTCCGCGTCGCCGAGGTAGCCCAGCGCGAGTCCTTCCCCGGTGATGAACAGCTCACCGACAGCCCACACCGGACAGTCGCGGAAGGCGTCGTCGAGCACCCGGAAACCCTGGTTCCGCAACGGTTTCCCGTACGGGATGCTCGTCCACTCCGGCGGCACCTCCTCGACCGGGTGCGCGATCGACCAGATCGAAGCCTCGGTCGCGCCACCGAGGGAGACCACCCGCAGCCCGGGCACCAGTGCGCGGGCCTCGTCGGGCAGCGACACCGGGATCCAGTCGCCGGACAGCATCGCCAGACGCGGACCGGGCAGCGGCCGTGGTTCCCGCCGCAGGTAGTCGGTCAGCATCCCCAGCTGCGCCGGCACCGAGTTCCACACCGTCACGCCGTGCCGTGCGACCACCTCCGCCCAGTGCGAGGGATCGGCACCGCGCGCCGGATCCGGCAGCACCAGCGCCCCGCCGCGGCCCAGGAGACCGAAGATGTCGTACACCGACAGGTCGAATCCGAGCTGCGCCAGCCCGAGCACCCGGTCGTCCGCGCCGACCCCGAACCGGTCGGAGATGTCGTCGATCGTGTTGAGCGCGGCGCGGTGGCTGATCACCACGCCCTTGGGCTCGCCGGTGGACCCCGACGTGTAGATCACGTAGGCGGGCTCCGCGGGATCGCCGTCCGGCACCACGGGCACCGGAACCGGGGCCAGCCGGTCGACCTGGATGCCCTCGACACCGTCCACCCAGGACTGGGTGAGCACGTGACGCGCACCGGCCGCCCGGATCACCCGGTCCCGGCGCAGCGCGGGCTGGGTGGTGTCGACGGGCAGGTAGACACCCCCGGCGAGCAGCACCCCGAACACCGCGGCGACCTGCTCGGATCCCTTGTCCATCACCACCGCGACGCGATCGCCCGCACCGGCTCCGGCGGCACGCAGCCCGGCCGCCACCGCCGCGGCCCGCCCGGCCAGCTCGCCGTAGGTCAGCTCCCCCGCGGGCGACATCACCGCGACCGCCTCGGGCGTGCGTGATGCCTGCTCGAAGAAGTCGCGGTGCAGCAGGCGTTCCCGCATCGGCGCCGCCGTCGCGTTGACCTGCGCGCGTTCTTCGGCCTGCCATGCGGGCAAGGTGATGGGATCGCGGTCGGCCCACCGGTCCTCGTCCCCGGCCAGCGTTTCGAGCAGACCGGTGAAGGCGGCGAACAGGTCGTCGACCAGACCGTCCGGGAAGATGCCCTGGCGCACGTCCCAGTCCACGACCAGATCACCGCCACCGTCGTTGACCTGGCAGTCGAGGAACACCTGCGGGGTCTGGGTGATGCCCTCGCCCAGGCGCCGCCCGCTCGCCGGCGCGTCGCCGGGCCCGAGCCCGAGCGCGCTGGTGAACACCACGGGCAGCAGCGCCGACTCCCGTCCCCGCGACCGCGCCAGGTCACGCAGCACCTCGACACCCGAGTAGGAGCGGTGGTCGAGGTCGGCGAACAGCCGCGCGCCCAGGTTGCGGGCGCGTTCGTGGAAGGGCACGCCCGCCATCGCGTCGACGGCCAGCACGCTCACCGACGTGAAGTCCCCCACCAGCCGGTCCACCTGCTCGTGCAGGGGGAGCCGGTTCAACAGGGTCACGCTCAGCGAGAACCGGCCGTGCCTGCTCCAGCGGTCCAGGACCGACGCGTACGCGGCGAGCACCGTGTTGCCCGGCGTGATCCCGTACGCGGAGGCGCGCTCCCGCAGGCGCGCCCACTCACGTTCCGGCATCCGGAACCGGTGCCGCGCGAACCGGACCGGCTCCGTCGTCGCGGTCTGCGTGGCCAGCGGCAGTTCGGGTGCGCCGGGCAGGTCGTCCAGCCTGCCGCGCCAGTAGTCACGATCGCGGTGGTACCGCGCGGTTTCGCGCAGACCGCGCTCGGCGAGCAGGTAGTCCCGGAACGAGATGTCCAGCGGGGGCAGGGGTTCCCCGGCCAGCAGCGCGTCCAGCTCGTCGAACAGGATCGCCGCGCTCGCCCAGTCCGCGATCAGCGAGTCGAGGGAGAAGTGCAGCACATCGCCCTCGCCGGTGCGCGTGATGCGCAGTTCGAACAGCGGCCAGCGCGTGGTGTCGTAGACGCGGTGCCCCAGCTCCTCCCGGGCACCCGCCAGGTCCTCGCCCACGGTGACCCGGCACCGGGGCACCTCCGGGAGCACCCGCTGGTAGCCGTCCTCGGAAATGACCGCGCGCAGCATGTCGTGCCGGGCGATGAGGGTGTTCCACGCCTGCTCCACCGCGTCCGGGTCGAGCGCCGGGTAGTGCACCTCCAGGTAGCCGTGGCAGGCCACGCCCCCGTACCCGAACGGGGACCGGCGGCCGAGCAGGTACGCCGTCTGCACGTCGGTGAGCGGAAAGGGCTCGTACCGGGCATCCGGATCGGCGACCACCTCCGGGCGCTCGGCTTCGAGCAGGCCGCGGATCTCGTCCCGGTGCGCCTTGAGCGCGGAACGCCGCTGCTCGGTCAGCACCCCCTGCGGGGCGCGGAAGCGCAGCTGTCCCTCTTCGGCCCACAGCTGCACGCCGAGGTTGCGCAGTTCGGCGACGATGTCGCTCGCGGTCATGTCGTGGTTCTCCTCACGGATGGGTCGGGGACAGCGGGCGCGAGCCGCCCAGCAGCCGGATCACGGCCTGGTCGGGGTCCTCGTGCCCGGGCACCAGCTCACGGACCGGCCCGTCGGCGGTGACGCGGCCGTCGGCCAGCACCAGCAGCCGGTCGGCGGCCGACACCGCGACGGTGGCGTCGTGGGTGATCAGGACGACGGCGAGACCGTGCCGGGCCCGCAGTTCGCCCAGCAGGGCGAGGATTTCGGCGCCGGTGGCGGCGTCGAGCGCGGAGGTGGGCTCGTCGCAGACCAGCACCCGCGGACCGGCCGCGAGCGCGCGGGCGATCGACACCCGCTGCCGCTGCCCGCCGGACAGCTCCCCGGGCAGCCGCCCGGCGAACCCGGCGGGCAGGTGCACGGCTTCGAGCAGGCGCGTGATCTCGCTCGCGCGGGCTTCGCGGTCACGCATCCCGCGCAGCGTCCGGAGTGGACGGTCGAGCGCGGTGCGCACGGTCTGGCGGGGATGCAGGGCCTCGACGGGGCTCTGCGCCACCAGGCCGAGCGCCGCGCGCTGGGCCCGGCCCCGCCGGTGCACCACGTCGGGCAGCGCTTCGCCGTCGAGCAGGACGGTGCCTCCGCCGGGGTGCAGTCCGGCGATCCGCCGGGCGAGGGTGCTCTTGCCCGCGCCGGACGTGCCCAGCACGGCCAGGCATTCACCGCCGCGCACGGCGAAGTCCACTTCGGACAAGACGGTGCGTGGTCCGTGGGCCGCGGTGAGCGACCGTCCCTCCAGCACGATCCCGCCCGTGGTGGAACGCACCGCGGCGGGCCGGACGGGACCGGCAGTGCCGGGCACCACCCGTCCGCCCGCGAAGGCCACGACGCGGTCGGTTCCGGCCTCGACGGTCGCCAGGTCGTGGCTGATCCACAGCAGGGCGATGCCCTCGTCGCGCAGGCGGGCCAGCTCGCCGGTCACCTCCTGCTTGGCCACCAGGTCCAGTGCCGTGGTCGGTTCGTCGAGCACCAGCAGCCGCGGGGACCGCGCCAGCGCCGCCGCGATGACGACCCGCTGCTGCTGTCCGCCGGAGAGCTGGTGCGGATAGCGGTGCGCGAGTCCGGCGTCGAGCCCCACGCGCGCGAGCAGCCGGTCCACCTCGGCTGCTCCGCCCGCCATCACGCGCAGGAAGGCACCGACCCGCGCGTACGGGTTGAGCGCCGCGCCCGGATCCTGCCCCACGTAGCCGGTCACCACGCCGCGGATCCCAGGCGCCGGACGCGGCAGCATGTCCTGCCCGGTCACGAGCACCCGGCCGCCGGTGTGCCGCACGCCGGGGCGCAGGTGCCCGAGCACGGCGAGCGCGGTGCTCGTCTTGCCGGACCCCGACGGCCCGACGACACCCACCGCCTCGCCAGGGGCGACGGTCAGGTCCACGCCGTCGACGATCGGGCCGTCCGCGGTCGCGAGCGTGAGCCCGCGGATCTCCACCAGCGTCACGCGAGCACCCCCCGCGCGCGGGCGCCGGCGCCGTCGGCGAGCAGGTTCGCCGTGACCGCCAGCAGCGCCACACCGATCATCGGCGCCAGCAGGGCCCACGGCTGCAGCGCGGCCCCGGGCAGCGCTTCCACGATCATCAGCCCCCAGTCGGAATCACCCGTGCCCAGTCCGAGGAAGCCCGCCGCGGCGACCAGGTAGACGGCGGTCACGAACCGCAGCCCGAGGTCGGCCAGCAGCGTGCCGCCGACCAGCGGCAGCACCTCACGGCCCAGCAGCCACCACCAGCTCTCACCCCTCGCCAGCGCCGCCTCCACGTGCGCGCGTCCGGTGACCTGGTCGGCGGCGGCCCTGGCCACGCGCGCCGACAACGGCAGCCCGGACAGCACGACCGCCAGCACCAGCCCCGTCCGGCTGGGCAGCGCGGTGAGCACCAGCAGCAGCACGAGGATCGGCGGCACCGCGGCGAGCACGTCCAGCGGGCGCGTCACCAGCGGTTCGATCCGGGGGTGGCGGATCGCGGCGAGCGCGCCGGACAGCCCGGCGAGCGCGCCGAGCGCGGTGCCGAGAACCGCCCCGAGCACGCTCGTGAGCAGCAGCGGCAGGCTGCCGTGCAGCAGCCGCGCGAGCACGTCCCTGCCCAGCTGGTCGGTGCCGAGGGGCCCGCCGGTCCCCGGCGGCGAGAACGCGGGAGCGACCGGCGCGGTCGCCGGATGCGCGGCGATCAGGGGCCCGCACACGATCAGTGCCAGGAGCAGTACCGCCCCCGCCACCCCGGCACGACGTCGACGGGTCACCGGGCACCCCTCGCGCGCAGGCGGGGCGTCAGCAGGGTCGAGGCGAGGTCCGCCAGCACCAGCCCGCCCAACGTCAGCGCGCCGAGGACCAGTACCAGCGCCTGCACCACCGGCAGATCGCCCAGCTGGACCGAGGACACCAGCAGCTCGCCCAGCCCGGGATACCCGAACACGCGCTCCACCAGCACCGCTCCCCCGAGCATCCCGACCGCGGTCACCACCCACACCTGCACCGCGACCGGCAGCACCGCGGGCACCACGGCGCGCCGCAGCACCACCCGGCCCGGCACCCCGCTCAACCGCAGGAACTCCGCCTGCGAGGAGTCCACAGTGGACAAGGCGGTGCCGCGGATGACGCGCACCGCGTAGGCGAGCCCGGGCAGCATCAACCCGAGAACCGGCAGCACCAGGACCTCCGGACGGCTCAGCGGACTGCTCCCGGCGGGCACGAGCGACACCGCGGGCAGCAGCGGGAGCAGCACCGCGAACACGACGACCAGGCCCGAGGCGATCACGAACTCCGGCACCGACACCAGCAGCAGCGCCGTCGTGGACACCACGCGGTCGGTGGCGCGCGCGCGACGCCACGCCGCCACCACACCCAGCACCAGCGACAACGGCACCAGCAGGAGCAGGGCCAGCCCGGCCAGCAGCACCGAGTTGCCGACCCGGTCGGACAGCATGTCGCCGACCGGGCGACCGGTCGCCGACAGGCCGAAGTCGCCGTGCAGCGCCCCGCCCGCCCAGTCGAGGTAGCGGATCAGCACCGGCCGGTCCAGGCCGAGGTTCGCCCGCGCCTGCGCGACCCGCTCCGCCGACGCGCTCGGTCCCAGGTGCGCGGTCACCGCGTCACCGGGCAGCAGATCCACGCCCACGTAGACCACGAAGGACAACAGCACCAGCAGGACCGCGCTCAGGCCCAGCCGCCGCGACGTCCGTGCCAGCGCACCGGTCACGCCAGTCCCGCCTTGCCGAGGTAGGGGTACTGGGCCTGGTCGTGCACCTCGACACCGGCGACGTTCGCCTTCGCCATGCTCAGGATGTCGGCATCACCCCAGACCACGGTGTTGCCCTTGTCGAACATCAGGTCCTGCAGCCGCTGCCACGCCTGCGCGCGGGTGTCCTCGGACGTGGTGGCGATCGCCTCGGCGAGCGCGGTGGCGAAGTCCTCGTCGGGCAGCACCAGCGACGGGATCCCGCTGAGCCTGCCGTAGGCGACCGGCAACGGGTAGGTGCCCATGCCGAAGGTGACGGAGTGCGCCTCGGCCAGCGCCGACGGTTCGAAGAACTCCGACAGGCCGACCACCTGCGCCTCGACGTCGAGCCCGATCTCCTTCATCTGCTCGGCGAACAGCTGCGTCGCCGCGTTGTACCCGGTCTGGTACTCCGCCGTCCTGGCGAAGATCTTCACCCCGCCCGCCCCGGCTTCGGCCACCAGCCTGCGAGCTTCCTCGATGTCGCGAGCCAGCGGCGCCCGGTCGTCGTGGTAGCGGCTGCCGGCGCCGAACAGGTCGTTGCCCGGCACCCCGAACCCGAGGAACACGGTGTCCACGAGCGCCTGCCGGTCGACGCCCAGCCGCACGGCACGCCGTACCCGCGAGTCGTCGAACGGCGGCTTGGTGGCGTTGAGGACGAACGCGAACCCGGTGCGCGTGGCCGGGCCCGCGGTGCGGATCTCCAGGCCCGGGGCGGTCGTGCCGATCTTCGCCGTGGTGAACGGGATGTCGCCGGTGTAGTCGGCCTGCCCGGTGGTGACCGCGTTGACCTGCGCCTGGGCGTCGGTGAGGCTGAGCAGGACCAGCTCGTCGGCAGGCGCGGCCTCGCCCCAGTACCCGTCGAAGCGGGCCAGCCGGGTCTCGCGTCCCGCCTCGAACGCGGTCACGCGGTACGGGCCGGTGCCGTTGACCGTCTCCGCGGTGATGGACGTGGTGCCGTCCTTGACCATCTTCGCGGGAAAGGCGGCGAGCAGCACGGCCGGATCGCCGACGGGGGTCAGGGTCGGTACGCGCACCGTGGCGTCGTCGACGACCTCGACGTGGGCGAGGTCGAGGTAGCCGGTCAGCTCGCTCGGGTAGGCCCTGGCCGGGTCGCCCATGTAGCCGAAGCTGTAGGCGACATCACGAGCGGTGAACGCGGATCCGTCGTGCCAGCGCACGTTTTCCCGCAGGTGCAGCACGAACGAGCGGCCGTCCGCGGCGGTGTCGAGTCCGGTCGCCAGCGACGGCGCGGCGCCGCCGTTTTCCAGTACGAACAGCGAGTCGTAGATGACGTCGTTGCGGACGAAGTCGACGGCGGACCCCCCGGCGTAGGGGTCCAGGCTCTCCGCCGCGGCACCGCCGGTGAAAGCGGCGCGGAAGGTGCCTCCGCGGCGCGGGGTGAGCGCGTTCGTCATCTGGGCCGGCGCGGCGCCGGTCCCTCCGGTGCCGCAGGCGGCGAGCAGCGCCGCGGCGCCGGTCGCTCCCGCGAGGCGCAGGAGATCGCGGCGGGAGAACGGCATGGAAACCTCCGGGGTCTGGGAATCAGTGGGTGGCGGGGAGCACGACGGCGCCGTGGAGCAGTGCCGGGTCCGGCGGTTCGCGCAGGCCGGCGAGTTCGACGGCACGCACACCGGTGCGGTCGGCGGGCTCGATCCGGAACCCGGGATCGGTGCCGACGAGACGGCGCAGCGCGGGCTCGTCGCCGCTCGCGGCGCCGAGTACGACGGTCCGCAGCGCGGTCGCGCCGTTGGCGTGCGTGGTTTCCGGCGGGTGCTGCGGCGGGTCGTAGGGCGTGACGAAGAACGGGATGCGGTCGCGGCGGGGGTAGCAGAAGCGGAACCGGGTCCGGCCGCCGTCGGGCCGGGTGCGGGTCCAGCGCACCGCGCGTGCCGTCGCGACGCCGGACTCGCGCAGCGCCTTCCGCGTCGGGTCCAGATCGTCGTCGGCGACCAGGACCGCGACATCGCAGAACCCTTCGCCCTGCCGGGCCCACCGCACCATGCGGCGCCCGGCTCCGCGGCCGAACATCAGCGCCAGCGGCAGCCGGAGCAGCCGCGCGGCGCGGGGTGTGGTGAGCAGTTCGATGATCGGGCCGTCGGCGAACCATACGTGCGCGTGCAACGCCTTGGTCTCGTCGGTGGCGTAGTGCACGTCGAACCCGGCCGCGCGGAAGTCCGCCACGGCGCGGTGCAGATCGTGCACCCGCACCAGGACGTGGCTGCACCGGCTCACGAGAGCACCGCCATCGGCAGTTCGGCCGGTTCGCCGGGCCGGATCAGCTCGGGCACGCCGAGCGCGGCGGTCAGGTCCGACCAGGCCCGCGACACCGCGAGCGCCCACTGTCCACTGTGTACCCGACGCGCGGGCTCGGTGATATCGCCCGCGAGGCGCCGCAGCGACCGCAGCACCGCCCGGGGCCAGAGTCCGGCGAACACCTCGTGGTAGGTGCCGGGCTCCCCGCCGAGCACCGAGGTGGTGGGCACGGCCAGCCGTTCGGTGCCCGGCCCGGACATCACCAGGCGCCCGGTGCCGTCGCGGCGCGAGTGCAGCCGCGGGTTCCACAGCACGGGTCCATGTGTGTCGGCCAGTGACAGCACACCGCCCTCGGCGCCCGCCGAGATGCGGTGCAGCAGGTAGGAATGGTTGTCGGCGTCCTCGGGGTGGACCTGGTTCTGCACCCGCAACGTCACCGGGATTCCGCCGATCGCCGCGTGCAGGGTGCGGAACGGCTGCGCGGTCTCACTCGCCGCGCCGACGTCGGCCGGGACGTCGTCGGCCGGGCCGAACGCCCACGGCCGCAGCGTTGCGGTGATGCGGCCGAGCACGTCGAGCAGCGGGTAGGCGACCTGGCTGTTGCACGCCGCGTCCAGGTAAGCCAGCCCCTGTTCGCGGTGCAGCGCTCGCGCGGCGGTGATGAACCGGCGCACCGGTTCGATGTCGTGGTAGAGCGTGTTCACCGCGTACGCCGCGTCCGCCTGGCGCGCCACGCGCAGGGTCTCGGCGATCTCGCCCGTGTGCACGGGGTGCTCCTGCAGGACGTGGATCCCGCGCCGCAGGAACGCCCGCGCGAGGTCGGTGCCGGGACCACCGGTCGCGCCGGAACGCACCACGACGCAGGCGATGTCGGCGTCGGGCACCTGGTCCGGCGCGGTGTACACCGGCACCCCTTCACGCGCCGCGAGGTCCCGGGAGAAGTCGCTGCCCCGCGCGAGGATGCCGGTCAGTTCGAAGTCCTCCGGCGCGGCGCGCACCGCGTCGAGGTAGATCCGCCCGAACGCGGTTCCGGCGACGACCACCCTGAGCCGCGTCACGACGCCGCCCGCAGGGATTCCGCGGCCGGCACGAGGTACCGGCTGACGGCGGCGAGCTTTTCCCGGGTCTCCTCCAGTTCCCGCGCGGGAGTGGACGGGCCGACCACACCCGCGCCCGCCCGCAACCACGTCTCGCCGCGATGCCGGAACAAGCTGCGGAGCACGAGTGCGGCGTCCAGAGCACCATCGGAGTCCGCGACGACGATCGCGCCGCTGTAGAGTCCGCGCTCCCCCGGTTCGAGGCGGTGCAGGAGCTCGCAGGCCTGCGCCTTCGGGATGCCGGAGGCGGTGACGGCCGGGAACAGCCCGGTCAGCGCGTCCCACGCGCCGACACCGGCCCGCAGGTCACCCATCACCCGCGACGCGAGGTGCTGGACGCTGCCACGGCGCCGGACGTCCATGAACTCGGTGACCCGGACCGTGCCGGGCTCGCACAGCCCGTCGAGTTCCGCGGCGGCCAGGCGCACCGAGACGGCGTGTTCGAAAACCTCCTTGGGATCCCGCAGCAGCTCGGCCAGCGCGGCCGCGTCCCGGTCTTCGTCCCCGGTCAGCGCGCGGGTCCCGGCGAGCGGCTGGGTCGTCACGGTGCCGGAGGCGGTCACCCGCGCGACGATCTCCGGGCTGAATCCGGCGGCTTCCCAGCCGCCGAGCCGCAGCAGGAACGACCGCGCGGGGTCGTTGGCGCGGCGCCCCGCGAGGTAGGTCGCCGGCAGGTCCAGGTCGCCGGGCACGGGCACCGAGCGCGACAGGATGACCTTGTCCAGGTTGCCCGCGTGGATCTCGTCGAGCGCGGCGAGCACCGACTTCTCGTAGGCGGCCGCGCCGTGGTCGCGCGTGTCCACCTCGATCCGCTCACCCGGCAGCGGCGTGGCCGTCGTGTCGCCCAGCCGTCGTTCGAGATCGTCGAGTTCCGCGACCGTCGCGGCGTGCAGGGTGGCTTCGCCGCCGGAGATCCGGATCTCCCGCCGTGGCAGCAGGAAACGCGCGAGTTCCCCGCCCGCCGAGTCGAGGCACAGCTCGAACGCCACCCAGCCGTAGGCGCGTCCGCCCACCTCGCGCAGGACCGAACCCGCGGTCGCCAGTGGAGTGCCGTGCACCGGGAAGTCCCTGCGGGAGCCGGAGTTCACGAGCGAAACCCGGTCCCGGTACACCTCGACGCGGGCGAGTTCGCCTTCCGCCAGTGACACCCCCTCGGCGTCCTCGTAGAACAGGTATTCCCCGGCCGCCGACGCGCACAGGACAGCGCCGGCGGCGAGGGCGTCGCCCGCGAACGGGATAACGCGTCTCATTCGCTCACTTTCGGTCAGGAGGACAGGGCTCCGGCCGGCGACAGCCGGCGCAGCAGGTCGTGCACCGCGGCTTGCCGCGGCAACAGGTAGAAATGGCCGCCCGGCAGGGTGTGCAGGGTGAACGGACCGCGGGTGGTCTCGGCCCACCGTCCGGCCTGCACGGCGTCGACCTCGGTGTCTTCGGTGCCGATCACCGCGGTGACCGGACAGGTCAACGGCGGCCCGTGGCGGTGACGGTAGGTCTCGGCGACACGGAAGTCCGCGCGGATCGAGGGCAGGAACACCGGGCGCACGGCCGGATCGCGCAGCAGCTCGGTACCCACGCCACCCAGGCGGTCCAGCTCGTCGACGAGCGCGTCGTCATCCTGGCGGTGCAGGTCACCGCCCACTTCGTCCGCCGGTGCACGACGGCCGGACACCACGAGGTGCGCCGGGGCATGCCCGCCCAGCGTCCGCGCGGTTTCGTAGGCGATGAGCGCGCCCAGGCTGTGTCCGAAAAGGATCGTCGGCCGCTCGGCGAGCCCGGCCAGCGCATCCGCGACGGCCGCAGCCGTCGTCCTCGCATCCTCCTGGCCCGCCTCGGTGATCCGGTCCTCACGCCCGGGGTACTGCACGGCGAGCACCTCGATGCCGGATGCCAGTCCCCGCGCCCAGGACAGGTAGAAACCGGCTGTGCCTCCAGCGTGTGGAAAACAAACGAGCCGGACAGCTCCGGTACTTCCACGGCTGCGTAACCATCCGCTACGCGTCGTCATCGCATCCCCACTCCGTTCACCCGGTCATGTAAACCTTTTTGACAATGATTGTCAATCTCGTGAGTGCCGGTGATGCGAACGTTGTACGCGTTAGGCTAACCTAAGTCGCGTGGTGCGTGGGGTAATCGGCCGGAATGAGACGATCACGACATGGCATCGCAGTCCCCCGCACGCAAACCACGCCCCGGCCTGACACCGGCGATCATCACGGCCGCCGGCCGGAAACTGATCGAACGCGACGGGCTGGAAGCACTGACGATGCGGGCCGTCGCGGCCGAACTGAACACGGCCGCGACGTCCCTCTACCGCCACGTGGCCGACCGGGAAGCGCTCCTGCTGGCCGTGCTCGAAGAGGTCGCGTCCGGGCTGCCGGTCGACGTTGCCGGGCGCACGCCGAAGAAGCGGCTGGAGCGCCGTCTGGTCGCCACGCACGACTACATGGCCGACCACGTGTGGGTCCTGCACATCCTCATCCGCGGCGAGATGGTCGCGGTGAACGCGCTCCCCTTCGCCGACGCGTGCATCGGCGACTTCATCGCGGCCGGGCAGCGCCCGCGCGAAGCCTACGCCGCGTTCCTGGCGTGCTGGCACCTCACGATCGGCGAACTGCTCGACTCACACCCGCTCACCCCACCGCCGCAGCCGAGCCAGCGCTCGCGCGCGGTGGCCGGGATCGACCCTGACGAGCTCCCCGCGCTGGCGAAGGTGCGCGACCTCGGGCGGTCGGTCACGAAGGACTCGTTCCCCAGGACGATCGGCAAGCTGCTCGAGGCCCTGCTGTCCTGACTACCCGGCGAAGCGGCGCCGCACCTCCGGCCGCCGCGCCAGGCGGCCGGGGAAGCCCGGCCCCATCAGCATCCGGGTGTCGCCGGAGGTCAGCGGCTCGCGGCAGTGCGCGCACACCACCTCGGCGTGCGTGTCGTGGTCGCAGGCGTCGTGATGGAAGGTGATCGGCGGGCCGTCGTCTTCGGCGAGCCAGCGGTCTCCCCATGCGGACATCGCGACGAGCACCCCGAAGAAGTCACGGCCCTTCTCGGTGAGCACATAGTCGTGGCGCACCGGCTCGGTCTGGTAAGGCGTCTTCTCCAGCAGGCCCTCCTCGACGAGCCGCCGGAGACGCTCGGTGAGGGTGTTGCGCGCGATACCCAGCTCCCGCTGGAACTCGTCGAACCGGCGGAACCCGTAGAACGCCTCGCGCAGCACCAGCGGTGTCCACGCATCGCCCAGGAGATCGAGGGTGCGCGCGATGGAACACGGCCACCGCGCGAACGACGTGCGCCTCATCCTGGCAGCGTACTGCCCGGAACAGCCAACACGCCGCCCGCAACGGCAAACACGGTGCCCGGAACAGCCAACACGCCACAGCCCGCCGTGTTTGCCGCTCCCGGCGGCGTGTTTGCTGTTCGTGACGGCGTGTTTGCTGTTCGTGGCAAAATCACCCTGCCATCGTGCGCATGCGGGTGACCTCGTCGCTCTGCGAGGCGATCACGTCACCGGCCATCTCCTCCACGAACACGTCCGATCCGGCGCCGAGCACCTCCGACGCCATCGTGATCGCGCCCTCGTGGTGCACCGTCATCAGTTGCAGGAACTGACGGTCGAACTCCGGGCCCGACGCGGCCTCCAACGCGGCCAGCTGTTCCTCGGTCGCCATCCCCGGCATCGGCCCGTGGTCCGCCGCGTGACCGTGGTGCCCGGCGTGCTCGCCCGGCACCTCCAGCCCCCGCTGCCGCAACCAGGCGGTCATCGTCGTGATCTCCGGGCCCTGCGTCGCGGTGATGCGGGCGGCCAGGCCCTTCACGTCCTCGCGCGCCGCGCGGGCCGGTGCCAGGGAGCCCATCCGGATCGCCTGCCCGTGGTGCAGGATCATCCGCTGCACGTACGCGACATCGGCGTCGTTGTGCTGATTGGCGGGCACCGCGCCGCTCGCCTCGTCCGCGGGCAGCGTCCGGGCCGGTTCACCGGGCGCGCCGGGGACCACGACCGGCGGCGCCTCCGGCTCGGCCGAGCACGCCGCGACGAGCAACGCCACCAAGACTCCCCCGACGATCCGCCGCACCGGGCCCTCCTCCGCACTCGTCCGCTGCCGTGACCGTACACCCGGCGAACCGGACGAAAATCCTACTTTTGGCGCTGTTCGCACCACGGCCGATCCGGGCATAATTCGTGATTCTCCACAGGAAAGGGGATCGCCGCCGTGGCCATGGGGAACGCACGCAGACGTCTCTTCGCGCTCACCGGCGCGCTCGCCCTCGCACTGACCACGCTCGCCGCCGCACCGGCGCAGGCCGCACCCGGCATCCCCGCGGTGGACGAGGTCAGCGGCACCCGCAACATCGAGCACCTGGCCAACGTCCCGAAGCAGGCCCCGTTCGACAACGTGGACGCCTTCGGCACCGACATCGCCTTCACCGACGACCACGCGATCGTCGGCAACTACAACGGCTTCGTCGTCTACGACATCAGCAAGCCGAAGAAGCCGCGCATCGTCAGCCAGGTCCTCTGCCCTGGCTCGCAGAACGACGTCTCCGTCTCCAATGACCTGCTGTTCCTCTCGACCGACTCCTCACGCAGCGACAACTCCTGCGCCAGCGCATCCCAGCCCGCCACGGAGAAGAACTCGTGGGAGGGCATCAAGATCTTCGACATCAGCGACCTGGCGAACCCGAAGTACGTGGCCGCGGTGGAGACCAAGTGCGGCTCACACACCCACACGCTGGTGCCGGGCAAGACCGGCCGGGACGTCTACCTCTACGTCTCCTCCTACAGCCCGCGCGCCGAGTTCCCGGACTGCACACCGCCGCACGACCTGATCTCCGTGGTCAAGGTGCCGGTCCGCAACCCGGCCGCCGCTGCCGTGGTGAACGAACCCGTCCTGTTCCCGGACGGCGCCAACCCCGGCACGCCGGGCACCTTCCCCAACCCCTACGTCACGGCGACCTCGGGCTGCCACGACATCACCGCCTACCCGTCCAAGGATCTGGCGGCGGGCGCGTGCATGGGTGACGGTGTGTTGTTCGACATCTCCGACCGCGAGCATCCGCGGGTGATCGAGCAGGTCCAGGACGACACGAACTTCGCGTTCTGGCACTCGGCGACGTTCAACAACGAGGGCACCAAGGTCGTGTTCACCGACGAACTGGGCGGTGGCGGTCAGCCCGCGTGCACCCCGGCGATCGGCGCGGTGCGCGGCGCGGACGCGATCTACGACATCAGGGGCCGCGGCGACCACCGGAACCTGGAGTTCGCGAGCTACTTCAAGATCCCGCGCGAGCAGGCCCCGACCGAGAACTGCGTGGCGCACAACGGTTCCCTGATCCCGGTCAAGGGCCGCGACATCATGGTGCAGGCGTGGTACCAGGGCGGCATCTCGGTGTGGGACTTCACCGACTCGGCCCACCCGAAGGAACTCGGCTACTGGGAACGCGGCCCGGTGTCGGACACCGAACTGATCGTCGGCGGATCGTGGTCGGCCTACTACTACAACGGCCACATCTACTCCTCCGACATCCAGAAGGGCCTGGACGTGTTCGCCCTGCACGACCCGCGCACGGCGAGCGCGAAGTCGGTGCGGATGGACGAGCTCAACGCCCAGACCCAGGGCCGCTACCGCGGCTGATCGCCTGGAGCCGCTGGTCAGGTTGGCGCTGCGCGCGGCTTCTGCGCTGCGCGCGGCCGAGAGCGCCGGCTTCGCTTCGCTACGCCCCGATCGTGGTGGTGGGCCGCCCCGTCTTTCATCGTTTCGGTTGCCGAGACACCGCGTCAAGCCGGGAAAGCGTGGCTTGACCCGGCGGCTCGGCAACCGAAGTGGGCTGGGGATCGGGGCCGGGGGAGGTGAGGTCGACCTGGTGGGCGCGTGCCGTTGCTGGGTGCGGTGAATGGTCAACTCGCGGGGCGCGTCGGCGAGTCGGCCGCGGCTGATCCACTAGCACGACCGGACAATCGAAGGCAAATCCATCCTGCCGCCGATCACCATGCGGGACGTCCGTCCCTCGTTCCGGTGATCGTCGGCAGGATGGCGGCATGTCCGAAAACATCTCCGACGACGCCGTTCTCCCGGAAAAGCCCCGGAAGAAGCGGGGCCCGCTGATCGGCGTCACCCTCGCCGTGGTCGTCGTCCTCGTCGCCGTGGTCCTCGTCGTCGTGAACGCGACCTCGGACTCCGGGACCACCGCCGGCCACACGACCGTGAAGATCGGCGTCACCGACGCGAGCTCCGACTACTGGACCACCTTCCGCCGGATCGCCGCCGACAACGGCATCGACCTGGAGCTGGTCAACTTCTCCGACTACACCCAGGCCAACCCGGCGCTGGCGCAGGGCCAGCTGGACGTCAACCTGTTCCAGCACCTGCTTTTCCTCGCCAATTACAACGTCTCCGCGGACCAGACCCTGACCCCGATCGGCTCGACCTACGTGGTGCCGCTGAGCCTGTACTCGCGCAAGCACAACGCCGTGGCCGGGATTCCGCAGGGCGGCCAGGTCGCCATTCCGAACGACCCGACCAACCAGGCACGCGCCCTGCTCGTGCTGCAGTCGGCGGGCCTGATCTCGCTGCGCGGCGGCGGCACCGTGCTGTCCACCCCGGCCGAGATCGACCAGGCCGCCTCCAAGGTCACCGTGACCCCGGTCGACGCGTCCCAGACCGTCGCCGCGCTCCCCTCGGTCGACGCCGCGATCGTCAACAACAACTTCGCCCTCGACGCCGACCTCGACCCGACCAGCGCGCTGTTCAACGATGATCCCGCGAGCCCGTCCGCCGAGCCCTACATCAACACCTTCGTCACGCGCGCGACGGACAAGGACAATCCGACCTACCTCAAGCTGGCCGAGCTGTACCGCGATCCGCGGGTCGCGACCGAGGTGCAGGCCGAGTCGAAGGGCACCTCGGTGCTCGTCAGCCGGCCCGGCGCCGAGCTGCAGTCGATCCTGGGCCGCCTCGAAGAGACCGTGCGGGCCGCGAAGCAGTGAGCGCGCTGATCGAATTCCAGGGCGTCACCAAGAAGTTCGGCGACGTCACGGCCCTGGAAGATGCCGACCTGTCCATCGGCGCCGGTGAGATCTTCGGCATCATCGGCTATTCCGGCGCGGGCAAGAGCACGCTGGTCCGGCTGATCAACGCGCTGGAACCGGTCACCTCCGGCCGGGTCCTCGTCGACGGCGTGGACCTGACCACGCTCGGCGAGCGTCAGCTTCGTGACGTGCGAGCCGGGATCGGCATGATCTTCCAGCAGTTCAACCTGTTCCGCTCGCGCACGGTGTTCGGCAACGTCGCCTATCCGCTCAGGATCGCGGGCTGGGACAAGGCCCGCCGGCAGGCGCGGGTCGCCGAGCTGCTGAAATTCGTCGGCATCACCGACAAGGCGTGGCACTACCCGGACCAGCTCTCCGGCGGGCAGAAGCAGCGCGTGGGCATCGCCCGCGCCCTGGCCACGAACCCGAAAATCCTGCTCGCCGACGAGTCGACGAGCGCGCTGGACCCGGAGACCACCGGCGAAGTGCTGCGGCTGCTGCGGCGGGTCAACACCGAACTCGGCGTGACGATCGTGGTCATCACCCACGAGATGGAGGTCGTGCGCGCGATCGCGGACAAGGTCGCGGTGCTCGACTCCGGCCGCGTCGTCGAGCACGGCAGCGTGTTCGACGTGTTCTCCTCACCGAAGACCGAAACCACCCGCAGGTTCGTCGGCTCGGTGGTCCGGGACGCGCCCGGCGGCGCCGATCTGGAGCGCATCCGGTCCCGGCACGGCGGACGACTGGTGACCGCCCGCATCCACGACGCGGGGCGGCTCGGCGCCGTGCTGTCCGACGCCGTCGGCAAGCACAACGTGCGCTTCGAGATCGTCTACGGCGGCATCACCGCGTTGTCCGGCCGCTCGTTCGGCGGGCTCACGCTGGAACTGATCGGCGCCGAAACCGACGTCGAGGCGCTGATCGCGGATCTGCGCACCACCACCGAGGTCGTGGAGGTCCCGGCATGATCGACTGGGAAACCCTCGGCCCGGTGTTCTGGGAGGCGATCCTGCAGACGCTCGGGATGGCCGTGGTCACGCTCGTCGCGGGCGGCGCGCTCGGGCTGGTGCTGGGCGTCCTGCTCTACACCACGCGCGCGGGCGGACTGCTGGCGAACCGGTTCGTGTTCACCGTGCTGAACCTGCTGGTGAACATCATCCGGCCGATCCCGTTCATCATCTTCATCACCGCGATCGGCCCGCTGACGATCTTCACCGTCGGCACGTCGCTGGGCACCGTCGCGGCGACGTTCGCGCTGGTCATCGCGGCGACGTTCGGGATATCGCGGATCGTGGAGCAGAACCTGGTGACCATCGATCCGGGCGTCATCGAAGCCGCGCGGGCGATGGGCGCGAGCCCGATGCGGATCATCCTCACGCTGCTCGTGCCGGAGGCGCTCGGACCGCTGATCCTGGGCTACACCTTCGTGTTCGTCGCGATCGTCGACATGACCGCGGTGGCGGGCGCGGTGGGCGGCGGCGGCCTCGGCGACTTCGCCATCGCCTACGGCTACCACCGCTTCGACTGGGCGGTGACATGGCTGGCGGTGATCACGATCATCGTACTGGTGCAGGGCGCGCAGTTCCTCGGCAACCGGCTGGCGCGCAAGGCGCTGCGGCGGTGACCGTTACCCTTCGGGGCCGTCATCTCCCTACCGGGGCAGCGGTGCGCTGCCCCGGTAGCCGAACATCTGGTCGTCAAGATCCGTGCGGCGATCGCGGCGCAGGTTCAGCGTGAGGTCCTCCGCGCATCGGCTCGATCAGCACGAAGCATCGCGAAACGACTGTCCCTACTCCCTCGATCCCCAGAAACCCGCGACCAGGTCGTGGAACTCCTTGGCCCGCTCGATCTGCGGCATGTGCCCGGTGTCGGTGAACAACCGCGTCTGCGCATGCGGCAACGCCTGGTGCGCGGCCTCCAGGTGCAGCGCGGGCAGGATCAGGTCCCGGTCACCCCACACCACGAGCGTCGGCAACGCCTGGGCAGCCACCGCGTCCAGCAACGGCCGCCGCCAGGACTCGCTCACCCCGCGGAAGCCGCCCAGACCGCGGGCGGTCTCCAGCATCACCCGCGCCGCGTGCGGCTGCCGGGAAATCTCCAGTGCCTGCTCGATCCGTTCCCGGGTCGCATGGGCGCGGTCGAAGAACAGGGCCCGTTCGGTCCGCACCGCGCCCGCCACGCTCGGGCGCAGCAGCAGCTTTCCCAGTGGCCGCAACGCGAGCAGGCGCAGCGCGACCGTCACCTCGCGCCCGAAACCAGCGCTGTTCGCCAGAACCAGGCTGCGCACCCGCGACGGCGCGTCCACCGAAAGCCGCATCGCGACCGCGCCACCGAGCGAGTTCCCGGCGACGTGTACCGGCCGCGTCTCCCCCACCGCGTCGAGGAAATCCACCGCGAACGCCGCCAACGCCTCCAGGGTGTGTTTGCCCGGCAACGGATCCGAGTGGCCGAAGCCCGCCAGGTCGAGGCTGTAGGTCCGGTACTCGTCGGCGAGCAGGTCCTGCTGATCCGACCAGTCCCGCAGGCTCCGGCCGATCCCGTGCAGCAACAGGGCCGGTGGCCCGTCACCCGCGATCCGGTAGCGGGTCCGAACGCCCCGCACGTCCACGTAGTCCATCAGCGCAGCCGTCCCAGGAGACGGCTGTGCGCACCGGGCAGCAACCGCACCAGCAGGTCCGGGATCTTCGCGCTCCACCCGATCAGCACGCGGGGTTTGCGGTGCTCGATCGCGTCCACGATGGCCTCCGCAGCCGTCGCCGGAGGGATCCGCAGCACGCGCTCCCACTTCCGGGTGTCCATCCCGCCCGGCACCCCGCTGCCGACCCGCGCGGATTCGGCGATGCGTGTCCGGATACCGCCGGGGTGCACCGAGGTCACCCCCACCTTGCCCGCCAGTTCGTGCCGGATCGCTTCGGTGAACCCGCGCACCGCGAACTTGCTCGCCGCGTACGCCGACTGTCCCGGCGGCGCGATCAGGCCGAACACGCTGGAGACGTTGACGATGTGCGAGCCGCGGGCCGCCTTGAGCGCGGGCAGCAGCGCGTGCGTCAGCTGGACCGGGGCCCGGAAGTTCACATCCAGCACCCAGCCGAACTCCTCCAGCGTCAGCTGGTCGAACCGCCCACCCAGCGCGACCCCGGCATTGTTGACCAGCAACGTCAACCGCGGGTTCTCCGCCAGCACGCGCTGGGCGACCTCCGCCGTCTCCCGTTCCGAGGACAGATCCACCACGTGGGCCGACACGTCCACTGTGGAACCGACGGCCTTGGCCACCGCCGCCAGCCGGTCCGCGTCCCGGTCCAGCAACACCAGGTTGCTGCCCCGCGCCGCCAGCGCGTGGGACAGCGCTTCCCCGATCCCGCTCGCCGCGCCGGTCACGACCGCCGTGCCGCCGTCGAACACGTAGTCGCGCATCAGGCCACGCTCTCCTTCGCCGTCTTCGCCGCCCGCGAGAACCGCATCGCGTCGTCCTCCAGCGAACCGCGCCGCATCAGCAGCACGTCACGCGGGTAGTTCTGGAACAGGCGCCACGGCGCGGCTGGGCCCTGCTTGGGCAGCTTGTCGATGCTGCGCAGCACGTACCCGGACTTGAGGTCGATCAGCGGATCGGTCGCCTCGACCGACGGCGGCGGGACCGGCGTGCAGGTCGTCAGCCCGCGCGAGTCCAGGTGATTGAGCAGGCGGCACACGTACCCGGCCACCAGGTCGGCCTTGAGCGTCCAGGACGCGTTGGTGTAGCCGATGGTGAACGCGTAGTTCGGCACGCCGGAGAGCATCATCCCCTTGTACGCCAGCGTCTTCCCGATCTCGACCGGCTCACCGTCGACGACCAGTTCGAGTCCGCCGAAGGGCAGCAGGTTCAGCCCGGTGGCGGTCACGACGACGTCTGCTTCCAGCTCGCGGCCCGAGGACAGCCGGATGCCGTCCGGGGTGAACGTGTCGATGGTGTCGGTGACGATGCCGGCCTTGCCGCTGCGCACCGCCTTGAACAGGTCGCCGTCCGGGACGAAGCACAGCCGCTGGTCCCACGGGTCGTAGGACGGGCTGAAGTGGGTGTCCACCTCGAAACCCCGCGGCAGCTGGGCCGACACGCCCTTGCGCAGCAGTTTCCGCACCGCGCCCGGCACGCGGCGGCTCAGCTGGAAGAACAACAGCTGGGAGAGCACGTTCTTCCAGCGCACCACCGGATAGGCGACCTTGGGTGGCAGCAGCCCGCGCAGCCGGTCGGCCAGCGGGTCGGTGCCCGGCAGGGACAGCACGTAGCTGGGTGAGCGCTGCAGCATCGTCACGTGCTCGGCGTCGCCGGACATCGCGGGCAGCAGCGTGACGGCGGTGGCGCCACTGCCGATCACGACGACGCGTTTGCCGGTGTAGTCCAGGTCCTCCGGCCAGTGCTGCGGGTGCACGATGCGGCCGGTGAACTCGCTCTGGCCGGGGAACTCCGGCGTGTAGCCCTGGTCGTAGCGGTAGTAGCCGGAGTTGACGAACAGAAAGCCGCACGTCATCCGCACGCGCTCACCGGTGTCCGAGCGCTCCGCCTCGACCGTCCACAGTGCCTCCGCCGAGGACCATTCGGCCCGCACCACGCGGTGGTGGAAGCGGATGTGCCGGTCGATCCCGCGTTCGCGGGCCGTGCGCTGCACGTACTCGCGGATCGACTTGCCGTCGGCGATCGCCTTCGCCTCGGTCCACGGCTCGAACGAGTAGCCGAGCGTGAACATGTCCGAGTCCGACCGCACCCCCGGATACCGGAAGAGGTCCCAGGTGCCGCCGATCGCGCCGCGCGCCTCGAAGATCGCGTAGGACTTGCCGGGACAGTCGGCCCGCAGGTGCGCGGCCGCGCCGATCCCGGACAGGCCGGCACCGACGATCAGGACATCGACGTGTTCGAGCGGCATCGCTTCTCCCCGTTCCTCCGGTGTCGACCGCAACGTACCAACGGTATGTCGAGGGAGTCAACACGATGTCGAGAGCACCGACGCGGTGTCGGAACACCTGATACGGTGACCGCATGACGTCCGATCCCGCCACCCGGGCCCGCCCGGCCCGCGGCCGCCGCGCCCCACGGCCGTCCGGGGACGAGCGGGAACTGGCGATCCTGACCACTGCCGAGCGGCTGCTGGAGGAGCGCCCGCTCGGCGAGATCTCGATCGACGACCTCGCCCGCGGCGCCGGCATCTCCCGGCCGACGTTCTACTTCTACTTCCGCTCCAAGGACGCGGTCCTGCTCACACTGCTCGACCGGGTCACCGAGGAGGCGGAGCGCTTGACGTCGGCGGTGTTCGACGACCCCTCCCCCGTCCAGCGCTGGCGCCGCGCCCTGGACGCCATCTACACCACCTTCCGCGCGCACCGCGCCGTCGCGCTCGCCACCGCCGAGGCCCGCCACACGAACGCCGAGGTGCGGCAGCTGTGGGCGGGCATGATGGAGACGTGGGTCAGCCGCACCGCGGAGGCCATCGAGTCCGAGCGCGCCCGCGGCGCCGCGCCGGACGGGGTGCCCGCCCGCGACCTCGCGATCGCGCTGAACTCGATGAACGAGCGCGTGCTGTACGCGACGTTCAGCGGTGATTGGCCCGCCGTGCCCGAGCAGGACGTCCTCGGCGTGCTGCTCGACGTCTGGCTCACCACCATCTACCGCACCACCGAACCGCCGGCCTGCTGACCCGTTTCGGCGTGCCGTCGCCGGGTAGCCCCGGTCCATGGAACGCAAGACCCAGCGCGACGAGGAACTGCGCGAGGACCTCCCCGACGCCGACGACGCACCGCGGGACGAGCAGCAGGTCCAGCGCGGCGAGCAGGGCACTTCCTCGGGTGATCCGCACGACGACTTCGACCCGCAGCAGGGCCGGTAGCGCGGGTCAGGCGACCCGCCTCGAACCACGCGAGTACGGGCCCGGGTGGCATCCTGGGCGGCGTGGACCGCCTCGCCCGATTCGAAGCCCACCGTCCGCGCCTGCTCGGCCTCGCCTACCGGCTGCTCGGCGAAGCCTCCGAAGCCGAGGACGTCGTGCAGGAGACCTACCTGCGCTGGGACGCCGCGACCGGCGTCGAGATGCCCGAAGCGTGGCTGACCAAGGTGGTCACCAACCTGTGCCTGAACCGGCTGACCTCCGCGCGCGCCCGCCGTGAGACCTACACCGGGCCGTGGCTGCCCGAGCCGGTCTTCACCGACCGCGGCGAGCTGGGTCCACTGGAGACGGCCGAGCAACGCGACACGCTCTCGCTCGGGATGCTGGTCCTGCTGGAGCGCCTGACCCCGCCGGAGCGGGCCGCGTTCGTGCTGCGGGAGGCGTTCGGGTACAGCCACCGCGAGATCGGCGAGATCCTCGACCGCGACGAGGCCCACGTCCGCCAGCTCTGCCGGCGCGCGCGGCAGCACGTCGGGGAGGGCCGCAAGCGCTTTCCCGCCTCGCCGGAGGACCGCCGCCGGATCACCGAGCGGTTCCTCGCCGCCGCCGTCGAAGGCGATGTGCCCGCACTGGAACGGTTGCTCGCGGCCGATGTGGTGGCGTGGTCGGACGGCGGCGGCAAGGTCACCGCCGCGCGGCGACCGGTGTCCGGACGGGACAAGGTGGCGCGCTACCTCACCGGTCTGGCCCGCGATCCGCGGATGGCGGCCATGACGGTCGAACCGCGCTGGGTCAACGGCGAATGCGGTGTGGTGATCCGCCAGTCCGGCACGCTGTTCGCCGTGCTGGTTCCCGAGCCGGGAGAGGACGGGCTGGTCGCGCTGCACACGATGCTGAACCCGGACAAGCTCACCTTCGCCGGCTCTCAGAAAGCGTGAGTCAGTCGTGTCGCGGGTACGGGATCGTGTTCGCGCCCGCGCGCCGGGCCGCGACCACCAGGCAACGCTCGCACGGCATACCCGCGGGGCCGTCGAGCACGTCCAGCTCACCGGGCCTGCCCTCGAATCCGCAGTAGGCGACCAGCACACCGGGCCGGTCGGCGGGCAACGGGAAGACGTGCGCGACCCGGCGGGTCTCGCCCACCACCCCCGCGCGCGGCCGGGCCAGGACGAACGCCCCGCTCAGGCCGCCTGGCTCGTCGTGCACCTCGGGCACCTTCACCCATCCACTCACGGTGAGCCTCCTCCCCGGTGCACCCCGGCGGGTCCACTCCGGATACTCGAGCCGATGGTTCCCTGGTCCCGGTGCACGGCAAACTCGCGTGCCGGGTTTTCACCCGACAGTGATCAGTCCACTGTGGCTCGCGCGGTCAGGCGCGAACCGCCGCGTCCAGGAGCGGCCCCAGTTCTGTCACCACCGCGTCGAGCGGGCCGACGTCCTCCTGCCCGCGGGCCAGCACGATCGCGCCCTCCAGCGCGCTGATCATCACCACCGCCAGCGAACGGCTCCGCTCCTCCGGCACGCCCATCCCGCGCAGGCCCTCCCCCACCGGCCCGAGCCAGGTTTCGAAGCCCTCGCGCACGGCGGCACGGATCTTTTCGTTGACGGACACCACATCCGCGGTGGTGGCCACGAGCGGGCATCCGGCGGTGAACCCCGCGTCGCGGAACTGGTCCCGCCACTGCCCCACCATCGCCGCGAAGAGTTCCGCCGGTGTCGAGGCCCGGGCGGCGTAGCGTTTCACCCTGCCGCCGGCGAACTTCCCGGTCCACGCCACGGCTTCGCGCACGAGCTGGTCCTTGCCACCGGGAAAGTAGTGCTGCAGCGAGCCCCGGGACCATGCGCTCACGGGGACCGCGCTCGCTGGTCATACGGCCTCCGGCATCGTCAGCTCGTAGTGGTACTCGCCGTCCTGCCTTTCTCCCAGCCGGAAACCCTGGCGCCGCAACAGGGCCTTGGCCGCGGTGTTGTCCGCTCGCGTCACCGCTCGCACCGTCCACCCCTTCCACCGTCCCGATGCCCGCAGCCAGTTCGCCATGCCGGTCGCGATGCCCTGCCGTTGCCACGGGTCCGCGACCATGATGCCCAGTTCCGCTTCGCGTGCGTCGACGGCCACCAGGTTGAGGAGGCCGACCGCGGTGTCGCCGTCGACCGCCGCGAGGGCGATTCCCGGCGCCGTGTTGGCCGCTCCGGTCACCGTGTTGGCCGCTCCGGTCACCGTGTTGGCCGTTCAGCGACGGGGGCGAGGGCCAGGTGGAGCGGAAGAGAGCGCGGTGCCCCTCACCCGGGACCGGAGGCGACCTAGACTGACCGGCATGCGGCGATGGGTGTCCCGGGTCGACCGGCGGATGTTCGCGCGGGTGGCGGCGACCGATTCCGTGCTCCTGGACCGGGTTCTGCCTCGCCTGGGAAGCACGGCCAACTACGGTGCGTTGTGGTGGGCGGTCAGTGGCTCGCTCGCCGCGACCCGCAGCCGCCGGGCGCGACGGGCCGGTCTGCGCGGGATGCTCGCACTCGGGATCGCCAGCGCCACGGCCAACGTGGTGAGCAAACGCATCATCCGCCGCACCCGGCCCTCCACCGCCGCCATCCCCGCCGTCCGCCAGTTGCGACGGGCGCCGTGGACGACGTCGTTCCCGTCCGGGCACTCCGCGTCGGCGGCGGCGTTCGCGACCGGCGTCGCCCTGGAGTGGCCCGCGCTCGCCGTGCCGGTCGGGGTCCTCGCCGCCGGGGTCGCGACCTCCCGGGTAGCCACCGGCGCGCACTACCCGTCCGACGTGCTCGCCGGGATCGGGCTCGGGCTCGGCGCGGCCGTCGTGACGCTGTCCTGGTGGCCCCGCACCCGCGCGGCCCCCTCGGATGCCGGACCGTGGCCGGTTCCCGCACTGCCTGCCGGTGACGGGCTGGTCCTCGTCGTCAACCCGTCAGCGGGCAGCGCCGATTCCACGGTCCTGGACCGCGTCACCACCGAGCTGCCCCAGGCCAAGATCATCGAACTCGGTGACGGCGAGGACCTGGCCGACGCCCTCACCGAGGCCGCGCGGACCTGCCGGGTGCTGGGTGTCGCGGGCGGGGACGGCACGATCAACATCGCCGCGCGGACCGCCGCCGACCACGAGGTTCCGCTCCTCGTCTTCCCCGCGGGCACCCTGAACCACTTCGCCCGCGACATCGGTGTCGAAACCGCCGAGGACGCGATCACCGCACTGCGCGCGGGCACCGCGGTGCGCATCGACCTCGGCGGTCTCGGTGATCAGGTCTTCGTCAACACCTGCAGCACCGGCCTCTACACCGATCTCGTCCGCTACCGCGAGAAGTGGGAGAAGCGGATCGGGAAGTGGCCGGCCATGCTCGTCGGGCTGGTCCACGTGCTGCGCCGCGCGAAACCGCAGGAACTCGTCGTGAACGGCGAGCCGCGCAAGGTGTGGATGATCTTCGCGGGCAACGGCGCCTACCGCCCGCGCGGCTTCGCCCCCACCTACCGCCAGAGCCTGGACGACGGGCTCCTCGACATCCGCGCCGTCTACGCCGAACGCCCCTACGCCCGCACCCGCGTCGTCCTCGCCGCGCTCACCGGAACGCTGCGCTGGTGCCGCCCCTACCAGGACCGCCCCGCCGCGCCGCAGCTGCACGTCACCGCCCCGTCGGGCCTGCTCCACTTCGCCATCGACGGCGAACTGACCCAGGTATCCCCGGACATCACGCTCCGCAAACGGCGCGGCGCGCTGGTCGTCTACCGCTGAGCGCACACCGGCCTCACCTGACCCGACTCGCCCGAGCCGCGTTGATGAGCCTTCGCCCGAACGCGATGGCGGGCTGTTCCACCCAGCGCCGGAGGCCGCAGGCGAACAGCAGCGCGACCGCCGACGTCGCGACGGCCTTGGGCAGGCCCGTCGGCAGCAGGACCCCGGCCACCGCCGCGGCTCCGGTCTGCGCCAGGTACAGCGCGTAGGACCGGTCACCGATGTAGGTGAGCGGGCGGCTCGCGAGCACCCGCCGGACCGGCCCCCGCGCGATCACCGCCACGAGCAGCAATGCCGCTCCCACGGCGTAGAACGGGACGACGAACTGCCAGTTCCCGCCGAGCGCCTGCACGAGCGGCTCGACCGACAGCTGCAGCACGCAGAACCCCAGCGCGACCAGCACCGCCGCCGCCGGGCTGGTCAGCGGTCGCAGCACCGCGAACCCGCGCGGGTGGTGCAGCGCGAGCGCGAGCAGGCAGCCGACGACCAGCGAGCCGTAGTGCACGGTCAGGCTCGCCCACTGGTGCGCGGGCGCCAGCGGCAGCACCGCGAGCACGAACCCCACCGCCCCGATGCCGAGCATCAGGCGTAGCGCGGTCCTTCCCGTCCGCGCGAACGACGTCAGCACGAGCAGCGCGGGCCAGACGAGGTAGAACTTCTCTTCCACGCCCAGCGACCACGACGTCGGGTACGGCGTGTTGTAGTCGACGACCTCGTTGAAGAACGTCAGGTAGTACGGCATCGCGTCGCCGAGCCTGCTGCTGTGGTACGTGCCCGCCAGTGTCATCGCCAGCGTCGTCAGGCCGAGCAGCAGGAGGTACACCGGTATGATCCGGAAGACGCGGCGGAGATAGAAGTCACGCAGCGAAATCCGGTCGGTGCGGTCCTCTTCGCGCAGCGCCAGCGTGGTGATGAGGAACCCGGACAACACGAAGAACAGCTGGACGGCGATCCAGCCCTGCAGCCGGTCGACGACGGGGCCGCCGTAGTGGAAGAACACGACGGCCAGCGCGGCGAGCGCGCGCAGGCCGGCCAGGCCGGGGAACCACGACGACGCCCGGTATTCCGCGTGGTCGAGCGGCCGCCAGGAGAGGATCATGCCCGCAGCGTCGCGCCCGGACGCTGAACCGGACCTGAAGCCGGCTTAAGACGTCTTCAGCTCCGGCAACCGGACGACGAACCGGCTGGCCCCGTCGAGCCCGGCCGTGCCGCCGTGGGCGCGGGCGATGTCGGCGACGATCGCCAGGCCCAGCCCCGATCCACCGTCGTCGCCTGCCCTGGCGTCGTCCAGGCGCACGAACCGGTCGAAGACGCGCTGACGGTCCGCTTCGGGAACGCCGGGCCCGTCGTCGGTGACCGCCAGCACCGCCCAGCCGTCCACAACGGACACCTCGACCACGATCCGCGACGCCGCGTGCCGCTCGGCGTTGTCGACGAGGTTGCGGACCAGCCGTTCCAGCCGCGACCGGTGCCCGCGGACCACGGGATTCCCGCTGACCGCGATCTCGGCTCGCCCTGCCGCGACGGCATCGACCACTTCGGACAGTGGAACGGGCCCGAGGCGGCCGGGACCGGCGTGGTCGAGCTTGCCGAGCAGCACGAGGTCGGCGACGAGGTCCTGCAGCCGGGTGATGTCGAGCAGCGCGTTCCGGCAGGCGTGGCGCCAGTCGAAGCGGTCGGGGTGGGCCAGCAGCACCTCGAACTGCGTCCGCAGCGACGCGAGCGGGGTGCGCAGTTCGTGCGACGCGTCGGAGGTGAACCGGCTCTGCCGCGTGACCGCCTCGTCGAGCCGTTCGAGCATCGTGTTCATCGTCCCGGCCAGACGCGCGATCTCGTCGCCGGTGCGCGGGTCGGGGACTCGCCGGCTCAGGTCGTGCGCGCCGATCTCGGCGACCTCGCCGCGGATGGCTTCGACCGGGCGCAGCGACCGGCGCACGGCCAGCCACGCGATGACGCCGATGAGCAGCGCGACGCCGGGAACGCCGAACGTGAGCACGGTTCGGACCGAGTCGAGCGCGGCCTGGCCTTCGCGATCGACCCGGGCGGCGGCGAAGATCTCGTACTTGCTGTCGCCGCTGTCGGCGTGGACGACCTGGAGCGAGAGTTCGCCGTCGAGCGCACGCAGCTCGGGCAAGCAGCCGACGGACGCGCGGTCTTCGGCGTCGAACTGGAAGGGCCGCAGGATCACCTCGGCGCCGGCGGTGGCCAGGGTGGTCTCCCGCAGCACCGGGCAGGAGGCGAGAGAGGTGCCGCGGGAGTCCTTGACCTCGTAGATCGAGTCGCGCACGAGCAGCCACAGATCGGCGGGCCGGGCACCGTTGTTCATCAGCTGGACGATGGCATCGGCGTGGGCGTCGGCGAGCTGCGTGGCAGCCTCGTCGAGGCGGCGCTGTTCCTGGAGAACGAACCACACCGACACCGCCCCGAGCGCCACGCCGGACAGGACGCAGGCCAGGACCGCGACGCGAAAGCGCGTCGAGCGCCAGAAACTAGGCACCCGCCGCCACCACGTGGTAGCCGGCGCCGCGAACCGTCCGGATGGTTTCGGCGCCGAAGGGCAGGTCGATCTTGCGGCGCAGGGCGCTGACGTGGACCTCGACGAGATTGGCCGTCGCGGTGGCGGCGAAATCCCACAGGTTGTCCAGGAGTTCGGCCTTGGTCACGACCTGCCCTGGCCGCTGCATGAGGTAGGCGAGGAGGGCGAATTCCTTGCCGGTGAGGACGATGTCGGCGCCGCCGCGCCGGCAGGTTCGGCCGGCCTGGTCGAGTTCGAGGTCCCCCAGTTTGAGGATTCCCGGCCGGGTGGCGCCGCCGCGGCGGATGAGCGCGCGCAGACGGGAGAGGAGGATGTTGTAGGAGAAGGGCTTGGGGAGGAAGTCGTCGGCGCCGGTGTCGAGTGCCTCGATCTCGTCGTCCTCGCCGTCCTTGGCGGTGAGCATCAGGATGGGAGTGCTGTTGCCCTGGTCCCGCAGGCGGCGGCAGACGCGGTAGCCGTTGAGGCCGGGCAGCATGATGTCGAGGATGATCGCGGCGTAGGGGTGTTCGGTGGCGTGCCAGAGCGCGTCCCGCCCGTTGTGGGCGACGTCGACGGCGTACCCCTCGGCGATGAGCCCGGCCCGCAACGCTTCGGCCAGCCGCCGCTCATCCTCGACGAGCAAGATCCGCATCGCGTCACGATGCCACAGCCCGGCCCCGTGACCCGGCACGGGCCTCGTCCCCGAACCACGCACCGGAGTCAGGTCAGGGCTGTGGCCAGGAACGTCGTGACGAGCGAGCGCCATGTCCGGCTGCGGCGGAGCATGGTGTGCCCGCTGCGTTCCACCGGGTACCACGGAATCCCGGCCCGCCGCGCGTAGGCGTGCGAGGCACGCGGATCCGTCCACCGGTCGGACGTGCCGTGGGCGATCACCGCCCTGCCGGGCGCCCGGCACACCGGTTCGCCCGGGACGATCCACGGCGCGAGCGCGCAGACACCACTCACCTGGTCTCCCAGCCGGAGCCCGACCCGGCCGCCCATCGAATGCCCGATCACGACGACGGACGTCCCTGGGCGTTCGGCGGCCAGCTTCCGCATCGCCCAGTGCGCGTCCGCCAGTGGATCCGCCTCCCCGTCGTTCCAGCCGCGGAACCGGTACTGCAGCTGCAGGAACGGCACCTCCGGCGCGGACCGCGCGACAGCCCGTCCCAGGGCGGCCACCCGCAGGTACGCCAGCTGGTGGCGATGGACCCGCTGGTGGCTGCGGGCCCGGCCGCCCGGCAGCATCAGCACCACGGTCCGCGCCGACGGGTCACCGCGCCGCAGCCAGTTCAGCCGGGGGGCGAGCTCGGCGGCATGATCGGAAGACACACTCACGGGTGCCATTCGTCGTCGGCGCTCCGCCGGATTGCCGGTGCGGGGCACCGCGCCGCCCGCCCCGGAGCCTGATCAGGCCAGCTTCACGTCCGCCGCGACGAGCGCGGCCCGGAGCGCCTCCCGCTCGGCCGCGGACACCGGCGTGAGCGGCGAAAGCGAGTGCCCGCCGTCGCGGCCCTGCAACGCGAGCGCGACCTTGATCCGTGCGGTCATGTTCGGGCCGTCGATCGCGCGCCACACCGGCAGCTGCTTGTTGTGCAGGTCGAGCGCGGCCTGGTGGTCGCCGCGCCGCACGGCGTCCCACTGCGCCAGGCACAGCTCGGGCACGACGGTGAGGGTCGCGCTGATCGCGCCCCGCGCGCCGAGCAGGTAACTCGGGTACAGCAGGTCGTCGACCGCGGTGAGCACCGCGCCGCCTTCGGGCGCCATGTGCAGCAGGTCGGCGAGCTGGTGGATGTTGCCACCGGACTGCTTCACGCCGACGACCTCCGGCACCTCGTTCAGCACGCGCGCGACCGTGGTGGCGGGGATGAGCGCGTACGGGATCACGTTGTAGATCACGATCGGCTTGCCGGTCTCGCCGGCGATGCGCCGGTAGTACTCGACGGTCGTGTCCTCGTCCGGCTGGAAGAGGTAGTGCACCGGGGTCACCTGCAGCGCGTCGACGCCGGTGGCGGCGATCGCCTTCCCGTAGCGGATCACTTCCTTGGTGCTGTCCCGGATGATCCCGGCGATCACCGGCACGCGGCCCGCGGTCTCCTCGACCGCCGCCGCGGCGAGGGCCACCGAGTCCTCGGCCGACAGCATCTGGCCGTCCCCGGTGCTGCCCGTGACGCACAGGCCGTGCACGCCGAGGTCGAGGTGGTAGCGGACCTCCGCGCGCAGGGCGCCGAGGTCCGGCTCCTCGGCCGCGGTGAACGGGCTGACCAGCGGCGGGATGATGCCGTGCAGATCGAGGGTCATCGAGGGTCCTTTCGTGGGAACGGGGCGAACAAGAATGTAACCGGTGACATTTTCTACCTTGAGCGACCGGGTCCGGTTCTGTCAAGGCATCAGCGCCGCGGGCGGTCGCATGAGCCGCGGACGTGGAACTTCGTCGGGAGCACCACGTCTTCGCCGCCGGTCTCCGCGCCATCGAGCAGTGCGAACAGCACCCGCCCCGCCTGCGCCCCGATGTCGTGGGCGGGCTGCTCGATCGCCGTGATCGGCGGGTCGACGAACGGGAAGAGGTCGGTGTCGTCGAAGGTGACCAGCGACAGGTCGTCCGGGATCCGGACGCCGCGTTCCCGCACCGCCTGCAGGGCGCCGATCGCCAGCACGTTGTTGAAGGAGAACACCGCCGTCGGCCGCCGCCCGAGGTCGAGAACCTCGCACATCGCCCGGTAACCGCCCTGCCTGCCGAGAAATCCCTCGCGCACGCACTCGGGGCGGACGGTGAGCCCGGCCGACTCGCAGGCTTCGCGGAACCCGGCGAGCCGCTGCGCCGCCGTCGGCATCCCGTGCGGGCCGGAGATCATCCCGAGATCGGTGTGCCCCAGGTCGATCAGGTACCGCACGGCTTCGCGCGCGGCACTGAGGCTGTCGGTCCGCACCAGCGGGATGTGGCCGAGGTCCGGCGGCCGCCGGTCGACGAACACCGTGGGAATCCCGTTGCGCACCAAGCGGGCGACCCCTTCGCCGACCCCGCTGGAGGACAGCAGCGCCACGGCGTCCACGGTGCGGCGCGCGAAGGAGGTGAGCACCTGCGCTTCGCGCTCGGAGTCGAAGTCCGAGCTGGCGATGAGCACCTGGTAGCCGTGCCGCACCGCTTCGTCCTCCAGACCGCGCGCGACCTGCGCGGTGAACGGGTTGGCGATGTCGGAGACCAGCAGGCCGACCAGCTTCGTGCGGCCGCGGGACAGGCTGGCGGCAACGCCGTGGCTGACGTAGTCCAGCTCCTCGACCGCCCGCAGCACCCGCTCCGTGCGGTCCGGGCTGACCGGCGCGCCGCCGTTGAGGACGCGCGCGACCGTCGCGGTCGACACGCCGGCGGCCTTCGCCACGTCCCGGATGCTCGCCATGCCGTTCCTCCCGCCTTCCCGGACATTATGTCGCTCCGCCCGTTGACAGACCGACGGTGTCCAACCCAGACTGTGTCGCATGATGTCACCGGTTACATTTCCTTCCGGTGGCCCCCACCAGGCAAAGCACAGCGAGGTGCCAGGATGGCAGTCGAAAGCAGCACCGGCACGGAGCGCGCCGCCCCGCCCCGTCCGCGCGGACGGAACGTGCGCTGGGCCGTGATCAGCGCGGTCACCGTGCTGACCATCACCAGCTACCTCGATCGCGGCAACCTCTCCGTCGCCGCACCGGTGATCCGTGACGACCTCGGTTTCAGCGCCACGCAGATGGGGCTCGTGCTGTCGGCGTTCGTGTGGCCGTACGCGATCATGAACCTGCCCGCGGGCTGGGCGATCGACCGGTTCGGGCCGAAGATCATCATGTCCGTCGCGGCCGTGATGTGGTCGATCGCGGGCGCCGTCACCGGACTGGCCCGCAGCGTCGCGTCGTTCGTCGGGCTGCGGGTGCTGCTGGGCGTCTCCGAGGCGCCACTGTTCCCCGGCGCGCTGAAAGCGACCGACGAATGGTTCCCCGACCACGAAAAGGCACGCGCCACCAGCGTCTACATCGCGGCGACCCAGGTCGGGCTGGCGATCGCGCCGCCGATCACCACCGCGCTGCTGATCGCGGTGGGCTGGCAGATGATGTTCGTGCTGATCGGCGGGCTGGGCCTGATCGGTGTGGCGTGCTGGTGGTTCGCCTACCGGCACCCGGACCGGCATCCACGCGTCAGTCGCGAGGAACTGGCCTACATCAAGGAGAACCAGCGCGGTGGCGGCGCGGCGGCGGAATCCGCGGCGGCGCTGGGCAAGCAGTGGGTGAAGCTGTTCCGGTACTCCACGATCTGGTGGATGATCATCGGCGGATTCTGCCTGCAGTACGTGTTCTGGTTCTACATCACCTGGCTGCCCAGCTACCTGGAGTCGGCGCAGCACTTCTCGATCAGCGCGGCCGGCTTGCTCTCCGCGCTGCCCTACATCGCCGGTGGTGTCGCCGTGGTGATCGGTGGCCGGTTCTCGGACCTGTTGGTGCGGCGGGGAATGCGCGCGATGGACGCCCGGCGGCGCACGATCGCGGCCGGTTCGCTGCTCACCGCGATCGCACTGGCCGCCACCGCGATGAGCAGCGGCGCGGCCATGGCGATGACGTTGCTGACCATCGGGATGTTCACCTACAGCCTGACCACCGCCTCGTACTGGGCGCTGGCCTCCGATGTCGCGCAGACGTCCACGATGGTCGGTTCGATCGGCAGCATCCAGAACTTCGGCGGTTTTCTCGGTGGCGCCTTCGCGCCGATCGCGACGGGCATCATCGTGGACCGCTTCGGCGGGTTCGTCCCCGCGCTGATCGTGGCGGCCGTGCTGTTGCTGGTCAGCGTCGTGTCCTACGGTCTGCTCGCGCGGAAGCGGCTGCCGGTATGACCCCGGATGTCGTGGTGGTGGGCGGTGGTTCGGCCGGGGTGGCGGCCGCCGTGTCGGCCGCGGAGGAAGGCGCGCGGACTCTGCTCGTCGAGGCGTCCGGGGCGGTCGGTGGGACGTTGGCGTGGCAGTGGCTGGAACATTCCGCGGGCTTCCACGACGTGCACGGCACGCAGGTCACCGGCGGGATCGGGCAGCGGCTGGTGGACCGGCTGGTGCTGGCCGGTGGTTCCCCGGGGCACGTGCCCGACGACGTCGGCTACACCGCCACCCGCACGCCGGTCGACCACGCGACGCTGGCCCTGACCCAGTCGATCCTGCTCGACGAGGCCGGGGTGGAGGTGTGGTTGCAGTCGATGCCCTGTGGTTTCCGGGACGGTTCCCTGGTCGTGCGGACGCCGGCGGGCTCGCGGACGCTGCGTGCTCCGGCGCTCGTCGACGCCACCGGCGATGCCGCTGTCGCCGCGCTCGCCGGAGCGCCGATGCAGCCCGACACGGCGGAGACACAACCGGCTTCACTGGCGTTCAAGGTCGGCGGGGTGGATGTCCCCGCCCTGCTGGACTACCTCCGCGCACACCCTTCGGAGGTCCGTGCGGGCAGCGTGATCGCGGACGCCGACGCCGAGCACGCGAACGTGTGGGGTCTGGGCACGCTCCTGCGCGAGGGCCGGGACCGTGGCTTGCTTTCCTTGCATCGCACGGAGTTGCACCTGGCCGCGTGGTCCCGCCGGGGTGAGGTGGTGCTCAACCTGACCCGCACCCCGGTCGCGGCGGGAGACGGCTGGCTCGGCGCCGCGCATGCCCGGCTTTCCCGGCAGGTGCTGGACATCGTGGGCTGGCTGCGCGCGATGGTTCCCGGCTTCGGCGCGTGTTTCCTGACGGCGGTGGGAGACCGGGTGGGCGTGCGCGAGTCCCGCCGGGTCGTCGGCGCCTACACCATGACCGGTGCGGACGTGCACCACGGCGCCCGCTTCCCGGACGCGATCGGGCGCGGCGCCTTCCCCGTGGACGTGCACTCGGCGACCGCGCCGGGCCTGTCGCACACCGACGGCGTCGGCGCGGGGTACGAAATCCCCCTGCGGGCACTGCAGGTTCCCGACGTGCCGAACCTGCTCGTCGCCGGACGTTGCGTGTCCTCCACCCACGAGGCCAACGGGACCCTCCGGATCACCGCGACCTGCTTCGTCACCGGCGAGGCCGCCGGCGTCGCCGCCGCGACCGCCGCCGCCGAGGGCGTGCCACCCGTGAAGGTGGCCCCGGCGCCGGTCCGGGAACGCCTGCGCGGACGGGGCGCGATCCTCGATAGTGAGCCCTGAGCCACGCACGCCGGGGAAGGCGCTTTCAGTCCCGCTCGGCGCGCTCTTTCAGCCGCCGCAGGGTGGTGGCGATGTTGACGCGGTTGTCGGCCGCTCGCCGCCACCCGCCGGTGGCCAGCGCACTGGGGAACCGGAACCAGCCGGGCCGCCTGTCCCATGTGCTTTCGGTGACGACGCAGCCCTCACCGGTCGCTGCGAAGTCGTACTGCCAGCGCGAGACCGGGATGACGCTCATCGAGCGCACCTCGAACGCGAACCGCCTGCCCTCGTCGGCGTCGGTGATCGTGCTGACGGTGCTCCAGCGGCGCAACCCGCGACGGTTGACGCCCCGGAACCGCGCCCCCACCCGCGCGCCCGCGTTTCCGCCCAGCCACCGGAAACCGGTGTACTCCTCGGACAGCTCCGCGAGCACCCCCGGATCACTCACCAACCGGTAGACCCGCGCGGGATCGGCCCCGATCTCGATCCGTCCCGTCGCACCGGGTTCCGCCTGCGTCACGCACACCTCGCCTGGTCGACGACAGTTACATACGTGCAGTATGTATTTTGCCAGGGCTCCTGTCCAGCAGACCCGCCACGCGCCGCGCGAGATCGCCGGGACCCGTGGCGGTGAACGTGACGCCCTCGGGGCCGGGCACCAGCAGGTACCGGCCGCCGGGGGTGTCGAACCAGGTGACCACAGTGGACACCCGCTCTCCGGTGAACGCACCGATCTGCCCGCCCGCCGAACGGGTCACCTCGGGCGGCACGGGCTCCGATCCGGGACAGCCCGCCGGGAACACGCCCACGATCTCCCCCACCAGCGTGCTCGGCGCGATCTCCGTCATCCACACCTCGCCGCCGGCGAGTACCGCCAGCACGCCCGTCCGCCCGGCCGCCGCGGCGAGGGCGCGGACCGGGTAGCCGATGTGGCCGACCGCGTCGAGCGCGACCTCGGGCCCGGCGAGCAGGGTGAGCATCGCTTCGAGCCGGGCGTCGAGCCGCCGTCCGGTGGCCAGCCCGCGCTCGGCGAGCCCCCGGTACACCTCGGTGACGAGCCGGGCGCGCTCGCCGAGGGTGCGGCCGGTGCTGGGAACCTGCAGCGGGTAGGGCACCGGCGGCAGGCCGAGTTCGCTCCACAGCAGGTCGAACTCGTCCGTGGACAGGACGAAATCGGGTCTTCGGCCGGGAGCGCCCATCTCAGCCACGCCCGGACGTGACCACGCGGCACGGAGAACCACCGGATCCCGGGATCGCCGGGCCGGTGGTCCGCGTGCCGGACGACCGGGACGAGTTCGTCGTACCCGGCCGGCTTCCGGCCTCGCCCGCGTCCCCGGTGATTCCGGACGCGGACCTCACCGGCGGATCGCTCCGCCGGAAGTCGTGATCTTCCAGCGCCGCCCGCGCGAGAGACACGGCCCGCGCGTGCGCGGCCGTCGCGCGTTCGTTCGCGATCCGCAGGTCGACGGCGGCTTCCGCGGGATCGGCGTCACCACCCGCGGCGAACAACCGCGTCAGGGTGGCGTCCAGATCGAACTCGACCGGCTCGGGCATCGCCGCGCGAGCCGCCGCCGCGGCGGGCCCGTCCGCGCGGCGCACCGCCTCGTACAGCTCGCGATGGCTGCGCGCCGCCCAGTTCTGCACGCCACTCCCCTCAAGATCAGCACCCAGGAAACCCGTGCGCGGGCCGTGGCGCCAGGATCACCTGTGTGACATGCCCGTTCGGACTGTCAACTTTGCCCGCCCGGCTCACCGACGAGACGTTTCGCCAGGTCCGCGGCGGCGTCGGTGCCCAGATCCGCACACACCTCCAGAGCCTCACGCCGGCAGGCCGTGGCCACCGCGGTCCGGGCGCCGGCGTCGAGCACCCGGACGAGCTCCGCGAGCGCCTGCGCGCGCTGCCAGCGGGTGATGACCTGGGTGAACACGTCCAGCGCCGACAACAGGCACTCCTCGGCGACCCCGAGCCGCCCGGCTTCCCGCCAGGCCACGCCCTCCTGCACCGCGCACTCCGCGCCCGGCACCGGGAAACCGCCCTCGTCGAACAGTTTCCGCGCGGTGCGAAACGCGTCGGCGCCACCGGGCCAGTCCCCGGTTTCGGTCAGCGCCCGCCCCAGCAGCTGGAACGTCAGCGCGCGGAAGAACCGGCGGGTGAAGAGGTTCGCGTCGTCGCGGTAGCGCTCAGCGTCGGCGAGCACCTCGCGGTGCACCAGCAGCGCCTCGCCGGGCCGGCCGACCGCGCACAGAACCTTCCCGAGCACGTTGCGGATCGAGCCCTGCCCCATCCAGAAGTCCATGTCCGCCAGGCCGACCGCGCGCTCGACGTGGTCCAGCGCCTCCTCCGGCCGGTCCAGCCGCAGCAGCACCGAGCCGAGGTAGGCCAGCGCCCACGTCTGCTCACGCCGGTCGCCGGTCTCGGTCGCGATGTCCAGCGCCTCCTGGTGCGCGGCCCGGCCGCCCTCGTTGTCGCCGAGGCAGTAGTACCGCGCCCAGCCGAGGAAGTTGAGCAGCACCGCCTCGTCCGCGCGGCTGTCCAGCGCGCGGGCCGACGCGACGCCGAGAGCGAACACGTCGTGCCACGGCAGCTGCTGGCTCCGCCCGTCGGAGAACCAGTGCAGCGCCCGCGCCAGGTCGACCACCTGCCGGTACTTGCCGCACCCGTGCCCGATGCGCTGCGCGGCGAGCCAGTTCGCGGCTTCCGCGTCGAGCCACTGGGCGGCCTGCTCACGGGAGGCGAAGCGGCTCGCCTCCACCGACGCCCGCAGCGCGTCCGGGAAGAACAGCCGTCCGGCCCCGGCGGCGGTGTCCAGCAGGTGGTCGACCACCGCGGACACCGCTTCCCACGCCTCGTCCGGGTTCTCCTCGGCTTCCAGCCGCTCGCGGGCGAACAGGCGGATCAGGTCGTGGAAGGTGTGGCGGCCGGGGACCCCGCCCTCCTGCACGAGGTTCGCGTCGACCAGCTCGGCGATGTGGGCCCGCACGTCCGCGGTCGCCATGCCGGTGGCGACGGTCGCCAGTTCGGCGCCGAAGTCCGGACCGGGGATCACCGCGAGTCGCCGGAACACCAGGCGCGCGGCCGGGGACAACCTGCGGTGCGACATCTCGAACGCCGACCGCACGCGCAGGTCGCCCGCCGACAGGGACGCCAGCCGGGTGCGCTCGTCGCGCAACTGGTCGACCAGGTAGGAAATGGTCCAGTGCGGCCGGGTGGCCAGCCGGTTGCCCGCGATGCGCACCGCCAGCGGCAGGTTTCCGCACAGCTGGGCCAGTTCCTCGGCCGACGACGGTTCGGCACGCACCCGGTCCGCACCGGCGATGGCGGCCACGAGCGCGGAAGCGTCGGCGGTGTCCAGTGGCCTGAGCCACAGCCAGCGCGCGGATTCCAGCCCGGCCAGCGCGCGGCGGCAGGTGACGAGCGTGAGGCACCCGGTGGCGGCGGCCAGCAGCGGGCGGACCTGCGCCTCGTCGGCCGCGTTGTCCAGCAGGACCAGGACGCGGCGTCCGGCGAGCATCGAGCGGAACAACGCGGACTGTTCGCCGACCGACGCCGGGATCTCCGCGGCGGGCACGTTCAGGCCGCGCAGCAGGACGTCCAGCGCCGCGCGCGGGCTGACCGGCTGGTCGTCCATGCCCCGCAGGTCGACCGAGAGGAATCCGTCCGGGAAGTCGGCGGCGAGGTCGTGCGCGGCCGAGCGGGCCAGCGCGGTCTTGCCGACGCCCGGATGCCCGACGAGGGAGACGACGACGCCGCTCGGGGTGGTGCGGGCGTCACCGGCGGCGCGGCGCAGTTCGTCCAGCTCCGCGCCACGGCCGACCAGGTCGGGCACGGCGGGCGGTGGCGGTCCGGCGAAGGCGCCGGCGGGCCGGGGCCTGCCCCGGCGACGGCCGTCGCGGGCCGCGGACAGGAAATCCTCGCGCGTGTCACCGGTCAGGCCGAGCGCGTCGGCGAGCGCCTCGGTGGACCGGCGCTGGGCGGCCTTGGCGCGGCCGCGTTCGAGGTCGGAGAGGGCGCGGACGCTGACGCCGGAAGCCTGCGCGAGGTCGGCCTGGGTGAGCCGGGCCGAGCGGCGATGGCGTAGCAGCAGCTCACCGAAGGGCGGATCCTCCCCCGGCGACCCTATGTCCAGCGTCTCGCTCACCGCCACCCATTAAACCGGCAGTACTGGCGCGGCCGAAAGCTGCCGGTGGTTCCGCCTGGTTACCGGCGGGTGGGTACGGTTAGGTGAACTCCATGGCGTTCAGCACCGCTCCGCGCGAAATCCCCGCCACTCGCGCCACCACCCGCCTGCACGCCGTCCCGGCTGCCGACCGCGCCGTCGTGCGGGTCGCGGTCCTGGCAGACGACGTGTTCCTGCGGTCGGGTCTGCTCAGCGAGATCCAGGGCAAACCGGGCATCCACGTGGTCACCGGCTCACCGGCGTCGGCGGACGTGGTGGTCGCGATCACCGAAACGGCGGCCGACCTGCCCGCGCTGATCGCCGAAGCCCCGACGAACGCCCGGCTCGTGCTGATCACCGGCACCCCGCGCCCCGCGGAACTGTGGGCCGCGATCGAGAACGGCCTGGTCGTCCTGCTTCCCCGGGCGGAAGCGACGACGACCCGGGTGCTGCGCGCGATCGCCGAGGCGCACCAGGGTCACGGCCACCTGCCCGCCGAGCAGCTGGGCCAGGTGCTGCACGGGCTGGCCCGTCTCCAGCGCGAGGTGCTGTCCCCGCGCGAGCTGATGCTGAACGGGTTGTCGCGCCGGGAAACCGAGGTGCTGCGCCGTCTGGCGGACGGCCAGGACACGGCCGAGATCGCCGCGGAGATGTCCTATTCGGAGCGGACGGTGAAGAACATCCTGCACAGCCTCACCAGCAGGATGGGGCTGCGGAACCGGACGCACGCGGTGTCCTACGCTCTGCGCAACGGGTTGATCTGACGGGCTTATTCGGACAGGCGAGCGGACGGGCGCCACCCGGAACCGGCGGCCAGTAGCCCGACCCGTTGCCGCACCAGCGAAATACGCGCCCCCGCCGCGGGATGCTCCCGCATGGCCGAAACCAGCAGCTGCATCACGTTCTGTTCCAGCTGGTCATCGGCATCGAGGTTCTGCAGGGCGGCGCCCCGCCACGCGCGGAGGAAGCAGCCGCCGCCTTCCCGGACAACCACATCTTCCGCTTCCGGCTGGCCGCGGGGCGCCGACTGCGCCACCGGTACGGTCAGGCCCTCGACGGCATCGATGCGGCCCCGCGGCTCCTCCCCGCGACGGGCAAGGACGCCGGGAACGACGAGCTGCGCCGGTCGCTGCGGACCTCGACCGCGCGGGCGATCGACCTGATGACCGTGTCCACGGCCGTGGTGGCGGGCACGCCGAGGCGAGGCGGCGCCTCGGCGTGCCCGCGGCCCGGAGCGTGCGATGGTCGCTCTGGGAGCCGGAATCGCGGAAATTACTAGGCCACCGAGGAAGCGGACCAGACCTCGCCGGTGAAGTCGCGCAGCTCGGCCGCCTCCGGGGTGCCCAGTTCGTCGAACAGGGCGAACGCCCGCCGCCAGTAGTCCTGCGCCAGACCGGCCCGCGCGGCGCAGCGGTGCAGTTCGGCCAGCTCGTTGAGCGCACGGGCCTGCTGGTAGCGCTCGCCCCGGTTGATGGCGACCCGCAGGCCCGCCTCCACCAGGTCGGCGGCGGTCAGCAGGTCGCCGATGTCGCGGTGCACGGCGCCGAAGTCGATGAGGACCTCGCTTTCCGTGGCGGGGCCGCTGACCGCTCTGACGATCCGCAGTGACTCGTTGAGGTTCGTGAGCGCGTCGTCGAACCGGCCGGTCTCGCGGTAGGTGTTGCCGAGACGATGGCGCGCATAGGCGATCCGCGGCGGCAGACCGTGTGACTCGGCCAGCTCGACCGCGTTGCGCAGGTGCTCGATCGCCTCACGGTGACGGCCGAGGCGGCGCCACGCGTCGCCGAGGTCGGCCAGCGCGCCGCTCTCGCCGTCCGCGTCACCGGCCCGCCGCGACACCACCAGCGAATGCCGGTACCGGTCCACCGCGTCGTCCAGCCTGCCCAGAACCGCCTGGGTCGCACCGAGATTCGCGGCGACAGCGCTTTCCAGCCGCGCGTCGCCGGTGTCCAGCGCCGACCGGAACAGCCGCAGCGCCTCCGGGAACTCGCCGGCCCGGTGACACAGCAAACCCAGCGCGTTCAGCGACGCGGCTTCCAGCTCACGCTCACCCCTGGCCCGGTGCAGGTCGATGGCCCGCAGGAACTGGGCTCGCGCGTCGGCGGCGCGACCGTGGTGCAGGTACGCCGCCGCGAGATCGGAACGCGTGTGCGCCTCGCCGGCTTCGTCCCGCGCCGCCGTCGCCGCCGACAACGCCGCCTCGTGCGTGTGCACCCAGTCGTGGTCGTGGCTGTAGCCGTACAGGTACAGGTACGCGCGCAGGCACCGGGTCAGCTGCCACGCGTGCGTGGGCCAGCCCTGCCCGGCGGCCAGGCTCACCGCGGCGATCAGGCACGGCCGCTCGGCCTCCAGCCACCGCTTCGCCGCCTCGCGGTCGGGCATCACGGGTCCGTGCACGGGCGCCGCACCGGCCAGATCGACCTCTTTGCCCGGGTAGATCAGGTGCGTGGCGCGGGCCGCGGTGTGCAGGTAGAAGTCGAGCACGCGGGTGATCGCCGCGCGCCGCGCGGGCTCCGGCTCGGAATCACGAGCGAGACCGCGCGCGTACTCGGCGAGCAGGTTGTGCAGCCGGTACCGGTCGCGCGTGACGACGGTGACCAGGTTCTCGTCGACCAGCCGGTCGAGCAGCCACCGGGTCCGCGCCGGGTTCAGCCCGGCGAGCGCGCCGACCGACTCGGGCGTGAAGTCCGCGCCGGGATGCAGGCCCAGCAACCGGAACAGCCGCCGCTCCTCGGTTTCCAGTGCCTGGTAGGACAGCTCGAACACGGCCCGCAGACGGCGGCTTCCCGCGGCCAGCTCGTCGAGACGGTCGCCGGTCTCCCGCAGGCGCGCGGCCAGGTCCGCGACCGTCCACGTGGGACGGGACTGCAGCCGCCGCGCGGCGAGCGCCACCGCCATCGGCAGCCACCCGCACAGCTCGGCGACGCGCCGCGCCGCCTCCGGTTCGCCCTCCACGCGCTTCGCGCCGACGACCCGCACCAGCAGCTCACGCGCCTCGGCCGGGGTGAACACGTCCAGCGGCAACGTCCGCGCGCCGTCCAGCGCGAGCGCGCGACGGCTGGTGACCAGCACCAGGTTGGTCGGCCCGGCGGGCAGCAGGGGCAGGATCTGGTCCTCGCTGGCCGCGTTGTCCAGCACCACCAGCACGTCACGGCCGTAGACGCGGTCGCGGTAGAGCGAGGCGCGTTCCTCCAGACTCGGCGGGATCGCTTCGCCGGGCACGCCGAGCAGCCGCAGGAACGACGCGAGCACCGCGGCCGGATCGGCGGGCGGCCGGTCGGAGTGCCCGTGCAGGTCGACGTAGAGCTGGCAGTCGCCGTAGCGGCCCTCGGCCAGCAGCTGGTGCGCGACGTGCACGGCGAGCCGGGTCTTGCCGACCCCGGCCATGCCCTCGATCAGCGCGATACCGACCGCGGTGCCGCCGTCGATCGCGCGCAGCCCCTGGCGCAGGGTGGCCAGTTCGGCCTCGCGTCCGCTGAAATCCGCGGTGTCCAACGGAAGTTGCCGGTGCGCGCTGACCGGGGCGAACTCCGGCCGCGCGACCTCCTGGCGCAGCACGCGCTGGTAGGCGGTGGTCAGCTCCGGGCCGGGATCCGCGCCCAGTTCACCGGCCAGGCGGCGCCGCAGCGTGTCGAACACGTCGAGCGCGGCCGCCTGCTGACCACTACCCGCGAGCGCGATCATCAGCCGCGCGTGGACGGCCTCGTGCAGCGGGTCGGCCTCCGCGACGCGCTGCAGCAGCGGCAGGACTTCCTGGTAGCGGCCGAGATCCGAGGCCGCACCGGCGTACTCGACGACGACCGCGCGGTACTCGCGCACGAGCGCGACGACGATCGGGTGCGACTCCAGCGCGCTCAGGCCCTCCAGCGGCTCGCCCCGCCACAGGCCCACGGCCTCGGCGAACAGCCCGCACGCCTCGGTCAGCTCGCCCTCTTCGCGGACGTGCCGGGCGCGGGCGACGAGCCTGCGGAAGACGAGCAGGTCGTGCTGCCCCTCGGCGACCTTGAGCTGGTACCCCCCGCGAGCGGAGGAGATGGAACCGCTTTCCGGGTCGGCCCGCAGGCGGCGGCGCAGACGCGAGACGCGGGACTGGAGGAGGTCTACGGTGCCGTGCTCGGGCTGGTCGCCCCAGATCGCGTCGACGAGGGTGTCGCGGCCGACCGGCGTGTTCGGCGACAGCGCGAGGAGCGCGAGCAGGGTGCGCTGCTTTTCCGAGCCGGGGTCGACGAGGTCGCCGTCGGCGAGCACGCGCAGCGGCCCGAGGACCTCGACGCGCACACCGCCGCCGGTGGTCTGCTCGCTGCCCGCCTCGCGCAGCAGCTCGCCCAGCTCCACACGGGACAGACCGAGCACATCGCCCAGTTTGCGCAAAGTGGACACCCTGGGGCGGGTGACCCGGCCCTGCTCGACGTCGCGCAGGCCGGCCACGCTCAGGCCCGCCAGGTCCGCGACCTCCCGCTGCGTGAGGCCAGCGCGCCGGCGGAAGCCCTGGACCAGCGTCCCCAAGCGGCTCCGCGAACCGTCGCCCATTCGTTCACCGCCCGATCTCGTCGTTCGCAGCTGGGACGTCGTGCACAGCGCAGTCGTTCCCGCGTTACTCCAACAGAGTTACAAACTCCGCTTCGAAAACGCTTCGAACCGGCGAGACCGTTGCGGTTGGCCGCCCGGAGCAGGCACGCGCGCCTTCAGGCCGTGTGGCGGAATGCCTCCACCACGAGGTCCGCGCACTCCCTGGGCCGCCCGTCGTCCACACGCGTGATCACCTGGCCCGTGACCGTCAGGGGAGGGTCGAGCGGGATCACCCGCACCCGCGTGGACGATGCCTCCGTCAGTTGCTCCTCGGGCAGCAGTGCCCAGCTGCGGGCGTCGGCGCCGACCTCGACGAGCGTCGTCTGTGTCGTGTTCATCGGACGGCCCACCGCCGGCCGCACCCCCGCGCGGCCGAGCGCCCCGCGCACCGCGTCGTGCAGCGGCGGATCGCAGCGGCGGGACGGCAACCGCAGCAACGATCCCGCCAGCTCACGCGGCGTCAGGACCTCGCGCTCGGCCAGTGGATGCCGCACCGACACGACCGCGTGCAGTGGTTCGGTCCACGCCGTCCGCACCCGCAGCCCCGGTTCGCCCACCTCCCCGCGAGCCAGCGCGATGTCGAGGTCACCGCGTCGCAACGCCCGCAACCGCGCGGTCACCGGCAGGTCGACGAGGGCCAGGTCGAACCACGGACCGCTCGAGCGGAGGGCTTCGACCCCGGCTTCGAGCCGCCGGGTGAGGCCCGGCGCCATCCCGATGCGCAACGTGATGACCCGCCCGGCGGCGATCCGCACCCGGTCGGCGGAGGTGAGCGTCTCACGGGCCGCGTCGAGCACGCGCCGCCCGGCGTCGGTCAGGCGCACGTGACGCGGCGACCGGTCCAGCAGCCGCACCCCCAGCTCCCGCTCCAGGCGCGCCACCTGCTGGCTCACCGCGGGCTGGGCGATGGACAGGCGCTCGGCGGCGCGCCCGAAGTGCAGTTCCTCGGCGACCGTCACGAAGTACCGCAGCGCCCGCAGTTCCATCCCGCCTCCGATCAGCCACGATCACCCGATCTTATTACTGCGCGGAGGACCTGGGTCTGGTTCGGTGACCATGATCGCGGTGGACTCGGGGCATGCGTATCGGATTCCGCCTCCCCAGCACCGGCCCGCTGGACACGTTCCGCGAGCACGCCGCCGCCCACGGCGTCGACAGCGCGTGGGCGAACCAGGCGCCCGGCGGATGGGACCCCCTGACCCTGCTGCCCGCCGTCGACGGCCCCGCCGAACTCGGCACCGCGATCGTGCCCACCTACCCGCGCCACCCGGTGGTGATGGCGACGGAGGCGCTGACCGTGCAGGCCCTCACCGGCGGACGGCTGACGCTCGGCATCGGCCCGAGCCACGAGCACATGGTCACCGGCTGGTGGGGCATCCCGTACACGAAGCCGGCGAGCCACACCCGGGAGTACCTGGAGGTGCTGCTGCCGCTGCTGCGCGGTGAGCACGTCAAGCACTCCGGCGAATTCTTCACCGTCGACCACCGGCTGGAGGTGACGGCACCCCCGCCGCCGGTGCTGATCTCCGCGCTGGGCCCGCGGATGCTGGAGATCGCGCGGGACCTGGCCGGCGGCACGATCGTGGTGTGGGTCCGGCCGGACCTGGTCGAGAATTACCTGGTGCCCCGGCTCGGCCCGGGACAGCGGGTGGTGGCGACGGTGATGGTCGCGATCACCGGCGATCCGGACGGCGTGCGGGACCAGGTCGCGCGGGACATGGCGATCGTCGACGAGCTGCCCGCCTACCGCACGCTGCTCGACCGGGGTGGCCTGAGCGGCCCCGCGGACACGGTGGTGGCCGGTGACGAGGGTGTCGTGCTGCGGGAGCTGCGACGGTTCCGCGACGCCGGGGTGACCGACCTGATCATCTCACCGCTCACCGCCCCGGACCGGCTCCTGGAGGTGGCACAACAGGCACGCTGACCCGGCTCCCCCCTCGCCCCGGAACAGCCAACACACCGCCCGGAGCGGCCAACACGCCAGCCGGAGCGGCCAACACGCGGCCCGGAGCGGCAAACACGGCGGAGGCGCGTGTTGGCCGTTCGCGGCGGCGTGTTTGCTGCTCCCGGCGGCGTGTTGGCCGCTCACGGTGGCGTGTTTGCCGGTTGTGGCGGGTGGTCAGTGCTGGGGCAGCATGGTGCCGAGCTTGGCGCGGGTCCGGGCCGCGTCGGGGGAACCCAGTTCCTCCAGCAGCTCCACCGCGGCCTGCCAGGCGCGTCGCGCGGCGGTCAGGTCGCCGCGCGCCTGGTGGGCGTCGCCGAGGTGGTTCAGCGACCGGCTCTCGTAGTAGCGGCTGCCGTGCCTGCGGTACATCGCCACGGCCTTTTCGTAGCAGCGCACCGCTTCGCCGAGGCGGCCCAGCGACTTCTGCGCGTACCCGACGCTGTCCCACGCGTTCGCCTCGCCCAGGAGGTTCCCCAGCACCGCCTGCCGCGCGATCGCCTCCTGGCAGAAGCCCAGCGCCTGCTCGTACCGGCCCAGCCGGGCGCAGCTCCACCCCACGTTGTTGAGCGCGAGCGCCTCCCCGAAACGGTTGCCCGACGTCTGGAACAGCTCCAGCGCCCGGCGCGCGTGGTGGTACTCCGCGCCGTAGTCGCCGAGCCGGTCGCAGACCCACGTCAGCCCCTGCCGCACGTCCGCCTGGTTGCCCAGGTCGCCCAGTTCCTCGAACAGGCCCAGCGCGTGGTCGAGCTGAGTGCGGGCCTCCTCGTCGCGTCCGAGCGCGGTGAAGATGACCGCGAGGCCGCGATGGCTGTGCGCCAGCGCCACCGGGTCGCCGAGCCGCTCCGCCGCGGCGAGCGCGGTCCGGTAGGTTCCCGGCTCGCCCAGCCAGTGCCTGCCCTGCCGGACGAACGTGTGGCTGAGCGCGCACGCCAGTTGCCAGGCCGGAACGTCGAACCCGGTGGCCGCGGCCCGCTCGATGACCGCGACCAGCACCGGGTGCTCGGCCGCGAACCAGGCCGCGGCGTCGGCCGGGGGCTCCACCGTGACGCCGGGACCGGGCGCGGCGAGCATGACCGGCTGGCGCTGCGGGGCCAGCGCAGCGGCACCGGCGTGCGCGGTGTGCACGTAGTGGTCGAACATCCGGCGCACGGCCGCGGTCCGCTCCGCCTCCGGATCCTCCTCGTGCGTCAGCTCGATCGCGTAGGCGCGCAGCAGGTCGTGGAAGGCGTAGCGGCCCGGCGCGCGCTCGGTGACCAGGTGCGCGCGGGTCAGCTCGGCCAGCAGCGGCCGGACCCGGCGCACGTCGATGCCGAGCAGGCTCGCGGCCGCCGCGACCGTGATGTGCGGTCCCGGGTGCAGACCGAGGAACCGGAACAGCCGGGCCGCGTCGCCGCTGACCGCGTGGTAGGACCAGGAGAACACCGCGCGCACGTCGGAGGTGTCGTCGTCGCCTTCGAAGGCGTCCAGTCTCCCGCGCGCGGTGCGCAACTCGGTGGCCAGCTCGGTCAGCGTGAAGCCGGGGTTGGTCGCCGCGCGTGCCGCGACGATGGCCAGCGCGAGCGGCAGCCGTGCGCACAGCGTGTTGATCTGCGCGACCGCATCGGGCTCGGCGGCGACCCGGTCCGCGCCGAGCCGCCGCTCCAGCAGCTCGCGGGCGTCGGAGTCGGAGAGCAGGTCCAGGCTCACCGGGGCGGCGCCCTCGACCGCCACCAGGCCCGCGAGCTGGTTCCGGCTGGTCACCACGGTGATGCTGCCGGGTGATCCGGGCAGCAGTGGACGGACCTGGTCGGCGTCGCGGGCGTTGTCCAGCACCACGAGCACCCGCTTGTCGGCGAGCAGGCTGCGGTAGAGGCTGGTCTGCGCCTCGACGCTGACCGGGATCCGTTGCGCGGGGACGGCGAGCGCGTCGAGGAACCGGCGCACCGCCTCCGCCGGGCTCATCGCGCAGGCCCCCGGGTCGAAGCCGCGGAGGTTGACGTAGAGCTGCCCGTCGGGGAAGTGACGGCAGGCCCGGTGCGCCCAGTGCACGGCGAACGCGGACTTGCCCACGCCCGCGCCACCGCTGACGACCGCCACCGACACCGACGGCCGGCTGTCCCCCTCCAGCGGCAGCACCGCGTCCAGACGCGCCAGGTCCCGCATCCGCCCGGCGAACTGCGGCACGTCACCGGGCAGCTGCCGCGGCACGGGCGCGGTGTCCACCGGCTCGTCACGCAGCAGCCGGACCTGGGTTTCGCGCAGCAGCGGACCGGGTTCGACGCCCAGTTCGTCGATCAGCCGCGACCGGACCGCGGTGTAGACCTCCAGCGCCTCGGGCGTGCGGCCGCACCGGTGCAGGACGAGCATCAGCAGCGCCTGCAGCCGTTCGCGGAACGGGTGCTCCTCGGCTTCCTGCCGCAGGCCCGCGACCACCGAGCGGTGCCGTCCCGCGGCCAGCTCGGCGTCGAAGTAGTCCTCCAGCGCGCTCAGCCGTTTTTCGGCGAGCGGCGGGCCCTCCCGGTCCAGCAGGGACTGGGTGACTCCGCCCAGCGCGGGTCCGCGCCACAGGTCCAGGGCTTCGCGGAGCCGCCGGGCCGCGTCCTCCACCCGCCGTGCCCCGAGGTCGTGCTGGGCGTGCTCGAGTGCTTCGTCGAACTCGTGCAGGTCCAGCTCACCCGGCCCGACTTCGATCACGTACCCCGGCGCGCGCCGCGTGATCACCGGCGCGCCGATCAGCTTGCGCAACTCGGAGACGTACACCTGCACCTGACCGCGCACGGTCGCCGGCGGCGCGGCACCCCAGACCAGCGAGAAGAGCTGCTCGTCGGGCACCACGCGCCCGGCGTTGAGCAGCAGCGCCGCGAGGACGGACCGCTGCTTCGGCCCGCCCAGCCGCACGGCCCCGTCCGGGCCCGACACCTCGATCGGGCCCAGCAGCCGGTAACGCACCGGACGGGGCGGGGTTTCGGACACGGCTCGTCATCACCTTTCCGCGAACGCAATCAGGAAGCGCGGCTCTAGGAACCGCCACCGCCGGCGGACAGCTCTCCCGCGATCACGTCGACCATCTCCAGTACCGCCGTGCCGGAGAGCACCAGCTGGGTTTCGGCACCCGGGTTGAAGCAGAGGACGTGGCGCTCGTCCGGCCAGCGGATGAACACGTTGAACAGCAGGTCGGTGGTGTGGTTCTGGTCCTTGCCCGCGACCTCCTCCAGCATGGCCGCCGACGAGAACACGGTGATCACCGGGATCTCGTCGGTCCCGGCGAGTCGCCACGGCAGCGGCGGGATCCCCGGGCGGTCGTTGACCGGCACCGGTCTCGTCGTCGGGACCACGACCTCACCGGTCACCAGTGCCTGCATGAACGCGTCCTCGTTACGGCCGGCCAGTGCCGCGGCGAGTGTGCTTTCCAGTGCGTTGGACGGCGGGAGGTCGGTGCGCGGTTCCCGGTCCCCGGCGAATTCGTCGAGCACCATCATCGGGATCACCGTGTACAGCTCGTCGCGCACGACGTCGCGCACCTCGGACATCGGCACGGTGTCCTGCCTGCCTTCGGCGAGTTCCGGGACGGCCTCGGGCGGCAGGACCGCACCGATCGGCAGGCCGGGGTCGATGATGAGCCGCTTCGCCGTCACGTCGGCGAACCGCACCTGGTCGTGTCCGCGCGCGAACGTACCGAGGAACCCACCGAGCACCTCTGGCGAGGTGAAGAGCAGGACATCCCCCTCGGCCAGGCCAAGTTGACGTGTCACCTCGTCGTGGTCAGGGGTGCCGGGATCGGGCAGGACCGGCACGTAGAAGGTCGCGTCGAGCACCAGTCGCGCGTAGCGCCGCGGGTCCCCGTCGTCGATCGCCGTCTGCAGGGCGTGCTCCAGGTCATTGCCCGGCTGCCAGGAAGGTTCCACGCGACCTTGCCTCTCTGGGGTACCTTTTGTCCTGCAAACCCTAGTCGGCCGAACCACGGAAGCCATGCCACGCACCCTCTTCGTCGCCCCGGACCAGCGCGGCGCACTGCCCACCATCCGCGACGCGCTCGAAGCGGCCGACGAGGGCGCGATCATCTCGATCGCCCCCGGGGACTACCCCGAGCCGGTCTCGATCACCCGGCAGCACGTGACGCTGTCCGCGCGCGAGTCCGGCAGCGTCACCATCAGCTCGCCGTTCCCGGACCAGCCGGTCGTTTCCGTCACCGATGCCAGGGTCGAGCTGATCGGCCTGAAATTCACGTCCTCGGAACACTCCGCGGTCCGCGTGCGTGGTGGCCAGGTGAAGATCGTCGAGTGCACGGCCACGGCCGGGTACGCCCCGGGCATCGACATCGCGGGCGCCGACCGCATCGAGGTCCGCAACAGCCAGGTCACCGGCGCGCAGTACGGCATCATCGTCGAGGACTCCGACGGCACGATCGACCGGTGCGAGATCCGCGAGATCGCCGACGACGGGCTGATCGTCCGGCTGGGCGCACGGGTCAAGGTGCAGCACACGACCATCGCCGGATGCGGGTTCCGCGGCGTCTACATGTACCAGGCGGGTGACTCCAGTCTGGACCGCTGCGACATCTCGCAGACCGGTGACGCCGGGATCGCGGTGGCCGACCAGAGTTCGCCACACATCGGCACCTGCTGGGTGCACGACACGCAGGGCGCCGGGATCAGTGTCGGCCGCGGCTGCGGCGGGCTGATCGAGGACTGCCGGGTGGAGAACACCGCCGTGCCCGGCATCCACCTCGCCGACGGCGCCCGCACCGAGGTCCGGGAGGGTGACCCGGCCAAGGGCAAGGTCCCCGTCGGTGCCGTCGCCACCACCGGCAACCACCAGGACCTGGAAAGTGTCGACAAGCTGCTCGGCGAGCTGGACGGCATGATCGGCCTGGCCGGCGTCAAGGCCGAGGTGCGCGGGCTGATCGACGAGATCCAGGTCAACGAGTGGCGCCGCAGCGAGGGGCTGTCGGTCGGCACGGTCAGCAACCACCTCGTGTTCGCGGGGGCGCCCGGTACCGGTAAGACGACCGTCGCGCGCATCTACGGCCAGTTGCTCAAGGCACTGGGCATCCTGCCGAACGGCCGGTTCAAGGAGGTGTCGCGGCGGGACCTGGTCGGCCAGTACATCGGCCACACGGCGGAGAAGGCGGCGTCGGCGTTCGAGGAAGCGCGCGGCGGCGTGTTGTTCATCGACGAGGCGTACACGTTGTCCCGCTCCAGTGGCAGTGGCGCCGACTTCGGTCAGGAGGCCATCGACACGCTGGTGAAGCTGATGGAGGACCACCGCGACGAGGTCGCCGTGATCGTCGCGGGCTACACCGGCGAGATGGAGAAGTTCATGGACGCCAACCCCGGTCTGGCGTCCCGGTTCAACAAGACGCTGGTGTTCGAGAACTACAGTCCCGAGGAACTGGTGTCGATCAGCCTGCACATGGCCCGCGGCGACGACTACCTGCTGGGCGAGGACCTGGATCTGGCGCTGCTGGAGTGGTTCGGGCAGATGGAGCGCGACCAGAACTTCGGCAACGCCCGTGAGGCCCGCAAACTGCTGGAGCGGATGCGCAAGTCCCAGTCGACGCGGCTGCGCTCCCTCGGGCAGCGCCCCACCCGCGACGACCTCCGGACACTCTCGCTGGACGACCTGCTGGAGGCGGTGCGCGGCACGGGTTAGAGTTCGAAGCCGGACTTCCGCGTCAGGGTTTCCAGCTGCACCGGGTCGGCGTAGACGTAGGCGGCCGCGCCGGTCGGCACGAACCCGCGCGGATCGTCCTCCGGTGGGACCAACGAACTGGATCTCGAAGTTCTCGCTGACCTCGACGTCGGCTCGGGAACCTCGACGACGTCGGCTCGGGAACAGCCTGCCCGGTCCGCGACCGGCGGATCGGGCAGCGCCGCGCTCGGCACCGCGTGCGCGTCGTCGGCACGCAGGAGCGCGAGAGCGAGCACGGCGGGGCGGCCCGGTCCCGCGGCTCACCCCCGCGCGACGGCGCGCAGCCGCTCGACCGCGGCCTCACCCGCGGGCGCGAGCAACCGGAAAGTCTCTCGAGCCGTGCCCGGCGCCCAGCTCAGACCTGCGGGGTGTTGCCCTTGCCGGACTGCCCTTCGGCCGGGCCGCCGGCGGCAGCGGCTTCGGCGATGGCCGACACCAGTTCCGGCACGCTGGTGCCGGGCAGGGTCAGTTCCATGCTCGTGCCCGGGTTGAAGCACAGGACGTGGTCGTCGTCCGGCCAGTTCAGCAGAACATCCAGAAAGGACACGGTGGCGCGCGGTCCGCCGCCGGGGGCCACGGTGTCCAGGATCCGCTCGGAGCTGAACACCGGGATCACCGGCGTTTCGTCGTCACCGAGCACGCGCCACGGGAACCCACCGCTTTCGATGGCCGACGGTCCGGCGACCGACTCGGTGGTGGGCAGCACGACGTCGGACGCGATCAGGGCGAGCAGGAAAGCGTCGAAGTCCAGTTCGGACACCGCGCCCCGCAGACGCTCCTCCAGCTCGTTCGCGGGCTGCAGCGCAGCCGCGGCCTCGGCGTCACCGCCCAGCTCCTCCAGGGCCAGGCGGCGCACCTCGCCGAGCACCTCGTCGACCATCGCGTCCTGCACGTCCTGGACCGGAACCAGCTCCTGACGGCCCTCGGCCAGGTCCTCGACCTCCCCCAGCACCAGGTACACGCCGATCGGGACGCCGGGGTTGACGACCAGCTGCGCGTGGTCGGGATGGATGTCGCGCAGGCCGGTGATATCGGTCTGCCGCCAGCTGTCGACGACACCGCCGAGCGTCCAGTCCAGGGACTGCTCGGACGTGAAGACGATGACGTGGTTCCCCTCCGGCATCGGCAGGCTCGTGGGCCACGGCTCGCCCGGCTCTGGGGCGGCAGGCACGAACAGCGGTGCGTCGCGCAGCAGCTGGGCGTAGCGCCTGCTGTCACTGTCCTGCAGCGCGGCCAGCATGTCGGTCTCGACCTCGTTGGCCGGGCGCCACTGAAAGTCCACTCCAGACACTTCCTCTACGTCGGTCTCCGGTCAGAACCGGACTTCTTCGATGTCGTCGTCCACAGCGTCCGGCGGATGGACGAGCGTGAAGTCTGGCAGCCGGGCGTTGAGCACCTCGACGGGGGTGGTGATCGGTTCGAACTCCACCCCTTCGGGCACCGTCGTGAGCGAGATGTGGATGCCGAAACCGCAGTGGGCGCAGGAGAACTGGGCGTATCCCATCCGGTCCGATTCGTCGGCGACGAACACCAGGCGCAGCTCGTGGTGGCCGCAGTTCGGGCACGCCGTGCCGGGCCGGTCCGGCAGCGCGTCGTAGTACTCGCCATAGGTGCGCTGCCAGTCGGCGTAGGAAGCGTGCTGCTCGCCGGCCATCAGTCTTCCCGTTCCTGGTTGAGCGGGTGGTTCTGCCACCACTCCTTGTCGGCGGTGTGCGCCTCGTTCTCCCAGGCCCGCCATTCCCGGGCCGATCCGACGGGCCGCCAGCCCTTGTTCTCCAACTGCTTCACGTGCTCGTTCTCATGGTACAGAGTGCGGGCCAGCACCTCTTCGTTGACGAACGCCTGCGGCGTGGCCTCGACGCGGGCGCCCCGGCCGTTGAGCACCGTCTCGCCGTACATGCCACGCTTGGACTTGTTGATCGTCACCTTCGCCCTGTCGTGCATCTCGATGCCGTACTTTTCGGCTATCAGACGGATGTTCTCCGGCGTCACCTTGAGCTTGCCGCTCTCCCAGTACTCGAGCCGCGGATCCCTCCGGTTCTCCGGCCAGGGCTCGGGCTTGGTGCCCTCGTCGTCGAGCCGGCGCAGGCGCTCGCCCGTCAGGTCCAGTTCCTGGCGGGAGTAGCCGGCATACAGGCTTCCGGCGTCCTGGAGTTCCAGCTCCCACTGGGTATAGCGGGACAGTTGGGCGATGTTCAGGTTGGCGGTGACCCGGAAGTACCGCAGCTCACCCTTGTCCAGCTGCGCGCGCATCGCGCCCACGTGCGGTGCCTTCGCACCGCCCTCGACGGCCATGGCACTGAGCGCGGCGAGCACGTGCTGCCTCGGGTCGCCGGGCTCGGTCACGGCGTGCGGGCCCATGCCCTCGATCACCACGTAGTGCCCGTCGCGGTCGCGGTGGATCTGGACCAGCCCCCGCCCCGTCTCCGGCACGTCGACCCTCGTCAGCGGGTTCCGGCCGAGCGAGCCGTACTCGGCGCGCAGATCACGAGCGGCGTGCCGGACGGCGTGGACACCGACCTCGTCGTTCAAGACGCTCACCGGCTCCGGCGGATCCCCGTGGATCAGCGGCGAGCCCGTGTCGAGCAGCTGCGCGAACTCCGGGATGATCGGCTGGGTGTCCCAGCCGGGAATCCGCAGCCGGATTTCGCCGTTTTCGCCGCGCACCGGTGTCGCAGCGGTGTAGATGCCGTGCCGGACCTCGGGCATGCTGGCCAGCAACGGCATCCCGGCGTCGGCGAGCGCGGAAAGCAGCTCGCCCAGGAACGCGACGGCGTTCTCCGCGTCGACGACCGACTGCCGCACGGGATGCGGGATCACTGCCTCGAGAACCGCGGCGACCTCGTCGGGCGCGGCGAGGTAGCGGGTGTGCGCCACGTCCTCCGCGAGGAGAGCGTCTTCCACCGCCAGCATCCACCGCGGGCTCTCCGGACTGGCCGGATCCGCAGGGAGCAGGAATTCGTTCGGCACGACCAGATCGCGGGATCCACGCCGCGGCGAAAGCCGCACCACGTGGTCGCCGGAGGGCAGTTCGGTGACGAGATGGCGGATCTGGTCCGGCTGCGCCGCCGCTACGGCGTGAAGCACCCGGAAGGCCGTCATCGACCGCATCTGGCCGCTGCTCATGAGGGCCGGGTCGAGCGTGTCGAAGACGGGCCGGGCGACGGGCGCCCAGGACCGGCCGTCGGTGTCCTCGTACAGCGCCGGCTCGCGCGGCACCAGTGGGTTCGGGTTCGCCGGATGCCGCGGGTCCTCGGGCGGGAGGGCCGAGTCGGCCAGCGCATCGAAGGCGCGGTGCACGAGCACCATGCCTTTCCGGTCCGGCCGGTAGAAGAACTCGTGGTCCTCCAAGAGAGCCATCATCTCCGGGTTGTTCCCGTGCTCCGCCTCGAACGCGGCCCTGGCCTGCGCACGGTCCAGGGCCAGGCGTGCGGCCGGATCCCCGGCCGAGAACGGGTCGACGGCCGCCACGTGGCCCTTGGCGATGACGGGTACGTAGCGTTCGAGGTCGACCGTGCCGGACGGGGTGCGGGGCAGGCCGTGCGTCCGCACCAGCTGGGCGAGTGCCGGCGCCTGTCCGGCCAGTTCGCTCACGTGATTTTCCGCTGGGTGCAGCGGCTCGCTGTCCGGCCACGGCGAATTCAGGTCCAGCTCGGGTTCGGGCCGCCCCGCTGCTCCGCTGTCCTCGCGCGGGACGAGCGTGCCCAGGCCCTGGTCCCAGTCGCCGGCGAGTGCGCGTTCGAGCGCTTCGTGCGGAGCGAGATCCGGATACGCCAGGACGGCCAGAGCTTCGCGGTTGGCCAGCGCCCGCCGCAGCAGTGGCAGATCACCGCTGTTCCTGGAGTGCCACGCCAGGAGCTGCCGCCGTGCACGCGGATCGGTCATGGCATCGTGGACGGCCCGCAGATCGTCGGGCAGCCCTGAGGCGTCCGGCCGCATGGTGAGGGACCGGGCGAGCGCGATCCACTCCTGTGATTCGTCGCCGCCCGCGGCGTGAAGGTAGCCGGCGGTGGGCGGCAGCTGGCTGACCGGGCTGGGTGTCGTCCCGGACAGCACCACCGGTTTGCCGTCGCCGTCGATCATCAGGACGTCGATCCCGAAGCCGGCGGGCAGACCGGGCCCCGGCTTCTTCCGCCAGAACAGGATCTTCTCGGGAACGGGGGCGTGGCGCGGGCCCATGCCGGTCCGCAGCGCGTACCCCAGGGCGAGGTCGTCCACGAAGTCCGCGGCGTCCAGCACCCTGTCCGCCACGTCGCTCGCCGTCAGGCCGCGGAGTCGTTGCGGCTTGCCGCTGATCACGTCGTCGGTGAGCCAGTGGACGGTCCCACCGTGGTTGACGGCGATGGCCGCGGCGTGCAGGTCGTGCGGGTTCGAGCTGAGCCGGTGGATGACGTGCACCATCGCGCCGGGCCGGGCCGTCAACTCGCGTTCGATGTCGGCGTAGGGGTCCACGCCCTCGGGATAGGAGCGGAAGCGGGCGCCGGTGATCATTTCCTCGCGCCCGGCCGCACCGAGTTCGAAGCCGTAGGGTTCGCCATCCCGGATCCCGCGGAAGATGGGCAGCGCGGGCAGCTTGGCGATGCCGAGGTGGAAGATGGACCGCGCGGCGAGGAAGACTTCGAACGAGGAGGTGCCCGGCCGCCAGAGGAACTTCTGCCACACCTTCGGCGCCTGCTGCTTGGCAGGGTGCTCCCCCTTGCCGAGCATGGCTTTCTCCAGCTCCGCCGTCTCGTTGGCGGGCGTCCGCCGCAGCCCGTCGCGCTGGTCGAAGGGAGCGACCTCGCCGGGCGTGGCCGCGGGATCGTGGACCGAGTTCAGCAGCGACCCCAGCACCGGTTCGGTCTCGGCGAGGCGGATCAGGCGCTCCTCCGGGAGCTGCTTCTTGGCGATCTCCTTGAGCACCCGCCGGATCCAGGCGTGGTCGGACTTCGCCGGGTCGTCGTAGTGGCGCGGGGCTGCGGGGGCGATGTTCGTGGGCAGTGTGCCGAGACCGTTCTCCCACCGTGTGGTGAGCAGTTCGGCCAGCGCCCGGTCCATCCCCTGCTCGGCGAGGTCGGGGTAGGTCCACTCGGCCAGTTTGCGCAGGTGCTGGATCGCGCGCACGAAGACTTCCGGGTTCGTGCCCGCGTCCATGACGTGGGCCATCGCCCGCAGTTCGAGCTGCGCCGGACGGCTCCCCGCCAGCGAGTAGTAGAGCGCGGCGGCTTCCGGCGGGAACGAGGCCGGGGAGTCCAGCACGTTCTCGCCGTCCAGCTCCGCCTGACGGAACCGGTCGGCGTGCACGGCCCACGCGGCGCGTTCCTCGGACGACATCACGCCGAGGTGGACCTTCGTCGGTGTCCGCGGGTTGACGGGCGACAGCGGCCGGTTGCTGAAGGTGAACGCGCGCGCCTCCGTCGCCCCTCCGTTGTGGACGATGACGTCGATCGCGGTCACGCCATGCTCGTAGCGGTACAGGGGCTCGGGGCTCGCCACGCCGCGAACCGGATCGAGGTACACCGGCGTTCCGCCGTCCTGGCTCGCGACGGCGGTGACGTAGGGCTCGCGTCCCGGGCCGTGCAGGACGACGTAGGCGAAGGCGTTGCCCCGGCTCATCGCCAGCACGTTTTCGAGGTCGAGGTAGGCGAGGTCGATCGTCGGGACCGCGTCGGCGGTGTGCAGGCCGGTGGTGTCGGCCAGCCGCTGGAAGCGGCCGCCACGGTCGGCGATCCGGCCCAGCCCGTCGAGCTCGCGGCCCAGCGGCCGGGTGAGGTCGCCGTCCGCGAAGCCGTCGACGGTGCGGCGGGCCGCGGCGTCGATCTGCATGGTGCGCGAGCGGTCGCGGATCCAGTAGTCGTGCAGGACCATCGCCGCGTCGGCGTCGGCGAGCCGTCCCGCCGGGTCGGCGGCCCACGGTGCGAGCAGCCGCGCGGCGCGGATCAGGTCCTGCACGCCGGTGAGCGGTGTGACGCTCAGCGCCTCGTCCGCGATGGCGAACTGCGCTTCGGGAGCAGGCGTCAGGCCGCCGCGTTCGCCGAGCACGCGGGTCACGCGAGCAGGGGCGAAGGGTTGCTTCCCGGTCCACTTCGCGGGCCGGACCTCGCCGGAGACGATGTTGTTGGCCCGCCAGTGCTCCTCCGGCAGGTTCCGCAGCTGATCCGGGGTGAGGTGACCCAGCATCATCTCCCTGGCCACGAGATCGCGGCGGTGGTCCTCCTCCTCGATCAGGGCGAGCGTCAGCGGGCGCAGGTGCGCCGCGGCGATGGCGTCGAGGTCGAGCTCCTGGGAGACGTCAAACGCGGTGTCGCGGAACGCGGCGACGACTTCGCCGGTGCGCGCGGAATGGCCACCCTCGGCGATGGCGGCGGCTTCCTGAGCGGCGATGACGTCGAGAGTGAGCAGTCGCCCGGCCAACGCGGCGTCGACGGCGGTCTTCGGGTCGGGCCGGCGCAGCTGACCGCGCCGCAACCGCTGCATCCGGGTTTCCTGGTTCAGCTCGTGCCGGGCGCGGCCGAGCTGGTCCGCGAGCGCCCGCGCCGCCTGGTCGCGCGGAGTTCCCGGATGCAGTTCCAGACTGATCGGAGGCTTCCCCGAGTCGGGCGCCGTGCCGGCGAACGCGACCACCAGGCGCGGGCCGACGCGCCGGGTCCGGTCGGTGTAGTCGACCGTGACGGGCACGCCCGCGAGATCGACCTGCGGGGTTCCGTCCACCGAACCGATCCTCAGCTCCGGCACGACCCGGGCGAGCGTGTCCAGCGCGGCGAGCGCTTCTTCCCGGTCGGTCTCGAAGGACGTGTTCACTTCCCCGGTGGCGACGAGCGCGTCCAGTTCGGGGATATTGCGAAGCTCGGGTTCCACCGAAGCATCGCGCCCGTCCGGCAGCTCGGCGCCGCCCAGGTCCGGGTCGAAGCGGGCCGCCATGAACTGCTGTTCGATGCCGCGCCCCGGGAACCGCGCGACCGGGTTGATCCCCGGCCCGTGGGCCTCGGGCACCGACGGCAGCCCGCGCGGCCGGTGCGGTCCGCCCCCTTCCGGGAACGTCGCGTGCACCAGCGGCTGCCCGAAGTCGAGGAACAGTTCGAACTCGTGAATGGTGGCCCGGGTCCCCAGATCGGGGATGTTCACCAGGACCCGGCCGGTCCGGGCGTCGCGGACCGGTGTCGCCGTGACGTACCTGCCTTCCGGTCCGCGCGAAAGCCGGGCCAGCATGGGCATCTTCGCATCGGCGAGTACCGGCAGCAGCTGGTGCAGTGCGTCACCGGTCGCGCCGAGACCCGGCAGGTGGGACACGACCACTTCCAGGCCGGACACCGCCTCCAGCATCGAGCGGACGTGGTCGGCGCTGCCCGGATAGCCGGCGTTCGTCAGCCCCTGGTCGATGAGCGCGGCCTCCGCGGCGAGCATCCACCGGGGGCTCTTCGCCACCTCGGGGTCCGCGGGCACCAGGAACTCGTTCGGCACCGCGAGACGGACCACCTCCCCGCCGCGGTGCAATCGGACCAGGTGGTCGCCGGTGCCCTCCACCTCGGTGACGAGGCGGTTGCGCACGAGCATCCGGCGGGCGTCGGTGAACGAGCGCAGCACCTGGAACGCGACGTCGCTGCGCATCTGGTCCGGGTTCAGGACCGGGACCTTGCCGTCCTCGAACACGGGCCCGTCGACCGGCGTCCACACGCGACCGGTCGTGTCCTCGCCGGGAAGGGCCGGGCGGTGCACGAGCCGGACCGGGTCGGCCGGGTGGCGCGCGTCGCCGGGTGCGAGCACGGTGTCGAGCAGGTCGCCGAACGCGCGCGGCGCGAGCACCATCGCCGACTTGTCCGGCGTGTAGAAGAACTCGTACCCGTCGAGCGCATCGAGGACGTCCTGGTGGTCCCGGTAGACCCGCTCGAACTCCGCGCGCGCCGCCGCGCGGTCCGCGCTCAGGGTGGTGGCCGGACCTCCCCAGGTCCGGCCGCGAGCAGCCAGCGGCTGGTAGGCGGCCAGGTCGACGACTCCACCCGCGGTGCGCGCAAGCCCGTGCCTGCGCACGAATTCCGCGTGGACGGGAGCCGTTCGCGCGAGTTCGGCCAGGGCCCGCGCGGACGGTCGCAGAGGTTCCTGGTGCGTGTTCGGCAGCGCCTCCGCGTCGAAGTAGTCCAGGATGGACAGTCCGCCGAGCTCGTCCGTGGTGGCCCCGGCGCTCATCTGGTCGGCGAGCCACGCTTCCCGCTCGGCCCGCGGCATCGCGTCGAGGTAGGGCCGGGTCGGCGGGCGGCTGCTGTCCGGCGACACCGACAAGCCCGCGATCGGTACCGGCCCGGCCGGGCCGTGCAGGATGACGTCGACCGCGGTCATGCCCTCGGAGTACCCGTGGATGGGCGCCTGCCCGGAGCGGCCGGTGACCGGGTCGAGGTGGCGCACCCGCCCGTCCTGGCCCACGACGGCCGTAACCAGCGGCTGCTGTCCGTCTCGGCGCACCACGACGTAGGCGAAGGACCGGCCGTCGAGCTGCCCGAGCGCGTTGACCACGGTCTCGTAGGCGGCCTCGACGACCTCCTGGCGATCCGGCTCCTGCAGTCCGGTGAGGTCGAGCAGGCGCTGGAGGCGGCCGTCGTGGTCCTCGATCGTGTCATCCAGTGCGGCATCGATGCCTTCACCGGCCCAGTAGCCGTGCACCGCGATCGCCGCGGCTTGTGCCTCCGGTCCGGCGAGGAGCCGCGCGGCGGTTTCGACGCCCGCGAGTCCGCTGGACCCGGAGGCACCGAGGACCTCGCGCGCGATCGTCACCCGTGTGCCGAAGGATGGCTCCCGTCCGGCAAGCAGTGCCTTCGTCAGTGGACTCAGGTGGGCATCCGCGATCGCGCCGAAATCGCGACCCTCCGGCAAGCCATCGGCGATCTCGCCCGCCTCACGGGCGGTTTCCCCCGTCGCGGCCGGATAGCCGGACTCACCGATCACGCCGGCTTCCTGGCGTGCGAGCGCGTCGAGCACGAGCAGGCGCCCGGCGAGCGGGGCGTCGACCACGGTGGCCGGGTCCGCCCGCCTGCTCCAGAACCGTCGCGGCCGCTCCTCCTGCGCCAGTTCGTGGCGGGCGCGGCCGAGCTGGTCGCCCAGCACGCGCAGCGCCGCATCGCGGGGCATACCGGAAGGCAGGTTCAGCACGATCCGATGCCGTCCGCGGGAACCGGCCAGCGGACTGTCCAGGGGCGGCTGACCGGTGATCGCGACCGTCACGGGCACCGAGCCGAGATAGCCCTCGATCTCCCCGCTGCCGCCGAACGGCACGAGGTCGAGACCGGGCACCACCGTGCGGAGGGTGTCCAGCGCGAAGAATGCCTCGCGCCGGTCGGTCAGCCGTCGCTGCTCAGCGTCGCTCCCACCGAGGGCGCCGGTTCCCCGGCCCGTTCCAGCAGCAACGTCGTCCACCCGTTCCGCCGTGCCAGTGGTGTCGGAAACTCCACCGACATCACCCGCCAGGCGCGACCAGTTCCCGAGTCGGTCAGGGTCGTCCCCGGTTCGATCGGATCCCCCTGCTCCGGGCCCAGCAACCGGATCCCCGGGAACGCCGCCAGGTCGTCCACTTTGGTCACCCGAATCGTGGTCATGTCCGTCTCCTTCCGTGTGGAACAGATACGGGAGAACCTCCTCACCCTCCCGCGGCTCGGGCAGCTGACCCGGTTCGACGACCGGTGGCCGGGAACCCCGGCCGTACAGACGGTCCACCGCGGCGTCGGCGTGCGCCTCGGCGTTCGCCTCCAACTGGTCCTTGAGCGACTCGACCGGGAGGATGCCCAGCTTGAGCTGACCGGAGCGGGCCAGCCCGTGCCCGAGCACGCGGACCAGGGTGTTGATGGACTCGAACGCTTCGGGCGCCAGCCAGATCTCGCGACCGCTCAGGTGGGTCGGGGTCAGTGCCCTGGCGCCCTCCGACCGCATCAGGGCGAGCATCTCCGGATCGGTGACGACGCGAACCGCCACATCCGTGGCGTCCAGCCCGGCCTGGACCGCCGCCCAGCGTGCGGTTTCGGCGGACGGCTCAAGCGGCCCGGTCGGCAGGCTCGGTGCGGGCGTGCTCACGGGCTGCTTCCCGCCGAGATACTTCTCGATCTCCGCCCGCACTTCGCCCTCGGAGAAGACGACGGGGGTCGGGCGACCGCTGGAGCCGTGCTCGTGCCACAGCTCGTGGGCGCGGTTCAGCTTCGCGGTGAGGTCGGCGATCAGCTGTGCCCGACGCTCCTCACTCGTCTCCGGGTCGGCGAAGTACTCCGCGTACAGGACGGCGTCGCCCAAGGCCGACTTGATCCACGCGTGGTTCTGGTACCGCGGAAGGTCCTCCTTCCAGCGTTCGATCGCCTCGGCCGGCATCAGTTCGGTCCACCGCCGGAGCAGGTGGCGCTCTTCCTCCGCCGAGTAGTTCATGTAGTACAGGTGGACGGCCATGTCCGCGACCGGGTCCCCGTACAACGCCAGCTCCCAGTCGAGGAACGTCGACCCGTGATCCGCCACCAGGATGTTGCCCCGGTGCAGATCCATGTGGATCAGACCGAACGGGCGCCGGGTCAGCCCGCGCCAGCCGTCACGCACCACCGCGACCGGATCCTCGGGTATGCGGAACGCCCTCATCAGGTCACCGTGTTCGGTCGCGGCTCGCTCGTACTGCGCTTGGGTGAGGTCGGACATCCGGGAACCGAAGACACTCGTCACCGGGCCCTCGGGCCAGCGGTCCGGCAGTGGCGGCAGCTCGCCCGCGGTGACCTGGCTCGCGTCGGCGAAAAGCTGCGCGACGTCGTCGAGCACGTGCTTGGGAACAGGCTCGTCCGCGGCCAGGGTGCGCCCCTCCTCGAACCGCTGGATCTGCCGGCCGCCGAGCGACTGCCACATCGACGGCACGTTGGCCAGCAACGTGTTTCCGCCCGGGCGTACGGGCCCCAGCCGGTTCAGCAGATCCGCCTCATGCCAGATGCGCAGGTCCTTGTACCCGGTCTTGCCCGCGGGGGCCCGCACGATGACCGGGCCGAATCCGGTCTCCACCCGGGTGTTGCTGTTGTACAGCCCTTCCAGTCCCGGTTCGTGAGCGGCCAGGGCGATCAGGGTTTTGGTCCACCGCTCGCGCAGCAGCCGGTGCTCATCGTCGCGGTGGTCCGGGAGGACGCCGAGGTCGCGCATCTGCCTTTCGAGGTCCGCCAGCTGCGCCTCGGCCTCGGCGCGGGCGAGTGCGGGCGGCTCGATGTCCCGGATGTGCTGGTCGAGGTCGGCCCAGGTCCACTTCTCCGGCAACTGGTCGGCGCGGATCCCGTGGTGCAAGAACACCTCAGGGACCGATTTCGTCTCCGTGGCGAGGACCGCGCGCAGAACCTCGACGGTCTTGGGCGCGTACCACTGCGCCGCCTCGGCGAACTCCAGCAGGTCCAGCAGCTGCTGACGGCTGTACTCGGCGGACTTGCGGGCGAAGAACTGGGCCAGCTGGTCCCGGTCCTCCGACATGACCGCGCCGTCGTAGGAGTACCGCCACCGGAACTGCTCCATCTTGAGGAATTCCCCGCGACGGAACCAGCTCGACGACGTCACGTTCACGGTGCTCGAGACCACGCCCGAGGCCGCCTGCATGCCGACGTCGGCCAGGCTCGGGTCCGGCGAGATCGCCTCGGTCGTCGCGCGGCTGAGGAAACTGCCGACGTTGCCCGGCCCGAGCTCGTCGAGCATCAGGTTCAGGGCACCGGGGACACCGATAGGGCCGTGGTGGTAGACCGCCACGATGCGGGAGATCCGGTCCAGCGCCTCGTCGGCGTTCTCGCCGACGATCAGGAAGTGCGAGTCGATGGCGTTGGCCAGCACCCGCGTCGGCTCGCCCGGGACACCGGCGACGAACCGGAAGATCAGCTGCTGCCGGTGTGCGCCGCGGAGCTTGGCCCACAGTTCCTTGGGACCGGGTTTCCGGACCTTGTCGATGTACAGGACGTACTCGCCGTCACCGTAGCGCAGGACCTTGGCCAAGTGCTTGACGCGCTCGACCATCTCGCCGCTCTCGCGCAGGCGCTCCAGGTCTTCGAACAGCGTCCCCGGCCGGGTGAGTTCCGGGCGCCGGTCGAGGATCTCGCGGGCCTTCGCCCCGAGGACCGGGTCGTCGGCGTACTGACTCAGCCTCTCGCGCAGATCGTTGTCGGCACGATAAACGTCGGTCGCCAGCGTACGCGCCCAGTCGTCCATCGCCCGCGCTGTCGCCGCCCGTGGACTGAGCTCCTTCTGCAGCCGGGTCGAGAGCCGTTCGATGTTGTTGCGCGCGGTGACCATCCGCATGGCGCCGTCCAGCGTCCGCTGGCTCGCCTCGGTCACGGACTGACCGGCCGCATCCGTGTTGCCCTGCTGCAGGCTGACCCCGGCGCTGACCGCCCCGCTGCCGAGCGCCTTGCCGAACGCCGCGATGGCCAGTTGCCGGATCTCCCGGCGGTGCATGAACCGCTCACGCTCGATCAGGTCGTCGACGTGCCGGTACATCCACTGCTGGAGGTCCTGGAGCGGGATCCGGGTGCCGTCTTCCGTCCACTGGGTGGGCAGTAGGGACATGAACTCGCGGACGTCGGTGTTGCCACGTTTGTACACCGCCTGGTGCGTCGTCATGGGCGCGAGCGCGCCGGGTAGGTCGGTCAGGGCGTAGGTGATCCGCAGCTCGCCCGGGATCTTCGGCGTCCGCAGCGCCCGCTCGGCCTGGATCCGCAGGGTCAGGCCGTTGCCCTCGTCGATCGCCTTGGCGATCTCGTCGACGGTGAGGTCCTCACCGTCGTCCTTACGGCGGGCGATCTCCTTCGCCGCGGCTTCGGTTTCGTCGACCTTCCGCTTCGCCTCGGGCACCTTGTCCTTGGCGACTTGGAGAGCGTCCTTCGCTTCGGTGACCTCGCTGTTCTTCGCGGCGATCTCCGACTGCGCGGCCCCGTTCTTGCGTGCCTTTTTCAGCTCCGCGGCCGCCCTGGCGACGGCCTTCTCTGCCGCCTTGACGGCCTTTTCGGCCGCCTCGTGCTCGGCCTTGGCACGCTCGGCCACGACTTCTTCGGCCGTCAGCATCCGCGCGGAGGAGATCCCGGGGTAGGCCTGCGCCCTGGCTGTGGCCTCGTCAACGGCCCGGACCAGCATCTCGGCCGTGTTGCCCGGCACCATCTCCTGGTCCGGCTGGGCGGGCAGGTGCTGTCCGATCTCCGCGGCGGCGCCCTTGGCCACGCCGTCCGCGATTCCCATCAGTTTCAGGGAAGTGTCGGCCATGTTGATCCGGGCCGTCGCCCCGATCAGAGCCTGAAAGCCCTGGCGCTCGCGGACGGCGTCCTCCCACAGCTTGCGGGCGAGCGCGTTGTACTTGAAGTTCAGGTAGCGGGAGGACACGGCACCGGCGCGGGTCCCCGCGCTGCCCTCCACGAGCGGTGCGATCAGCTCGAGGCTGCCGGCACTCAGGTTGAAGAAGGTTGTGGCCAGGAACTCGACCGGGAGAGTGGTGAAGTTCTCCTTGAACAGCGACTGCAGAGTCGGCTGGATCCACAGCTGCGCACCCTTGGTGACGACATCGGCCAGCTGCTCCGAAATCGCCGCACGGATCGCGTCGTCGCCACCCTGGTAGGTGTTCGGCGAGACACCGATCCAGTACCGCTGTTCGCTGGCGGGAACGCGGCCACCCTTGAGGACCTGGTACGAACGCGGCAGCCCACCGGTCACCAGCGAAACCTTCAACGTCTCCCCGGTGGGCAGCTTGAGGGTGAGGGTCCCGGTGTCGTTGACCGCCTGCTTCCCGGCGTCCTCCGCGGCGATCCGTTCTTCCGACCAGGAGACCTCGATCAGTTCCTGGAGAGTTCTCCGGATGGCCGGGCTCTGCACGTAGCTCATCGGGAACGTCTTGGCGACCAGCTGTTCCGCGATCTCCGCGCCGATCCGCGTCATGCGGGTCTGCAGGTCGTTCATCTCGTCACCGGTGAGCCGTGCGACCGGCTCGGGCGCCGGCGTCTGCGGCACGTCCTCGACGTGCATCAGCTCCGCCAGCGGCTGGAGCGTCGCAGCGGTGTCGTGCGCTCCCTGCTGGAGTGATACCGCCGTCGGGCCGATGCCACCGCGCATGATGAACGCCCGCAGGCGCCGCATCTCGTTGGCCGCCTCGACCTGCTTCGCCATGGACGTGTAGTAGGCCGCCGGCGCGACCACACCGGTCCAGGCGAAGTAGGCTCCGCGCGCGATGAGATAGGTGCTGCTGACGCCCAAGCCGAGACCCACCGAGGTGAGGGTGCCCGCCGCCACGCCACCGGCGCTGCCCAGTTGCATCAACAGGGTCGTGCGCGCCTCGACGCCCAGTGAGGGCAGCTGGGACCGGTAGCCGGAAACCTGTTCGACCAGCAGCTTTTCGAGATCCCTTCGGAGGCCGTGCGTGGAGTCGCCGCGCTCGGCGTCCGGGCGAACGGCCACGACGAGCTGCCCGCCGTCCACCCACTCCACCGGCACCATCGACGGCATCTCCAGTGCCACGCCGTCGGTCGGGTCGCTGCCGTGCTCGGCGATGAACGCGTCCAGGTCCGCCTGGGTCCCGATGCGCTTGCCGAAATGCCCTTCGATCCAGTTCGCCTTGGCGCGCAGGCGGAAGTCGGCCGCCAGGGGGTGGTCGCCGGACTCGATCTGCGCGAGCGAGGGACCCACCCGGCCCTGCAGGGTGAACCCGGACCGGAAGACCCGGCCGCCGGGCACCATGTCCGTACCGGACATCCAGGTGATCTTGACGACGTTGTGGAACACCGGCTCGGCCGCGTCGACCGCGTCGGGTGGTTCCTGTTCCTCGACCGGTGTGTACAGCGACTCGATCGCGAACTCGGTGGACTGCCGCGCTTTGATGCTGCGCAGCCGGTCGTCGAGCACGCCCTTGACGTTCTTGTCCCCGAAGCCGCCCTTGTCGAGCTCGTCGAAGAGCAGGGCGAGCCCGCCCAGCGGGTGTTCCTCCGCTTTCCGGAGCTCGCCGAGCAGTCCCAGGCTCTGGGGGTCGCGGACCCGGCCCCGGAAGTCCCCGTGCGCCCGGATGACCTCTTCGAGGAGCTTCGCCCGCTCATGGCTGCGCTGGATGATCATGCTGAGCCCGAGCCCGTGGTTCTTGCCGCTCGCGTCGCCGTTGAGCAGGGTGCGCAGCTCGTCTTCGATCGCGGTCAGCTCCGCCGCGGCCTGCCGCAGCGGGGGGTCCGCGGAGTCGAGCAGGTGAGCGAACTCCGTCGCCCGCCAGCCCTCGTGGCCGGCGTCGCGCAGGAAACCGACGATCGCCTCGCGGTTTTCGAGCAGGCCCACCACCTGTTCCACCGCGGCCTTGTCGCGGTCGGTCAGATTCGCCATCGTCAGCTTGTCGCCGCGCAGTGGGTTGGCGCGGAACAGGCGCGAGCCGTCGGTGGCGGGGTCGATTCCCTCGCCCGGTGACGCCAGGCGCTGGAACTGTCCGTGAATCTCGTCGAGCGAAGCCGCTTCCCGGACCAGTTCCGACAGGGCGACGTCGAAGGGTTTGCGTAGCTCCTCGGTGCGCCGCAGGGCGAGGCCGAGGTCGTGGCGAGTGGTTTCGACGTGGGACTCGGCGGTCGCCGAGGTGATCGCTTCACCGTCCAGCTCGGGCAGAACCGGGCTCATGTTGTTCGCCTCGGCCTCGGCCTCGGCGGCGCGCGCCTGCTCCGCCGTCTCACTCCACAGCGCCAGCTTCGTCAACTGGAAGTTCGCCTGGGCCAGCTGGTTCTGGTGGTCCTCCCAGCGTGACCGCACCAGCTCCAGCACACCGGCGAGCCGCCGGTAGCGGTGCACCAGGCTGGCTCCGAGGGCGGTCTCACCCATCTCGTGCCGCAAAACCAGATCGGTGATCTGCTCCGCCAGCTCCGCGACGCGGGGGCCGATGACCTCGAGCATGGCGGTGAGGGGCTCGGCGAGTTCCTCGGCTTCCGCGGACGCCGCCGGATCGTCCAGCCGCTCCCGCAGGTCGGCCAGCGCCGTCCAGCCGCGCTGGTGCGCTCCGACCAGCTTGACCAGCTCGCCGAGTGCACGGCGGACTTCGCGGTCGGCGGCGAAGTCCGGCTCGGGCACCGGGTCGGCCGCGTCCGGCTCGTGCTGCGGGGTCGCGAGCCGCGCCAGCTCGGCGGCGATGTCGAGCTGGGCGAAGCCTTGGGTCACCGCGGCGCCCGGGATCTGCCCGGTCAGCCACGCGGCGAACCGGGGGCCGTGCGCATGCAGGGCGGCCACGGTCCGCTCGACGGCTCCCGCGGGCACCTCACTCGTGGCGTTGTCGCCGCGGAAGAACCGGTCGAGCAGGGCCTGCGCGTTCTCCCGGAGACGGACCTGCTCGGTCCGCGGCAGCCGCTCGACGGCGGACTTCGCGGCGGTGGCGAAGTCGTGTTCGGACCCGGGCAGGAGCGCGGTCGCGCGCACACCGTCGGGCAGGCTGTGGAACGCGTCGCCGATCACGGCGGGCTCGGCCTCGGCGAACTGGCGCCGCTGTGGCCCGGTGACCAGGTGGTCGCCGAGCACCAGGAGCGCGGCGACCTCGCGCAGCCGCAGCAGGTCCGATCGCGACAGGTCGGCCGGGATTCCCGCGCGCTCCAGCCAGCCGCGGAACGCGTCCTCGGCGTCGGACCGGAATCCGAACCACGGCATGGCGTCGGCGAGCGTACGCGGGTTCGGCGTGACGACGGGCACGGTCAGTGCCGCGGCCAGCCCCTGCCGTTCGTCGCCGGACCAGCGCTCCAAGAGCGCGGTGAGGTAGTCGCCTCCGTGCACCAGTGCGACCTGCAGGGCCTCCGGCAGGAGGTCGCCCGCGGTGCGGTGCAGCGCCACCAGGTTGACCTCGTGCGTGAGCAGGGCGTAGGCGTTGTCCCCCGCGGTCACGGTGGCGTGGACCGTGTCGACGGGCACCGCCGGAGTGGGCCGAGACGGCGCGGGCGGGGCCTGCGTGCCCTGCCACGCGGGGTCCAGGTAGTTGACCGTGAAGGGGTCTTCACCACGACGACGGGTCCGCGGTGCGACCGGGTTGTGGTCGCCCTCCCGCACCGGCGGCGGCGCGGGTCGTTCGGCGAGCATTTCGCGGGTCCGCATGCTCAGGCGGTCGGCCTTGACCTGTTCGAAGTCGGCCCGGTCGCCCAGCTCCTGCCGGATCTCCCGCTCCAGCTGCAGCATCTCGGCCAGCGCGGTCGTCGGTGCCTCGCTGCGTTCCCGCTGGAGGCCCATCACTTCCAGCTGCGCGAACCGGCCCGCGAGATCGCCGGAGAGCCGGTACGCGGGCCGCCGTCCCAGGCGGGGCGACTGCGCCTGCTGCTGAGCCCGCAGCTCGTGCCACCGCATCGCGGCGTGGTAGGCGATCTCGCGCGCGGCGTCCGCACGGGACGAGTTCGGGATGGCGATGCGGATTTCGTGCCCATCCGCCACTTCGATCAGTTCCGAGGTCGTGTAGTAGACGGGGAACGACGTGTCGTGGTCGATGTCGAACATGGTCACCACGACCGGCAGATCACCGGCCACGAACCGCGCCGAGTCCCCGTCGGTGGACTCGACCCGCACGCCGGGGAGCGCGGAACCGACGATCTCGGCAGTCCGCGCCAGATCGTGGTCGCGCTGTTTGAGGGCTGTGACGGCGACCCGGCCGTCCTCGTGCTCGGCTCCCGCGTCGAAACCGTGGCGCTGCAGGACCTGCGCGATGTCGTCGCCGTCCGCGTCGCGTCCGGTGCCGATCTCGATGGACGAACCGGTCGGCAGGGCGTCGGCGAGGCGGCCCAGCGTGGCGTCGACGAGTTCGCTGTGCGGCCAGTGCACGATGCGGAGTTCGACGAACCCGTCCGGCTCACGGTCGGTGATACCGGTGTGCGCGGCCCGGCGAGCGCGCAGCCGGGCGAGCGCTGCCGGGTCAGCGTCTCCGGCTCGTTCGAGGCGCCGGATCGCTTCGGCGTAGACGGCGGCGTGTCCGGCCGCGTCGGTGTTTTCCTTGAAGGCCGACACGGTGAGCCCGTCCGCGCCGTCGACGGTGATCCCGGACGCGCCGAGCGTGACGAGGGTGTCGACGAGATCGGCCAGCTCAGCCCGGCCGGCACCATCGGTCGCGATCTTGAAGAACCCGCCCTCGGCCACCGATTCGAAGGCGTTCGCGAGCGCTCCGATATTCGTCCCGGTGAACACCATGGCGTCCACGTTCTCGAGGCGCACTTCCCGGTAGTGACCGGCGGGCAGCTCGGCGTGGGCGATGTCCTCCTGGTCGAGCCGGGCGTCGTGGTCGGCACCGTCCGGATCGAACGCGGGCAGGTCATGCGCACGTCCACTATCGATGACCAGGTGTGGACCGCTTTCCCCGGGAAGCGGCCCGTCCTCCCACAGGACCAAGCGGTGGCGGCGCGGCTGCCACGCCACCAGCTGCCTGTTCCCCTCGCCGGTCCTGGTCTCGGCCACCTGACCGAACTGTTCCTGAAGCGCCCTCTTCGTCTCCCCGGCCAGTCCGCGGTCGGTGAGCGCAGGCAGCTCGATCACCGCGTGGCCATCCGCGTACAACAGGTCGGCGAGACGGCGGGCTGTCCGGGCGGTCCCTCCGCTGTCCGGATCGCGGGCCATCTCCCCGATCACGATCCGGTCGTACACGCCTTGGGCCTGCTCCAGGTCCCGTGGCCGCTCGGCGGCGAATTCGTGCCGCGGTCCCGCGCGCCAGGGCAGTGCCGGCCCGGCACCCACCGGTTCGGTCACCGCATAGCGGCCCCGGGCGGCGATGGCGAGCGCGTCGAGGCCGGAGGCACCGATGGCGGCGATGTCCGCGGGCTGGGGATAGCCGGTCGCGCCGAATCCGGCGTCACTTCCGTCGAGCACCCTGCCGAGCCGTTCGAGCTCACCGCGCAGCGCCGCCTCGAACGCCTGGACATCGTTCATGTGGTGGCGGTTCGCCAGATCCCGCGCGAGGCCCTCGTCGCCCCGGGCGAGCGCGCCCCGGAGTTGCTCGAGGGTGTCGGCCAGGATCCCGCGCCGCGGGGCCAGCCACCGCAGCACCTGGGTGGCGTCGGCCCGCCCGCTGTCCTCGTCCCACACCGGCACGCTCGGTTCGGTCTGCCTGACGGCCGTGACCGAGCCGACCATGAGACGGTCGGTGCGGAACCCCGCCCGGTGCAGTGACCGGCTGATGGCCGTCGTGTCGGCCGCCCACCCGGTCTCGACGGCCACCGTCGAGCCGCCCGGCACAGCGGCGCCGAGCTCATGGAGTACATCCTCGGTGAGCCACTGGTGGTGCCAGCGCTTGAGCGTGACCCGGACGGGTCCGGGCGGCTGTGCGTGGTCACCGGCCGCGGCGGTGTGCCTGGCGTACGCGGCACGGGCGTGGTCGAGCATCTCCCGCAGCCGCGCGTCGTCGTCACCGCGTGCCAGTGCCGCCTCGATGCGGGTGATCGCCTCCGCGTAGACCTGGGCGTAGCCCGGCGCGCGGTACGGGCCCTTGACCATTTCGACGGCGATCGTGCCTGCCCACATTCCGGCGAAGGTCACCTCGGTGGCGCCGAGCGCGACCGCGTTCGCGATCAGGTCGGCGAGGTGGGACCTGAGGTCCTCGCCCGCTTCCACCGTCAGGCTTCCGCCTTCGGGCAGTGCGTCGAAGGCATTGGCGAGAGCGCCGATCGCCGTCCCGGTGAACGCGTCGTTCCCGACACCGTCGAAATGGACGGACGCGTATTCGTCGCGCGGCAGCTCCGTGGCCGCGATGTCGTCCGGCGCGGGAGAACGCGGGTCGGACGCCCGGTCGCCACCGATTGCCAGGCGCGGCCCCTCGGGCAGATCGGGGTTGACCGGCCGGGGGCGCTTCGACCAGCCGACTGCCCTGGGGCTTGCGGAGTCCCGATCGACACCGATCTCCGCGAAGTACCACTGCAACGCGGTCCGGACCTCGTCGGGCTGTGTGTGGAGATCAACGATGAGGCGGCCGCCGTCACGCACCGCCCGCGCCGCGGCTTCGACGGCCTCGACCGCGACGCCACCGGTGTCCGGGTCTCGCCGGAGGTCACGGAGCAGGACCTCCGGCGCGGGCTCGGCTCGCGTCTCCGCCGCGGTCCCGGCGTCGAGCACCAGCTGGTCCGGGTGCGGAGGAGCCGGCTCCGGCACCGCGGGTACGGCGAACGTGGCCAGGTCCCGGTACGCGGTCCACTCGCCGATTGCGCGCAGGATGTCCTGGCCCGGCATCCAGTCGGCGGTCCCCCCGAGAGATGCCCCCGGGGCGCCTGCTGTCGCGATGTCGTAGGGAGTCGGATGGCCCGGGGCACCGAACTCGTGCTCGGCCGCGGCGAGCAACACGGCGTCGGCATCCTGGACGAAGTCCCGCAACCGGCGTTCGCCGATCGGAACGTGGCCAGTCACGTCTTCGAGCGGTTTGCCGCGGCGGAGCGCACTGGCCGCGGCGTCCCGCAGCGCACGCATCTCGGCCAGTGCCCTGGCCGCGACCTCACGTCCATGCTCGGGGTGCCAGTCGTACCCGGCCAGGGCCAAGTCGACGCCCCGGTCGCCGGACACCAGGTGCGTCACGTACCTGAATCCGCCCGCGCGGTAGACCGTGTCCTCCAGGTGCCCGGCCCGCTCCGCGGTGAAGATCCAGCCGTTCTCGTCCTCGGTACCGGGGTAGGTGTGCTCCGCCCGCCGCTGCCCGTCGGGTGACCGGTGCAGCAGCACCTCCAGGACGCCCTCCGCCTCGGCCTCGCGCCGCCCGCCCCGGTAAACCAGGTGGACCGTGTCGGCCGTCGCGGTGACCTCCTGCAGCGTCACACCTCTGGTGCGCAGGTCGATGGAGGGGAACCAGCGGTCCGCGGCTTCCGCGACTCCCGGGAATCCCCGCGACGTCTCTCCCGGCGGAGGTGGCGGCGTCACCTCTCGGACGTCGGGTCCCGGCGCCCGCTTGACCCCGGCGACGACGACACGGTCGGTGCTGCTCGCCTCCTCGATGGTCACACCGGCGGTGTCCAGGTAGGTGGCGATCACCGCCGCCGAGGCCGCGGTCGACGTGCTGATGCGGACCCGTCCTCCGGGGCGCAGCGCCTCCGCGATCCCGGCGAGCGCCTCTCCGGTCAGCTCGGTGTGGCGCCAGTGCTCGATGTTCAGGGTCACCTGACGACGCGGGGTCTGCTCGGCGGCCTCGTGCACGGCGAGCCGTTCACGTGCGCGGGACAGAGCCCTGCTCAGGTCCGGCGACGCGTCCGTCTCCGCGGCCCCCTCCGCTTCCAGACGTCGGACCGCCTCCTGATAGACCCGGACGAGCGCCGCGGCGTCCTCATCGCCCTTCCGCGCGGTCACGGCCACGTTGACGTCACCACTGACGTCGATCCTGGTGGCGCCGGCGGCGACGAGCACGCGTACCAGATCGGGCAGGTGCCGTGCGGCCGAGACGGTGCTGGTGATCGTGATGGTGCCGTCTTCGCGGAGCGCGCTCATCGCGTTGGGCACCGCACCGATCGCCGGACCGGTGAACGCGCTGGGCGGCATGTCGTCGAAACGGACGTGGTCGAACGACCCGTCCGGAACGGTCGCCGCGATGTCGTTCCCGACGACCAGCACCTCTCCGGCGGCGGGCGCGACCGGGACGGGCCGCCCGCGCGGTACCCGCGCCACGATCTCCTCGCCGCCGTCGGGTGTGGACACTTGCTCGACGCGGGCGAACCAGGTGCCGAGACCGGCGCGGAGGTCCGCCAGGTGCTCCCGCGAGGCGTCCGCGGGAACGGCCACGACGAGCCTGCCGTCGGCGGACAACAGTCCCCACGCCTGCCCGGCGAAACGTCCGAAGCCGCCGGTCGTTTCGTGCCGGGGCATCCGGGTGAGCCTGATCTCGCCGTAGGCGATGTCGTGGCGTTGGAGCGGCAGGTCCTCGGCGGTGGCCAACGTGAGACCGACCAACGGTTCGGGACGCCACTCCGATTCCGTCACCGGCGCTGCGAGGTCCCGGCGGTAACGGAGGAACTGTGGTTCCGTCAGCGCAGCTACACCCGGCGCGCCGATCGCGGCGATTTCCCGCGGAGAGGGGTATTCCGAAGTCCCGTACTCGTTCTCTCGTGCGCGGCGGACCACGTCGTCGATCGCCGCGATCTGGTTCTCGAGCGTCATCTGGAGGGACTCGGCGTCCGTGGCGCCGTAGCGCCGGACCGCCTGCTCGATACCGCTGCGCGCACCGGCCGCTGCTTGTCGCTCCAACCGGGCGAGGCTGTCGCGCAGGATGCCGGCCTTCTCGGCAAGGTGAGCGATCACCGTCCGGGCCTGCGTCCCGCCGGCACCCGGGGCCCACTGGTCACCTTGCAGTGCCCGCTCGACCCGGTCGTCACCCACCGCGTCGTCGTCCATCGCCGACACGCCCCAGCCCTGGTAGTGCTCGCGCAGGAACTGGTCGAGCGCCACGGCGGAGGGCTCCACCGAAGACCGGACGTGCTGCGCCACCAGCACGCCACCGTCCAGGCGGATCGAGTGCACCACGAATCCGCCGTCACTCGTCTCGAAGCGCACGGTGGCCGACGTGTCGCCGGTCAGCACCCCGACAGCGGAGGCGGTCGCGCCCGCGAAGTCCGCATTGGACACCAGCGCGTCGAACCCGGTCTTGATCTCGTCCCGGGACAGCGACCGCTCCGGCCCGGGCAGCAGCTCCCGCAACGGCGAGGTGTCCGTTGTGGGCACGGCTGGCATGAGCTCGGGCAGATGCCTCAGCGCGTCCCTCAGGGCCATCCCGACCACGAGCGAACGCTGGGCGCGGTCCGCGGGCATTCCGGGCAGGGTCACCTCGGGCAGACCGTCGGCATCCGGTCCGAACAGGCGCGGAGTCGAGGATCCGGGGACGACGCTCACCTTCAGCCTGATGGAAGCGCCGTCGGGGCCGGTGAACGACCACACGCCGTCGTCGACTCTCCCCTGCCGATTGCCGTTGCCCATCCAGGCGGACACCGCGTCGTGGAAGCCGACGTACGGATCCTCCGCACGGGCGGCGTTCCAGCGTGTACCCAGGGTGATCGAAGACCGCGGGGCGGGCGCATCTTCCGAGCCGGGCACCGAATGGTAGGAAAACGCTTGCCCACCCAGGTCTCCCCGGTCTTCGCCCGTACGTGGCGCCGGAGCCGGGCCCGTGTCGACGCGGCCGGTACCGAACGGATCGTCTCCGGCGGGCGCGATCGGGTCCGGTCGTGCCGTCGTCTGGCGCAGCGCGTCGGCACGGGAATTCGGACGGGGTCGCCTCGTGTGCGCCGCGATCTTTTCCCGGTCCCCCTCCCGCAGGTTCTCGGCAACTCGTGTGGCGATCGTGCTCCGCTGCGCCGCTGACGGAAGCTCCGGCTGCTGGGCAAGGCGGTTGACCGCGTCCAGACCACGACGAACCCGGCCCCAGCCGAGCTCCGTACCGTCCCCGGACACGGTTGCCTGGATTTCCGAGCGCGGCGCCCACTTCGGCGACCCGCCCTCGTAGCGGCTGTGCCGCACCGGCTTGAACCGCTCGATGGCGCGGATGCGGGACCAGGCACCGCGGACGAACCAGATGGTGGGCCCGGCGAGCGCGAACGCTCCAGCGATGCCGACCGCCACCGGGTTGCTGGTGATCATCGCGACGCCGATGCCGGTCACCGCGCTCTGCGCGAAGAACATCGCGCCAGGGCCGATCTTCGCCCCGTCGCGGCCTTCCTTGCGCTCGATCTGGAATCCCAGCCGCGACAGTTTGGCGGTCGCCGCGGTCAGGGTCGTCGCGACGACGGAGTTGAAGTACTCCCCGTCGTTGAGGTACTGCAGCGCCAGTCCGGCGTTCGCGACGGTCAGCAACGGGAACGCGGCGATGTTCTGGAGCCGGCGCATGCCCGGCCGGGCCACCGGGTCGTAGTCGGCCCAGATACCGGGCGTGGCCGCGATCCCGAACAACAGCGACGAAGGTAGGTAGGCGATGGAGACCCAGGCGGCCAGCCCGGTCCCGACCAGTCCGGTGATGAGCTGGTTGAACCCGTTGAGCACCCACGACACGGCGGTCGCGACGTTCGACCCCCGGCCGAGCCACCCGGCTGTCGGGTTCATCCGGTTGATGGAGTCCGCGGTGCCGCCGATGACCCGGTTGACGTAGTCCTTCAGCCGGGAGAACAACATGTTCGCCCAGACCCGACGGCTCTGCGCGGTCACCCCGAGCGGGAGTTTGAAGTGGGCGGTCACGATGTAGTCGGTCAGCATCTGCTTGACGTGCCGCTCGAATTCATCCGTGACGCGATCGACGATGTGGGCGAACCGGTCCCGGAACTTCTTCCCGCCCGGGCTGATCTCGGCCACCATCAGCCTGCGGATCATCTTCATGAGCCGGTGCACCGACTCGGGGTCGACGCGCTCCCGCTCCATCATGGACTCGGTGGTCACCCGGATGCCCTGTGTATGCACGATCTTCGCGCTCGCCAGCAGCGAACGTACGACGAACGCACCGCCTGCGATGACACTGGCTGCGCCGACGACCGCAGTCGGCACGGCACCTATCACGATGGCCGTCGCCCCGGCGGCCGTGCCCGCCGCCATGGTCGTCCAGCCGACGACCCCGACCTTGCGCCAGCGGCTGTGCAGTTCCTTCGCCGTCTTTTCGGAGGCGAGCCGCAACAACTCCGTCTTCGTGACGTCCTTGAGAACCTTGCCGACGAACTCCTTCCGCTCGTCCGGAGTCATGTCCTGGGAAGCCTGGAGCGCGAAGTGTGCCGCGATGAGCGCTTCGACCGGCGCGTCGAGCCCGAGCTCGTCCCCCTCCACCACATCGAGCGCCTTGCGGTCGCGGATCTTGCCCACGATGTCCGCGGCGCCCTTGCGGATCTGCGCCTTCATGTCACGCACGACCTGCTTCGTCGACTCGGGCGAGAAGTCACCGTAAGCGATCTTGTAGGCCCGGATCGACGACTGGATCTGGTGGTTCTCGCGCCAGATACCATCCCGCGTGCCGGTCGGCCCCACCGCCGCGTCGGGCCGCGGACGCACACCCTGGTCCCACAACTCCTGCGCGCGTCGGTGGAACGCCGCGACCACCTCGGATGGCGCCTCGGCCATCGTCGCGAGCCAGGCGTCGCGCTGGTCGGAGTAGTACTCGTCGACGAACCGCTGGGCACGGTCGTCCGGGGTCTCGGCCGAACGGACGTCCGACCCGTCGCCCATTCCGCTGCCGGGGCCGACCGCCTGGTCCGGGTGCGGCACGAACCCGTCCTCTACCAGGGACTTCGCCTTCTTGTGGAAGCCCTCCAGCACGTGCGGCGGGAAGTGCGACAGGACCTCGACCCAGGTTTCGTGGTGACGGGAGAAGTACTCGTCGACGAACCGCTGGCTCGCTTCGCGCTCCGCGTCGTTCATGACGCGGACGTAGTTGCCGCCCCGCATCTTCGCGACGATCGCCTCGCCGTCGTCCGGACGGCGGTCCATGATGGCGCGGTAGACCGCTTCCATCTCGGTGGAGTGCCGGTCGAGCTGGGTACTGGGCATCATGCTGATGCCGTCGGAACCGAACAGCAGGCGGTCCTGGTACTTGACCGCGAACTCGACGAACCGTTCGAACACGTACGGGTCGTCACGCAGGTACTGGCCCAGCGGCGTCCACGAGAAGTCGTAGGTCAGGCCGGGCACCAGCTGCATCATGCGGTCGAGCATGTCGAGGTGCTCGACCGTCAGGTGCGTCCAGTTGCCGACCCCGAGGTGTGCCCAGATGATGCGGTTGTTCCGGAATTCGGGGTGGTGCTTCATCAGGGCCATCATCGGGATCAGGCCGCGCTCGTCCGGCTTGCCCGCGACGAACAAGCCGTTCAGATCCACCCTGGCGAACCCATTGTCCTTGTGCAGCAGGAAGGTCTGGCCGGTCATCCGGTTGCCGCGCAGCTTCGACAGCAGGTGCGGGTTGAACATGTCCGGCACCTCGGCCGGCAGGCTCGCCGCCTTTTCGGGCCTGCCGGCCGCCCGCAGGGCGTAGCGCAGGGTGTCGCCGTTGCGGACGAGCTTTTCGAGGTACTCGGCCTTCTCGATGGCGTTGCTCAGGGAGTCGGCGTCACCGATCAGCGCCCGCGCCTCGTCGGCGGGTGTCCCGGTCAGTGTGCCGTCCGCGAGAGCGGCCTTGACCTCCTTCGCGGCGGCCACGGTGAGCTTGAGCTGGTTGATCCACTTCGGGTTGTAGGTCGTGTTGGCCTCGTCGCCGAGGAGCTGCGTGATGGCTTCCTTGTCATCGGTCTGTTCCGCACCGATGTAGGCGAACTCGGCCATCAGCATCGTCAGGTCGTAACCCTCGGCACCGGCGATGTCCCAGCGGGTGCCCACCAGGCCGACATCGGCGCGCCAGCGCACGTCGGGGGACAGCTCGTTGTACATCTTGAACATCAGGGCGTCAGCGAGCTTGCCCTGCAGCTCCAGGACGTCCTTCTCGTCGACCAGGCCGGCGCGCAGCGAATGGATGAGGCCGTAGTAGGTGGCGCCACTGGCCGCGGCCGCACCGAGTGCGCGCTCGCGGATCGCGGAGTACAGGATCCGACCGAGGTCACCGCGTGCCGCCCGGTAGCGGAGCTGCCGTTCCGCGAGGCTCGCCGTGGAATCCTGCTTGAGCCATTCCAGCAGCTTCTTCATGCGGGTCTTGGCCTCGGCGGCATTCTCGCTGTCGGAACCGAGGTACTGGTTGTCCAGGGCGTAGCTCAGCAGGTGGTGGTGCACGTCGCTGATGTCGCGGGTGGACAGCCGGTTGTTGAACATCGCCAGTGCGGTGTCCATGGACGTGCCCAGCTCCAGCAGCTGCTGGAGGGCGTCCGGTGCATCGGGGTCGATGGCCTCGACCGCTCGGGTGAGACCGTCGATGTCGACGAGCGCCTGAGTGCTCAGGAAGCGGCGGCCCGCCCTGGCCAGCAGCCCGCGCCCCTCGATGTAGCGGTCGACGAAGGGCAGGCCGTAGCGCGACTCGGTCTCCGCGCGCCCGGAGGCGACGACGCGGCGGGTGATCTCGCTGATCTCGTCGTCGGTCAGCCCGGTGCGGCGCGCGATCTCGACCTGCTTGACCCCGTCGTCGGCGGCGGCGTTGACCACCGTGCTCAGGGCGTCCACGTACTCCCGGTGTGCCTCGTCGCGGGCCTGCTGAGCGGCAAGATAGGCATCGAGCGCAGCGTCCAGCTTGGCCTGCGCGGCGCGAGTCCGGGACACGGCCTGGCGCAGCACCTCGGTCCGGTTGCCCCGGAATGGCAGCTTCGCTTCGGCGGCCCGGCTCGCGCTGACGTAGCTCACCGGCAGGTTCAGTGCGTTGGCCACGGTCTGCACGGCCGTGCCATCGTCGCCTTCGCTCCGCACGAGGCCGGGCACCCAGCCGCGGCGGGCGTTGAGGTCGGACCGGGCCTGACGCAGGTCCACGGCGGCCGCACGGTACGCCTTCTCCGCGGCGCGGCGAGCCGGCTCGTGGTCGCGCACCGCGCGGGCCAGGTCCCGGCGAGGACCGGCGAAGGCACGCAGGTCGTGGCCCTGCGAGCCATAGGTGGCACGGTCGAGGTCGTGCGTGAACTCGCGGACCTTGAACGCCGGGCGCACGTCCGCCTGGTGCATCCGGATGCTCGCGTCGGCGACAGCGCTGTCCGCGACGTGCTCGGGCAGCCCGTCGTCGACCGCGTCCGCGCGGATCTGCGTCAGTTCGCGGATGCCGGCGACCCGGGCGTGCTCCCACCGCTGCCGCGCCTCCGTCATCCGGTTCGCGGCGTTTTCGGCGGCGACCGCCAGTCGGTCGCGATGTTCGGCCACGAGCCGGAGCGTGATGCCCGCGTCCTGGCCGATGATCGAGCGCGCGACGTCCGGCGGCGGCTCCACGACCTGCGCACCGTCGAGCACCGCGCCGGGTTCGATGATGCGGGCCTCGACCTCGGTGCGGGTCAGCTGGTACGCCGATTCGAGCGAATCCACCACCAGTGCGTCGTTGACCGGCACGCCGAGCAGCTCACCGAGGCGCTGAGCGATCCAGGGCAGGTAGTTCTCGTCGGCTTCGATCGCGTCCAGGGACTCCGTGTACGCCCGCCGCGCCCGTTCGAGCGCCGTACGATGCCCGGCCAGCTCGTCGGCGATCTCGTCCGCGGCGGTGCGCAGTGGTGCCGCCCACGGCCACAGCTCCGTCAGCGGCGCCGCCTCGTCAGCGTGGCCCATGGCGGACAGCGCCTGAATGGTCGGTATCACGTCGACCCGGGAGCGCCGCGCGATCGTCTCCCGCGCGGGCGGCGGATCGCCGAGTCCGAGGACGGCGTGCCGGAAGCCGATGACGCCACGCAGCCCGTCGGCCACCATCCGGACCTGTGAGGCTTCCGTCGCGTTTGGCGGCACCTCGACCACGTAGGGGCGGTGATCCCCTTGGGCGACTCGCAGCCTCGGCGCGTCGAGCCCCTGCACCGTGCGGAAGTCGACGCGGATCGGCCTTCCGGCGGCGTCGGTGGCGCGGATGGTGAGTGTTCCGGGCGCCTGATCCGTGGTGATGATGGTGTCCCGCAGCGTGTCGCCCAGTGCCGCGCGGCGGACACTCCGTTCGGCGGTGTCGGACGCGATCGCTTCACCGGTCTCGTGCGAAAACCGGACGGCGTCGGGTGTGTTGAGCTGGTTGCGGAACCGGGACAGCGTGATCTGCAGCAGAGCCTCGGCCGCGACTGTCGGCAAGGCGTCACCGAGCGCCGTGAGGGGCAGTTCGATGTCGTAGTGGCCGTGGTTCTCGCCGAAGGTGTCGTCGCGTGGGGAGGCCCCGTCGCGCACGTCCTGGAAGTACGGCCAGACGTCGGTGCCCTCGCGCAGGGTCACGCTGAACGGCCGCTGGTCGCCATAGGTGACCTGGAGCCGGATCTCACCCTCGCCGTCCCGCTGCGCGTTCACCTGCACCGGATGCCCGGCCAGCCGGTCGACGACGGTCTGCGCGAGTGTCCTCATCGGACGGTTGTCGCCGTCGCCGAGGCGGACCCGGACCGGCGTCACCGGTTCGACCACGGGTGCCGGCCGCTGCCGGACAGCGACCGGTTCCGGTGACTGCACCTGCTGCGGGCCGGACGGCCGCGGCTGGGCCTGGTCGAGCGCCCACTCCGCGGCGAGCACGCGCAGGTGGCCCGCGATGAGCTGGGTGCGGATGTCATCGGAAACCTGCGCCGGGATGGCGAACCGCTTGATGCCGGGCGCGTCCTCCTCGAGCACGAGCGGCCCGTCGGTGTTGCGCACTTCTGCCTGGCGCAGCCTGCCTGCGCGGTCGAGCAGGGTGATCTTGACTCCGGTGTCCTCGGCCATGACGGCCAAGGTCTTGACGCGGCCCGGCAGATCGGCGTCATCGGCCGCGGCGCGCACGAGCCCGCGCAGCGCCTCGGCCGCGGCCGCGCTCATGCTGGGCGACGGCAGTGCGGTGTCCGCCGCGGCGGGCGCCGGGGCCGGAGGCTCAGGCGGAGCAGCAGCGGCACGGTCGAACGTGTCTCGATCCACGATGGCATCCGGACGGGCCGCCTGGTGCCGCCCGGAACCCCATGGCGCCGATGCGTCCCGAAGCACATCGACGAGGTGTTCCGCCCTGGTGGCGTCGTCGGCGCGGACCGGGATGACGTAACGCCGGACTCCGTCCCGGATGACCGGTCCCGGGTCACGGTCGACAGTGGAACGGTCATGAGTGGCGATGTCGACGTCGAGGCTTCCGGCAGGCCCCGACGCGCGAAGGCTCACGTTGCCGTACCCTGTTGGGCCGTCACCAGCGCGCACCCTGACATACGGGAAGCGTTCCCGCACGCCCAGCTGAGACATGGCCGCTTCGAGCTCGTCCGCGGTGAGCACCCGGGCAGTGCCTCCGGGAAGGTCGGGCACCTCGGTACCGAACCGGTCCGTGATACGCCGGACCTGCTCCACCACCGTGTCGGTCGGACCGCGCGTGTCCACCACGACGTTCATCGGCTCGCGGCCCGCGTGGTAAACCCAGAAACTCGTCTGGAGAGGCGAATTCGCCTGCACTGCCACGTGCACGGGCTCTCCCAGCCCGTCCGGCAGCGCGTCCTCGACCAGCTTCAGGAGCCACAGGTCGTCCCGGTTTCCGGCCGGAGTGGGCGGCGGTACAGCAGCGTCCGGCGCCGCCGCACCCGCCGCCGGTGCTGAAGCCTCGCCGGATGTGGCGGACGTCGCCACCGCCTCCGGTGGTGCCGATCCGAAGACCGGCTGGAGCACGGAGGTGAGTTGACCCATCCGCGTCGTTTCGTCGGTGCGCGCAGCAATCTCGGCGTGCACGACGCCATCTTCGCCCGTCCGGTCGCGGATCGGGGCGTGCTCCGCCGTCCGGATCTCGACCCGGCGGGCGGCGCCGTCCCCGCCGGTCACGGTCACCGCCGTTCCGTCCGGCCGCTCCGACACGGTGAACGCGTCACTCGGCCAGCCCAGCTGGGCCATCGCGGCGGAAACCTCGTCCGCGGTCACGTTTTCCGGCGCAGACGTGTACCCCAACGGCAGCGCCGAGCCGAACCTCTCCGTGATGAGCCGGATCTGCTCGGCCACCTCCTCCGCGGGGGCCTCGGGCGTCAGCGAGACTGTGGTGGCCTCGGCCATCCCGACGTAGTAGACCTGCAGCGACACCTCACCGGTGCCGCTCTGCTGCGCTACCACGTGCAGGGGCAGGCCCCGTTCGCGTGGTAGCTCGTCCCGCGCTTCGCGCAGGAGCCAGAGATCGTCCTGGATCCCTGCCTCGCCCCGGTAGCGCGGCCACGCCCGTCCCAGGTTCTCGCTTTCCACGACGCGGCGCAGCACCTCGGCGACGTGCTGCGCGCGAGTGCCGTCGTCCACGTGCGACGGGACCATGACGACCCGGGCGCCGGTGCTGAGGTTGTACCTGTCGATCCTCGGTCCCGAGTCCGGTCCCCCCGGGTGGACCTGAAGGTGAAGCCTTCCGCCCGAGGGATACCGACCCCGCACATCGACGTGGTATTCGTCCTGCACGGTGACAGTGACGTCCTCGATGCGACTGCGGAAGCCGACCGCCCTGATCGCCGCTTCGAACTGCTCCGCGGTCAGGCCGAGCGTCCGCGAGGCCGGAGTGGGCTCGCTGTCGCCCGACGTCGTGGCTGCGGTACTTGCGCTGGTCTCTGCTTCCGCAGTTCCCTGGCGTCCAGCAGCAGTCACAGCGTCCGGCGCTCCTGCACCGTCACCGGGCTCCGGCGCCGGATCGCCCGCAACGGCGTCATCCGGCGGTGCGGAAGGTTCGGGCTCCACCCGGGGCGGCGGCAAGTCCGGACCGTCCGGCTCGATGTAGGAACGCAATGCGCGTATGAGCTGCTTGACGCGGGTCTGCTTGTCGGTCTGGGCGGGGATCTCGACTCTGCGGGTGTTGTCGCCCAGGTCCACCTCTCGCACGCTAGTGGCGCCAGGGAACCCGATCCGGATGTGCACGGTGTGCGCCGCGATCCCGTGCGGAGTCACCGTGACCCCACCGGGTTCTGCCGACACCGTGAACGATCCGTCCGGAAGCGAGAACGACTCCAGGACCGACGTCACCGCCTCGACCGTGATGGTCGGAGCTGCAGGGACGAAACGCGGCGGCAGCTCGGTCCCGAACCGCTCTTCGATGCGCCGGACCTGCTCCGCTATCGCCTCGGGTGAGACGTTCGGCCGTACGTAGGCTTGGTCGGAGTGTCCACTGGCCCAGTACCTCTTCACGTGCACCGCGCGACCGTCCGGGGACATGGTCGCGGCGACGTGGTCCGGCCCACCGTCTCGAACGGGCGTGTCGCCCCCGGCCATCCGCAGGAGCCACAGGTCCTCCGAGCCGTCCCGGCCCGCGGTGTCGACGGACGTCACCCGCCGGGTCGTACCGTCCGCGAACTTCGCGGCGAGGTTGTCGCGGCGCGCGATCAGCAGGTCGGTCAGCTCCTGGGCGAACGCCGGATCGCTCACGGTGGACCGGACGATCTGCCGGATCGCGTCGTCGCTCATCGAGGCGACCGCGCGCACCGAGGCCTGTGCGAGGTCGTCCGGCATCCCGGCGTACAGCTGCGCGGTCCCCCGGTTGTAGCTGCCGGAGCGCAGCACCTCGTCCTCGGTGACGGAGGGGCCGAACCCGGTTTTTCTGTCGCCCTGGCCGTTGTGCACCAGGGCGCCGCCGAACTCGATGCGGACCGGGCCGTTCGGGGTGCCCACGATGTTGCGCGGCAGGTCGTAGTAGCCCAGCCAGGCGTCGGCACCGAACAGCGCCCAGAACACCCGCTTGTCCTCGGGCGTGACCGAGTCGAACCGTTCGCCCACGTGGCCGGTGTTGTCGACCCACTGGCTGGCGACGCCGAAGAAGAGCCCGCGGTCCAGCCTGCCGTCGAGCCGCACCACCCTGGTTTCCGGGATCGCGGCGGTGATCCCGGTGTCCGCCGTGACCACGTCGGCGACCGCCTGGTACAGCCGCGCGGCGAGGACCTCCACCTCGGCCGCGCGCAGCTGTTGCTCCGGAGTGCGGTAGGACTCGACCGCCTTGACGTACACCGCGCCGTCCGGGCCGTCGAACCGGCCGCCAGGGAGCTCGCCCCGCTCCTGGCCGACGTAGGTCAGACCGTCCATCCCGGGCAGTGCCTCACCGACCGTTCGCAACCGGAGCAGCTGCGCGTCGCGTTCGGCGAGCCTCCGCAGGTCGTCCTCGGTGTGCAACCAGCCGTTTTCCCTGGCGTGCCGGAGGTAGTGACCCGTGCCGAACAACTGCTCGCCGGTGACGGCGCCCGCCAGCTCCACCTGCTGCTGCGGCCACAGTCCCCTCAGGACGTCCTGCAGCGCCAGCGCGCGCAGGTCGTGGCCGTCCAACCGGGCCGACCAGGCCAGCACGGCGTCCATCGTGGGCGGGACGTCGCCCCGGCTTTCGCGGCCCAGACTCGGTTCCACGACGGGCTCGTCGCGCTGGACGGCGACGCTGAACCGGCTCACCGCGTCCTCGGTGGCCGAATACCGGTACTCGAGGACCTTCTTCAGCTTCCGCTGCGTCCAGCTGCGCGCCTCGGCGAGTTCGGCGGGCAGCGGATCGCTCAGCGAGCGCAGCCACTTGCGCAGCAGCAGGTGGTCGGCGATTTCCCGCTGCAGCATCAGCTCGGCCGGGGTGCCGTCGAAGCTCCGGGCCGCGATGTGCGGCGGGGTGCGGAAGGAGGTGATGACCTCCTTCATCAACGCCGTGGCGACGATGCCCAGCGGCTCGCCGGGCCGCAGGCCGACCCGGCCGGTCGCCCAGTCGTACACCCCGGAGGCCGAGTTCACGTACCAGGCCAGACGGCGCTCGGCCGCCGGGTCGTCGCCGAATGCCTTCGCCAGCCCGGCATCGGTGAGCTCGAACGCATCCGCGATCCGCTGTTCGAGGCGACGGCGGACCTCGTCCACGGTCACCTCGAGAACACGGGCCACCGCTTCGAGCCGGTGGTCGGCGAACCGCAGGACTTCCCGGCGCGCCTCCTCGGTCAGCTCCGCGAGGACGGCCTCCGCGTCCGGTCGCGCGGTTACCGGACGCGAATCGCCGTCAAACCCTCCCTGGACAGATCCATCGCGTCCAGCAGCCGCGTCAGCATCCGCTGTTCCTCCGGTGTCACCGGAATCGCGTGCTGTTCCAGCAGTTCCACTGTCGCCAGCGTCAGATCCGGCCAGTTCTCCAGTTCGTGCTCCTGGATCAGCTCGCCGCGATCCGGTTCCGGGATCCGCGGCCCGAACGTCTCCAGCAGCGTCCTCGCCTGCTCGCTCGCTTCCGTCGCCTTCCTGGACCGAATGATCGCGTCCAGCAGCCTTGTCACCGTCCGGGGTTCCCGCCCCGTCACCGGGATCCGGGACCGGCGCGTCCGGCGTTCCTCCGGCGTCGGCGGAATCCAGCACCGGAGCATCCACCGCGTCCGACGGCGCCGGCTCCGCCTTGGCCGGCGGCACGGGTGAACCGGCCGGATCGAGGTAGGAACGCAACGCGCCGATGAGGTGCCGAATGCGGGTCTGCTCGTCGGTCCGGGGAGGGATCTCAACCCTGCGGGTGTCACCGCCCAGGTCGACCTCCCGCGCGATCGTGGCGCCGGGCGGCCCGGTCCGGATCTCGACAGTGTGCGCGGACAAGCCGTGCGGCGTCACCGTGACGCCATCGGGTTCTGCCGACACCGTGAATGATCCGGCCGGAAGCGAGAACGACTCCAGGACGGACGTCACTGCCTCGATCGTGATGGTCGAGGCGGCATCAGGGATGAGGTGCGACGGCACCTGGGTGCCGAACCGCTCCTCGATGAGCCGGACCTGCTCCGCTACGGCCTCGGGTACGGCGTTCGGCTGGATGAAGTGTTCGTCGGTGCGCCCATCGGAGTAGTACCGCTTCAGGAGAACCGACACACCGTCCGGGTGCATGGTCGCGGCGATGTGGTCCGGCCCGCCGTACCGGGCGGGGACGTCACCCCCGACCATGTCCAGGAGCCACAGGCGCTGCCAGCTTCCCCAGCCCGGGCTTCGTCGGCCGGCCGGTTCGTCGCGCTGGAGCACGATCGGCTCGGCGACGACCACCGGCGGGTCCGGGCGGTCAGTTACCGGACGGGAATCGCCGTCAGGCCCTCCCTGGACAGATCCATCGCGTCCAGCAGCAACGTCAGCGTCCGGCGTTCCTCCGGCGTCACCGGAATCCCGTGTCGTTCCAGCAGTTCCACTGTCGCCAGCGTCAGATCCGGCCAGTTCTCCAGTTCGTGCTCCTGGATCAGCTCGCCGCGATCCGGTTCCGGGATCCGCGGCCCGAACGTCTCCAGCAGCGTCCTCGCCTGCTCGCTCGCTTCCGTCGCGCTGAGACTCGGCTGTTCCGTCAGCGCCGCGAGGTCCCGCTTCACCTGTTCCGTCCGGCGCCGCAGCGGCTCCGGGTCGTCCGGGCTGTCGAACATCTCCAGGTACGCGGCCAGTTCCGTCCGTTCCCGCGTCGTCACCGGACTGTGCAGCCTGCGCAGTGCCCTGATCAGTGCCTGCACGCTCATCGGCCACTCGCCCACGTCCAGCGTCCGGTGCACCGACGTCAGCGCCTGCTCGTCCAGCCGGTCGAGGAACCGGCCGGGCAGTTCGGCCATCCGCTGAGCGATCTCCGCCTGGGAGAGCTTCACCGTCCCGGCTCCTTCCTCCGCGCGGGGCCTCCGTGGAGTCAACCACCGGTTCGGCCCGGTGGATGACGTTGTTCCTGTCGATGGCGATCCGCACGCGCACGCCGTCGTGTTCACCGTAAACCCAGTCCTGCTTCTTACGGCCCACCGGTTCGAGCGGGGTCTCCGCGAGCGCGCCGGGCTGCAGGCCCCGCTCGACGATTCCGGTCAGGATGGTCTCCAGCCGCCCGGCTTCGAACCATTCGGCGGGGAACTTGGGCAGGCGTGCGGGCCGGTCCGGGTGCCGGAGGTTCTCCAGCTGGACGAGCACCGGCTCGGGCAGGGTGGGCGCGATCTCGTGCCGTTCCGGGACCACCGGCCTCGGGTTCGTGACGACCCCGCGGCCGCCCTCCGGGTAGGCGGTGACGATCGAACCGTCCGGCAGCACGACGACCGCGACGACCACACCGTCGTGTTCCCTGGTCGCGATCCAGGAGTTGTGGTCGTCGTCCCACACGACGCGGGTCGGCCGGTCCGCGGTCTGGCGGATGACCGCCTCGATCGTCGCGTCGTCCCAGCGAGCGGGGAACTCCGTCTTGCCGGGGATGCCGGTGCCGTGCCGGTGCCCACCGCCGCGGGTGCCGTCGAGGATGTGCTCGGTCAGCACGGTCTGGTCGAGCTGGATCCGGTCCGCGGCGGGACGCAGCGGGTGGGCGAGGATGTCCGGGTGGTGCCAGCCATTGGGCTTGACGGCGTCGGCGAAGGCGGAGACGACCTCGGTGACCGTGGCGCCGTTGGTCAGCGGCACCACCGCGATTCCGGCCGCGGTTCCCCGCAGCTCGCCGACGTGGACCGGCCGCGCGGTGGGACTGACGTTGGTCAGCTCGGTCCGGAGCGTGGCGAGATCCTCGCGCACGCGCACGACCGCGACCTCGGTGCCGTCCGGGGTGCGCGCGACCAGATGCCCCGGGATGGGACCGGCGGGCCTGCTCAGCGTCACCCGGGGCACGTTCAGCTCGGCGGCGACCTGCCGCGCCAGACGACCGCTGGTCAGCCTGGCCCGCACGTCGGGGGTGATCTCGGCGTCCGCGGGGACCGGCGGGTTGTCGGTGAGGCGCCTCAGCTGCGAGTTGAGGAAGTGCCGCCGGGGGTCGTTGTGACGCAGCTGGTCGCGCCGCCGCGCGAGGTCCGCCACCGTGTCGGCGTGCCGCTGCCCCTCTTCGGTGGTCAGGAGGATCTCGACGGTGCGGCCGTCGGCCGTCGTCCAGGTGGTCTGCCACCCGTGCCACTGACGACCGCCCAGCCGGCCCACCGAGCGGCGGCCGAACGCGCCGTCGACGTCGGTCAGCGTCAGTCCGCGGGCGTCGAGCTGGTCGGCCATCGTCAGGCCCGCGACGAGGTAGTCGTCCGCGGGGATGGTGATCGTGTACCGGCCGTCCCCGTCCTGGATCAGGGCCGCGCCGCTGATCTCACCGACCGCGTCGGCGAGCGGATCGGCGGGAGGCTCGGTGGTGGTCCTGGTGTCGGTGGTGGCGCCGGGAGTGCCGGCAGACGCGGTCGACGGCGTGTGCAGCCGCACCTGGATGGTCTGGCCGGTTTCGGCGTGCCGCAGGTCCACACGCCCGTCGCCGGTCCCGGTGACGTCGAATCCCCGGTCCGCCAGCTCGCTCACCAGTGACTCGCTCGTCGATCCGCCGGACAGGTCGACGGTGTGGCGGACGGTGCCTACTCCGGCGAGGTCGTCCAGCGTCGTGGGCCGCAGCGTCGCGCCCTCGGCCGCGGTGACCGCGTCCCGGAACTGCGCGAGCACCCGCGCCATCTCGCCCGCCGGAAGACGGCCGGCCTCGGTGTTCGGGCCCGGCAACGGCTCGGCCGACACCACCTGACCGTCCTTGCGGACGAAGGCCGCGATCGTCAGACCGTCGCGTTCCCCGCGGACGGCCCACAGCTTGGACTTTTCGTCGTAGGTGGCGGCGTCGGGATGCCGCACAACGTCGCGCACCGTCTCGCCGAGCACCAGCCGCGGGTTCGCACCCTCGTCAAACCAGTGCGCGGCGATCCGGAGCTGCGTGGGATCGGTGGCCTGCGGCCCGTGCCGGAGCCTGAACGCGTCGAGCAGCTCGTTGGACACCGCCAGATTTCCGCGAGCGGGCCGGTGCTCGTGGGCGAAAACCTCGTCGGAGTCCCAGGCGTTGGGGCGTTCGCCGGAGGGCAGGCCGACCTCGCTCAAACCGAACGGTTCGAGCGTCCCGCGAAGGATCTCGGTCCGCCGGCCGGACTCCGGGTCCAGCTGCGCGGCGTGGGCTCGTGCCGCGACCGAATCGGGCGTGCCGAACCGAAGCACGGTCTGCTCGCCGGTCACCGGGTTGGTCCACCGGGTGACGACGCCGGACTCCGCGTGGTCCCATTGCAGCTCGGTGGTGTCCGGGCGCAGGCCCATCTCCGCCAGCGCACGCATCATCTTCCCGGTGTCGCCGGTGAACGAGGCGGCGTCGGGCATCCGCACCGCGAGGTGGCGTGGTCCGCCCTCGCCGGCCTGCGGCGCGAGCGGATCGGGCAGCAGCCGGGCACCGCGGACAGCCGTCACCACCGTCCTGGCCAGCGGGACCACGCCGCGGTCCCGGTACAGCGCGACGGTGCCGTCAGTGAGGTTTCCCTTACCCTGCAAGCTCGTTCCGACCTCGCCGAGCACGTGGCGCCACTTCACCCGCTCGGAGATCGTGCGCTGGAAGCCGTCGCTGGGCGTCTGGTCCGACACCCGCAGCTGCAACGGCTCGGACTGAACACCGTCGACGGTGAACCGCGGGTAGACGACCTGGTACTCGCCTGCGGCCAGCCCGGAGTCCACGACCACGACGGCGTCGACGGTGACGTCGTCGTAGACCAGGCGCACGGTGTCGTCGTGGAACTCCATCCGCTGCGGCAGGTGGGTGCTCGACTCGGGCAGTCGCTGCAACGGGATCGCGTCACCGAGCGTCGGTGTCGACGGCGTCACGACCGAGGCCGGCGCCGTGCTCTGCCCGAGCCCGCGTGCGTAGGACTCGAACTCGCGCCGCACCGCTTCGGCGTCGGAAGTGGTCTCCTGGGTGATCGTGATCGCACCGCTCACCGGTTCACCCGGCACCCGCGCCAGGTCACGGTGGTTGACCGCGTGGTGTGGCTGGTCCCGGCCGGGCACGCCGTCGGCGACCACGCGCAGACCTTCTTCGATCAGGGCATCGAGGTCGCCGCGGCCGAGGCGCACCGTGGCCTCGGCGGTCTGCCGGGCGGAACCGTCGGGCCGCACCTGCCACGTGCCGGCATCGACCTGGACGTGGTTGTCCGGCACCCCGTCGTGCAGCTGGATCCGCACCAGGACCCGGTCGCCGTTGCCGTACTCCACGACCAGCGGCCCCCTGCCGGGAGTGCCGTGCAACGCGACCGCGATGCGCGCGCTCGTGCTGCCCGGGGTGGCTTGCTGACGCCGGGTGATCGCGTCCACCAGGTCCCGGGGAGCAGGCGTCGCCGGCATCCGGTCCGGGCCGGCCTGGATGGTGCGCGGCAAGGCGTGCCACCGGGTGCCCGGCGTCTGCGGCGTCGGCGGAGCCGAGTTGGTGAACACCAGGGACGGCGTGAGGCCGTCGGGGAGCGGGCTGCGGGCGAAGAGGTGCTCCAGTACCTGGCCCATCATGGCCTGGTTGTGCTGCATCACCTCGGACAGGTTCTCCGAGACCAGGCTCGAGATGTGGACCTCGTCGCCGCGCACCTCGAACGCCCCGGCGGGCAGTTCGTCGTTGAGCGTCAGGCGGAACTGGGCGATCTGGTCGTCCGGGGACAGCACGCTGAACGTGCCGGTCGCCGCGTCCACGTCGACCATGTAGCCCTCGGCCTTGAGGGCGTCGAGGGTGCGCGCAGTGACGGCCGTCGCGGTCTCCGGCCCGCGCTCGGCCTTCTCCGGCGGGGTGTCCGGGGTGAACTGCTGCCGGTGTTCGCGGGTGACCGGGGGCTTGTCGTCAGCGGTGTTCCGGGTGCTGCCCGGGTCCTGAGTGGACGAATCGGGGTTCCGGCTGGTGTCGCCGGAGTCGGCGCTGTCCGACTGGACATCCGGATTCCGGCCGGTGTCGCTGGAATCCCCGCTGTCCGACTGGACATCCGGATTCCGGCCGGTGTCGCTGGAATCCCCGCTGTCCGACTGGACATCCGGATTCCGGCCGGAGTGCTGGGTTTCGGGCCGGGTGTCCGGAGCCTGAGCGGTCTCGTCGTCCGGGCCGCGGACCGTCGTGTCGTCCTGGTCGTCCTGGGTGACGTCCGTCTGCGCGGCGTGGTCACCGTTGCGCGTCGTCGTGCCGGTGTCCCGGTCCGGCTCGGTGCGCTGGCCGACGTTGGTGTCCGGACGGCTGGTATCCGTGGTGGTCCGGCCGGTGTCGTCGCCCCCGGCGGTGGCCACGCGACGCTCCGGTTCCTGCGTGGCAGGCGGATCGTCACCCGTCGCGGGCTCCTCGCGTTGCGACGTGGTGGTGTCGTCCCGGGTCTCCGGCGTCGTCCGGCGGGAGTCACCGTTCTGCTCACCGGCGCGGCGGGCAGGCGGGTCTCCGCCGTTCTGCGCCGAACCACCCGAAGCGCTGCCACCCGAACCGCCCGCTCCCGCGGTCGGCCGTGTTCCCGCACCGTGGTTCGCGCCGCCACCCGAGCCAGTCGAGCCACCCGCCCCGGAGGACGTGCTGGTCGACCCGACGGTCCCGCCGCCCGTCGCGGTCTGGGTTCCGCCGCCATGCCCGGCAGCCGGCGGCGGCGCGCTGACCGTGACCCCGGAAGGCGTCACCCCTGGCGCCTGCCCGATGAAGTTCGAGAAATCGGTGCCCGCACGGAAGTTCGTCAGGAGCCTGTGGTCGGCGAGGTTCGCCTGAAAATGCTCGCCCAGCTCGAACCGGAACCGGTGCGACTCCATATCGAACCGGGTGAGCTGCGTGCCACCCGCGTAGAGCTCCTGCATTCCGCCGACCGCCCCGCCGAGGGCGGCCTTCTTGAGGTTGTCCCAGCTCAGCGGGTCCTCCCCCGCCTGCTGACCACCACGCGCGCCGCGGGCGACGACGTCGTGCGGCGTTCCCTCCATCGCGTTCGTGAGTTTGTCCATGCCGACGGTGAAACCCACCGAGCCGACCTGCCCGATGACACCACCCGCCGCACCCAGGATGACGTGGGCGGGCAGCCCTGCCGCCAGCGCCAGCGGACCGCCGCCCAGCGAGGCGCCGACGAACCCGGCGGCGACGTTCGTCCAGTTGACCGAGTACCTGTCGCCCATCTCGAAGCTGGTGAGCATTTCACCACCCCAGGCACCGCCCGCGCCGTACATCGCGCCACTGCGCACCGAGTACCCGACGAGCCGCTGGCCGATGACCTTGCCCGCGCCACCCCGTGCCACATGGGTGGCGACCGCCTCCGCGATCCGGCGCTCCATCTCGGGCGTCATCGCGCCCCGCCGCACGACCTGCCCCTTGGGGACCAGCCACTTGGGCCCGCCACGCCGGGCCGTCTCCGTGATCGCGTGGTTGAGGGCTCGCCCGCCGTAGGCCTTTCCGAGCTGCTGAGCGATTTCCCGCCGGACGTAGGCGTTTTTGACCTGCGGCAGAACCCGCATCAACGCCCGCTCGACTTCGCGCGCACTGATGCGCCCGGCAGTGTGCGCGAGGTAGACCTTCCAGCCGCGGGCGATCGCCGCACCGGCGCCCTTGATCGAGAACTTCTTGATCCCCTGCTTGATCACGATCTCCGCGATCTCCGCGAGCGCCTTGCGCATCAGGGCCCGGAGGGCGAGCCCGGTGGCGGTGATCGACGCGGGGATGCCGGCCAGGCTGCTGCCGATGCTCGGAACCGCGGCCGCCAGCGAAACGGCGATCTCCATCACCGTCATGACCAGCATGACCTCGTAGCTGTTCTTCGCCAGGGCGAGGCTCGTCTGGAACTGGCCGACCCCCATGCCCATTTCCATGGCGGCCTGCATCTGGCTCAGGAGAGCGCGGCTGAACTGGACCGACGCGGCGTTGAACTGCGCGGGCGCCGCGCCCTGATAGCCCTGCACCACCGTTTCGGTGAGGGTGCCCAGATCGGTCTGCAGGTCACCCAGGTCCGAGCTCTTCTGGTTCCAGAACTCGACGAGCCCGGCGAGGTCGTCGGGATGTGCCTCCGGGTACTCGCCGAGCCACCCGTCGATCGCCGCGCGGACGATCGGCGGGAGGACCGGGAACGGGAGCCAGTCGTTGACCTGCCGGATGAAGTTGTCCGCGGCATCACCGAAGTCCGCCAACTGCTCCGCGAAGTACGCGAAGACGTCATCGACGTCTCGGTGCACTCCCATGGACGGACCTTTCGGGTGACGGCGCGGTGGATCGGGAAGCCGGGTGGATCAGGCGGGCGGATCGATCTTGTTGAGCGCCGCCACGTTGTCGAGCTCAGTGTCTATCTGGCCATCGATCGCCGAGCGGAGGCCGCCGCCCAGCTCGCCCAGCTCGCCACCGATCTGCTTCATCGACGCGAAGAACTGCCCGGCGTTGGTCGGGTCGAAGCCCTCCTCCCCGGACGAACTCGGTTCACCCCGGTAGGACGGTTTGAACTGGTTGCCCAGGTCATCGTTGCCGAAGACGGACATGTCCTTCCCGACGATCAGGTCGTGTGCGTCGTTGGCCGTGTCGGCCAGTGCCGCCATGTCGGTCCCGTTCAGCCCGATCCGGTCACCGAGCGAGCGGATCTCCGCGGGGCTGGTGTTGATCTCGAGGTAACTCACCGGTCTTCCTTCCCCTCTTCGTAGATGTCGGCGTCGAGTCGGTTCATCAGCTTGCCGATCGTGTCGCTTTCATTGGAGCGCATCTCGTGCTGCAGCGACGTCAGATCGGCCGGAAACTGACCGGACATGACCTCCTCCCGCTGCTTGTTGATGTCGATGACGGCTTCCCGCGACGCGGCCATGATCGCCGCCTGCAACGCGGCCGCGTCGGGCTTGCGGAACACCCGCGGATCGATGTCGATGTCGGCCAGCTGACCGCGCGGTCCGACGACCACCTTGACCAGCTTGTCCGGTGACCAGCCGACCCCGGTCAGCTGCATCATCCGCTTGCTGGCCTTCGGCAGCTCCTCGGTGGCCTTCTTGATCTGTTCGAGCATGCCGATCAGCGCGGGATTCACGCGTCCTGAAGGAGAACTCACGACTACCTCCGTCCATCCGGCACACTGGCGACATTGCCATGATCACCGGTCACTCCGCTAGCATCGCCGCCGTGAACGCGAACCGCCTCCGAACGGCACTGGTCACCGCGGCCACCGGGCTCGCCGTCCTCACGGTGACCCCGCCGGCCGCACAGGCCCAGCAGAACTGTGTCGTTTCCGGGAGCCTCGTGGTTCCCGTTCCCTGGTCGCAAGAGCTTCTGGCACCCGATCGGGTGTGGCCGCTGAGCACCGGGGCGGGGCAGCGCGTCGCCGTGGTCAGCACCGGCGCCGCCGACAATCCGCAGCTCGCGGGCCGCCTGGCCGAGCGGACAACCTTCGCGCCCCCGGACACCGGCCAGCCCAGCGGCAGCCCGGACTGCCTCGGTACCGGCACCGGCGTGAGCGGCATCATCGCCGCGCAGCCGACGACCGTGGTCGGATTCCACGGCGTGGCCCCCGGAGCGCAGATCCTGTCGGCGAAAGTCGTCGGCGACGCCTACCCCTCGGGCCGTGAACCCCGCGAGAGCGTCGCACCCCAGACGCTGACCGCCGGGATCAACTGGGCCATCGACCGCAACGCCACGGTCATCACCGTCCCGACGATCACCTACGAGGACAGTCCGGCCCTGCGCGGCGCCGTGCAGCGAGCCCTGTCCCGCAACATCGTCGTGGTCGCCGCCGTCGGTGAACGGCAGCCGAACGAGCCGGGCGGACTGGTTCCCTACCCGGCCGCCTACGACGGCGTCATCGGCGTCGGCTCGCTGGCAGAGAACGGTCTGGTGGCCGACGATTCGCGTGCCCGGGCCGTCGATCTGGTCGCCCCCGGTGCCAACGTTGTCACGACGTACCCGAACAGCGGCCTGGGTGCCGTTGCCGGCACCGAGTACGCCACCGCCTACGTCGCGGGCACCGTGGCCCTGATCCGCTCCTACCGTCCGCAACTGTCCACTCAGGATGTCGAGAAACGGTTGTACGCCACCGCGGCGCCCGCGCCCGAGGGCACCGGCAGTGCCTCCTACGGCTACGGCGTCGTCAACCCGTACCAGGCCGTGTCGGACGACGTCGTGGCGGGAAACCCGGTGGCGTTGCCGCCGCTGGCCCCAGTCGTCACCGATCCGGAGGTCGCGGCTCGTCAGGCTGCCGAAAACCGCAGTGACGGCTGGGCCTTCGGACTGGCGGCCGGCGGGTTCGCCCTGGTGCTGCTGGTCACCGCGATCGTCGTGTTCGGACCGCGGGGCCGTCGCCGTCGCTGGCGTGGCGGCCTGGCGCCCGTCCCCCGGGACCGGCCCGAGGACGAGCGCCCCGAGCCGCCGGTGGAACTGTTCAGCGACCGCCCGAAGCGGTCCTGACCTCGCCTCGCACAACGGGTTCCTCCCCTAAGTTTCCGAGCGTGAGACAAGCCGGTCCCGGAGCGCGGACACGCTCCGGGACCGGCGGTGGTGACGAGCCTCAGACGAAGAAACCCCTCGCCTGCTGGTCCTTGGCGAACGCGTCTTCCGCGGTCCGCATCACGGTCTGGCCGACCTGGGCGTGCGTGTCCGAGTAGCCCAGGAGCTTCTGGTTCCACTCCGCGTGGGCCGACTCGAACATCGACGCGGCCTGGCCCTCCCAGTCGGTACCCAGGATCCCCTTGGCCTGAGCCATGAAGTCGTTGAACAGGTCCGCCAAGTCGGTCGACTTCGTGACGTTCGTCGACCCGGTCTGGCCCACCATGTCGTCATAGCGAATAACCATGCCGTTTACCCCTCTCGGTATCGGTCGACGTGTCAGGCCATGCGGGTGGCGAAGTTGCCGCCCATGCCCGGCGTGACGGCGTTGATCTTGCTCTGGCTGTCGCTTTCGTGGTCGGACATCAGGTTCTGGGTGCCGACGATGCCGGTCGTCAGCTTGTCCAGGATTGGCGCGAGCTGGCTGTTCCAGAACTGCAGCATCTCGTCCGACTTGCCCAGGGCGGCCATGGAGGCGATGCCCTTCCAGTTGCCGCCGACCACGTTCGCGTAGTCGGACTGCATGCTCCGGCAGAGCTCCTCGCCGCGGTCCTTGGCGTCACGCAGCAGTGTGTTCAACCGGGTCACTTGGTCTTCATCGAGATTCAGGGCCACGCCTGTCACCCCCCGTTTCGGAGACGTTCTACCAACACAGTGCGGACATCTACCAGCAGAGTAAGCGCGGCGGCTGACATCCCCCCGTCGCGCCGTACCACACTCGCATGGAGTAAAACCGCTGGTCAAGGCTTTTGGTCAGATCTTCACGGTCAGCGGGTGCGGGTGGACTACGGGACCGCTGACCGCATCGCCGCGGACGGGTCGAGCGTGGGCCCCTCCGGGACACGCTGCACCAGCGCGGCCGGCATGTCCACCGCCGACGAGGGGGAATACCCCAGCCGGCCCAGCACGTCCTCGGACGGGACGGGGTAGCGCAGGCCGGTGTCGGTGAGCAGCGTGTACGCCCCGGTGGTCGCTGTCGCCGAGGGCAGCACCCGCACCACGGCGACGCTGCCCGGCGGGACCAGGACGCGGTCGGCGAGCTTCGTGCCGGTGCCGGTCTCCACGGTCGTCGTGATGGCCGCGGCCATGGCGTCCGGGTCACCGCCCATCGAGATCACCGGGTCGGTGCGGGCGTCGTGCGTCTGTGAGCACAGGGCGGCGCGGCCCTCGTCCGGCACGGTGGCCAGCTCCGGTGGCAGCGACGGCGGGGCGGCCTCGCCCTCGGCTGGTGCCAGCGCCGAGCTGGTCGGCGCGGCGTTCGCGGCCGCGGCCGGGATCTCCTTGGGCTGCACGGAGTACTGCCCGGACAGGATGCGCACCTGCAGCTCGGTCAGCGGCGCCAGGCCCTCCTGCCGGACCAGGTAGTACTGCACGCCGCGGGACAGCGGGTAGTAGACCACGTCGCCGACGTCGAACCCACTGAGCACAGAGGACGGTGCACCCTGGCCGGGCACGTCGATCCGGCCCAGGTCCTGGCCCACCGGCAGGCCGTTCAGCCAGGCGGTGCCCGCCTCGACCGGACTGGCCTGCGCGCCGAACACCGAGCGGACCACCGAGGTGTCGGTGATCCGGTAGCGGTGGTTGTTCCACACCAGGTAGACGGTGCCGTCGCTGGAGTCGCGGGCGAGGATCGCGCGCTGGCCGAGCGGGGTGCCGCCCGGCATCGACCGGCCGACCATGAGCGTCGTCGTGGTCAGCGGACCGCCCGCGAGGTTGCGGCCCAGCACCGAGCACATCGTCCACGGGGTCGCGGTCGCCCGGTCGGCGGGCGGCAGCGAGGCGGGCGCGCCGGCGATGCCCACGGCGGACTTACGCGGCAGACCCGCCAGGTCCTCACCGGCCACGCGGTGCGGGCCCGCCTTGTCCGCGCTGGTCAGCAGGCGCGCTGAGGCGTAGTTCAGGGTCGGCTGCAGCTCGCCGCCCTGGTATACGAAGGTCGCGCCGGTCTCGCGCTCGATCACCACCGCGCCGTCGGTTTTCCAGGACGTGCCACCGACTCCGGTGAACACCCCGTAAACACCGAACCCCGCAGCCACCAGCACCGCGATCATCACCCCGGCGAACACCGCGCCCACCCCCCGGCGCAGCGGGGTCAGCTCCGGATCGGTCTCGTGCACGATGAGCGCGGAGGTGACCCGCTGCATCATGAACTGGTAGGCCTGCAGCTGGTCGCGACGAGTGGGCACGCCTATCCCTCAGCCGATCGAGGCCATCAGGCCCTGGACGTATGCGAAGAATCCGGTGATGAACCCCGCGAACGGGATCAGGGCCACGATAGCCATCACGTCCACGATGTCCGCGATCCGCCCGAACCACGGCGTGGGGTTCTTCCGGCTGTAGACGAGTCCGGCGGCCGAGACCAGCAGCGCGACCACCACCAGCGCCAGCAGGAACAGCCCGATCCCGCCGTTGCCGGACGCCGTGCCGAAGCACCACTGCGCCAGCAGCACGAAAATCCAGAGCCCGGCGATCAGCAGCGGGATCCGCTGGCGCGGCACGGGGAACAGCCGAGCGCGCAACAGCAGCGCGATCGTCGCGAGGAGCAGCATGATCAGTCGCGATCCGCCGCCGTGCGCGGCGAGGAAGACAGCCGAGAAAGCGCTGGTCAGCGACGCCCCCATGAGGAGCCCGGTCAGCAACTCGTCGGCACGGGCGGCCGCGTCGAACACCGCGGGCGTTGCCGGGTGGGGTTCGTCGTTGAGCAGGTCGGCCGACCGCTGCGGCAGCGCCGGGAACGGGACCCGTCCCAGCCGCAGGGACAGCCACGGATAGCCGGGCAGCAGGCCGATCCCGAGGGTGAGCACGAGCGCACCCGCCGCGTCCGGGTCCATCCAGCCCGCGAACAACGCGCCCAGCGCGCCGAAGAACCCGGTGGCGATGGCGGCCACGAACACCCTGCTCATCGCGCCCACACCGAGGTAGCCGACGATCCCGAACACCAGCAGCGAGATCGTGCCGAGCAGCAGCTGCGGCGAGCCGAAGCCGAACAGCGCCTGGTGGTCGGCCGCGGTCGGCAGGTACCCGCCGAGGAACGCGTACGGCAGCGCGGATCCGGCGAAAACCGCCCCCGCGTATGCGTCCGGTACGGCGCGCGCGACCACGATGCCCAGCGCGGTCAGCACCACCGCGACGGACAGCATGATCAGGCCCGCGTCCAGCCACGGTGGTTCGAACAACAGCGACACCAGGCTGCCGCCGCACAACAGCACGGCCGCGATCACCAGACCCGCGCGCCGGGTGGCCGCACGGCCCCAGCTGCGGCCGTAGCGCCGCGCGCCGCTGGCGATGGCCTCGACCAGGTCGTCGTACTCGATCTCGGGCCAGTCCACCGGACCGGGGACGAGGTGCAGGATCTCGCCGTCGCGCACCTGCTGCGCGGCGAGCGTCTGCTGGCCGTCGAGCCGTTCGCCGGTGGGCCGCCGCAGCGACCAGCCGCCGTGCTGCTCGCCGGTGTCCGGCGCGTCCTCGCCCGCGTGCCGCAGGATGTAGGGAAGCAGCTCCGCGACCGGCACGTTCTCCGGGAGCGCGACGTCGATCCCGCGTTTGGGCGTCGTGATGCTCACCTTCGCGAGGGTCGTGCCCATCGCCGACGTCATGCTTTCCCTACCTCCAAATTGGACCCCGAGACCGGCTGGGAGAGTATCCATTACTGTGCCATGAGTTACCAGCCCGAGGCGCAGCCACGGCGGGTTTCCGCGAGCCGTCGGCTGCGGATCTCGTATCCGCCTGCTTTCGGTCGGGCCGGTAAGCCGTGACACTAGGCTGGCGGAAAGCTCTATGCTGGCGCACCCGCGCGCTCGGGAGGTTTTCGGTCTTGGGAACGATCATAGTCAAGCGGCCACTCCGGCGGCCCGCGCCCGATCTGCCCTCGGGCGACGTGGTGCTCGATCCGCCGCCGGAGAACCCGCCACCGGCGGGTAAGAACTGGACGCGGGTGCTGATGATCCTGCCCATGCTCGCCGGCACCGGTGGGATGGCGCTGCTGATCGGCGCGGGCCGCTCCGGTCCGCTGATGTACGTCGCGGGTGGCCTGTACGGCGTCGCGGTGCTCGGCATGATCCTGTTCCAGATCATCAGTCAGGGCGGGCAGGGCGCGAGCAAACAGGAGATGATCGCCAACCGGCGCCGGTACATGCGGCGGCTGTCGCAGCTGCGCGCGCAGGTGCGGGACACGATCGACCAGCAGCGCAAGGCGATGTTCTACCGCCACCCGGACCCGTCGCGGCTGTGGTCGACCGCGCAGAGCGCACGGGTGTGGGAGCGCAGGCCCGGCGACTGGGACTTCACCGTCATCCGCATCGGGCTGGGCTCGCAGGAGCTGGCCACGCCGCTGGTCCCGCCGGAGACCAAGCCGATCGACGAGCTGGAACCGCTGTGCGCGATGGCGCTGCGCAGGTTCGTCACGACCTATTCGACGGTGCCGGACCTGCCGGTCGCGGTCGCGCTGCGCGGGTTCTCGCGCATCTACCTGACCGGCGACGACGACCGCAAACGCGCGATGGCGCGTGCGCTGACCGCGCAGCTGGGCACCTTCCACGCCCCCGGTGACGTGCTGACCGCGTTCTGCGTGCGCGAGCGCGAGCTGTGGGACTGGGCCAAATGGCTGCCGCACGCGCTGCACCCCACCAAGACCGACGCGGTCGGCCAGATCCGGCTCGTCGCGCCGAGCGTCACCGCGCTGGAGGCCATGCTCGACGACGTCCTCGCCAACCGGCCGCGGTTCAACCCGGGCACCGCGCCGATCGAGGGATCGACGCACGTGGTGGTGTTCGTCGACGGCGGCGACACCGGTGGATCCGAGCACCTGATGATCGAGGGCGGCGTCGAGGGGGTCACCGTCGTCGACCTCTCCGGGGAGCCGCCGCGGCTGCTCGACTCGGCCACGCTCGTGCTCGACATCGCTCCCGACGGCACCCTGACGAGCCGCACGATGGACGGCGCGGGCAACATCGGCACCGCCGACGGTCTGGACGTCACGGAGATGCGTGGCCTGGTGCGCTCGCTCGCGCCGCTGCGGCTGTCCGCGCTCACCGCGAGCGAGCAGCCGCTGTCCGGGTCGCTGGAACTCACCGATTTGCTCGGGCTGGGCGATCCGTACGAGTTCGACCTCGCGAAGAGCTGGGAGGCGCGGTCCAACCGGGACCGGTTGCGCGTCCCGGTCGGCATCACCGCCGACGGCCGCCCGATGGAACTGGACATCAAGGAGTCCGCGCAGGACGGCATGGGCCCGCACGGGCTGCTCGTGGGCGCCACGGGTTCGGGAAAGTCCGAGCTGCTGCGCACGCTGGTGCTGGCGCTGGCCGTCACGCACGATTCGGAGATCCTCAACTTCGTGCTGGTGGACTTCAAGGGTGGCGCGACGTTCACCAAGCTCGACCGGCTCCCGCACACCAGCGCGGTGATCACCAACTTGGCCGACGAGCTGCACCTGGTGGACCGCATGCTGGACGCGATCGGCGGCGAGCTGGTGCGCAGGCAGGAACTGCTGCGCAAGGCGGGCAACTACGGTTCGCAGCGCGACTACGAGAAGGCCCGCATCGCCGGTGCCCCGCTCGATCCGCTGCCCGCGCTGCTGATCGTGGTCGACGAGTTCTCCGAACTGCTGACCGCGCGGCCGGACTTCATCGACATGTTCGTCCAGATCGGACGCGTCGGACGTTCGCTGGGCGTTCACCTGCTGCTCGCTTCCCAGCGGCTGGAGGAAGGCCGCCTGCGCGGGCTGGACTCCCACCTGTCCTACCGGATCGCGCTGCGGACGTTCTCCGCGATGGAAAGCCGCGTCGTGCTCGGCACGCCGGACGCGTTCCAGCTGCCCCGCTCCCCCGGCAACGGCTTCCTCAAGACCGGGGTGGACGAGCTGACCCGCTTCAAGGCGGCCTACGTCTCGGGCGTGCACCGCCGCGGGACGGTGCAGCGCACGGACGACGAGGGCCGCCAGATCGACCCGGTGCAGGACTACTCGACGGCCTACCTGCGCCCGCGGCTGGCCGAGAAGCCGGTGGAGCAACCAAAACCGGACGAATCCGACGATCTCGGCGAGACGCTGATGGACGTGCTGGTCGAGCGGCTGGAGGGTCAGGGCGTTCCGGCGCACCAGGTGTGGCTGCCGCCGCTGGAGGAGCCGCCCACGATGGACCAGCTGCTCGCGCCGCTGGTCACCGACCCCGAACGCGGTCTGACCACCGGGCTCCGCGAGCACCGCGGCGCGCTGCGGGCCGCGGCCGGGATCATCGACCGGCCCGCCGACCAGCGCCGGGACGTGTGCTGGCTGGACCTGTCGGGCGCGGGCGGCAACGTGGCGATCGTGGGTGGCCCGCACAGCGGCAAGAGCACCGCGGTTCGCGCGGTGATCGCGAGCCTCGCCCTCACCCACACCCCGGCCGAGGTGCAGTTCTTCTGCCTCGACTTCGGCGGCGGCGGGCTCATGGCGATGCGGGACCTCGCCCATGTCGGTGGTGTCGCGACCCGCCGCGAGGTCGACCGGGTGCGGCGCAGCGTGGCGGAGGCACGGACCCTCATCGCCGAGCGCGAGCAGCGATTCGCCGAACACGGCGTCGACAGCATGTCCACCTACCGCAAGCTGCTGCGCGAAGGCCGTTTTCCGGAGGACCCGTTCGGCGACCTGTTCCTGGTCGTCGACGGCTGGAGCACGCTGCGCGCCGAGTTCGAGGACCTGGAGGCCGACGTGGCCGAGGTGGTCAACCGCGGCCTGGCCTTCGGCGTGCACGTCGTCGCCGCCGCCAACCGCTGGATGGACATGCGGATGAACCTGCGTGACATGTTCGGCAGCAAGCTCGAACTGCGCCTGGGCGATCCGGTGGACTCGGTGATCGGCCGCCGCCAGGCCGCCGGTGTCCCCGAGCAGACCCCAGGCCGCGGCCTCGCGCCCGACGGCATGCACTTCCTGTCCGCCGTGCCGAGGGTCGACGGCCGGGACACCGCCGACGAGCTGGCCGAGGGCATCGGGCACCTCGTGACGTCGGTGAACGAGGCCTGGCCGGGCGAGCCGGCCCCGCGGGTCCGGCTGCTGCCGCCGATGCTGCCGTACACGGCGCTGCCCGCTCCGGACGAGCACGGCATCCCGATCGGCATCTCCGAGGCCGACCTGCAGCCGGTCGGCCTCGACTTCGCCGCGGAGCCGCACCTGGTGCTGTTCGGGGACGTCGAGTCCGGCAAGAGCACGTTCCTGCGCGCACTGGCCACCAGCCTCATGGCCCGCTACACGCCCGACCAGGCGCAGATCGCCCTCATCGACTTCCGGCGCAGCCTGCTCGGCCTCATCCCGGACGAGTACTTGATCGGTTACGCGACATCCAGCGGAACCGTTCAGGAAATGGTGCGTCTCACCGTTGACGCCATGGTCAAGCGACTGCCGGGAGGTGACATCACACCGGAGCAGCTCCGCGCGCGCAGCTGGTGGAGCGGTCCGGAACTGTTCATCCTGGTCGACGACTACGACCTGGTCGCGCCGAACCCGCACGACAACCCGCTCGCTCCCCTGCTGGAGTACATGACGCAGGGCCGGGACATCGGCCTGCATCTGGTGGTGACGCGCCGCAGTGGTGGCGCCGCGCGGGCGATGTTCGACCCGGTCATCGCCCGGATCAGGGACCTGGCCTCGCCGGGGATCATGATGTCGGGCAACCGCGAGGAAGGTCCGCTGCTGGGCAACATCCGGCCGCAGAAGCTGCCGGCGGGCCGTGGCTGGCTGATCACCCGTAGCGCGGGGGCGCGGTTGGTGCAGCTCGCGGAGCTGCCGCCGCAAGCTTGAGGAAAGTGAATCACCGGGGTTGACTCGAGGTGGTTGGCTGGGATCAGCGGGGGTCCGCTGACCCCTACCCCCGGTGGACCCCCGCTGTCCACCGAGCTTCACGACGTTTGGGAGGGACATCGTGGCACCGATACCGGACGAGGGCAGCGGTACCCCGACGCCCGACTGGGCCGCCAACGGCGCCGAACTCGAGCTGGACCCGAAAAACTTTCGCAATTATGGCAAGAACCTCGACCGGGTCGGCGAGGATCTGAGCGGCGACGCCATGTCAGCGCAGTCGGCTCTGCAGGGGCCCGGAGGCAGGGACATGCTGATGAGCACGATGTTCGAGCCCGGCACCGATATGCAAGCCTTCGCCGACCGCAACGCCCAAGAGATGGGTCTGTTCATCCCCGACCTGTACAAGAACGTCACCGCGCTCTCGTCGGTCGCCCTGATCATGGGCGAGGTCTTCGAGAACATGGACGGCAACAACGCGGCGATGCTCGACGCCATCGAATGGGCCTTCCAGATGGACGGCGCGAAGAAGCCGGGCGACATGCCGTCCTGGCTCACCGACGAGCGCACCGTCGCCAAGGACCTGACCCAGCCACCCGGTACCGGCGTGACGCAGCCCGCGGGCGACACGATGATCAACCAGATCCACTACGGCGACACGACGATCACGACGTACCGCACCGACGACGGCGACATCCGCACGGTGCAGACCACCGGCGGGAAGACCATCGAGTACCTGGACAACAAGGACGGCCAGCGTCAGTACATGATCACCCACACCACGGGCGCAGATCAGGACACGACCGTCACCACGACCTTCGTCAACGGCGTCGCGGCGGGCGAGTCCCGCCGCACGACGAAGCACGACGTCGACACGAAGAACCCGAACGTGGTCCACGAGGTGACCACTACCCGGAACTACGACAAGAACGGCGATCCGATCAAGGGCGACGGCAGCAACCCGAGCCAGCACGTGGTCACGTACAACTTCGAAGACGGCTCACACGCGCGCGAGTACTACACCGAGTCGAACCAGCCGGACGTCGACGACGTCGACCACGACGGCAACAAGACCGAGAGGGTGCCGACCAAGACCGACCAGCGGACCATCAGTCCCCAGCACGACGTCCCGACCGGCGTCCCCTCCGAGGCCGTGGACGACCTGAACGCGGCACGACAGGTGGCGGGGGGTTAGCGACATGGGCGACGACTACTTCGGCTACGACGTCAGCAGGATCGGCGCCGGCGTCGGCGCGGGCTACTACGACACCGGCGGGGACTCGCCCCCCATGGTCTGCAAGAACTACGACTTCTCCGCCGAGGGCATCATCACGCTCCACCAGGCGATCGTGGAGGGTGAACAGCCCGGCACCACGGCCGACCGCGCCACTCAGTGGGGCAACGTCCAGTTGATGCTCCAGACCGTCGCGGACAACCTGCGCGAACAGACCGAAGCGCTGGCCGAACACTGGAAGTCGCCGGGGGCGAAGCAGGTCTTCCTCGACAAGGTGGGCATGACCCTGGGGTACCTGCGCCAGTGGCAGGACGCGGCCCTGCACAACAGCACCGCGCTGTACGGCCTGTCCAACACCATGTACGAGGCGCAGGCCAGGATGCAGGCCCTGTACGAGGAGTACAAGGCCGCGAAGAAGGACGCGATGGACAACGCGACCCATGACATGGGCGCGTTCTACGAGGCGAAGGTCGGCACCAAACCGGGCAACGCCCAAGACAAGCTCGAAGCGGGGAACAAGGTCACCGAGGACTACGACAAGGAGGCCAGGAAGCTCGCCAACGAGATCGCCGGCGAGTACGCGCCCTACATCTACAAGCTGCAGACCGCGCGCGCGCCGAAGCTCGAGGTCCTCAACGCGATCCTGCACCCGGAGGTCGGCGGTAGCCCTCGCCCGCCGGAGTTCAACGCACCGGGCGCACCCGGTGCACCGCCCGGTGGTTCGCCGGGCGCGCCCGGCAACGCACCTGGTGCTCCCGGCGCGCCCGGAGACGCACCGAACGCCCCGGGTGATTCGCCGGCGTTCAGCACGAAGAGCGCGCCCACCGACGCGCCCACCGCACCGCCGGGAAACGCGCCCACCGCGCCCGGGAACGCGCCCACGGCCCCGGCCCCGCCGGCCACTCCTCCCCCGGCAGCGCCGACGACTCCTCCCCCGACGGCGCCGCCGCCTGGCAACCCGCCGGGCATCAACCCGGCGCTACTCGGGCTGGCTGGCGGTGCGGCTCCGATGATGAACGCGTTCAACGGCGGCAAGGCGCCGACCGCGCCGACGTTCGGGGGCAACGGGACAGGCCCCAATCTGTTCTCCGGTAAGGCTCCGAACAACGCGCCGTCGACGCTCGGCCTGAACAACACCCCGACACCGCCCCCGGGCGCGTTCAACGGCAAGCCGCCGTCGTTCAACCAGGGCAACAGCCTGTACCCGCCGGGCACGATCACACCGCCGCCGGGGGGGCAGCTTCCGCAGCAGCCGCAGGGCAAGGAGCTCTCCGGCAACCGGCCGGGCGCGCCGACGTTCAACAACTCCCTGCCCTTCGACGAGCACCTGAACCTGCAGGCCAGTTCCGAGTTCCGGCAGAGCGTGAACTCGGCGCCTCCGGTGCCGCCCGGCGCCGAGTCGATGGGCGTGAACGGCCAGTCGGCGCCGCCGATGCCACCCGGTGGCCAGTCGCCGATGGGCCAGAACGGCCGTCAGATGGGCACGAAGCCGGGCGCGCCGCTCATGGGCGACTTCTCCGGGCAGGCCCCGGCGTTCCAGCCGCCGCCGTCCACCGCGCCGGTGCTGAACAACGACAAGCAGCGCGCCAACCGTGGCGGCAGCGCGAAGGAAGCGCCCGCGGGCACGCGGGAAGGGATGCCACCGGGCATGGGCGCACCGCCGGTGTTGTCGAACCCGCACCGCAAGGCGCCGGCGAAGACGTTCAGCGAGTGGAAGGCCGAACGCAAGCGCCGGAAGACGCAGTCCGGGGCAGGCACGCAATCGGAGTTCGCGGCGAACCTGCCGGTGAGCACCACGCAGGTGTTCGACGGCCGCTACTCCGCCCAGGAGTACGTGGCCGGGCCTGCGAACGAGATCCCGAACTTCCTGCACGCACCGACGCCGGTGGTGTCCGCGCCGGACCGGCACGCCAAGCCCGTCGTGCACGCCGACCGGGCCCAGCGCGTCGCACGCAAGGACGAGAAGGCGCCGGTCACTGACCAGACCGCGTTCGAGGTCGAGACGCCGGGTGGTCCCGTCGTCGCGGCCGGTGAGCAGGAGAAGCGGTATCGGCCGGCGGAACCGTCCGCACTGGACGGACGGAACTGATCGCCTTTCCGGTGCGTCGGATCCACAAAAGACGCGAAGAAAGTCCGCGCACGAAGTGGACAGACGCACCGGAAAGCGAGTTGTACCTCCCCATGAAGAAGACCCGTCTCGTCGTGCTCCCGTTCCTGGCCTCGGCGGCCCTGGCCCTGTCGGCCTGCGGCGGGAGCGACGAACCGAGCACGCCGACGACCACCGACGCGGGACCCACCTCGATCTCGAAGGAGCTGCCGCCGCCCAGCTCGTCGGCGGAGGCGGCACCGGCCGGCGCGACCGAGAAGACGGCTCCCGGCACGGAGCTGAAGGTCGGTGACCGGGCGGTCATCGCGTGGGACCACGGCACCGTCGCGGTCACCGTCACCGCTGTCGAGGCAGGCGACAAGGCCGCGATGGAGCAGCAGTACGGCGAGCGCGCCAAGGGCCTCACGCCGTACTTCGTCCGCTACACACTGGAGAACGTCGACGGCGCCGACCACGGGTTCGCGTCCTCGCCCAACTTCGGCATCGCGATGGCCGACGGCGGCCCGACCGGCGTGGTGATCACCGGTGAGCTGGGCACCTGCACCGACGACGGCGCCCCGGAGGACTTCACCACGGTCGGCGCCAAGTACGAGGCGTGCGACCTGTCGGCCGCACAGGACGGCGCCGCGGTCGCCGGTGCCGAGTACGACTCCGACGACTACAGCGACGAGCCCTTGGTCTGGACCAAGTAGGCGGACGAAGCGCGGCCGCACTCCGCTGGGGGGTGCGGCCGCGCTTCTTTGTTCGTGACACAACCGGGGACGGTCGCCCCCAACGCAACCACCTCACCCGCCAACGCGCCCAGCGGCCACCTCGCCAGTGAAGCTCAGTACCGCCCCGGCCGCCCCAGCCGTTCCCGCTCACCCGGCGCGGGATCCACCCACACGTAGTGGTTGGTCTCCCCGGCCAGTACCGCCAGCATGTCGTCACGCAGCATCTGCAGCTGTTGCGAGGTCCGCTGCGTCAACCGCAGCGCGGGCGCGAGCAGTGATGCCTCGTTGGGCGTGAGCCGTTGCATCAGCACCAGGTCGGAGCCGGGCATCGCACCCACCCGCTCGGGCGTGAGCCGCCGGTGCAGCAGGACCCTCGTCTGCCACGCCTCGGGCTCGCTCTGCGACTGCGGTGCGTCGTGCAGGCACAGCACCGGCGCGTCGGCGCTGGCGCTGACCGCGGGTGGCGATCCCGGCGCCACGACCGCGACGCGATCCGTGCGGCCGGTAGCCGACTGTCCGAGCTGGACCCAATCGGAGGCGTGCTGCGAGAACACCAGCAATCGCGCACCGGCACGCAGTGCGCGGTAAGCCATCAACCGCGCTGCCCAGGCGCCGCCGATCAGGCTCACCGACACCGGTTCCGGCCGGAACAACGTCAGCGCCACCGGGAACCCGTTCTGGTCCCGTCCCAGGGGAAGACCGACCGAGGATGCCGACACCTGCAGCAACTCCAGCGCCTCTTCGGACGCGTGGTGCGCGCCGATCCGCAGCCGCGGGATCGACCGGTGCCGTCGCGTGCGCCAGTCCCGGTGCTCACGAGGCGCTCCCGCGGCGGGGCCGGCGGGCCCGGGCCCTGGCGGACCGGGGGGCATGGGCGTCGGCACTCCGACGGCGAGCGCGGGTCGTGCGACTTCCACAGTGGTCGCCGCGGCCGCCGCCTCGGCCTGCTGCTGGGGCGCGGCGGGTGCGGCGACGTTGACGACGGCGGGCGCCTGCGGGGTTGCGGGCGCGCCGAGCACGGCCTGCCCGGGCGGAACCGGCGCGTGCTGGTGCTGCTGCGGCGGCGGGCCCGGTTGCGCCTGCGCCGGCGGCATCGGGCGCTGCATCGCCGGCGCGGGCGGCTGCGGCCGCTGCGGCGGGTACTGTCCCGCGTTCATCGTGCACCTCCCCCGCTCGGTGCCGAAGCATACACGGCGGGCGCGTGCTGACCGTCCAAACGGGACACGCGGGCACCGTTGCGCCCGGCCAGGGTCTTCACCAGATCACACACCTGCCCGAAACGCTGCGGCGTCGCGGCCACCCGCACCAGGCAGCGCAGCGTGGTGCCGTCGTAGGAGGGCTCGAGCAGCAGCGCGACGCTGACCAGCTCAGCGGGCACCTCGGACAGCGCGGCGAGCAGGCCGGTGCCACGGTCCGGGTCCGGCCACGACTGGACCCAGAAACAACCGTGCCGCAACCGCCGGGAGTGCCAGGCATCCCAGGTCTCGTGCACCCGTGCGGTGCCGACGCCGGGCAGCAGGTCGCAGGACCGGGCGAGCGCGTCCACCAGCTCGTCGGCGGTCAGCATCCGCGCCTGCAGCCCGCGCCGCCGCAGCACCCGTTCGGCGCGACGGGTGATCTCGGCCAGCACCGTGGGCACGTCGAGACGCCCGGCTGGCGAATCGATCATCGATTCGGCGACCGCTCGCGCGTCGAGCCGCACCGCGATCCATAAGGCGCGGTCGCGGGCCCCGGCCTCACGCGCGGGCACGGAATGCGTCACGACCTGCATGACGACACCGGCCTGTTCGGCCTCCGCGGCGGTGCGGGCCAGCGCGGCCAGCGGTACCGGTGGTGTCGCCATCCCGGCGCCACCACTCACCTCCAGCACGGCGAACCAGCCGGCCTCATCGCTGCCCATGCCGAGCTTGGTGTCGGCGGGACCGTCGATGTCCTCGACGATCAGGTCCGGCGCCAGCTCGCACAGCGCGGCCAGCCGTGGGTCCTCCCGCTTCTCCCCGGAAGCCCCGCGGCGCGAGCGGAAACCCGCCCACAGCATCAGGCTCTCCGTCCACCAGCGGCCCTTGGAGCGCCCGAACATCAGCACGATCACCGCGAGACCGATCACGCCGGCGACGATCAGCGCCCACATCCGCTGGACGCCGACCGCGGCGACCACCACGAGCACGATTTCGAACGCCAGCAGGCGGGCGAGGCTCACCACCCCGAGCCGCCCGCGGCCGCGCACGGGACGGAACCAAGCCTGCCCTCTGGACTGGGCGCGCAGCTCGGCGGAGCCGTCGCCGCGCGCATCGAACTGCGCGGCGGCCTGCGGCTGCTGGCCAGTCGTGATCACCTGCGGAGCCCCTTCCACCAGCCAACGATATCGCCGGACCCGGCCATGATCACCGTACGAAAATCCGCGGCGCCCACGGCGGCCCCGTAGCCGACCCGCACCGTACCGCACTCCGCCGCGACGGGGTTCGTGATGACCTGGCGTTTTCTCTTCCGACGCGCGGCATCGTGCTGTCGGTTCCGTGCCAGGCCGTTCGGCCACTCTGATACGGGTAGCAGATTCTTCTGGCTTTGTCGGAGGCAACGGCAGGTGACCCGACCGCTTCACGAGCCGGCCGATCCGGTCCGGGCGTACCTCAACGGCATCAGCCGCTCCGAACTCCTGACCCTGGAGGAGGAGGTCACGCTCGCGAAACGGATCGAGGCCGGCCTTTACGCCCAGCACGTGCTGGCGACCACGCGGGTGCTCGAGCCGGCGCGGCGCGCCGACCTGCTCACCATCGCCGAGGAGGGCCGGTCCGCCAAGAACCGGTTACTGGAGGCCAACCTGCGGCTGGTCGTCAGCGTCGCCAAGCGCTACACCGGGCGGGGCATGTCGCTGCTGGACCTGATCCAGGAGGGCAACCTCGGGCTGATCCGCGCGGTGGAGAAGTACGACTACACGCCGGGTTTCAAATTCTCCACCTACGCCACCTGGTGGATCCGTCAGGCGATCAGCAGGGCGCTGGCCGACCAGTCCCGCACCATCCGGATTCCGGTGCACCTGGCCGAGCAGGTCAACCGGGTCCTGGCCGCGCGACGCGAGCTGTCCACCAGGCTGGGCCGCGAGCCGGGCCACGACGACATCGCCGCGGAGCTGAGCCTGACGCCGTTTCAGGTGATCGAGTTGCTGTCGTACAACGAGGAACCGATCAGTCTCGACCAGACGGTGGGCACGGACGGCAGCAGCGTGCTCGCCGATCTGCTGTGCCATCCGGCCCGTCCGGGTGTGCCGTCGTCCTACCACGTGCTGCGCCGTGAGATCGACGATCTGCTGGCCACGCTGAAACCGCGTGAGCAGCAGGTGATCCGGCTGCGCTGCGGCCTGGACGACGGCCGCCAGCGCACGCTGGAGGAGGTCGGCCGCGAACTCGGGGTGACGCGCGAGCGGATCCGTCAGATCGAGCGACGCACGCTGGGCAAGCTGCGTGAGGAGTCCCGCACCTCGCGGCTGCAGGCCTACGTCTCCTGACCGCAGCACCGCAGTGGTGACGCCGTACCACTACGCCTGACCTGCGCTTTCACACTTCCGGCCCAGTCAGCCGGGTGCACCGGATCCGCCAGCGGGGCCGCGCACACTCGGCAGGGCAATGACCGTCGAGGGGGAAGATGGGCAGGCTGACATGGCTGAGACGAGCACCCTCTGCAGGACCTGCGGGGACTCGGGCGGCTGGATCCTGGAAACCGATGTCGATCCCATGACGGGTCTGGTGTCCTCGCGGGAGGCGCCGTGCCCCCGGTGCAGGCCGGATCCGCGAAGCCGGGACGACCTCTTCTTCTGACACTTCGAGTCGATCTGTCACAGACGACTCTTGCAGGATCGTTCAACAATTCAGTACGGTCTGGGCAGTCCGACGAATCGGAGTTGCCATGGCCGCCACGCTTGAGGTCGTCGACAGCGGCCCGCTGTCGACAGTCCAGGATCTGGGACGGCCCGGGTACGCCGCGATCGGCGTCACCGAGTCCGGCGCCGCCGACCGCGCGTCGCTGCGGTTGGCGAACCGCTTGGCAGGCAACGACGAAGGTGCCGCCGCGATCGAGGTGACCTTCGGCGGTTTCGCCGCCCGCGCGACCACGGACGTCGTCGTCGCGGTCACGGGTGCGCCGTGCCCGATCACCGTGGAGCGCAGGGGTGCGCCGATGAATGCCGCGCTGCGGGTTCCGGCGGGCGAGGAGTTCCGGCTGGGCTGGCCTGCGACGGGGCTGCGCAGTTATGTGGCGGTGCGGGGCGGGATCGCGGTCGAGCCGGTCCTCGGTTCGCGGGCGACCGATCTGTTGTCCGGTCTGGGTCCGGAGCCGATGCGGCGCGGGACGGTGCTGCCGCTGGGTGGCGCGTCCCGATGTCCGGCGGACCCGGGTTTCACGCCGGTGGCCGCCCCCCCGTCGGACGAGCTGGCGTTGCGGATTCTGCCGGGCCCGCGCGACGACTGGTTCACCGAGTCGGCCCTGAAAACCTTGCTGGCGCAACCGTATGCGGTGACCTCGGAGAGCAACCGGATCGGGATCCGCCTGGACGGCCCGGTTCTGCCGCGTGCCCGGCACGGTGACCTGGTCGGCGAAGGAATGGTCACCGGCGCGCTCCAGGTGCCGCCGTCGGGCAAGCCGACCCTGTTCCTGGCCGATCACCCGGTGACCGGCGGTTATCCGGTGATCGCCGTCGTGGTCACGGACGACGTCGACAAAGCAGCCCAGGCGCGCCCCGGGCTGCGGGTGCGTTTCGACCTCGCCACTGTGTCCTGATTCACGATCGGGTGTATATCGTTTCGTGATCGGGGGCGTGGGAATTCGGTGCGGGTTCCGGCTCCGGCCGGTTCCCCCGAAATGAACAACCGATTTGCCTTCTCCCCCGAAGGAGGTTCACCCATGCCTGGTCGAATACGCAGGCTGGTGGTTTTCCCGGTCGCCTGCGCGGTGGCCATGACGGCCCTGCTGGGCCTGACCGCCCCCGCCGGTGCGACGCAGCTCAGCACCGGCGACCGGATCGTCAGCGCGGCGGCCGCGGAGGCCGGCACGCCCTACCGTTCCGGCGGCACGAGCCCGAAGGGTTTCGACTGCTCAGGACTGACGCAGTACGCGCACAAGCAGGTCGGCATCGATCTGCCGCGCACCTCCCGCGAGCAACGGGCGGCCGTGCGAAGCGTACCCAAGTCGGACATGCACCCGGGCGACCTGGTGTTCTTCGCCGACGGCGGCACTGTCTACCACGTCGGCATCTTCGCAGGCGACAACCAGATCTGGGCAGCACCCGAATCCGGCGACGTCGTGCGATTGCAGAAGATCTGGACCAGTTCCTACAGCGTCGGTCGCGCGTGGTGACTGCGCTGAACCGGTTCCCTCTGGGACACGCGATCGGAATGCCGCCGGGCACGACGCCCGGCGGCATTCCGGGTGCTGGTGATTTCAGGATCCTACGGCTTCCTCGCAATGCCGCACACAGGGCGTGAAATCGCTTTCACCGGAGTCCTTCGCGCTGAGCCTCGGCGGATTCTTCCAGGCCGCTGGAGACGATTCCCCGGTCTCGCACGCTCACCATCCCGGCCGCCACGGAGCAACGGCCCACCACACCGGTTCACGCCCAGCCGTTGGCGACGCCACGTCATCGGCCCACGTCGACAAGGAGCGCCGCAGGTCTCGGCACGCCCCGCCCCGCCCCGGCACTGCCCGGCCGCCTCAGCGCGGCCCGGTCAGACCAGTCGCCTCAGCACGGCCCGGTCGCGCCAGCCAGGCCAGTCGCCTCAGCACGGCCCGGCCGTTCCAGCCAGGCCAGTCACCTCAGCACGGCCCGGCCGTTCCAGCACGGCCCACCCAAGCGAAGAGTCCAGTCCCTGTCACGCCTCGCTCAGTCCACCACGGCAGGCCCCGCCGGCCCTCGCCCAGTACGAGCGGCCGGGAGGACTCCGGCCTGCTCCCGTCGCCAGCGGTCGCCGAAGACCGCACCGACCTGCTTAGTGTTTCGAATCACACTCGCGATAGTCGATTTCGACTGATAGTTTTCGGCTATGCCACGTCGCGCGTTGGACAATCCACTCGTCCTGGCCGTGCTGGGCCTGCTCCTGGAGGCCCCGAGCCACCCCTACCAAATGCTCGCCGAACTTCGTGCTCGCAGTGAGAGTCGCGCGAAGGCCATCAACCGGGGCACCCTGTACGACGTCGTCGAGGCGTTGGTCGCCGCGGAATGGCTTGTACCGCAAGGCGTCGAGCGCAGCGGCAATCGTCCCGAGCGCACTGTCTACACGCTCACGGAGGTCGGCCGCCGGGAACTGATCCGGCGGTTGGACGCACAGATCCGCGAGCCTCGGCGCGAGTTCACCGAGTTCCTCGGCGCGGTGACCTACCTCGGCGCGCTCGGTCCGGACGGGGCGGTCGACGCACTCACCGCACGCGCACGACGCCTGTCCGAGCGCATCGAGGCCGACGAGGCCCGCTTGTCCGCGGCGCTCGACACCGTCCCCCGCCTGCACGTGATCGAGGCCGAGTACGCCCTTCACATCGCACGCGCGGAACTCGCCTGGATCGAGGGCCTCATCGGAGAAATCCACGCCGGTTCCCTGACCTGGCCGTCGCGAAAGGACTGACCATGCTCTTCGGTATCTACCCAGGCAGTGTCACCGGCGATGACAGCGGCGGTCTGGCCGGTGGTCCCGCCGACGACCCGGAACTGATGGCGGACGCGGTCGGCGTGTTGCAGGGACGCCCGGACCGCCCGTTCCTCGTTCGCGCCTACCTCGGCTTCCACGACGAGACACCACCCGTCGGTCCACACCCGACACTCACGCCAGTCGACGCAGCTCGGTACACCGGCCAGGGCCGCTCACTCGACCTCGTCGCGCAGTACCAGTCAGCCTCCGGAAACATCGCCGGATACCAGACGTTCCTGCGGCAGCTGGTCGAGCAGTACGGCCCGCACACCGGCACGCTGCAGGTGACCGAGGAACCGAACGTCCCGGGCAACCCCACGCTGGACGGCTACTACCCGAAGGTGGTCGAGGCACTGGTAACGGGCGTCGGCGCAGCCAAGGACCACGCCCGCCGGCTCGGTCACGACCACCTGCGCGTCGGCTTCAACACCACTCCCCTCTTCGGCCCGGGCGCGTCGTTCATCGCCGGCCTCACCGAAGCCGGCGGACCGGAGTTCGTGCGCGCCCTGGACTACGTCGGCCTGGACTTCTTCCCGGACGTCTTCCGCCCCGTCCCCGCCGCGGAGCTGGGCGACGCGGTCACCGGCCTGCTACGGCACCACCGCGACAACATTCTGACCCCCGCCGGCCTCGGCCACCTCCCCGTGCACATCACCGAACACGGCTGGCCCACCGGGCCCGGCCGGTCCCCCCAGCGGCAGTCCGAAGTGGTCGAGACCGTGGTCCGCACAATCGCCACGCACGCCGCGGAACTCGGGATCAGCGGCTACACCCACTTCGCCCTCCGCGACGCCGACAGCGAAAACCCCGGCCTGTTCCACAGGTTCGGGCTCATGACCGACGGCTACACCCCGAAACCCTCCTTCCACACCTACCGCGACCTGATCGACGAACTCGGCCACTGAGGAGCGACGCGCCCTCGCCGTCGAGACACCTCGGCGACGGCGTCCCAGTCGCGACCCAGCGGTCACAAGCCACGTACTTCACCAAACCCGACCAACAGCGCCTCCCTCATCCACTGAGCACCTGCGCCCGCGCCGCCGCCACCGCGTCACGGGCCGCGTCCTCCACCACTGCCGGATCGGGCGGCTCCCGCAGTAGCACCAGCCGGTGGTAGATCGGCGCCGTCGCCGTCACCACGACCCGGTTCGCGTTCGTGCCGGTCGGTACCTCGCCCCGGACCACCGCGCGGTCGACCACCACTTCGCACCGCCGGTACCGGTCGCGCCAGAACGAGCGCAGCGCGTTCGCCGCCTGGTCCCAGTGGAACGACGCGCTGATCAGCGTGCGGGTGAGCGACGACTCCACCTCCAGCGCGTCGAACACCTCGCGGTTGATCGACACCAGGTCACCGAACAGGGAACCCGTGTCCGCGGGCGCCCACTCGTCGTCGGACGCGGTCTCGAAGACGTCCGCGATCAGACCGCCCACGTCACCCCACCGCCGGTAGACCGTGGCCCGGTGCACGCCCGCCCGGTCGGCCACCGCATCCACCGTCAGGTCCTCATACGTGACCTCGACCAGCAACGACATGGCGGCGTCGATCACCATCTCGCGCTTGCGGGCGGTGCGGCCACCCGGTCGGCGACGGGGAGTTGCGGACTCCGGCTCGGTCATGCCATGATCTTAGCGCGACAGTCGTCGCATTAACAACCCCGACCGAGGAGACAGTCCGATGTTCCGCTCCACCCACGTCCCGTCCCAGCCCGCCGAGCCGAGGAGCTCCATTTGCCTGCCCAGCTCTCCGTTCACGACCTCACGAAACGCTTCGACGGCCGTCCCGTCCTGGACGCGGTCACCTGTTCGTTCAAGCCCGGCGGCCGTACCGCGGTCGTCGGCGAGAACGGATCCGGGAAGACGACGATGCTCCGGCTCCTGGCCGGATACGAGCGCCCGGACGAGGGCGAGGTCATCGTGCGGGCCGACGGTGGCGTCGGGTACCTCTCCCAGGATGCCGGACTTCCCGGACACCTGACGGTCGACGACGTCCTGGACGAGGCCCTGCGCGATGTGCGTTCCCTGGCCGCTCGCCTCCGCGAACTTGAGGCGCGGATGGCCGAGGGCGAGGGGCTCGCCGAGTACGGCGAGCTGCTGAGCCTGTTCGAGCTGCGCGGCGGGTACGCGGCCGAATCCCGGGCGGAGCTGGTCCTGCACGGTCTCGGTCTGAGCGGGCTCGCCCGGAATCGTGTGCTCGGCAGTCTGTCCGGTGGCGAGCGCGTCCGCCTGCACCTCGCGTCGATGCTGGTGGCCGCGCCGGAGGTGCTGCTGCTCGACGAGCCGACCAACCACCTGGACGAGAGCGCCCTGACCTGGCTCGAGGACCACCTGCGGGCACGCCGTGGCACCACCGTGGTCGTGTCACACGATCGGGTTTTCCTCGAGCGGGTGGCCTCGGAACTGGTCGAAGTGGACGGTGACACGCACACCGTCACCCGATATGGCAACGGCTACGGCGGTTACCTGTCCGAGAAAGCCGCGCAACGGCAGCGTTGGGCGGCCGAGCACCAGCAGTGGCGCGCGGATGTCGATCGCCAGCGCGCGGCGATCGACACCACCGCACGGGAGGTTGCTCCGGCGAGGGCCATGAAGGACCGCAACAAGATGGCCTACGACCGGGCGGGCGGCCGGGTGCAGCGGTCGCTCGCGAGCCGCGTCCGCAACGCCGAGGGACGACTGCGGCGGTTGCTCGCCGATCCGGTGCCACCACCACCGGAACCGTTGCGGTTCACCGGTTCCTTCGACGGAGCAGGAGCCGGCGGAGTCCTCCTCGACGCGACGGGCGTGAGCGTGACGGGCAGGCTCCGGCCGACCGGCCTGACCGCCAAGGCAGGCGGACGGCTGCTCATCACCGGCGGCAACGGCTCGGGCAAGAGCACCCTGCTGCGGGTGCTGGCCGGCGAACTGGCCCCGGACACGGGCGCGGTGCGACGGTGCGGCGCCATCGGCTACCTGCCACAGGAGGTCCGGGTCCTTCCGGCGGACCAGACGGTCCGGGCGGCAGTCGGCGTTCCCACCGACGTCCTGCTGTCACTCGGCCTGTTCACCCGGGACCAGCTGGACCGCCGGGCGAGCGCTGTGTCGACCGGGCAACGGCAGCGGGTGGCCCTGGCGCGGCTGCTGACCCGTCCGGTGGACGTGCTGCTGCTCGACGAACCGACCAACCACCTCTCGCTCGCCCTTGTCGAGGAGCTGGAGGAGGCACTGGCGGACTTCGCCGGCGCGGTGGTGCTCGTGAGCCACGACCGCGGGCTGCGACGGCGCTGGTCCGGTGACCACCTCGACCTCACCAGCAAGGAAGGCTGATACATGCAGTTCGACGAGATCACGGTTCCCGGGAAAGGGCCCTACGGCATCACGGCCGGGCCGGACGGCCGGATGTGGGCGACGCTGGTACACGATGGACAGATCGCCCGCGTCGGGGACGCGGTGGAGGTGTTCGACCTGGATCCCGGCTGCGGGCCGGCCGTCATCACTCCGGGGCCGGACGGCGCACTGTGGTTCAGCCGCCTGCACGACCACCGCATCGGGCGCATCACCGTGGACGGCACGGCGTCGTCGTTCACGGTGCCGTCCCCGGACGCGGGACCGTACGGCATCACGACCGGACCGGACGGCGCACTGTGGTTCACCGAGATGAACCTCGACCGGATCGGGCGCATCGACGGCGACGGCGGCGTGCACGAAATCCCACTCGGGCTGGAGGGGTGTTTCGCGTCCACGATCGTCACGGGCGGCGATGGTGCGCTGTGGGTGACGCTGAATCAAGCCGATGCGATTGCCCGTGTCACGGTCGACGGCGAGGTCACGACGTTCCCGTTGCCGACCGAGAAGGCCGCACCGGTCGGCATCGCCCGCGGCGACGACGGCGCGGTGTGGTTCGTCGAGATCGGGGCCGGACAGATCGGCCGGATCACCCCGGACGGGGACGTCACGGAGTTCCCGCTCCCCGACCGGGCGGCCCGCCCGCACGCCATCACCCCCGACGGCGAGGGTGGCTGCTGGTTCACGGAGTGGGGCGCCAGCCGGCTCGGACACGTGGGGCCGGACGGCGGCTTCGAACACTTCGCGTTTCCCGCGCCAGGCTCCGAGCCACACGGGCTCGCCGTCGCCCCGGACGGGTCCCTATGGGTGGCGCTGGAGATCGGGAGCGTGGCAGTGCTCCGTCCCTGACCCCGACGGAGGCCGGGCAGGGCAGCCATGCCCCGAACCCGCACCCGGCCCCGACAGAGGTCGGGCAGGCCATCCCTGCCCGACCCTGACAGTGACCGGGGAGGGCGGCCCGCGGACCGCCCTCCCCGGTCACTCAGACCTCCACGGATTCGCGCCGGCGCACCAGCTTGCGCACCAATGGCCACGCCAGCAGCACCGCCACCAGCACGTACACCGCGATCGCCAGAGGGGAGTCGAACAAGCCGCTCAATTCACCGTCGCTGATCTGGAGTGCCCGGCGCATCTGTTGCTCCGCCGCCGGGCCCAGGATGACGCCGATGATCGCCGGCAGCACCGGCAGACCGAAACGCCGCATCACGAAACCGATCACACCGATGACGTAGAGGAGGATCAGATCGATCACCGAACCACTGACGGCGTACGCCCCGACGCTGGCGAAGAACAGGATGCCCGCGTACAGGTACGGGCGCGGGATCCGCAGCAGCCTCGCCCACACCGGCGCCATCGGCAGGTTGATCAGCAGCAACAGCACCAGCCCGACGAACAGGCTCGCGATCAACGCCCACACCAGCGCGGACTCCCGCTGGAACAGCAGCGGACCCGGCTGGATGCCGTACTGCTGGAAGGCCGCCAGCATCACCGCGGCGACCGCTGTCGTGGGCAGGCCCAGCGTCAGCATCGACACCAGTGTCCCGGCCGCGGACGCGCTGGCCGTCGACTCGGGACCCGCCACGCCTTCGATCGCTCCGGACCCGAACTCGTCCTTGCGGCGGGACAGGCGTTTCTCCGTCACGTAGGACAGGAACGTCGGGATTTCGGCGCCACCGGCCGGAATCGCGCCGAACGGGAAACCGATCACCGGGCCACGCAGCCACGGCTTCCACGTGCGGCGCAGGTCGCCCCGCGACAGCCACGGCCGTCCGACGGGGATCGCTTTCGCCTGGCTCTGCCGCAGGTGCGCCGCGACCCACAGCGACTCGCCGACGGCGAACAGGCCGACCGCGACGATCACCACGTCCACCCCGTCCGCGAGGTGCAGTGACCCGAACGTCAGCCGGGACTGGCCGGTCATCTCGTCCAGCCCCACCAGACCGATCGTCAAGCCGATCAGCAAGGAGGCGTACCCGCGGACACGGGACTTGCCCAGGACCGACGTCACGGCGATGAAGGCCAGCACCATGATCGCGAAGTAGTCCGGCGCGCCGATGTCGACGGCCAGGTCCGCGATCAGCGGCGCCAGCAGCACCAGCGCGATCGTGCCGATGATGCCGCCCACGAAGTGCCCGATCGCGGCGGCGGCCAGGGCCTGCGGGCCGCGGCCCTTGCGTGCCATGGGATTGCCCTCGATCGCCGTGACGACCGCGGCGCTCTCCCCCGGCGTGTTCAGCAGGATCGATGTCGTCGAGCCACCGAACATACCGCCGTAGTAGATACCGGCGAACATGATGAACGCCGCCGTCGGGTCGAGGCCGTAGGTCACCGGCAGCAGCAGTGCCACCGCCATCGCCGGGCCGATGCCCGGCAGCACCCCGATCGCGGTGCCCAGCACCACGCCGATCGCGGCGAACAGCAGGTGTGACGGGGTCAGCGCGGTGCCGAAACCCGCCCACAGATTCGACAGGTCCATCAGCTACAGCACCCCCATCAGTGGGCCGCCGGGCAGCGGAACACCCAGCAGCACGGTGAACGCGAACCAGGTCACGAGCGACACCGCGGCCGCGATCAACGGGTCGCGCACCAGGTGCCTGCTGCCCAGCGCGTAGGCCGCGCCCCAGAACATGATCGCCGACGACAGCGGGAAACCGAGGGTGCCGATCAGCGCCGCGTTGGCCAGGAAGGCTCCCGACAACAACAGCACCGTCCGCCAGTCGGCGGGGGCGTCGAGGTCGACGTCCTCCCCGGCTTCCGCCTCGCCGCGGCCGCCGCGCAGCACGTCGCGTGCCAGCAGCAACGCCACGAGCAGCAACAACGAGCCGACGAGAACCGGCACCGCCTTGGGGCCCACCGGCCCGCGCTGCGTGAAATCCGCCGGGATCCGCAGCGCGTCGGCCAGCACCAGCACGCCGACCGCGAACAGGAACGCGCACACACCGAGTTCGGAATGCGCGCGCCACCACGACTTCGATCGCGGCGACGTCTCTTCCTCGACCACGCTCATGCCAGCCCCACCTCCTCCAGTACGGCACGCCCGCCGGGAATCCGACGTCCCCCAAGGTGGCATGGGGGAACCGGGAAACGGTGCATCGTCACGCTCATGCCAGCCCCAGCTCCTTCAGCACCGAGGCCACGCGGTCGTTCTCCGTCTTCAGGAACGCCGCGAACTCGTCCCCGGGCTGGAAGGCCGGTGTCCATCCGTTGCGCTGCAACGCCTCCTGCCACTGTGGCGTGTCCTGCAGGCGCGTGAACAGGCCGATCAACCGCTCGCGGTCACTGTCCGAGAGACCGGGTGGCGCGACGATGCCGCGCCAGTTGGTGAACGCGACGTCCACACCGGACTCCTGCAGCGTGGGCGCGTCGATGCCCGGCACCCGCACCGGGCCCGTCACCGCCAGTGCCCGCAGCGCGCCGGCGTCGATCTGGTCGCGGGTTTCACCGATGCCGGAGACCCCGAACGCCACCTTGCCGCCCAGCACGGACGCCATCAGCTCGCCGCCACCGTCGAACGGGATGTAGTTGACCCGCGTCGGCGGGATCCCCGCTGCCTGGGCCATCAGCATCGGCGCCAGGTGGTCCGGGCCGCCGGGCGCCGAACCGCCACCGACGGGCACGCTGCCCGGGTCGGCCTTCCACGCCCCCACCAGCTGCTGGATCGTCTGGTAGGGCGAGTCCTTGCTGACCACGATGATGTCGGACTCTTCGGTCAGCTTCGCCACCGCCGTCGTGTCCTGCAGCGACGACGGCGACTTGTTCGTGTACACCGAGCCGACCACACCGAGGCCCATGGACATGGCCAGTTTGCCGTTACCACGTTCGTTCACCAGCCGCCCGAGGCCGACCGTGCCGCCGGCGCCGGGCAGGTTGAACACCTCGACGTTGCCGTTGAGCCCGGCGTCCTCGACCGCCTTCACCGCCGTGCGGGCCGTGATGTCGTAGCCGCCGCCGGGCGAGTTGGGAACCATCATCCGCAGACCCCGGATCTGGGGCCCGGTCTCCTCGCCGCCCGCCGTCACCAGCGGGGGAACGAGCAGGAGTGCCGCGGCGGCGCCGAAAACGGCGAGCCACGCCTTGCGATTCTTCATCAGCGCACCTCGTTGTGGACCTTCGTCGACGGGCATCCTGCCGCCCGCCACGGCCGCTGTCACCCGTTGCGCGCTTATCGGTCCTTGTGGTCATTGTGGTCACGGCCCGCGCCGCGCCCGCGGATGCGATAGTGAGGGACGTGGGTGCCCAAGGATCGCTGGCCCGCCAGCTGCTGGGCTGGCAGCTGATCATCGTGTTCGCCCTGCTCGCGTGCGTGTTCGGGTACTCGGCCGTGCAGTCCGACCGGACCTTCACCGACACGCAGGGCCGCAAGCTGCTCGCCGTCGCCGAACAGGTCGCCGCGACCGCCGGGGTACGGGCGAGCCTCGCCGACCCCGTCCGGCGCGACGCGCTGCCCGCCTTCGCCGAGAGCGCGCGCACCCTCTCCGGCGCGGATTCGGTGATCATCGCGGCGCCCGACCGGCGCGTACTCACGTCTCCCGATCCGAACCAGCTGCGCACCGAGCTGCCGCTGGGCTCCTCGACGGTGCTGCGGGGCCGTGCGTGGGTCGGTGTCGTGAGCGGCCAGCTCGTCGCTCACGTGCCGGTGCTCGGCGACGCCGGACAGCTCGTCGGGATCGTCTCCGCCGGCACCGCGACACCCGGCTTCTTCGAAGGCATCGCCAACTCCCCCGGCACGGCGCTGACCCTGCTCGGCATCGCCACCGTCGTCGGCGTCGCCGGGTCGCTCCTGCTCACCTGGCGCGTCAAACGGCAGACGCTGGGCATGGAACCACGCGAGATCACCGCATTGGCCGAACACCGCGAGGCGTTGCTGCACGGCATCAAGGAGGGCGTGCTCGGCCTCGACCCGCAGCACCGCGTCACCCTCGTCAACGACCAGGCCCGCGATCTGCTGGCCCTGCCGGAGGACTGCGTCGGGCGCGCCGTGGACGAGCTGGGCCTCAACGAACGGCTCACCGACGTCCTCACCGGCCGGGCCCGCGGTGTCGACCAGATCGGTTTGCGCGCCGGGCGCGTGCTCGCGCTCAACCGCATGCCGATCGCGCGCGGCGCGGTGGTCACGTTGCGGGACCGCACCGAACTGGCCGCGCTGCGCGAGGAACTCGAAGCGACCTCCCGCGCCACCGACACGCTCCGCGCGCAGGCCCACGAGTTCACCAACCGGCTGCACATCATCGCCGGCCTGATCGAGCTGGGCGAGTACGACGAGGTGCGCCACTACGTCGATCTGGTCAGCCAGGCCCACGAGAAGTGGCATGAGGAGGTGACCGCGCACATCGCCGATTCGGCGGTCGCGGCCCTGCTCATCGCGAAGGCCAGCCTGGCCGCCGAGCGAGGTGTCGGCCTGCGCCTGGCGCCCGGCACGCGACTGGACGATGTGGACGAGCAGCTTTCCGCCGACCTGGTCACGGTCGTCGGCAACCTCGTCGACAACGCGCTGGACGCGCTGGCGGGCCGCGACGGCGACTGGATCGAGGTCGAGATCCGTCAGGACGCCGGATCGGTGTCGGTGGTGGTGCGTGACTCCGGTCCGGGCGTGGCGCCGGAGATCGCGACCGAGGTGTTCGCGCACGGCTTCACCACGAAGGCGGCCGAACACGGGGGTCAGCGCGGGCTCGGGCTCGCGCTGACGCGGCAGACCTGCAAGCGGCGCGGCGGTTCGGTGGCCGTGCACAACGCCGACGGCGCGGTGTTCACCGCCGTCCTGCCCCTGCGAGCGGAGGTGCCGCGGTGATCCGGGTCCTGGTGGTGGACGACGACTTCATGGTCGCCAAGGTCCACAGTGGATATGTGGCGCGTGCGCCCGGGTTCACCGTCGCCGGTGTCGCGCACACCGGCGCGGAGGCGCTGCGGGCGGCGCGCGAGCTGCGGCCCGACCTCGTGCTGCTCGACATCTACCTGCCGGACCTGGACGGCCTGTCGGTGCTGCGGCAGCTGCGGGCCGATCCGGCGACACAGGACATCGACGTCCTGGTCATCACCGCCGCCCGTGACGTGGAGACCGTGCGGGGCGCGTTGCGCGGCGGCGCGCTGCACTACCTGATCAAGCCGTTCTCCTCGTCCGCGCTGCAAGCCCAGCTGGAGGAGTTCGCCACGCTGCACCGGAAACTGCACCGGCTCGCGCAGCGCAGCACCGCCGGGCAGGAGGACGTGGACGCCGTGTTCGGGGCCCGCACGCCGAAGTCGCTGCCGAAGGGGCTGACCGAGCAGACGGCCGAACTGGTGCGCCAGGCCCTGCAGGCGCATCCGGATGGCCTGTCGGCGAGCGAGTGCGCGGGCGCGACGGACCTGTCGCGGCCCAGCGCGCGGCGCTATCTGGAGCACTTCGTCGCCGCGGGACGGGCCGAGGTGCGCCTGCGCTACGGCGGGACCGGCCGACCGGAGCGGCAATACCACTGGCGGGTGTGAAGGCGCGTTATCCTGCCCCGCGGTGAAGAGCGAACCGATTCCCGTGGTCCTGGTCGCCGGATACCTGGGCTCGGGCAAGACGACCCTGGTCAACCACCTGCTGACGCACGCGCGCGACCACCGCATCGGGGTGATCGTCAACGACTTCGGCCGCATCAACGTGGACGCGCTGGCGGTCGCCGGCCAGGTCGACGCGATGCTGCCGATGGGCAACGGCTGCCTGTGCTGTGCCGTGGACACCGCGGGCCTGGACCGGATGCTGGAGCGGCTCGCCGAGCCCGGCCAGGGCATCGACGCGATCGTCATCGAGGCCAGCGGCCTGGCCGAGCCGCGCGACCTGGTACGGATGCTGCTGGCCAGCGAGAACCCGCGCATCGCCTACGGCGGGCTGGTCGAGGTCGTGGACGCCGTCGAGTTCGAGACCAACCGGCTGCGCCATCCCGAACTGGACGAGCACCTGCGCTTCGCCGATCTCGTGGTGCTGAACAAGGCCGACCAGCGGGACGATCCCGGCATCGTCGAACTCATCCGCAAGGTCAGCGACGGCCGTCCCGTGGTGCCGGCCTCGTTCGGCGCGATCGACCCCGGCCTGCTCTTCGACGCCGGTGAGCGCCGGCCGGTGGCGCGGCAGCTGTCCTTCGACGACCTGCGGCACGAGGACGGGCATCACCACGAGCACCTGCACGACGCCTACGGCAGCGTCGAGTTCAGTTCGGACACGCCACTGCATCCGCGGCGCCTGCTGGCGTTCCTGACCGAACGGCCCGCCGGGCTGTACCGGATGAAGGGCCCGGTGGACTTCGGGGTGCCCGGGCACGAGGGCCGGTTCCTGCTGCAGACCGTCGGGCCCTACCTGCGGTTCCACCGCTCGCCATGGGACGGCCCGCCGGGCACGCGCCTGGTGCTGATCGGGACCGGACTCGACGCCGACGACCTGCTGAGGAGGCTGGCTGCCTGCGCCGAGCCCGATCCGGAGGCCCGCACGGAACGCGCGATCCTGCCGGTCCTCAAGTACTGCGAGGACCACGCGTAGCGGCCGCGCACCCACGGGAAGGTGGGACTCGCGGTAACTCAGCGCCGTCCGCGGGCGATAGGGGGAGCAACCCGGCGAGGAGTGGTTCCCATGCGTGCGATCAGGTGGTTCTGGGCGGTGGTTGCCGTGGCGTTCGCCGTGACGGCCGCCCTCGAGGTCTACCTGGCGGTGACCATGGCCGCGGCGTGGTCGTGGGCACTGGCCGGACTGTTCGTCCTCGCGTGCGTGGCGTGCGCGACGGCGGCGCTCCGCCGGGACCGCATCAGCCCGCCGCGCGACCCCGGGATCTGACCTCGCCTCTGTCGCGGCGCACCGCTATGGATAAGACTGTCCGGGTGACGGACGAACTCATCAGACCCGCCGAAGGTCCCGAACTGGCGGACGCGCTCAGCGCGGTCGTGCGCACGCTCGAGCCGGAGCCGGACGTCGAGCAGACGGTCACGAACATCGTCCGAACCGTGACCGGCTCGGTGCCGGGAACCGAGGACGCGGGGATCTCACTGCTCGACGGCGGCAGCCTGTCCTCCGTCGCCCCGTCCAGCGAGCGGGTCGCGCGACTCGACGAGCTGCAGCACAAGCTCGGCGAGGGCCCCTGCGTGGACGCCGTGTTCGAAGACGTCGCCTATCGCACGGGTGACGTCGGCCTGGACCAGCGCTGGCCGCAGTTCGGTGCCGGTGCCGCCGAGCTCGGGGTCCGCTCGATGCTGGCGATCCGCCTCTACACGGGGAAAACGCTGCTGGGCGCGCTGAACCTGTACTCCTCGGAGCGTGACGCGTTCGACGAGTCGGCCGAGCACGTGGGCGGGCTGTTCGCGGCACACGCGGCGGTCGCGCTGGCCGGTTCGCGCGCGCAGCAGCAGCTGCGCAGCGCCCTGGAGTCCCGCGACGTCATCTCGATGGCGAAGGGGATTTTGATGGAACGGCACCGCGTCACCGACGACCAGGCGTTCCACCTGCTGGTGCGCGCCTCGCAGAACTCGAACCGCAAGCTGCACGACGTGGCCCGCTGGCTCGTCACCGGCACCAACAACGCCATCAACGACGGTCAGTAGAGCATGTTTCGAAAGCAAAGCTAGCCGAACGAGCCACCTCGCCCGGCGCCCGCCGTGAAGCGCTGCACTCCTTCCGCGGCTTCGGCGAGTGAGGCCATGCCGTGCCGCCATTCGCCTGCCATCGCGGCCTGCTCGTCGAGCCCGTCCTGTTCGAGCAGCGACAGCCGGTCCTGGCGCAGGCACGTCTGCGGGAGCCGGGCGAGCGCGGCGGCCAGCTCCTCGGCCGCGGCGCGTTCGGTGCCCGCCGCGACGACGCGGTTCGCCAGGCCCATCGCCAGTGCCTCGTCCGCGGGCACCGGCCGTCCGGTGAGCACGAGGTCCATCGCCCTGCTCACGCCGATCAGGCGGGGCAGCCGGACCGTGCCGCCGTCGATGAGCGGCACACCCCAGCGGCGGCAGAACACGCCGAACACCGCGTCGTCCGCGGCGACCCGCAGGTCGCACCACAGGGCCAGTTCGAGCCCGCCCGCCACCGCGTGCCCGGCGACCGCGGCGATGACCGGTTTGCCCAGGCGCAGCCGCGTCGGGCCCATCGGACCGGGGCCGTCGTCGCCGAGGCGGTTGCCGCGTTCGGTGCCCATCGCCTTGAGGTCGGCCCCTGCGCAGAACGTGCCGCCCTCGCCCCAGAGCACGGCGACCGCGGCGGAATCGTCGGCGTCGAACGCCTCGAATGCCTCCAGCAGGGCTCGCGCGGTGGGCCCGTCGACCGCGTTGCGGGCGTGCGGGCGGGACAGGATGACGGTGTGCACCGGGCCATCGACCTCGACCCGGACCGCGGACTCGGCCATGCGATCACGCTGTCACAGGAGTACGCAGCCGGGCAATGCCCTGGGCCATCGCCGCGAACACCACGCCCAGCACCGGCGCGCCCGCCTTCCAGTAGAGGTGCCCGGCCAGACCGCGCGGCTCGAAGACGGCCCGCTGCCGGTAGCGGCATCCGCCCGGTTCGGGCGTGACGGACAACTCCAGCCAGCCCCGGCCCGGCACCACCCGCGGCAAGTCCAGCCGCAGCACACGGGGCTCGCCCGCCGGCCACCAGCCGCGGTGCCCGCCGATCGACTCGACCACCGCCCACAGCCGGTCCGGCGAGGCGGTGCTGTGGCATTCGCGGACGTCCTCGTAGACCGATCCGCCGCTCCACGCCGGATCGGACGGCAGCGGATCCGAGGGCAGCGGGTCGGGCCACGGCTCCCCGGCGCGGCGGGTGTGTGCCAGCGCCAGGCGGAGAGCGTCGTCGTAGCCCGTCGGCTCCGGGTCGGGAATATGCTCGGCGATGTCGTGTTCACGGCAGACGACCTCGTGCACGAGCGACTCGACCAGCGGTACGGCGATCCTGCGCGGCACCGGGGTGACGACGTCGATCCACTGCGCGGACAACCTCGGCGTGAGCACCGGCACCGGCACGACCACCCGCCGCGGGAGGTCGGCGACCGCCGCGAACCGCCGCATCATCCGCAGGTAGGTGAGCACGTCCGGGCCGCCGATGTCGAAGGCGCGGCTGACCTCCGGCGGCAGGTCCGCGGCGTGCACGAGGTAGTGCAGCACGTCCCGCACGGCGATCGGCTGCACCCGGTTGTGCACCCAGCGCGGCGTGACCATCGCGGGCAGGCGTTCGGTGAGGTGGCGCAGCATCTCGAAGCTCGCCGACCCGGAGCCGACCACGATCGCGGCCCGCAGCACGGCGGTGGGCACGCCGGATTCGAGGAGGATCCGCCCGACTTCGGCGCGGGAGGCGAGGTGGTCGGACAGCTTGCCGGGCGGGGTGAGGCCGCCGAGGTAGACGATCCGCCGCACCCCGGCTTCGGCCGACGCGTCGGCGACGATGTGCGCGGCGAGCCGGTCGCGCTGCACGAAGTCGCGCTGGTGGAGTGCGTGGACCAGGTAGTAGACGACGTCCTGGCCGTCCAGCGCGGCGGCCACGGAGGCAGCGTCGGTGACGTCGGCCCGGACGATCTCGGCGCGCGGACGCCAGGGCACGTCGTCCAGTTTGGCCGTCGTGCGTACCGCGGCACGCACCTCGTGGCCCGCCTCCAGCAGCTCAGGGACGAGGCGGCAGCCGAGGTAGCCGCTCGCGCCGAAGACCACGCACCGCACGGCGTCAGCCGAGCGTCGCGGAACGGCCGCCGCGCGCCAGCCGCAGCCCGGCCGCGACCACGACCAGGGCGACCCCGGTCAGCGCGGTCGCGACGACGGCGGTCGCGGGGGTGGCGACGGCGATCCAGGTCAGTGCCCAGGCGACGGCGAGCGCGTAACCCGCGACCGCTCGCCAGCGCGAGACGACCCAGACGGTGACAGCCGCGGTGGCGAGCGTGGCGGCACCGGCCAGGACGACCGCGACGGTGTCCGGCGGGCGGATACCGAGCGCGGCGCCGGTGGTCGCGGCTCCGGCGACCGTCGCCGCCGTCACCCAGCCCGCGTAGAGCCCGAGCGGGATGTGCAGCAGGAGCCGGTCGGCCCAGCCGCGGGCGGGGCCCAGTTTCGCGAAGGCGGTCAGCAGGCACGCCAGCAGCGCGACGATGACGACCTCGGACACGACGATCCAGTGCTGCGTGAACACCACGATCCAGGCCGCGTTGAGCACGCCGGACACGGCGAGCCACCATCCCGTCCGGCGGTGCACGTCGCGGTGGCGCTGGGCGGGCAGGGCCTGCCACACCGCCGTGACCAGCAGGACCGCGTAGATCAGCGACCAGATCGTGAACGCCGTGCCCGCCGGGAGCAGCAGGGTCGGATGGGAGTTGGCCACGTCCCCGACCGGCTCGCCGGTCAGGCCCGCTCCCCCGGCCGTCCCCGCCACGAACTGCAGCGCCGCCGTCACCAGCACCGCCCCTGCACGCGGGCCGTCGGATGTCCTCACCGGATCCCCGCCTCCTTCGTCGCCATCCGGTGGGCTTCCTCCTGGAGCGGCCGCGTAAACGGTGGTGCTCGGTTCGGGCACGAATTCAGCTGAGAGCTTCGACCGCCTCCGCGAGGGTCCGCAGCCGTTCCGTGCCGGTGGGCACCGCGACCCGCTCCCAGCCCGGACCTGCCACGAACAGGCGCGTGTCCGTCAGTTCCCCGACCGGGACCTGCCTCGCCAGATCCTCCGTATGCGCCCAGACGACGGTGGCCGCGGGTCTGCGGGTTGCCACGGCCGTGACGAGCGAGTGCGGTGGTACGCGGGCGCCCAGCGAGATGGTGCCGCGGCCGCGTTCGGCGAGAGCGTGGCGCAGCACTTCCAGCGGCAGGGAGTGCTGTTCGTCCGGGGCGCAGGCCAGCAGGACCGACGCGGCGCTCGTGGTGCCGGGCGGGATGGCGTGCAGTGCGGCGATGATGCCGTCGGTGGCCAGATGCTCGACCTCGACCGGGCCGCCCGGCTCGGCGCAGCGCTCCCCCAGCTCCCGCAGGAACGGCACGAGCAGCTTCTGCCAGGTGTCCACCGTGCCGTGACGGTCGAGAAAGCCGACCACGATGCGGCGGAAGGCGTCCGGGTCCAGTTTCTCCGCTGCACCGCGCAGGGAGCGTCGCCGCCGGGAGGCGACACGGTCCGGCAGCTCCCCCGGCATCGTTGCCGGGGGCGCGGCGCCCGTGCTCACCGTCGCAGCCGCACTGGCCACCGGGACGCCCTGCCGCACGAGGTGCACCACCCGTTCCAGGCGCCGCAGGTCGCCGGCCGTGTAGCGGCGGTGCCGCCCCGGCTCGCGGGAACTCGGGCCGAGGCCGTGCCTGCGGTCCCAGCTCCGCAGCGTCGCGACCGCGACACCGAGCCGGCTCGCCACCGCGGCCGGGGTCAGCACCGCCTCGGGCGGCATCGCCTCCCGCGCGGCCGGCCCCGTGCGGCTCATCAGTCCACGCCTCCCGAAAGGTGTCCGCACCGCCCTGCCCGCGGCGCACCCTTCGATTGTGCAACATTCGCGCCGGACCCGGTCGCGGATCAACTCAGTGACCGGAACGCGCCGCCACGAACGTCAGCCGCGGGTGGCCCGCGAGGGTGCCGGGCCGGACCCGCTGAGGCGGTGATCGCCGTGCTCCGGGCGCGCCCGTCTAGGGTTCGGGCTTGTGACTGTGCGCCTGGAGACCGAGCCGAGCGGGCTGGCCGTGCTGACGATCGACGCGGGGCCGCTCAACCTGTACACACTGGATCTGCACGCGGACTTCGACGCCGCGCTGGACCGCCTCGGGGACGCGCGGGCCCTGCTGGTCCGTGCCGAGGGCAAGATCGTGAGCGGCGGGGTGGACGTGTCGCTGTTCGCGGCGCAGGAGACGCCGGAGCAGGCCAAGGAGATGTTCGACCGGATGCTGGCGCTGCCGGAGAAGATCGCGGCGCTGGAGATCCCGACGGTGTTCGCGGCGCACGGGTTGTGCCTGACGTGGGCGTTCGAGGTCGCGGTGGCGTGCGACCTGATCCTGGCGGCGTCGAGTGCGTCGTTCGGCCTGGTCGAGAAGGTGGTCGGGTTGACGCCGACGATGGGCGGCACGCAGCGGCTGGCCGCGCGGGCCGGCGTCGGCCGGGCGAAGGAGTTCGTCATGACCGGCGAGCGGTACCCGGCTTCGGCGCTGGAGCACTGGGGTGTGGTGAACCGCGTCCTGCCCGACGACGGCTTCGACGCCGCCGCACGCGCCTTCGCGACCGCCTTGGCGGAGGGCCCGACCCGCGCCCACGCGGCGACGAAGAAGGTGCTGGACCACTTCTCGGCAGGCGGCGTCGCCGAGGCGAACACCCACATCACGACGATCGCCGCGGACCTCTACCGCACGGAGGACCTGCGCAACGCGGTCCGGTCGTTCCTCGCGGAGGGGCCGGGGAAGGCGAAGTTCACCGGCCGCTGATCGCCCCTCCGGCCCGGCATGACCGCACGCCGGGGCAGGTCTCGTCATTGTCGGGCCGGAAGGATCCTCCCCCGCACCTCGCCGAAGCCGATGCGGCCCGCTGTGCCCGGCGCGGTGGCCGAGATGGTGACCTCGTCGCCGTCGAGGAGGAACGAGCGGTCCTCGCCGTTGACCGTCACCGGCTCCTTGCCGCCCCAGGTCAGTTCGATGAACGCGCCGCGCTGGTCCCTCTCCGGACCGGAGATCGTCCCCGACGCGAACAGGTCACCGGTCCTGGACGAGGCGCCGTTGACCGTCAGGTGCGCCAGCATCTGCGCGGGCGACCAGTACATCTCGCGGTAGGGCGGGCGCGTGACCTCCTGCCCGTTCCACACCACCGACAGGTCGATGTCCAGGCCCCAGTCCGCGGACTCCCGCAGGTAGGGCAACGGCTCCGGGTCCTGCGCTGGGGTCGGCACGCGGGCGGCGTCCAGCGCGAGCAGCGGCACGACCCACGGCGAGATCGACGTCGCGAAGCTCTTGCCCAGGTTCGGGCCCAGCGGCACGTACTCCCAGGCCTGGATGTCGCGCGCGGACCAGTCGTTGACCAGCACGGCACCGAACACGTGCTTCGGGAAGTCCTGCGTGGACACCGGCGAACCCAGTGTCGACGGGACGCCGACGATGAAGCCCAGTTCGGCCTCGATGTCCAGCCGCCGGGATTCGCCGAACGACGGCGCGGCCTCGTCCGGCGCCTTGCGCTGTCCGCACGGCCGCACGATGTCCGTGCCCGAGACGACGACCGTCCCGGCCCGCCCGTGATAGCCCACCGGCAGGTGCTTCCAGTTCGGCATCAGGGGTTCGGCGTCCGGCCGGAACAACCGGCCCAGGTTGGACGCGTGGTGCTCGGAGCAGTAGAAGTCCACGTAGTCCGCGACCTCGACCGGCAGGTGCAGCTCCACTTCGGACACCGGGAAGACCGCCGCATCGGGCACGTCGCCGGTGACCAGCTCGGTGATCCGCTGACGCACCGCAACCCAGCGGTCGTGGCCCTGCGCCATGAACGCGTTCAGCGACGGGCGGGCGAACACGTCGTCGCCGAGCGCCACGGCCAGGTCCACCACGGAATCCCCGGCACGGACGCCGACGCGTGGCGCTGTGCCGGGCGTGGAGAACACGCCGTAGGGCAGGTTGGCCACCCCGAACAACGAGCCTTCGGGGATGTCGATCCTGGTCACGCCGTCACTCCTCCTTCCAGCGCCGAGGCCGGGACCAGTCCCAGGTCCGCCAGCTCGGCCACCGGTTCGTCGATGCTGCAGGTCCCGAACGAGCGGAACACCCCGCGCGCACCCGGGTCCACTTCGGACACCAGCTCCGCCACCCGCGCGCCGTCGCGCTCCGCGAGCAACGCCACCAGCTCGCTTTCGGAAGCCTCACACCGCGCGGCGGCCGTCGCCAGCAGCAGGTTCAGGAACCCGTGCTGTTCGAACCCCGTCGAGGGGTCGGTGTTGCGCAGGGCGTGGTGCAGGCCCGCGGTCGCCTTGAACGGAACACCGGCACGCACGACGGCGAGCACCGCGGCGGCCAGCTCCGCCTCGTCCGGGTAGAGCGAAGCCTGCACCCCGCCGGTGCGGAACTTGGCCTGGTGCCCGGTCTTCGCGCAGGTCGCGATCACCTCGGCGCGCCGGTCGTCGCGCGGGATCTCCACGAACACCGGTACGTCACCGGCGACCTCCAGCGCGCGGAAGAATTCCGGCACCGAAGACTCCGCGGGCACCGCGACCTCGAACCCCACGAGCCGCACCGGGAGGTCGGCGGCCCGGCCCAGAGCGTCCGGCAGCTGGGCCGGGCCGCCGGGCGCGGTCACCGCCAGATCCAGCGGATCCGAGACGACCGCGCCCAGTTCGGCGAGCGCGGGTGCGGCCAGGATCAGCGGGCCGACCAGCTCGCCGTAGCCCGACGCGAGGTGCTTCGCATGGTCGGGCACCGCCTGGTCCAGGGGCTTGAGGCCCGGCGGAAACACCGCCGCGTCGTCGAGGAATCCACGGAACAGGCTCACTGCGGCCCCCGCCCGGCCCAGGTCCACGCGTAGTTCGGGTCCTCGGCCGCGCGACCCCCCTCGCCCAGTTCGAGCGGGCGGAACGTGTCGACCATGACGGCCAGCTCGTCGAAGTACTCGACGCCGATGCTGCGTTCGTAGGCGCCGGGCTGGGGGCCGTGCGAATGCCCGCCGGGGTGCAGCGAGATCGAGCCCTGCCCGATGCCGGAGCCCTTGCGGGCCTCGTAGTCGCCGCCGCAGTAGAACATGACCTCGTCGGAGTCCACGTTGGAGTGGTAGTACGGCACCGGGATGGACAGCGGGTGGTAGTCCACCTTGCGGGGCACGAAGTTGCAGATGACGAAGTTGTCGCCCTCGAACACCTGGTGCACGGGCGGCGGCTGGTGCACGCGCCCGGTGATCGGCTCGAAGTCGCTGACGTTGAACGTGTACGGGTACAGGCAGCCGTCCCAGCCGACGACGTCGAACGGGTGCTGCGGGTACACGAACCGCGTGCCGACAAGTCCGCTGCTGCCGCGGTGCTTGATCAGCACCTCGACGTCGGTGCCCTCGGCCAGCAGCGGTTCGGACGGCCCGTGCAGATCGCGCTCGCAGTAGGGCGCGTGCTCCAGCAGCTGACCGTACTTCGACAGGTACCGCTTGGGTGGCGTGATGTGCGAGTTCGCCTCGATGGCGTACGCACGCACCTGGCCGTCGGGCAGCCAGCGGTGCGTGGTGGCGCGCGGCAGCATCACGTAGTCGCCCTGCTTGAACGACAACGCGCCGAACACCGTCTCGACGACGCCCTCACCGGACTCGATGTAGACGCACTCGTCGCCGATCGAGTTGCGGTAGAGCGGCGAGACCTCGCCTGCCGCGACGTAGGAGATGCGCACGTCGCCGTTGCCGAGCACGAGCCGCCGTCCGGTGACGATGTCGCGGGACTTCCACTCCTCGCCCCCGAACAGGTCATGCAGCTTGAGGTGCCGCGGCTTGAGCGGATGGTTCGCCTCGGTGGTCAGGTCCGGAAGCTCCCAGACCGACGAGCCGACGATCGCCGACGGGATGTTGCGGTGGTAGAGCAGCGAGGAGTCGGCGGAGAAACCCTCCTCCCCCATCAGCTCCTCGTAGTACAGGCCACCCTCGGGTGTGCGGTGCTGGGTGTGCCGCTTGGGGGGAACCGCGCCGACCTGCCGGTAGTACGCCATGACCTCGCCTCCTTGCCGGTCCTATGTAGTTAATGTATGTACTACTTTGCCGGAGCGCAAGGATCAGTTGCGGCCCCGCACGTCGAACTGGTCGCGGTGGGTGATCAGCTTGTCCAGCAACATGACCAGCACACGCTGCTCGGCCTCGGTGAGCACGTTGGTCCACTCGTACTCGCGCTCGTTCTGGTCGCGGAACACCTCGACCATCTCGGCCTGGCCGCCCTCGGTCAGCGACAGCAGCACCGAACGGCCGTCGTGCTCACCGGGCGTGCGCTCCAGCAGACCGTCGGCGACCAGCGTCTTGGCCAGGTTCGACACCGCGGCCCGGCTCATGCCGGTCAGCTCGGCGGCCTTCTTGGCCTCCAGCGGGCCGGCCAGCCAGGTGACGAACAGCAGCCGGAACCCGGACCAGGACCGGCCGCGCGGCCGGTGGACGCTGGACTCCAGGTCGTAGGTGACGATGTTGGACGCGCGGTTGAGCGTCAGCAGCACCTCGGTGGCGAGCTGGTGCCGGAAGCCGAACTCGTCGGCGAGCCTGCGGTTGGCGAGCTCGACGAAGGACCAGAAGTCGAGCTCGCCATCCGCCATGACCGCACCCCTGACGTCCGAACAAGTAGTTAATGCCTAAACTACCTGATGCGTGCGTTCCACGCCACGCCGTTCCTTCGTCACCTTGAGGAAGCACAGCATCACCGCGCAGATGACGAGGCAGCCGATCGGGAAGTACAGGCCCACCGACACGTCGTCGGCGGTGGCGTTCTTGCCGATCACGTAGGGCCCGAAGAACCCGCCCAGTGCCGCGATCGAGTTGATCGCCGCCAGCCCGACCGCGGTGTGTTCCTTCGACAGCACCCGCGCGGCCAGCGCCCAGTACGGCGCGAGGTAGCCGAGCACGCCGATCGCGACCAGCGACAGGCAGATCAGCGCGGCGACCGGGGTGTGCCGGAACTGGATGGTGCCGAACAGCCCGACCGCGGCCAGCAGCATCATCGCCACCACGTGCCCGCGGCGCTCGCCGGTGCGGTCGGAGTTGCGCGCCACGACCAGCATCCCGACGGCGCCGACGATCCACGGGATCACGCCGAGGAACCCGATGTTGGTCGCCGAGTAGCCCGGGTCCATCTGCTTGACGATCTGCGGCACGAAGAAGGTGAACCCGTACAGACCGCACGCGGCGAACAGGTTCGCGAAGGCCAGGTACAGCACCTTGCGGTCCTTCATGACCCGCAGCTGACCCAGGAAGGTCTCCTTCTGCTCCGGCGCGTAGTCCTTGTTGATCTCGGTGTCCAGCCAGTCCTTCTCCTCGGCGGAGAGGAAGCTCGCCTGAGCGGGCTTGTTCGGCAGCCAGGCCAGCACGACCAGGCCGACCAGCACGGCGGGCAGGCCCTGCAGGATGAACACCCAGCGCCAGCCGGACAGGCCGAACCAGTGGATGTGGTCGAGGATCAGGCCGCCGGTGAGGCTGCCGAGGATCATCGCGACCGGCTGGGCCAGCGCGAGCGTGGCGATGGCGCGACCGCGTTCCTTCGGGCGGAACCACAGCGTCAGGTACAGCAGCAGGCCGGGGTAGAGGCCCGCCTCGGCGATGCCGAGCACGATCCGCGCGATGTAGAGCTGCGGGATGTTCTGCACGAACCCGGTGATCGCGGTGACGATCCCCCAGCTGATCGCGATGCGGGCGAGCCAGATTCGCGCACCCACCTTTTTCATGATCATGTTGCTGGGAATCTCGAACACGACGTAGGCAAGGAAGAAGATCGCCGACGCGGTGCCGAACACGGCCGCCGTGATCAGCAGCTCGTTCTGCATGCCCAGCTGGGCGTAGCTGATGTTCGACCGGTCCATGTAGTTGAACACGTACAGCAGCGCGACCAGCGGCAGGACTCTGCGGCTGACCTTGCGAATCGTGCGGCTGCCGATGTCACCGGCAGCGAGTGGTGCGCTCATGTCTCTCCTCATTGAGTCCACAGAAGTCTCAGACCGCGCTGCGGCCCGCCAGGCGGCCCATCGTCAGGGCGTTGGCGACGGCGTTTCCGCCACCCACGTACCGCTGGCCGAGCACCCCGGCTCCGGCCTCACCCGCGGCGAACAGGCCGTCGATGACCTCGCCGCGTTCGTCACGCACGGCCGCGCGCGCGTCGATCTCCAGTCCGGCGTGCGTGCACACCAGCTCCGCGGGCAGCAGGCGCGCGGCGTAGAACGGGGGTTCGCCGATCGGGTCCGGGTTGCCGGTCGTGCCCTTGTTGGCGAGCGTGCGGTGACGCAGGAACTCGGGGTCGTGGCCGTGCGGCAGCTGCCCGTTCCAGCGGCGCACCGTCGCGGCCAGCGCGTCGGCCGGGATCCCGGCCTTGCCTGCCAGTTCTTCGAGACTCCCCGCGCGCAGCGTGCGCCCGGCTTCCGCTTCGGCCAGCACGTGGTCGGCGTCCCAGTGCGCGTACCCGGCGGGCAGGCTCGCGCGGGCCCGTTCGTCGAAGATCGCCCACACCGTGCCGCCCTGCTGCTCGATGATGCCGCTGGACACCGCGTAGGAGGCGTCCTCGTCCATGAACCGGCGGCCGTCGCCGTTGACGTAGATCCGCGATTTCGGCGGGAAACCCGACTGCCAGTGGTGCAGACGCTGGAAGTAGGCGGTCGGCAGCAGCAGCCCCCAGCCGTCGCCGGTGACGCCCGCGCCGACCTGCGCGCCGAAGCGCAGGTGGTCGCCGCGGCTGCCGTCGGCGGCGACGACGAACAGGTCCTCCCCCGCCCGCAACGCCGCCGGGTAGTAGCGGGCCAGCAGGTCCGGGTCCTGCGCGAACCCGCCGCTGGCGACCACCACCGCGCCCGCGGTCACCTCGATGCCGTCGGCGACGACACCCGCGACCCGGCCGTCCTTGTCGATCAGTCGCTCGGCCCGGGTGTTGAGCACGACCTCGACGTTCCTCGCGCGAGCCGCCTTGGCGAGCACCTGGACCACGCCGTAGCCCTGGTCCTTGGGTACGTGCCCGCGCCAGACGTCCTCGACCCCGGCCTGGCACAGACCCGGGGTGTGCGCGTTGCCCGACACCTTCGCCGGGATCTCCACGCCGAGGCCGATCAGCCATTCCAGCGTGGGGCCCGAGTGGCGGCAGAACGCCTCGATCAGCCCCGGGTTGAGCTGCCAGGAGTTGAGGTCCATGTAGTGCTGGAAGAAACGCTCCGCGGAGTCCTCGACGCCCAGCGCGGCCTGCACGCTCGTGCCGGCGGCGGTGAACATGCCCGCGGACAGCTGCGTGGAGCCGCCCAGCTCCTTCTCCGACTCGAACAGCAGCACCGAAGCGCCCTGCTCGGCCGCGGTCACGGCCGCGGCGAGCCCGGCGCCACCGCCACCGACGACCACGACGTCCCAGTCGTCACTCATGCGAGGTCCCCTCCGGTCTCGGCGATGATGCGGTGGTAGAGGCCGTTGGACACCAGACCGCCGTCCACGGTGACCTCACTGCCGGTCATGTAGCTGGAGCGCCGCGAGAGCAGGAACAACACCGCCTCGGTGATCTCCGCCGGCTTCGCCATGCGCCCGGCCGGAATGCTCGCGACGGCCGAGGTGACGAACGTGTCGGCACCCGCCAGCAGCGCGGTCTCGACAAGTCCGGGATGGACGGAGTTGACCCGGATCCCCCATTTCGCGAAGGTGCCCGCGGCCGATTTGGACAGTCCGGTCAGGCCCCACTTGCTGGAGGAGTACGCGGGCGAGAAGTAGCCGATCTGGCCGGAGATCGAGGAGATGTTGACGATCGAGCCGCCACCGGAGTCCCGCATCAGCCCGGCCGCGGCCTTCATGCCGTAGAACGGGCCGAACAGGTTGATGCGCAGGACCTGCTCCCAGACCTCGTCGGTGGTGTCGAGGAATTCCAGGCGCCGGGAGATGCCGGCGTTGTTGACGAGGCCGGTGAGACGACCGCGGGTCCCCCGGATCTCCTCGACGACCCGCGACCACGCGGCCGGGTCAGTGACGTCCAGCTCGTGCGCGGACGCCGAACCGCCTTGGTGCCGGATTTCCTCGGCCACCGGGGTCGCGTCGGCGATGTCGGCCAGGCACACGTGCGTGCCATGCTGCGCGAGCGCCCTGGCGTGGCTGGCGCCCATGCCCGCGGCGGCGCCCGTGATGAGCACCGTGTCCGGGTACTCAGACATGCCGCGACCCGCCGTCGACGGCGATGCTGTGCCCGGTCACGTACCGCGCGCTGTCGGAGAGCAGGAACAGCAGTGGGCCGACGACCTCCTCCGGCGAGCCGAGCCGGTGCAGCGGCACGACGTCGAGCGCGTGCCGCAGCGCGGCCGGGTCCTCCTTGACCCAGCGGGTCATTTCGGTGTCGATGTAGCCGGGGGCGATCGAGTTGACCCGGATGCCCTGATCGCCGAACTCGACGGCGAGGCTTTCGGTGAGGTGCGCGACGGCGGCCTTCGACGTGCAGTAGGCGCCGCGGCCCCGGCGCACGCGGACCGCCGACACCGACGACATGTTCACGATCGCGCTGCCCGGTTCCATGTGCCGCGCGGCCGTTTGCGCGCCGTAGAGCACGCCTTCGACGTTGACCTTCAACGTCGAGTCGATCTGCTCCGGCGTGATCTCACCGGCGAGCGCGAACGGGAAGATGCCGGCGTTGTTGACCCAGAAGTCGAGGCGCCCGAACCGCTCCAGCGCCAGCTGCGCCACGGTTTCGTGGTCTTCCGGCTTGGTGACGTCGATGCGGGTGCCGACGACCTGGCCGGGCTTGGCGGTCTGCGCGAGTTCGGTATTGATCTCGGTCGCGGTGGCGAGCATCTGCTCTTCGTTGATGTCGGCGCCGACGACGTGCACGCCGCGCGCGGCCAGTGCCGCGGTGAAGCGCGCGCCCATCCCGCGGGCCGCGCCGGTGACGACCGCGACCTTGCCCGCGAGTTCCGGGTAGACGGCCGTCATCGGCTCGTGCTGGGCGCGTGTGTCGCTCATTCGTTGTTCTCCTTGCTGTGTGTGTCGTCGCGGCGCACCTCTCGCCGCTGGATGCGCCAGCTGCCCGCGTACCGGACCAGGCGGTCGGTGATCGTGGTCTGGCGCAGCAGTTCGGACGGGCTGTCCGGCAGGGTGCGCACGATCTGCAGGTAGGCGTGCACGGTCAGCTCGTCCCCCGAGGGCATCACGTGGAGGTTGGTCAGCACATGGCGCGTGACGCCCGGCTGTTTCGCGAAAACTTCGGCGAACTCGGTGAGCGCGGCGGTGCCGGTCACCGGGGCGGGGTAGCTGGGCGAGTGGAACTCACCGTCCGGGGCGAAGGTGGCGGCCCATTCGGCAGCGTGGCCCTCGTCGATGTAGTGGCTCTGCGCGCCGTACAGCTGGTGTACGAGCGCGAGCGTCTCCACGTCCACGATGACCTCCTGCGGGGCTTGCACAACCGGCTCGGCGTGCTATTATCGCACGCAGCGTGCGAACTACGGAAACAGTAGGTCGCGGTCCGGCTGGTCGTCAAGGGGGTGCCCGCGTGTCCGAAGTCGACTCGGGGATGTCGAAAACGCTGCACAACGGCCTGCAGATCCTGGAGTTGCTCGTCGCGCACCCGCAGGGGATGACGTTGACGGAGATCGCCGACGGGGTCGGCGTGCACCGGACGGTCGCGCACCGGCTCGTGCGGACGCTGGAGGCGCACCGGTTGTGCCGCCGGGACCGGTTCAAGCGGATCTCGCTGGGCACCGGACTGGTGCGCCTGGCCGAGCCGGTGGAGCAGGACCTGCGGACGCTCGCGCGCCCCGTGCTGGAGGAACTGACGGACCTGACGCAGGCGACGGCGCACCTCGTGGTGCGTGAGAACGCCGAAGAGGTCCGGATGCTGATGATCGTGGAACCACGGCAAGCGCGGATGCACGTGAGCTTCCAGCCGGGCCAGGTCGACCCGATCGACCGTGGTTCGGCGGGCCTGGCGCTGCTCGCTTCGGGGCCTGCGGTGGACGGCGAGCGGGAAGAGGTGTCACTGGCCCGCAAGCGGGGTTTCGCCGTGTCCTACGGGGAAATCGCGCCGTCGGTCATCGGGGTGTCGGCCATGGTGCCGGGCCGCGAGATCAGCATCGGCCTGTCACTGTTCTCCGCCCCCGACGAGGAAGCACTGGGCCGCACAGTGGTCGACGCGGCCCAGCGGCTGGCGTCGCTGCTTCGGTGACTCGCGTCGCGGCGCGAGTCCCACGTTCCAGACCGCGAGTTGACCATTCGCGCCGCAAGCAACGCCAACCGCCAGCGCAGGGGCGTAGCGAAGCGAAGCCCGGCGTCCTCAGCCACGCGCAGCGCCAAATGCTCCAACGGTTCCGCCACTTCAACACAGAACCTACGCCGCGGGACGCACCACGATCTCGTTCACGCCGACCTCCGGCGGCTGCTCCACCGCGAACGCGATCGCCGCCGCGGGTACCGCCCGCTCGCGCGAGGGCGGTGACCCAACCGCGCACGAAGCGTGCGTCCACATGGAGCCGGTCCAAGGCGGACAACGGCAGCACGCCCCCGCCGCCGACGTCTCGGCGGCCGCCCACCCCATCCGCAGCACGCCCCGGTTGCTGATCAGCACCGGCTTGGCGTTCTCCCGTTCTCACCGGCAACCCCTCGGCGCAACGAGGAGAACACCCAGGCTGTGGTGTACCCACCCTCCCGCACCCGCACCGCATCCACTGCCATCACCAGGCACATCTCGGTCGAGCGCGGTCAGCGAACGGAGAGCCCGCGCGGCCAGAATTCGGCGATCCTCATCGCACCAGAACAAGGAGTTCCACGTGAGAAACACAGCGCGGACCTGGCTGCGCAAACGGCCGGCCCTGATCGTCACGACCACGCTCGCCGCGGCGACAATCACGCTGACCGCCGCTCCGAGCGCCGCCGCCGAACCCGGGTTCCTGTCGTCCTGCTCCTATTCGCACGTCGCCTGCAAGAACGGTGCGAAGGTCTCCGTCCCGAGTCCTTACAACCGCTGTGAAACAGCCGGTTCGTCGGTGGGATCCACCCAGGTGTGCGTGCTCTACGACGGTGACGTCGTCTACGTGAAGGACGGGTCGGCCGACGGACGCTCGGCACTCGGAACCATCGTGGCCACCAGCGGTGTCGAGTACCGGATCTGCCGTAACCCGCACGGCAGCGGAACCTGGGCGAAGTGCACGTGGAACTGGGGTGAGAGCGCCAAGAAGACAGTCCAGGGTGGTGTGAAGCAGAGCGCTGCTCTCGCATCCTACAACAATCTGTGGTCGTTCACGAGCAACTGATCCCGGTTCGTGGCGGAGTCGGTCACGGGTGTCGGCGGAAGTCCTAAGCTCGGAGAATGGCGAAGTACTTCGACGTGCATCCGGACAATCCCCAGCGTCGCTCGATCGGGCAGATCGTCGGCCTCCTGCGGCAGGACGGCCTGATCGTCTACCCGACCGACTCCGCTTACGCGCTGGGCTGCCAGCTCGGCAACCGGGACGGCCTGGACCGCATCCGCTCGATCCGTCACCTCGACGACCGGCACCACTTCACGCTCGTCTGCCGCGACTTCGCCCAGCTCGGCCAGTTCGTGCACATCGACAACACCGTCTTCCGCGCGATCAAGGCCGCCACCCCGGGCAGCTACACGTTCATCCTCCCGGCCACCAAGGAGGTGCCGCGGCGGCTGCTGCACCCGAAAAAGAAAACCGTCGGCGTGCGCATCCCGGACCACGTCGTCGTGCAGGCGCTGCTCGACGAGCTGGGTGAGCCGCTGGTGTCGAGCACGCTGCTGCTGCCCGACCACGACGAGCCGCTCACGCAGGGCTGGGAGATCAAGGACGAGCTGGACCACGTCGTCGACGCCGTGGTCGACTCGGGCGACTGCGGCACCGAACCCACCACGGTGATCGACTTCTCCGGTGACGAGCCGGAGATCGTCCGGAAGGGTGCCGGGGACACCGCGCGTTTCGAATAGCTCTGGACATCGCCGCGTTCACGGGTCACGCTGGAAATACGCACTGTGATCCGCGAGGAGGCTGCGATGAGACTGGGCCGGAAGCTTGCCGTGGGCGTCGTCGAAGAATCCGGGGCCGAAGAGATCGCACCGGTCGAGGAGCGCCCCGAGACCGTCGAAACCCCGCAACCCGCGCGTCCCGAACCCGTCGCCGCCGACCGCTGAGCCATGGCGGGCAGGCTGTCGTTGCGCCGCATGCCCCAGGAACGGCGCGACGTCCCGCTGCACGGCTACAAACTCGCCTACCCGATGCTCTCCGCCGAGGGCACCGATGCCGGGTTCACCGGGGTGTCACTCGGCCGCACTTACGCCTACCGCGTCGAGGCCGAGGCGAAGTGCGCGCAGAGCAGCCGCCACCAGAGCCCGTCGCGGCTGTGCGACTGCGGCTTCTACTGCTTCCACGAGCTCACCGACGCGCGTGCGCTCGCCTGCGATCCGCAGTACCAGCAGAGCGTGCTGCTGGAGGTGGACGCCGCCGGGCGCTACTTCCGCTACGAGCGGGGGCTGCGGTACTCGCGGCAGACGGTGCGGGCCGTGCACGCCGGGTTGTGCGCGTGCGGGTGGCCCGCGCAGGTGTTCGTCGCGACCGGCACCGGCGTGGTGGGCTGGCGCAAGCTGCTGCCGGTGTGCTCGACCTGCGCCGGCAACCGGCCGCCGTTGACGCTGGAGCATTTCGGCCGCCTGGCCGGGGTGCCGGTGCACCGGGACGACCGCGCGGTCGCCTTCACCACGGGCGCGCAGGCGGCCGGTCCCGAGATGGTGCCCCTGCTCTCGGCGGAGGTGGCGCTGCTGCACGCCCGCCTCGACGAGCTCCAGACCCAGCTGGACCAGCTCACGCGGGGCAGCGGACCTCCCACGTGACTCCGTGCGCAGCGAGGCCGTCGAGGAAGCTCGCCGCCTCGACCGCCGGGCGGCAGCGCCGAACGCGGAACTCGCGAGGCGGGGTCACGGGGAGCCGGGAAATGGGGGGATGCCGGCAGGGTAGTCCGTGGTGACGCGGCCGGGGAAGCTCGGCGAGCGTTTCTCCAGGAAGGCCATCACACCCTCCATCGCGTCCTTGCCCGCGCCGAGCTGGAGCAGCGCCGCCGAGTCCGCCCGGTGCGCGTCCCACGGCGTGGACGAGCCGAGCATGCCCCACAGCAACTGCCGCGACACCGCGACCGACACCGCCGACGTGTTGTCCACGATCTCGCGCGCGATCGACAGCGCCGTCGGGATCAGCTCGTCCGGCCGCACCACCCGCGACACCAGCCCGCCCGCGCGCGCCTCCGCCGCATCGAACACGCGCCCGGTCGCGACCCACTCCATCGCCTGCGAGATCCCGACCACCCGCGGCAGGAACCAGGACGACGCGGCCTCCAGCAGGATCCCGCGCCGGGCGAACACGAACCCGAACCTGGCGCTCTCACTGGCGATCCGGATGTCCATCGGCAGCGACATCGTCACGCCGACACCCACCGCGGGCCCGTTGAACGCCCCGATCACGACCTTCTTGCACGCGGCGATCCGCAGCGCCACCGAACCACCGGCGTCGCGCGGCACGCCGTCGATCTCACCGAACCCCTTGACGTCACCGATCGCGTTCTTGTCGAACGTGCCCGCGCCGCGTTCCAGGTCCGCACCCGCGCAGAACCCGCGGCCCGCGCCGGTCACCACCACCACGCGCACCGCGTCGTCGGCATCCACCTCGTCGAACGCCGCGACCAGCTCGTGCGCCATCTCCAGCGTGAACGCGTTCAGCCGCGACGGCCGGTTCAGCGTGATCGTCGCGATGCCATCGGAGACCTCGTAAGTGATCTCACCGTAACTCACCGTACCGCCCATCGTCCCGTGTACTTCACTTCGGTTTTCCGCAGGAACGCTTCGAACGCCGCCGGGGCGTCCTCGGTCGCGAAGTTGACCGTCTGTGCCCGCGCCTCCCCCTCCAGGGCCTCGCGCAACGTCCGGGTCGAACCCTCTTCGAGCAGCTTCTTGCTCAACGACAGCGCGACCGGCGGCAGCCCGGCGAGTTCCGCCGCCAGCGAGTCCACAAAGGAATCCAGCTCGTCGGCGGGCCGCACCCAGGTGACCAGCCCGAGCTCGCGGGCCTCGTCCGCGCCGATCATCTCCGCCCGCAGCGCGAGCCGTTTCGCCTGCTGCATCCCGACCAGCCGCGGCAGCAGCCACGACCCGCCGAAATCCAGCGACAGGCCGCGCCTGGCGAAGATCTGGCTGAACCGCGCCCGCTCGGTCGCCACGACGAGGTCGCAGCCGAGCGCGAGGTTCCAGCCCGCGCCGACCGCGACGCCGTCGACCTTCGCGATCGTCGGCTTGGCGATTTCGTTCAACGCCAGCGCGACGTCGTTCAACCGGTGCATCCGGGTCAACGGATGCTCCCCGCCGTCCGCACTCAGATCGGCGCCCGCGCTGAACTCCCCGCCGGCGCCGGTGACGACGACGACCCGCACGTCGTCGGCCCGCTCCACCTCGCGGAACGCGTCGAGCAACCCGTCCCAGGTCGCGAGGTCGATCGCGTTCTTGCGGTGCGGCCGGTTGATCGTCACGGTCGCCACCGCGCCCGCGCGGCTCAGCAGCACCGGATCCTGCTCGGTCACGAACCTTCCGCCAGACACCCGGCGAGCCGGGCCAGCTGCTCGTCCTGGCCGCCGAACAGCAGCTCGCTGCTCTTGGCCCGCTTGTAGTACAGGTGCGCGTCGTGCTCCCAGGTGTAGCCGATGCCGCCGTGCAGCTGCAGCCCGGACCGGGCCGCCTCGAAGCAGGCGGGAGCGGTGAACACCTGGATGGCCGCCGCGGCCAGCGGCAGTTCCTCCGGCGCGTTGTCGGCCACCCACGCGGCGTGCCGCAGCAGGGATTCCACGCGCTCGCTCGTGCTGTAGAGGTCCGCGCACGCGTGCTTGACCGCCTGATAGGAGCCGATCGCGCGGCCGAACTGCACCCGGACCTTGGCGTACTCGACGGTCGTCTCCAGCACCTTCGCGATGCCGCCCGCCTGCTCCGCGGCCAGCGCCACGGAGGCGAGGTCACGCACCTTCTCCAGCACCGCCGCCGGATCCGCCGCGTCGAGCCGACGGGCCGGTGCCGCCGCGAACTCCAGCTTCGCCTGCCCCCGCGTCGGGTCCAAAGTGGTCAGTGTCTTCCGCTGCGCTTCCTCCGCGACGAACCACCCATCGGAGGTGTACACCACGAAGACGTCGGCGACGTCACCGGAAATCACGAACGACGCCTGCCCGTCCAGGACCCAGCCGCCGTCACGTTCGGTGGCCGTGACCGCCGAAGGCCCCCAGGTTTGTGAGACGACCAGCGCGCCGATCTTCTCGCCGGAGGCCAGCGCGGGCAGGACTTCGGTGTCCCCCAGCGCCATCAGGGCGTCCGCCGCGAGCACGGCGGAGGCGAAGAACGGTACCGGCGCCAGCGCGCGGCCCAGTTCCTCCAGGACCACGCACCGTTCGACGTGTCCCGCGCCCGCGCCGCCGTGCTCCTCCGGCACGACGAGCCCGGTCAGGCCCAGCCCGGCCAGGTGCTTCCACAGCACGCGGTCGTAGGTCTCGTCACCGTCCACGACGGACCGGAGGTGATTGTGGTCGGCGAGCAGTTTCCGCACCGTCGACCGTAGTTGCTGCTGTTCGGAGTCGAGCACCAGCTGCACGATCCCTCTCCTTTCAGGCGGGCCGCTGCGTGCCGACCCGCAGTTCGCGGAAGGGCACGTCACGGTCGAGGACGGGTTCGCGGGGCAGACCGAGGATCCGGTCCCCGATGATCGTGCGCTGGATCTGGTCGGTGCCACCGGCGATGCTCGACGACGGTGCCTGGTTGATCGCCAGTGCCAGCTCGTCCCCGGCCGCGTCGTCCGGGTCCCAAGCGGTCACTCGCGGTCCGCCGATCGTCCCGGCGACCGCGACGGCCTGCTGCATCAGCTGCGCACCGGCGAGCTTGGCGACCGAGCCGCGCGCGCCCGGCGGGGTGCCCGCCTCGGCCTCCTGCCGCAGCCGCGTGTTGAACAGGACCAGTGCGCGTTCCGCCGCGTACAACTTCGCCAGCTCGGCCCGCACGACGGGATCAACGTCGCGCCCGAACCGGCGGGCCGTTTCGGCGAGGTTGGCGTGCGCCAGCGGATCGTTGCGCTTGCGCACGAACCCGCCGATGGACACGCGCTCGTGGCCGAGCATGGTGACCGCGGCCAGCCAGCCCTGACCGACCCGCCCGAGCACGGCGTCCGCGGGCAGGCGCAGGTCCTCGAAGTACACCTCGTTGAACGGCGCCCGGCCGGTCATGTCCTTCAACGGCCGCACCGTCACCGCGGGGTCGCGCATGTCGATGAGGAACATCGTCAGACCCTGGTGCTTGGGCACGTCCGCATCGGTACGGGCGAGCAGCGCGCCGAAGTCGGCGACGTGCGCGACGGTCGTCCACACCTTCTGACCGTTGATCACCCACTCGTCGCCATCGCGGACCGCGCGGGTCTGCAGGCTCGCGACGTCGGACCCGGCGCCGGGCTCGGAGAACAGCTGGCACCAGATCTCGTCGCCGCGCAGCAACGGCGGGAGGTAGCGGGCCTTCTGCTCGGGCGTGCCCAGGTCGACGATCGTCGGCCCGCACATGCCCATGCCGATGCGGAACACGGAGGTCGGCAGGTCGTAGTTGGCGACCTCGGAGTCAAAGATCTGCTGTTCGGCGGCGGTGAGCCCCTGCCCGCCGAACTCCGTCGGCCAGGTGATGCCGGACAGCCCGGCGTCGTAGAGGGCGGCCTGGAACCGCTTGGCGCTCTCCAGGTCCTCGTCTCCCGGCACGTTCTCGGCGAGCCAGGCACGCACCTTCTCGCGGAACTCGCTCATCACACCAACTCCAGAATCGTCGCGTTGGCCTGCCCGCCGCCCTCGCACATGGTCTGCAGGCCGTAGCGGATACCGGCGTCGCGCATCTGGTGCACGAGCGTGGTCATGATCCGCGCGCCGCTGCCGCCGAGCGGGTGACCGAGCGCGATCGCGCCGCCGTGCGGGTTGAGCGTCTTGGCGTCGGCACCGGTCTCGGCGAGCCAGGCCATCGGCACCGGCGCGAACGCCTCGTTGACCTCGAACACGCCGATGTCCGACACCGCCAGGCCGCTGCGCGTCAACGCCTTGTGAGTCGCCGGGATGGGCGCGGTGAGCATGATGACCGGATCGTCACCAGCGAGCACGGCGGTGTGCACGCGCGCGATCGGCCGCAGGCTCAGCTGGGCGGCCTTCTCGCTGGTCGTCATCAGCAACGCGGCCGCGCCGTCGCTGATCTGCGAGCTGTTGCCCGCCGTGATGACACCGTCCTCGCGGAACGCGGGCTTGAGCTTGGCCAGCTTCTCCAGCGAGCCACCGCGGCGCACACCCTCGTCCGCGGTCACGTCCCCGATCGGCAGGAGCTGATCGTCGAAGGCGCCGGAATCCTGCGCCGCGGCGGCCTTTTCGTGCGAGGCCAGCGAGAACTCGTCGACCTGCTGACGGGAGAAGCCCCACCGCTCGACGATCATCTCCGCGCCGATGCCCTGGTTGGGCCGCACGCCGCCGTAGCGGGCCAGCACCTGCTCGCCGAGCGGATTCGTGCCCTGAGCGGAAAAGCCCATCGGCACGCGGCTCATCGACTCGACGCCACCGGCCACCACGACGTCATAGTGACCCGCGATCAACCCGGCGGCCGCGAAGTGCACGCTCTGCTGACTACTGCCGCACTGCCGGTCGACGGTCACGCCGGTGACGCTCTCCGGCCAGCCGGCCGCGAGCACGGCGTTGCGGCCGATGTCGCCGGTCTGCTCGCCCGCCTGGCTCACGCAGCCCCACACGACGTCGTCGATCTCGGCCGGGTCGATCCCGGCCCGTTCGGCGAGGCCGCGCAGCACGTGCGCCGACAGGTCCACCGGGTGCACGCCGGACAGGCCGCCGTCACGTTTGCCGACGGGCGTCCGCACCGCTTCCACGATCACCGCGTCTCGCACGGCTCCTCCTTCTGCGTCGCTGCGGCGGGGGCCGCGTACCGTTCCTTGAGCCGCCGCTTGACCAGTTTTCCGGTTGGGGTGCGGGGCAGTTCTTCGGCGAAATCCACGCTGCGGGGCGCCTTGTAGCGCGCGATCCGCCCGCGGACGTAGGCCAGCAGTTCGGCTTCGAGCGCCGGGCCGGGCGGGATGCCGGGCGCGGGCTGGACGACGGCCTTGACAACCTCGCCCATCTCGTCGTCCGGCACGCCGATCACGCCGACGTCGAACACCGCGGGGTGCAGGGCGAGCACGTCCTCGATCTCCTGCGGGTAGATGTTCACCCCGCCAGAGATGATCATGAATGCCTTGCGGTCGGTCAGGTAGAGGAAGCCGTCCTCGTCGAGGTAGCCGACGTCGCCCGTGGTCGTCCACGTCTCGTGCGCGGGGTGCTGCGCCTCGCGCGTCCTGACCTCGTCGCCGTGGTAGGTGAACGGGACCTCGTCGCGTTCGAAGTAGACGGTACCGACCTCACCGGCAGGCAGCAGTTCGCCCGCGTCGTCGCAGATCCTGGCGACGCCGACCACCGCGCGGCCCACCGAACCGGGCTTGGCCAGCCACTGCTCGCTGTCGATGAAGGTCATCCCGGCGCCCTCGGTGGAGGCGTAGTACTCGGACAGGACCGGGCCCCACCAGTCGATCATCGCGCGTTTGACCTCGACCGGGCACGGCGCGGCGGCGTGCACCGCGACGCGATGGCCGGTCAGGTCGTAGCGGGCACGGACGTCGCCGGGCAGCTTGAGCATCCGCACGAACATCGTCGGCACCCACTGGCTGTGCGTGACGCGGTAGGTCTCGATGGCGCGCAGCGCGGCCTCCGCGTCGAAGCGCTCCATCATCACCACCGTGCCACCCAGGCGGTGCACGACCGCGCCGAACCGCAGCGGCGCCGCGTGGTAGACCGGCGCCGGGGACAGGTAGGTCATGTCCGGGCCGAAGCCGTACAGGTGCCGCAGCACCGGGGTGAGCACGTCGCCCGGCTCGTCGATCTGCCGGTCGGGCAGGTCGACCTTGATGCCCTTGGGACGGCCGGTGGTGCCGGACGAGTACAGCATGTCCGCGCCCGAGGGCTGGTCGGCGGGACGCTCGGATGAGCCGGTGGCCAGGAACTCGTCGTAGCCCGCGTAGCCGCCGGTCCCGCCGCCGTAGACGAGCTTGACCGGCACGTCCGGGAGCAGTGCGGCGACCGCGGCCGCCAACGGGCCGAGTGCGGCCGAGACGACCAGGGCCTTCGCGCCGCTGTCGGTGACGATGTAGGCGACCTCGGCGGGCGCGAGATGGCTGTTGACAGCGGCCACGTAGCGGCCTGAGCGCATCGCGGCCCAGTAGACTTCGTAGGCGCGCGCGTTGTTGTCGCTCAGCACCGCGACGGTGTCACCGCGGCCGAGACCGGCGCTGGTCAGGGCGTCGGCCAGGCGCGCGGAACGCTCGTCGAGCTCGCCGTAGGTCAGCCGCTCCCCGGAGCCCGCCATGATCACCGCGGCCTTGTCCGGATCGGCGTCGGCGTGGGTACCCGGGTACATGCGGCTCCTCCTCGAACCGTGGACTCCCCTGCGAGAGTGCAAGGATTCGGCGTAACAGTCAACACCGACTGTTAACGGGTTATGGTGAGCCCCGTGGTGACCGAAACCCGGAACCGGCAGGACCGCGCGGCAGGCACGCGGACGTTGATCCTCGACGCGGCCGTGGCGTGCCTGGTCGAGCTGGGCTACTCCGGCGCGTCCACGCTGGCCATCCAGGCCAAGGCCGGAGTGTCCCGCGGGCGCCTCCTGCACCACTTCCCCTCGCGCGACGAGCTGCTGGTCGCGGCGACGCAGCACCTGACGAAGACGCGGCTGACGCAGATCGAGGAGCAGGTCGCCGAGCAGCTCGCGGGCGAACCGGAGGGGCCGCGGCGGGTCGACCGGTGCATCGAGCTGCTGTGGACGACCTTCCACGAGCCGGTGTTCTGGGCGGCGGTCGAATTGTGGACCGCGGCGCGGACCAATCCGGCACTGGCCGCGGCGCTGCGACCGGAGGAGCGGGCGCTGCGGGAGGCGATCCGCCGGGTCGGCGAGCGGATCTGGGGACCGGCGGTGGTCGCGCACCCGAACTACCCCGAGCTGGGCGAAGTGCTGTTCACCAGCATGCGCGGCGCGGCGCTGCCCTACGCCTTCGAGAGCCGCCGCCGTCCGGCGAACGACCCGCACCTCGCGTTGTGGAAGTCCATCGCGCACCGGCTGCTCTTCGCGACCGGCCAGTGCTGACTCTTTCGTAGCCGCTACGCGGGTGTTTGCGCTGCGCGCGGATGAAAGCGTCCCGGAGGGGCCAACACGCCGCCCGGAAGGGCCAACACGCCAGCGCGAGCGGCAAACACGGCGCGGACGCACCGTGTTTGCCGCTCCGGGCACCGTGTTTGCCGCTCCGGGCACCGTGTTTGCCGCTCCGGGCACCGTGTTTGCCGCTCCGGGCGCCGAGCCGGCGCCCAAGCCGGGCAGCGCGGGATCCCGCGTAGCGGTCTACGAACCAGTGAGGGCCTTCACGACGCGTGAAGGGCTGGGCCGCCCCAGACGCTCCGCCATCCAGACGCTCGTGGAGACCAGCGAGTCCAGGTCCGCCCCGTGCTCGACACCCACACCGTCGAGCATCCACACCAGGTCCTCGGTCGCCAGGTTCCCGGTGGCCGCCTTCGCGTAGGGGCATCCGCCGAGACCGCCCGCCGAGGAGTCCACAGTGGTCACCCCACACCTCAGCGCCGCCAGCGTGTTCGACAGCGCCTGTCCGTACGTGTCGTGGAAATGCACGGCCAGCGAGTCGACCTCCGGGAACGCCGCGAGCACCGCCTCGACGTGACCGGGCGTCGCCACCCCGATCGTGTCTCCCAGGGACAACTGGAAGCATCCCATGTCCAGCAGGCGCCGACCCGCCGCGACCACCTGGTCGACAGGCACGGCTCCCTCCCAAGGGTCGCCGAAGCACATCGACAAGTATCCGCGCACCTGGAGGCCCTCGTGCCGGGCCCGGCGCACCACCGGCTCGAACATCGCGAACTGCTCGTCGAACGAACGGTTCAGGTTCTTGCGCGCGAACGTCTCCGTGGCGCTGCCGAAGATGGCGATCGACTCGACCCCGAGCGCCAGCGCCCTGTCCAGGCCCCGCTCGTTCGGCACCAGCACCGGGTACCGCACGCCCTCGCGTCGCTCCAGCTTCGCCAGCAGGTCGTCGGCGTCCGCGAGCTGCGGGACCCACTTCGGGTGCACGAAGCTCGTCGCTTCGAGCGTGCCGAGCCCGGCCGCCGCCAACCGGTCCAGGAACTCCAGCTTCGTGTCCAGCCCGACGATCGCCTGTTCGTTCTGCAACCCGTCACGCGCCCCGACCTCCCAGATCGTGACCCGCTCCGGCAGCTCCGCACGGGACGCCTCCCGCTGCGGAAGCCCCAGCTCACGCACACTCACCATGCCCCCACGTTAACGCTGACTAACGCCGTCGTCCAGCGCGCGGGCCAGCACCTGCGCGAGGTGCAGCGCCTCGCGGCCGGTGAGGTCGTCGATCTGGGTGCGGCAGCTGAACCCGTCCGCGAGGACCATCGTGTCCGGGGAAGCCGCGTTCACCTCGGGCACCAGCACCCGCGCGGCCGCGCCGACCGACACCTCGTAGTGGCCCTTCTCGACACCGAAGTTCCCGGCCAGCCCGCAGCAGCCCGAGTCGAGCGTCCGGTTCGCCACGCCCACCCGGCGCAGCAGGCGCTCCTCGGCCGCGTTGCCCACCACCGCGTGCTGGTGGCAGTGCTGCTGCGTGATGGCCGTGGCCTCGACCCGCGGGAACTCCACGTCGGGTGCGTAGCGTTCCAGGAACTCGGCCAGCGTGAACGCCTGCGAGGGCAGGCCGTGCAGCTCCGCCTCGTCCAGCAGCTCCCGCGAGTCGTGCCGGAAGACGGCGAGGCAGCTCGGCTCCAGGCCGACCACGGGAGTCCCGGCTTCCAGTTCCGGCCGCAGCACCCGCAACGTCCGCCGCAGCACCTTCCGCGCCACGCCCAGCTGCCCGGTCGAGATCCAGGTCAGCCCGCAGCACACCGACGACGACGGCAGCACCACGTCGAACCCGGCGTGCTCCAGCACCCGCACCGCGTCGTGACCGACCTCGGGCGACAGGAAGTTCGTGAACGTGTCCGGCCACAGCACCACCCGCGGACGGCCCTGCTCCCGCCCGCGGAACCCGCGCCGGAACGTCCGCGGCGCGAACCGCGGCAGCGACCGCTCCGGCGTGATCCCACCCGCCTTCTTCACCAGCCCGGACAGCCGCCCGCCCAGCACGCGGTTCGCCAGCCGCGGCGCCGCCGAAGCCAGCCGCGACAGCACCGGCAGGAACCCGAGCGTGTAGTGGCTCGCCGGGCGCAGCCGTCCCCGGTAGTGCTGGTGCAGGAACTCCGCCTTGTACGAGGCCATGTCCACATTGACCGGGCAGTCCGACAGGCATCCCTTGCACGCCAGGCACAGGTCCAGCGCCTCCAGCACTTCGGAAGACCGCCAGCCGTCGGTGATCGTCTCGCCACGCATCATCTCGAACAGCAGGTGCGACCGGCCGCGCGTGGAGTGCTCCTCGCGACCGGTGACCATGTAGCTCGGGCACATCACGCCGGACGACTTGTCGACGCAGGCCCCGACGCCGACGCACCGCCGGGTCGCCGTCGCCAGGCTGCCGCCGTCGTGCGGGTACTTCAAGGTGAGTGGCAGCGACCGCACCGGCCCGTCGAACCGCAGGTCCGCGTCGAGCGCGCGCGGGTGCACGAGGTTGCCCGGGTTCAGCAGGTCGCCGGGGTCCCAGATCGCCTTGAACCGCTCGAACAACGCGAGGATCTCCGGCGGGTACATGCGGGACAACAGCTCGGCACGCGCCTGCCCGTCGCCGTGCTCGCCGGACAGCGATCCGCCGTGCCGCACCACCAGGTCGGCCGCGTCCTCCATGAACGCGCGGAACTGCCGCCGCCCTTCCTCGCTGGTCAGCCCGAAGTTGATCCGGACGTGCACACAACCCTCGCCGAAGTGTCCATACGGGACACCCGTCAAACCGTACTTCCCGAGCAGGGCGCGGAAGTCACGCAGGTACACGCCAAGGTTCGCGGGCGGGACGGCGGAGTCCTCCCAGCCCGGCCACGCCTCGGAGCCGTCCGCCATGCGGGTCACGATGCCGGCCGCGGCCTCCCGCACCGACCACAGCACGCGCTGATCGGCCGGACGGGTCTCGACGACGGTCGCCGCGCCGGTCTCTCGCGTGAGCACGTCCGCGACGTCGGCGGCCCGCGCCGCCGCGTCGGCGGCGTCTGCTCCCCCGACCTCGACGAACAGCCAGCCGCGCCCCTCGGGCAGCAGGTCGACCGCCGGATGGGACCGCCGCGTCAGCAGCGAGTCGATCAGATCGCGCCCCATGCCCTCGACGGTCAGCGGCTTGAGCGGCAGCACCGAGGGCACGGCGTCGGCGGCCGCGATGTCGTCGGCGTACCCCGCGACGACCAGCGCGCGGGCCGCGGGCGCGGGCACCAGCCGCACGGTGATCTCGGTCAGCAGCACGCAGGTGCCCTCGGTGCCCACGAGCGCGCGGACCAGGTTCGTGCCGTTCTCGGGCAGCAACTGCTCCAGCGCGTACCCCGACACGCGTCGCGGGATCGTCGGGAAAGCCGTGCGCAGCAACGCCAGGTTGTCCAGCGCGAGCTGCTTCGACGCCGCGACCCGCGGGTCCTCGGGCAGCTCCGGCCCGATCACCAGCCGCGCACCGTCCGCGGTCAGCACGTCCAGCGCGATCACGTTGTCCGCGGTCCGGCCCCACGCCACGGAATGGGATCCGCACGCGTCGTTGCCGACCATGCCGCCGATCGTGCAGCGGCTGTGCGTCGACGGGTCCGGCCCGAACGTCAGGCCGTGTGGCGCGGCCGCCGCGCGCAGCGCGTCCAGCACCACACCGGGCTGCACGCGCGCGGTCCGCGCCTGCGGGTCGATCTCCAGCACCCGGTCGAGGTGCCTGCTGTAGTCGACCACGACACCCCGCCCGAGCGCCTGCCCGCCGATGCTGGTGCCGGAACCCCGTGCGGTGATCGGGATTCCGTACTCCCGGCACAGCCGGACCGTCGTCTCCAGGTCCTCCACAGTGGACGGGAAGACGACGGCCACCGGCACGTGCCGGTAGTTCGACGCGTCCATGCTGTAGGTGGCGCGCGCCGTCGTGCCGGATTCCACCTCACCCGTGAGCGCGTGGCCCAGTTCCCCGAGGAACCGGGCCACGCGCTCGTCGGTAGCCACGGTCATGAAACCGGTTCACCGGCCCGCAGCGGCGCGGCGGCGAACCGGCCCTCGTGGGCGAGCACCGGACGGCGGTCGCCGCCCAGCTCGGGGTATTTCTGCTCCAGTTTCTCGCGCCGGGTCATCTGCCGGTGCCAGTGCCGCACCGTTTCCCGGTCACCGTCACCCGTGCCGCGCCAGCTCTTCGGCGCGTCGTCCCGGCTGGGACCGGCCGAAGCGACCCCGCCCAGCCGCACCGCGGGTGGCAGCCGGTGGGGCACGGAACCGCACTCGCAGTCCGGGGCCGGACTGGCGGACGACGGCACGAGCGCCTCGAACCGGTTCCCGCAGTCACACGCGTAGTCGTAGATCGGCATCGGCTCACCAGTTCTCGATCGATTCGGCGAAGATCGCCGACAGGTCCTCGCCCCGCACCGGCCGCGGGGCCGTCGCCAGCAGCCGCTCCTGCTTGAGCGTCCCGTCGACCAGTCCGGAGATGTCGCTCTCGTCGTAGCCGACACCGCCGATCCCGTTGGGGGTGCCGATGTCGCGCATCAACGAGGACAACACGAACGGCAGCTGGTCGACGGGGTCGTGCTGCTCGGGCGCGTGCGGGTCGAGGATCCGCGCGGCCCGCAGGTGCTTGTCCGGGTTGGTCGGGAAGGTGAACCGGAACGCCGCCGGCGCGGTCAGCGACACCGATTCACCGTGCGGGACCAGCGCCTCGTCCTGCGGGTAGTTCTTCGGCCGGTAGTCCTTGACGCGCCCGGCGATCGGGTACGCGCAGGCGTGCGGGATGTGCACGCCCGCGTTGCCGAAGCCCATCCCGGCGAACGTGGCGGCCAGCATCATGTCCGACCGCGCGGCCAGGTCACCGCCGTTGAGCACGGCCTTGCGGAACGAACGGGCCAGCAGGGTCAGCGCCTGCTCGGTCCAGGCGTCGGAGATCGGGTTCGACCCGCAGTAGGCGACACGGGTCTCCGGACGGTGCCGGGCGAAGGAGTCGAACGGCTTGGCCGTGTAGGACTCCAGCGCGTGGCACAGCACGTCCATGCCGCTGGCCGCGGTCACCTCGGGCGGCATGCTCAGCGTGAGCAGCGGGTCGACGACCGCCATCGACGGCCGCAGCCGCGGGTGGCTGATACCGGCCTTCACCTTGAGGTCGAGGAAGTCCATGATGCACACCGGCGTCGTCTCCGACCCCGTGCCCGCCGTGGTCGGCACCGCGACCAGCGGCTTGAGCGGCCCGTCCGGCGCCTTGCCCTGGCCGATCGGCTTGTTGACGTAGTCGTAGAGGTCGGCCGGGTAGGTGGTCATCAGGTTGATGGCCTTGGCGGTGTCGATCGAGGAGCCGCCGCCGACCGCGATGAAGCCGTCCCACTCCGACTCCTTCGCGAAGTCGACCGCGGCCTGGATGCTGACGTCGGTCGGTTCGACGTGCACCTGGTCGTAGACCTCGACGGTCAGCCCGCCCGCCTTGGCGGCGTCGGCGACGCGCTGCGGCACGCCCGTGGAGGCGATGCCGGGGTCGGTGACGATCAGGACCCGCTGCGCGCCCATCTGGGCGAGATCCCAGCCGATCTCGTCGACGGCGCCGGGCCCGAACTTGAGCGGGGTCGCACCCCAGGTGAAGACGGTTTCGTTCAGGTACTCGGTCACGGAAGTCCCCTTTCAGCCGAAGTGCCCGTCGGGCGCGAACGGAAGCGTGGCGGCCTGCGCCGGATCGTGGCCGAAGATGACCTCGGCGTTCGTTTCCTCGGCGATGCGGCGCAGTTTCTCCACCGACTCCAGCCAGCGCACGCTGTCCCACACGATCGCGGCGCCGACGGCGGGCGGGCCCCAGCTCTCGTCCAGGTAGACGGCGTCGGAGGTGAAGATCTTGGTGCCCGCACCGGGCAGGTCCACCCGCAGGGACATGGTCCCCCAGGTGTGTCCGGGTGTCGCGATGACGCTGACGCCGGGCGCGATCTCGGCGTCGCCGGAGACGAGTTCGTAGTCGATGCCCTCGTAGTCGACCTTGAGGTGCGCGCCCTTGAACGGCCCGTCGATGCCGAGCGCGCCGTCGTGCTCGTCGGAGTTGACGACGATCCGGGTCTTGCCGTTGTCGAACAGCTTCGCGTTGGCGGCATGGTCGAAGTGCAGGTGGGACAGCACGAGCACGTCGATGTCGTCCGGGGTCAGCTCCAGGCTCGCGAGCGAGTCCTGCAGGTAGCTGGTGCCCTCCTGGACGGGGAAGAACTCCTGCAGACCGGTGGGCGCCCAGCGGGTCTCCCAGTCCTGCGGGACGCCGGTGTCCCAGAGGATGCGCCCGTCCGGATGCTCGATGAGCACCGCATGGGTGGGACAGGTCGTCCACACCGCCTCTTTGCGGGTGTCCGAACGGTCGGTGATGGTCGCGCCCGGCTTCAGCAGCAGCCAGGTCTGGTCGCATTCCATGGTTCCGGTTCTGAGCAGGTGGACTTTGCTCGGTGCCGTCATCTGCGCCTCCTTGCGCCTCGTGATCCGGCCGAGGCACAGGGTGGCATGTAGCATGCTACTCAGTCAACGCCGGGGTACGCGGTCCACTCCAAGGAGACCGGCGGGAGCGCGTCTCCGCTGGCGGCGGCCTCCTGGCTGATCAGCAGGCGGCCGGTGTGCAGCAGGTGGGCACGCATCGATTCCGCAGCCGCCGCGGCCTCGCCCGCCTCGATGCGGGCGAAGATCTCCTCGTGCTCGGCAAGGATGTCGGCCAGCGTGCGGGACGTGTCGACGGTCGAGCTCCCCCGCAGCAGCACCATGTCACGCAGCGAGTCGATGTAGCGGGCGAGCCGGACGTTGCCGGAGGCGGAGTTGATCACTTCGTGGAAGCGCCGGTCGGCGGCCATGAAGGTGGCTTCATCGTGCCTGTCCGCCGCCACGCGCATGGCCTTGAGCTGGGCATCCAGGTCCCTGACCCACGCCGCGGTCCGTTGCGTCACCGCGCGGTAGGTCGCCGGAACCTCCAGCAGCAGCCGGATCGCGAAGACCTCCTCCAGATCGTGCAGCGACGTCTGGAGGATCCGCACCCCGCGGTTGCGCTCGAAGCGCACCATGCCACGCTCGGCCAGCTGGATCAGCGCCTCGCGCACCGGCGTCCGGGACACGCCGAGACGCTCGGCGAGGTCGTGCACCGAGTAGAGACTGCCCGCGACCAGTTCACCGTTGACGATGGCGGTCTTGAGCTCGTCGAGGAGCTTCCCGGCGAGGTTGGCGTCGTTCCCGATCTGCCGCATCCGCGCATTTTCCCACGCCGCACGCGGTTTCACGCCGCAGGCGCCGGGTACGCCCTCCGGCATGGACGCGGAGATCACCTTGCGCGTCGACGGCGCCGCCCGCCGCCTGACGCTGGACACCCGCACCACGCTCCTGGACGCCCTGCGTGAACGGCTCGGGGTGACCAGTCCGAAGAAGGGCTGTGACCACGGTCAGTGCGGCGCGTGCACGGTGCTGATCGGCGGCAGGCGGGTGCTGTCCTGCCTGTCGCTCGCGATCGCCCAGGACGGGGCCGAGGTCACCACCGCCGAAGGGCTCGCGGACGACGGCGAGCTGCACCCCGTCCAGCGGGCGTTCCTCGAACACGACGGATTCCAGTGCGGGTACTGCACGCCGGGCCAGATCTGCTCCGCCGTCGGGATGCTCGACGAGGCCGGGCAGGGCTGGCCGAGCCACGTCACCCCGGACATGAGCACGCGTCCCGCCCTCACCCGCGCCGAGATCGCCGAGCGGATGAGCGGCAACCTGTGCCGGTGCGCCGCCTACGACGGGATCGTGGGCGCGATCGAGGAGGCCGCGCGGTGAAACCGTTCGCCTACGACTCCCCCGCCGACGCCGCCACCGCGGTCCGGACCGTCGCCGGGGACCCGTCGGCCATGTACCTGGGCGGCGGCACGAACCTGGTCGACCACCTCAAACTCGGCGTCGCCCGGCCGGGCCGGATCGTTGACGTCACCCACCTGACCTCGACCGAAATCGTCGAACGGGACGGCGGGCTGTCGATCGGCGCCGGGGTCCGCAACAGCGAGCTGGCCGCCGATCCGCGGGTGCGGTCCCGCTACCCGGTGCTGGCTTCGGCGTTGCTGGCCGGCGCGTCCGGGCAGCTGCGCAACATGGCCACCACCGGCGGGAACCCGTTGCAGCGCACGCGGTGTGTGTACTTCCAGGACGTCACCACAGCGTGCAACAAGCGTGAGCCGGGTTCGGGCTGCTCGGCGATCGGCGGGTACACGCGCTACCACGCGATCCTCGGCGCGTCTTCGGAGTGCGTGGCCACGCACCCGTCGGACATGGCGGTCGCGCTGGCCGCGCTGGACGCCTCGGTGCGGGTGCTCGGACCGGACGGCGAGCGCACGATCCCGTTCACCGAACTGCACCGGCTGCCCGGCGACTCGCCGGAGAAGGACACGGTGCTGGAGCACGGCGACCTGATCACCGCGATCGACTTGCCCGCGCCTCCCGGAGACCGCCAGCGGTACCGCAAGGTCCGCGACCGCGCCTCCTACGCTTTCGCGCTCGTGTCGGTGGCGGCGGTGCTGTCCGTGGACGACGGCAGGATCCGGGACGCGCGCCTCGCGTTCGGCGGGGTGGCGCACAAGCCGTGGCGGGCGTGGCAGGCCGAAGACACGCTACGCGATGCTCATGTTTCGGAGGACGTGTTCCGCGCCGCAGCCGAGGCCGAGCTCGCGCAGGCGGAACCGTTGCCCGGCAACGAGTTCAAGGTTCCCCTGCTGACCCGCACTCTCGTCGCCGTCCTCCGGGAGCTGTCATGACCGCGATCGGCAAACCGCTGGTGCGGCGCGATGGTGCGCGCAAGGTCACCGGGACCGCCACCTACGCCTACGAAACACCACTCGACGCGCCCCTGTTCTGCCATCCCGTGCAGGCCACGGTGGCGCGGGGCCGGATCACCGCGATCCACACCGCCGACGCGGAGATGCTCGACGGGGTGCTGGACGTGATCACCTACCGCACCGCCGAACGGCTCGCGTCCACCGAGGACGCCGAGCTGGCGGCGCTGCAGGACCGGGAGGTCGCCTTCCGCGGGCAGCTGGTCGGGCTGGTGCTCGCCGAGTCGTCGGAGAGCGCGCGGCACGGCGCGGAACTGGTGACCGTGGACTATCACGAGCACGCGCACGACACCGAGCTGTCCGCCGACCGTGACGATCTCTACCGGCCCGAGAAGGTCAACCCCTCGTTTCCGACGGACACCGGCACCGGGGATGTGGACGCCGCCATGGCCGCGACGGATGTGACGGTCGAGCAGACCTACCGCACGGCGATGTACCACAACAACCCGATGGAGCCGCACGCCACGACGGCGTGGTGGGACAACGACTCCTTGACGCTGTGGGACTCGACGCAGGGCGTGCACCCGTCACGCACGACGGTCGCGAAAGTGTTCGGGCTGCCCGAAGAGCGGGTGCGCGTGGTGTGCCCGTTCGTCGGCGGCGGGTTCGGCTCCAAGGGACTGCCGCACGTGAACGTCGTGGCGGCCGCGATGGCCGCGCGAGCCCATCCGGGACGGCCGGTGAAGCTCGCGCTGACGCGGCAGCAGATGTTTTCGCTGGCCGGGTACCGGACGCCGACGATCCAGAAGATGCGGCTGGGCGCGGACTCCGACGGGCGGTTGGCGGCGATCAGCCTGGACGTGGTCGAGCAGACGTCGCGGATCAAGGAGTTCGCGGAACAGACCGCGTTGCCCGCGCGCATGATGTACGCCGCGCCGAACCGCCGCACCACGCACCGGCTGGCGGCGCTGGACGTGCCGGTGCCGTCGTGGATGCGCGCGCCCGGCGAGTGCCCCGGCATGTTCGGGCCCGAGGTGGCGATGGACGAACTGGCCTGCGAGCTGGGCATCGACCCGATCGAACTGCGGGTGCGCAACGAGCCGGAGACGGACCCGGATTCGGGAAATCCGTTCTCCAGCCGTCACCTGGTGGAGTGCCTGCGCGAGGGTGCGCGCCGGTTCGGCTGGGCGGGGCGCGATCCGCGGCCCGGCGTCCGGCTGGAGGACGGGTGGCTGGTCGGCACCGGCGTCGCCGCGTCGGTGTATCCGGCGCGGACCAACCCCGGGTCCACCGCGAACGTGCGGTTCGACGGCGGCCGGTACGTCGTCGAGATCGGCGCGGCCGACCTGGGCACCGGCGCGTGGACCGTGCTGCCGCAGATCGCCGCGGACGCGCTCGGTGTGCCCGTCGAGGAGGTCGACGTCCGGATCGGCGACACCGACTACCCGAAGGCGACGGTGGCAGGCGGGTCCACCGGAACGGCGACGTGGGGTTCGGCGATCGTCGAGGCGGCGCGGACGTTCCGCGACAAGTTCGGCCGCGACCCCGGCGACGGCGACGAGGCCGACGCGACGACCGGGGAGAACCCGGCGAGCGAGCGGTACGCGATGTACGCGTTCGGCGCCCAGTTCACCGAGGCGCGGGTGCACGCCGACACCGGCGAGATCCGGGTGCCCCGGCTGCTCGGGGTGTTCGCCGCGGGCCGCATCATCAACCCGCGGACGGCGCGGTCGCAGTTCCTCGGCGGCATGACGATGGGCCTGTCGATGGCGTTGCACGAGGACAGCGTGTGGGATCCGCGGTTCGGGCAGGTGGTGAACCACGATCTGGCCGAATACCACGTCTCGGTGAACGCCGACGTGGACGACGTGCAGGCCCACTGGCTGGACGAGCAGGACGACCAGGTGAACCCGCTGGGCAGCAAGGGAATCGGCGAGATCGGGATCGTGGGAACCGCGGCGTCGGTGGTGAACGCGGTGTTCCACGCGACCGGGGCACGGATCCGCGACCTGCCCGTCACCCTGGACAAGGTGCTGCCGTTCCTGCCCTGACGGGGTTTCCCGAGGGCCGCCTGCCGGATTCGATCGTGGAGTACCTGGACGTGATCGGGCGGCTGACCGATCCCGTCGCCTACGGTGGCTCACCCGAGGACGCCTTCCACCTCGTGTGCCCGGCTCCGCCGGGCTACGGTTTCAGCGACACACCTTCCACATCGGGCTGGGGAATCCAGCGCATCGCCGACGCCTGGGCGGTTTTGATGGCCCGGCTGGGTTATGCGCGGTACGGCGCGCGCGATCTGATCGAGAGCGAACGCGCCGGGCTGGAGAGCCTCGCCTCCCGCTGCTGGGCCGCCCGCCGTGACACCGACATCCGGTACTGGAACGAGCCACGGCGAGGGGGTCATTTCGCGGCCATGGAAGAACCGGAGGTGATCCGCGCGTTCTTCCGGCTGGTCCGCTGAGCCCTGACCGCACCGCCGTGACACCGTGTCCTTCGTCACCGGCAGCCACCGACGGTCTTTTTCCGAACACCAGGTTTGCGGCGTCCACCACCGGGGTAGACAGCCGCCGGAGTCGCAGTCCGGTGGTCGCGCAGGGGTGCCGTCGGATGGAGCAGGAAGCCCTGGCCCACCTCCCCCTCGGCGGGCCGGGGCTTCCGTCTGTCCAGGGGCAGTGCTCGGGCCCGCGCACCGGCGCGGGACAATGGCAGGCGCACCCGACCAGCAAAGGACCGTTCCATGGCGAAGGCCGCCGAGCCACCTTCAGGTACCCGCGACTTCCTGGCCGACGAAGTGCGTCGCCGGAAGGCGGCGTTCGACACCGTCAGCGCGGTCTTCGAGCGCTACGGCTTCGACCCCCTGGAGACCCCGGCCTTCGAACGCCTGGAGGTGTTCGCGGGCAAGCTCGGCGAGGACGCCTCGGCGCTGATCTTCAAGATCCTCAAGCGCGGGGTGCACGAGGCCAGCGGCGAGGCCGACCTCGCGCTGCGCTACGACCACACCGTCCCGCTGGCGCGGGTCATCGGCACCTACGGCAGCAAGCTGCCCTCGCCGTACAAGCGCTACGCGATCGGCCCGGTGTGGCGCGCCGACCGCCCGGCGCAGGGCCGGTTCCGCGAGTTCGTGCAGTGCGACATCGACACCGTCGGCTCGTCCTCGCCGCTGGCCGACGCCGAGACGGTCTGGGCGCTCAACGACGCGCTGACCGCGCTGGGGGTCGAGGACTTCCGGTTCCTGGTCAACAGCCGCCAGGCGCTGCACGGCCTGCTGGAGGCGTACGGCATCCCCGAGGAGGCGGGCGCCCGGGTGCTCGGCAGCCTCGACAAGCTGGACAAGGCCGCACCGGACGCGGTGGTCGCCGAGCTGGCCGACCGCGGGCTCGCGGCCGAGACCGCGGAGAGCCTGGTCGGTGACGTCGTCGCCCCCGACACCGACCGCATCCGCAAGCAGCTCGACACCACCGAACGCGGCCGCGCCGGGCTGGCCGAGGTCGACCGGCTGCTGGAGCTGACCGCCGGTCTGCCGTCCGGGCGCGTCGTGTTCACCCCGCGCATGGTGCGCGGCCTGGACTACTACACCGGCCCGATCTTCGAGGTCACCGCGGCGGGCTACCCCGGTTCGATCTGCTCCGGCGGACGCTACGACGGTCTGGTGGCGAAGCTGGGCGGCCCGGACCTGCCCGCGTGCGGCGGGTCGATCGGCCTGGAGCGGATCCTGGCGGGCCAGGCCGCCGCCGACGCCGAGGCCGGTGCGCTCGACGTGGCGCTGACCGTGCTCGGCGCGGAGGATCAGGTGCTGCGGCTGGCGAACCAGCTGCGGGCCGACGGCCTGCGCACGGCGGTCTACCTGGGCACCTCGGGCAAGCTCGCACGCCAGCTCAAGTGGGCGAACGACCAGCACGCCCGCACCGTCCTGATCTACGGGCCCGCCGAGCAGGAGGCGGGCGAGGTCACCGTGCGGGACATGACCTCCGGCGAGCAGACGCGCGTCCCGGTCGCCGACGTACCCGCCCACCTGCGGCGATAGTCACTCCCGGCCGGGCGCGCCGAACGGCAGGTCGTCCAGGCTCGCCCGCAGTCCGTGCAGGTCGGCGAAGGTGCGGGCGGCTCCGCTGTCGGTCAGTTCGGCCGCGGAGAACCCGCCGGTGAGCAGGCCGACCGAGGGCAGGTCGATGCGTCCCGCGGCGACGCAGTCCCACACCGAGTCGCCGATGACCACCGCCTGTTCGCCCCGCACCTTCTCCAGCGCGACCTCCAGCAGATCGGGTTCGGGTTTGGTGGCCTCGACGTCCTTCGAGCTGGTCCAGTCCCCCGCCAGCTCGCGGCCGTCGATGAGGTCGAGGTAGTGGTCGACGTGATCGGGTTTGCCGGAGCTGGCCAGTACCACCCGGTAACCGGCGTCGCGGGCGGCCCGCAGCAGTTCGTGCGCGCCGTCGAGGGCGCACACCTCCGGCAGCATCCCGTCGACGAGTTCCTTCCACTTCGCCCGGACGTCGTCGCCGCACGAGTCCTCGGCCTCCTTGCCCGCGACCTCGGGCACGAGCTGGTCACCGCCCATGCCGATGGCCCGGTGGATCCGCCACACCGGCACGGTCACGCCGTAGCAGCGGAACGCGCGGAACCACGCGAGCGAGTGGTGGTAGTTCGTGTCCACCAGCGTGCCGTCCACATCGAGCACGAGAACCTTGGCCATGCCCGACGGGTTGCCCACGGCGACCAGCCGGGAAACCGCTCAGCCGAGCGTGCTCACATACGCGAGGAGCCCCACGACGGGCACGCCCGCGAGCACGAACCGCAGGTCGCGCCGCGGCGCCTCGCGCACCAGCCGCACCCCGGCCGGAACCAGTGCCACGCACAGGCCCGCCGCGGCCACGACCGACCGCACGGTCGTTCCCTTGAGGACGCCGAGCGGCATCGCCGAGGCGGCCGCCAGCCCCAGCGCCTGCACCGGGTGCAGCACCCGGCTCCGCCACGCCCCGAACGCGAGCACCGGCCAGCCGATCAGGATCGCGAACGACAGGTAGCTGAACAGGTGAAGGTCACCGTATGCCTCGCCGACGAAGGCGGTGGCGAACCCGGCGCCCCGGTGCCGGGCCAGCGCGAGGGCCGCCTGGTCGAACCCGGCGTGGAAGGTCCGTTCGAACAGCCCGGTCACGACCAGCACCGCACCCCAGACACCCCATCCGGTGCCGTGCGCGCGGCGCTCTACGATGGTGACCTGACCGCGGAACCGTTGCCGCGCGGCGGTTTCCGCGTCGCCGCCGTCCTGCGGTACGACACGCCGGAGGTTCCCGTTGCCCGAACCGCTCCGGCTGGTGATCGCCGACGATCAGGCGTTGCTGCGCGGCAGTTTCCGGGTGCTGGTCGAGAACGAGCCCGACATGACGGTGGTCGGCGGGGCGGCCACCGGCACCGAGGCGATCGAGGTCGTGCGGGCGACCGCGCCGGATGTCGTGCTGATGGACGTGCGGATGCCCTGGATGGACGGCATCGAGGGGACACGCGTGCTCATCCGCACGATGTTCGATCTGGACTCGCACGTCTTCGGGGCGCTGCGGGCCGGCGCAGCGGGCTTCCTGCTCAAGGACACCCGCCCGGCCGACCTGTGCACCGCGATCCGCGTGGTCGCCGCCGGGGACGCGCTGCTGGCACCGGCCGTCACGCGCCGCCTGATCGCCGAGTTCGCGCGGACGACGACGGCGCCGCCGCGGCTGACCCGGGAGCTCGACGTGCTCACGCCGCGCGAGATCGAAGTGCTGACGCTCATCGCGCAGGGCCTGCCGAACACCGAACTGGCCGGGAACCTGCACCTGTCGATGGCGACGGTGAAGACCTACATCGGGCGCTTGCTCACCAGACTGCACGCCCGCGACGGTGCCCAGCTGGTCATCCTCGCCTACGAGAACGGCCTGGTCACCGCCTCCGGACCGGTCTAGAGCCCGAACAGTGGACGGCAGGGCTGGAAACCCTCGATCGTCACCGGGACGCCGCCGCGCCACGCCTCGCGGGTCAGGCGCAGCCGTCGCTCGATGGCGAGCTTTCCGCGCACGACGTGCCGCGCGGTGCCGTCCGGCCGGTAGCCGAGCTTGCGGGACACCGCGAGCGAGGCGGCGTTGTCCTCGAAGGCGCCGGAGACCGCCTCGTCGGCACCGAGGGCTTCGAAGGCCAGGTGCAGCACGGCGGCGCGCATTTCGGTGCCGATGCCCTGTCCCTGGTACCGGCGGCCGATCCAGGATCCGGTGTGCACCTCACGGGTGATCGCCAGGTCCCGCCCGTTGACCGTCTGCTGGCCGACGACCTCGCCGTCGCGGAAGACGGCGAGGTCCAGTCCCCAGTCCCGCGGTGTCCAGCCGCCGAGCCTGCGCCAGAAGTACTGCACCACCGATCGCGCGACCAGTTCCGGTTCCTGATCGGTCCACGTGACGATGAACGGCTGCACCCCCGGATCGTGCACGCCGTCGGCGGCCAGCCCGGCGAGCGCGGACAGTTCGTCGGAATCGGGCAACCTCAGTTCGAGCCGCGGAGTCCTTATCCGCAGCCCGAAAACCGGGAACTGATCGGCGATCACCATCTCATCTTGGACCAGCGCGGCGCCGCGGAAAATCCGATTTCAGGTCACGAACTCCATGTCCGGGTAGCGCGGCGACGGCCCGTCCAGCAGGTGGTCGTTCCGGTCACGCAGCCACCGGTCGAAGAACGAGGCCACGTAAGCGCGCTGGGTGCGTACCGCGGTGTCCGGGTCGAGCGTCCCCACCTTGACGCCCAGTTGCGGCAGCAGCGTCACGGCATCGGTGAAGGAGGCGTGTTCGCTTCCACGCAGTGTGAGCTGCCGCGCCCATCCCGGCGTGGCGGCGAGGAACGCTTCCCAGCCGGGGCCGGTGTCGATCTCCCCGTCCTTGCCGACCAGCAGGAAGGGCTTCGGAAGCCCCTCGGCCGCGGGCGGCATCAGGCTGCCGTCGAGGTAGGTCAGGTTGCCGTCCAGGTTCACCCCGGCCACGACGCGCGGATCGGCCGCCATCGTCAGTGCCGCCGCCGCGCCGCCCATCGAGTGGCCGACCATCCCGACCCGGCTGACGTCCATGCGGGTCGCGATCGAGTCCAGCACGAACCGGGTGTCCGTCACCCGCACGTCGAGCGCCTCGCGCACGAACGCGTCCGGATCGCCGGGGCCGACCATGGTCCGCACCGAACCGTCCGGGAACTGCACCTCCGGCGACTCCCCCGTGTGATCGATGCTCACCACCACACAGCCCCGGCTCGCCAGGTCCTCGGCCGTCGCGGTGCCCCAGGTGCGCGGTTCGCCCAGGCCCGGCGAGTACACGATCACCGGATGCCGTCCCGGAAGCGGCATCGCGTCACGCCGTGCGCGGGTCCGCACACCGGCCCAGTCGGTTCCGGCAGGCACGCCGAGTCCGAGTAGTCCGTTGGCGGTGACGGCGTCGAAGTGCGCCGCCGCGCCCGGCAGCATGTACGGCGCCGGTGCGCGACCGGGCAACGCCGGATAGTGCACGCTGACCATCAGCTCACGCGCCCCGCCCTGCCACGGATCCGCCCGCGACGTGTCGACCAGGTGCAGATCCGTTTCACCGACGCGGTACGGGCCGGTGAGCGCGGGCAGCGTGAGCCGCGGTGACGCCGACGCGGGCACGGCCGAGGCGAGCAACACCGTCGCGGCGAGGAGGAACGATCTCCGCATCATGGTGATCATGATGTCGCCTCGCACCGCGCGCGACATCCGGGAACGCCCTGAGCGCGACCCCGGAACGGGGTTAGGGTCACCGGATGGCAGCAACCGGCACCACGGTCACCGGTCAGGACTGGGAGGCCGCGCGGCTCACCGGTGAGCGGTACGAGCAGGTCACCTTCGTGCGGGCCGACCTGAGCGAGGCGGTCACCGAGGGCGTCGTCTTCAGCGGGTGCACCTTCCGCGACAGCCGGTTCAACGCCTCCGGGCACACCGGCGCGGCCTTCCTCAACTGCACGTTCACCGGCTGCTCGTTCTTCGACGCCACGTTCACCGACTGCAAGCTGACCGGCTCGGTATTCGACCGCTGCACCTTCGACCTGCTGTCCGTCGAGGGCGGCGACTGGTCGTTCACCGGCCTGGCCGGCGCCGACCTCCGACGAGCGTCGTTCACCGGCGCGCGCCTGCGGGAGACCGACCTCATCGCCGCCCGGCTGGCGGGCGCCAAGCTGAACCGGGTCGACCTCACGGGCGCCGAACTGCGCGACGCCGACTTCTCCGGCTGCGACCTGCGGGGCAGCGAACTGTCCGGCCTGAACCCACTGCAGGTGCGGCTGGTCGGCGCGATCATCGATCCGGGGCAGGCGTTCGTCCTGGTCCACGCGCTCGGGCTGGAGATCCGCTGACCGGAGCCGCTACGCCGGTTTTTGCGCTACGCGCCTCACTCCGGCGACGGCTTCGCTTCGCTACGCCCTGGGCCGTGGGCCGGCGGATTGTGCCCTCCCGAACCCGATCTTTCAGTGTTCGGTTGCCGAGGGGGCTGGGGATCGGGTTGCGGGCCAGGACCGGTTCGGGTGGTGGGGCGCGTCGCGCTGCCGGGTGCGATACCGGGGCGGCAAACACGGCGCCCGGAGTGGCAAACACGGCGCGGTGCGTGGCGTGTTTGCCGCTCGCGTTGGCGTGTTTGCCGCTCCGGGCAGCGAGTTGGCCCAATCCTTACGATCAGGTCGTCACGCGCACGTAATCGACCACGAGCTGCTGCGGGAACTGCGTGCTGCCGTCCGGGTCGCCGGGCCAGTACCCGCCGACCGCGAGGTTGACGATCAGGTAGAACGGGTGGTCGAACACCCACCGGTCGCCGCCCAGGTCGGCGGGGGTCCGGGTCTGGTAGAGGGCGCCGTCGACGTACCAGCTGATGCGGTCCGGCGCCCAGTCGACGGCGTAGGTGTGGAAGTCGTCGGAGAAGTTCGGGCCGTTGTAGTAAGCGCCGATGCCCTCGGCACCGGAGTAGCCAGGACCGTGGATCGTGCCGTGCACGGTGTTCGGCTCGAAACCGACGTTCTCCATGAAGTCGATCTCACCGCAGTTGGGCCAGCCGTTGCTGCCGATGTCGTTGCCCAGCGCCCAGAACGCCGGCCACATGCCCTGCCCGCGCGGCAACTTCATGCGGGCCTCGAAGTGGCCGTAGGTCTGGGTGAACTTCCCGGCGGTGTTGAGCCGCGCCGAGGTGTACTCGCACGGCCCGTACCAGCAGTTGTAGCCGGCGGGGTTCTCGCGTTTCGCGGTGATGACGAGGTGGCCGTTGCCGTCGAGCGCCGCGTTGGCGGCCCCCGCGGTGTAGTACTGCCGCTCGTGGTTGTTGACGTTGTCGCCGGTTTCCAGTTGCCACTTCGAGCCGTCCACCGCGCTGCCCGCGGCTCCGTCGAAGTCGTCGTTGAACGTCACCGCGGCGGCCAGCGCGCCGCCGTCGGCCTGGGCGGGTGCGGCGGCCAGGGTCGCCGCGGTGACCAGTGCGGGGAGGAGGAAGCGGACCAAGCTCGACATCGGCATCGACATCACGCCTTTCCGACCGTTTGTTGTGGGGGAGAACAAAGGTAGCGCGGTCTAGACCACTGCGGAAGGGACTTTCGTCGGAAACTTTCCACCCTCACACGAGTGACCCGCGTCCGGGGGAGGCGCCGTTTCCGCGATCCCGGACCGGGTACGCGAGGCGCCGAGGAGGTAAGTGCCATGAACATGTTCGACAAGGCCAAGGACGCACTGAGCAAGAACCCGGACAAGGCCGACCAGGGCATCGACAAGGCCGCCGAGGCCGCCAAGGGCCGGTTCGGCGAGCACGGGGACAAGATCGACCAGGCTTCCGAGAAGGCCAAGGACTACGTGCGCGGCCAGCAGGAGCCGCCGCCCCCGCAGTAGTCCACAATGGAACGAGCCCTCCGGGACGAGATCCACGTCCCGGAGGGCTCTTCTGCCGGCCCATCGGCCTGGGGCGCACTCGGGGAGGAGGTTGCCGGGCACGCCACGCACGGTCGCGCTGACGCACGCGCATGACGACCACGACCACGCCCACGGCGCCGGTCGCGTGGCCGCCGAGGGCGCGACGATCCTGGCCGGGGCCGCGGGCGAGGTGCCATCCGGTCCGCACACTTACGACATGCTGTTCAGCTGTGACGGGGTCGCCATCGACCCGCCAGGCGACATCGATCAGCCGGGCCGCGCACCCTCGATCTGGGCGGGACGTCGGTGGCGGTGGTGCCGGGTTCCGCGCACACCCACGGCGCCGCGGCGATCTCCGGGTCGGTCGAGGGATGGCTGGAAACGCTGCCCTGGCTGGAGAGCTTCGGTGCGGGACTACATCGAGTGGATACTCGCGACGGTCAGCCACCCTCGCGCGCCGCCGGTCAGCGGATCTTCTCGCCGTACACGCGGTCGACGGTCAGCGCCATGAGCACCCGGCGGTCGGACACCATGACCTGCCGGTACTCGGCCCAGTCCGGGTGCTCCCCCGCGGCGCGCCGGTAGTAGTCGACCAGCGCCCCGACCTCGGGCCCGTCCGGATCGTCACCCGGCCCGATCAGCTCGACGGTGCCTTCGGCGGTCGCCCAGGCCCAGCCGTCGGAGCTGGTGACCTCCAGCGCCGCACGCGGGTCGCGGCGCAGGTTCCGTGTCTTGGCACGCCCGTCGGTCATCGACACCAGGACGACACCGGCCTCGCGGTCGTAGAAGGGCGTGACGGGCGACAGCTGAGGCAGGCCGTTCGCTTTGATGGTGGCCAGAACTCCGAGCCTGGCCTCGGCGAGCAGCTCGCGCGGATCGAAAGTCATGCGCCGATCATGCACCTTCGCACGGATGTGAGGTCACGACGCCGGGTACAACCGCCCCATCAGGTCCAGCACCTCGTCGATCATCTTGCGGGCCTTGGCCTTCGACGGCGCCGCCGCGACCTCGCGTCCGGCCTCGGTCGCCATGGCCGTCAGGCACAGCACCAGCATGTCGCTCAGCGGCCGCGTATGCCCGTTGACCAGCGTCGAGTTGGCATGCAGCCACTCGCGGAACCGCTGCCGCGTCAGCAGGCCGAATCCGGCGGGCCCGCTGCCGGACAGGAAGATCCGCGCCAGCTGCCGCTCCTCCCAGCACCCGTCGAGGTAGGCGCGGGTGCCGGCGATGAACAACCGCAGCGCGTCCTCCTCCCCCGCCGCCAGCGCAGTGCGGAACGCGCGCGCCGACCGGTGCTGCTGCCGCTTCGTGTACTCGTCGTACAGCGTGATCCACAGGTCCGCCTTGGCGGTGAAGTGGTGGTACAGGCTGCCGATGCTGGCGCCGGCCCGGTCGGCGATGTCGACGAGCTTGGCGTCCTCGTAACCGGAGGCGACGAACACCTCGCGAGCGGCGTCGAGCAGCGCCGCGCGGGTGATCTGCGCCCGGGAGCTGCCGGTGGTGGCCTCGGTCATCCCCCGATTGTGCCGGACCGCACGGCCCGCGCCGGTCCCGGCGTGACGTGAGCCCCGCCGGGACGCGGCGCTCACCTCATGCCGCCGGAACGCCGTTGACCGGCGCCGCGGGCTGCGGTGTCGTGTACGGCACGACCGGCCCGTCGCCGTCGTCGGTGGTCAGCGGCGTGCCGGACAGCACCTGCTGCCCGCCCGTGATGGTCGAGATCTGCCCGCCGGTGTAGCCGGCGTGCGAGTCCGGCCCGTACCGGAACGGCACCAGGCCGGGCCCGGTGAACCCGCCCTTGTTCAGCGCGTCGATCAGGCCCTGGCGCGTCAGGTCCTTGCCCGCGGCCTGCAAAACCTGCGCGAACGTGTAGGCGTAGGACATCGCGTAGATGACGTTGCCGTCGAAGGGCAGGTTCGGGATGTACTGATCGTGCACCTTCCGGAACAGCTCGATCCACGAGTTCTGCCCGCCGGTGGTCGAGGGCAGGTAGGCGCTGCTGACCAGCCCCTCGATCAGATCGGTGCCCGTCACCGGGGCCCCGCTCTGTTTGGCGTAGTTCTCCAGCAGCCCGGAGACCGTCACCGGGTCCGCGCCGACGCTGGAGGCGACCAGCTGCGGACTGTAGCCCAGGCGGAGCGCGGTCAGCTTGAACAGCGCGGTGTAGGCCGGGATCGTCTCCAGCACCACGACCTCCGCGCCGCTGCGCGCGATGGCCGACACCTGCGCCGCGACGTCGGTGTTGCCCGGCTGGTAGGGCTGCCGCGACACGACCAGGTTCTGGTCGATGAACTTGTCCAGGCCCTTCATGCCGTCGGCGCCGAAGTCGTCGTCCTGGTAGAAGTAAGCGACTTTCTTGCCCGCGAAGTTCTTCGTGACGTAGTCACCGAGGATCTTGCCCTCGACGGTGTAGTCGGGCTGCCAGCCGTAGGTGTAGGGGTTGCGGTCCGGCTGGTCCCAGCAGGTGCAGCCGGAGGCGACGAACAGGTCCGGCACGCGGGAGCTGTTGAGGAAGTCGACGACCTTGGTGTGGGTGGGCGTGCCGAGCGCGCCGACCATCGCGAAGACCTTGTCCTCCAGGACGAGCTGCTTCGTCAACGTCACCGTGTTCGCCGGGTTGTAGCCGTCGTCGACGTACTTGAGGTTGATCTTGCGCCCGTGGATGCCGCCGCTTGCGTTGATGTAGTCGAACATCGCCTTCGCCGCGGGCCCCTGCTCGCTGTAGCCGGGCGCCGCGTTGCCGGTCAGCGGCAGGGTGCTGCCGATGAGCACCTCGGTGTCGGTCACGCCGGGCGTGCTGCCACCGCCGCCACCCCCTCCGCCGCACGCCGTCAACGTGAGCGCGAGCGCCGCGGCGAGCGCGACCGCCGCGCGCGGGCGTCTGGACAGGACCATCTCGTCTCCTTAGATCTTCCGGTTCCGTCGGAGCAGGCGGCCGATCCGGCGCACCCCGGACTGGATGCCGCCGGGGAAGGCCAGGATGACCAGGATCAGCACCAGCCCGTAGAGGACCAGCGGGATGTTGGCGTAGATCGCGCGCGGCAGGTCGGCCCGCTGCGCGAGGTCGGTGGACCAGGTGGGCAGCAACGTCACGATCACCGCGCCGTACACCGCCCCGGCGAGGCTGCCGAGCCCGCCCAGCACCGCCGCGGTGAGCAGGGACAGCGACAGGGCCAGCGTGAACGCCCCCGGCGCGGCCAGGTTGTTGACGATCGCGAAGAGCCCGCCCGCCAGCCCCGCGCACCCCGCGCTGACGCAGAACGCGAGGATCTGGATCCGGGCGACGTGCACCCCGGACAGGGCCGCGGCGTCCTCGTCCTCGCGCACCAGCCGCATGTCACGGCCGAGCCTGCTACGGCTGAGGTTGGCCAGCAGGAACAACACGGCCACCAGGCAGATGCCGCAGATCCAGGACTGCCACCGCTCCAGTGGGAACGTCTCGCCCAGCGACAGCGGCGGCACCGGCGGGCTGACGACCAGTCCGTTCGCACCGCCCAGCAGTTCGCGCAGGCCGTGGTAGTCGGCCAGCGACGGCAGCCCGACCGCGAGCGCGAGCGTCGCGCCCGCCAGGTACGGGCCGCGCAGCCGCGCCGCGGCCACCCCGACGAGCGCGCCGACCAGTGCCGTCCCCGCGGTCGCGACGATCAGCACCGGCGCGAGGCTCCAGCCCTCGTTCTCCAGCAGCAGCGCCGAGGTGTACGCGCCGACCGCGACGAAAGCGCCGTGCCCCAGCGAAATCTGGCCGGACAGTCCGGACAGCACCGTCAGTCCCGCCACCGCGATCGCCGTGTAGGAGATCTGGGCCAGCTGCAGGTTCGCGAACGGGTCGAGCACGATCGACAACGCCCAGAACCCGAGCAGCCCCAGCACCGCCCAGCACCCGTGCCGCAGCAGGGTGGAGCGCCGCCACAGCGGCAACGCGCGCGTCGCGCTCGGGCGCGCGGGTGTTTCCGTCATCGTCATACCCGCCGCCTCGCTCCCGCGCCGAACAACCCGTGCGGCCGCACCATCAGCACGACGATGAGCACGACGAGCGCACCCAGCGTCACCACGTCCGGGCCGAGGTAGCCCGAGACGAGACTGAGCACCAGCCCCAGCACCAGCCCGCCGACGACCGCGCCGGGCGGGCTGTCCAGTCCGCCGATCACCGCGGCGGTGAACCCGAACACCAGCACCGCGTCGAACGCCGTGGGGCTGACGAAGGTGCTGGGCGCGATGAGGACCCCGGCGATGGCGCCGACCACCGCGGCCAGCGCCCAGCCGACGGTCAGCATCCGGCCGACCCGCACCCCCAGCAGGCGGGCCACCTCCGGCGCGAACGCCGTGGCCCGCATCCGCAGCCCGATCGACGTGCGGCGGAACACGACCGCCAGCACCACCATCACCGCGAGCACCACGCCGACGATCCAGAGATCGTTGAGGGAGAACAGGATCTGGCTCCCGCTCACCTCGAAGCCCGCGATGGAGAACGCCGGCGGGTAGGACTGCGGCGTGCCGCCGAACACCATCCCGGCGATGCCCTGGAGCCCCACCAGCAGACCGAAGGTGACCACGACCGCGTCCAGCGGCGGCCGGTTCGCGACCGGGCGGATCAGCACCCGCTCGACCACGGCGCCGAGCACGAGCCCGGCGGCGATCGCGACGGCCAGCGCCAGCCAGTACGAACCGCCGTGGCTGATCACGGTGTAGGCGAGGAACGTGGTGATCATCAGCATCCCGCCCTGCGCGAAGTTCACGATGCGGGTGGAGCGCCAGATCAGCACCAGTGCCAGCGCGACCGCGGCGTACACCGTGCCGCTGGTCAGCCCGGCGAGGGTCAGGTCGAGGAAACGGCCCATCACATCTCCAGGTAGGCCCGGCGCACCCGGTCGTCGGCGGCCAGCCGGGCGGCTTCGTCGTCGGCGACCTTGCGGCCGACGTTGAGCACGATGGCGCGGTCGGCCACGGACAGCGCGGTGCCCGCGTTCTGCTCGACCAGCAGCAGCGTCAGGCCGGTGTCGGCGCGCAGACCGCGCAGGGTCGCGATGATCTGCGCGGCCGTGCGTGGCGCGAGCCCCAGCGACGGCTCGTCGAGCAGGAGCAGTTCGGGACGGCTCATCAGCGCCCGCCCGATCGCGAGCATCTGCCGCTCCCCGCCGGAGAGGGTTTCCGCGCGCTGGTTGCGGCGCTCCGCCAGCGGCGGGAACAGCTCGAACATGCGCGCCACCCCGGTGCGCAGCCACCCGCGGTCCCGCCGCCACAGTCCGCCGAGACGCAGGTTCTCCTCGACTGTCAGCTCGACGATCACCCCGCGCCCCTCGGGCACGTGCGCCACGCCCAGCCGCACCAGGTCCTCCGGGCCGCGGCGGGTGATGTCCTGGTCGTTCAGTCGCACTGCGCCGGCTTTCGGGCGCAGCAGACCGGACAACGCGCGCAGCAGCGTCGTCTTGCCCGCGCCGTTCGCGCCGAGCACCGCGGTGATCGAACCCCGCTCGACGGTCAGGTCGACCTCGTGCAGCGCGCGCACCGGTCCGTACTCGGCGACCAGGCCGCTGACCTCAAGCATCGGCGGCCACCGCTTCACCGAGGTAGGCGCGCTGCACGGCCGGGTCCTCGCGCACCACCGCGGGGGTCCCGGCCGCGATCACCTCGCCGAAGTCCAGCACGACGAGCCGGTCGCAGAGGTTCATCACGAACTCCATGTGGTGCTCGACGAGCATGACCGTGGTGCGCTGCCGCAGCCCGCGCACGATGTCGGCCAGCTCGGTGATCTCGGCGGCGGACAGGCCCGCGGCGGGCTCATCGAGCAGTAGCAGGCGAGGTTCGCTGATCAGCGCGCGGGCCAGCGCGACCCGCTTGCGGACGCCGTAGGGCAGGCTCGCGCAGTGACGGTGCGCGACGTCGCCGATGCCCAGCGATCCGAGCATCCCCAGCGCCTGGTCCCGCAGCTTCAGTTCGTGACGCTCGGCCCACGGCGAGGCCAGCAGCGCGCCGATCGGGCCGGTGCGGGAGCGGTGGGTCGCGCCCGCCGCGACGTTGTCCAGCGCGGTCAGGTTGGGGAAGAGCCCGAGCCCCTGCAGGGTGCGGGCGATGCCCAGGCGAGTCAGCTGGTGCGGACGTGGGTCGAGCCGGCGACCGTCGAACGACAGCGCGCCGGAATCCGGGCGGACGAATCCGCAGATCGTGTTGAACAGGGTCGTCTTGCCTGCGCCGTTGGGACCGATCACGCCGAGCACCTCCCCTTCGGCCACGTCCAGCGAGACCGCTCGGAGGACCCTCAATCCGCCGAAGGAGACGGTGCATTCGTCCACTCGCAGCAAGGGAGCTTCCTGCGCCATTTCTTGCGACCACCGCCTCTTCGCAGCCTGTCAAAACAGAATCTGGTTCGGTTTGGAGGGACCGTACACACTCAGGACCCGATTGCCCAGACCCTTCGGACAATCGCCGCAAGCGTGATTCAACAGAATCCTGTTCTGTGCTGTTGTGGTGACCTGGCGGCGTGCTATACCCGAGCGGGGCGCCACGACGAGGTGGCGCGCGAACCAGGGGGTGCCCATTGCTGCGCGCACTGGTGTTGGTGGCCGCTCTGACGGCGCCGCTGCTCACGACCGCGACGGCCACCGCGGCACCGCCACGGCTGAGCGTCGAACCGGTGTCCAATCCACATCCCGACCTGGTCAGCGGCGGGCAGGTCCTGGTGCGCGTGCCCGCGCTGCGGGACGTGCGCGTGAAGGCCAACGGGCGGGACGTCACCGAGGTGTTCAAGCAGGAGGGCGACAGCCTGCTGGGCTTGGTCGACGGCCTGCGGGACGGCGTCAACGAGATCACCGCGAGCGCGTCCGGCCGGGCCCGAGCCAGTTTGCGAGTGACCAACCACCCGATCAGCGGGCCGGTGTTCTCCGGCCCCCAGCAACAACCTTTCGCCTGCGAGACGGAGGCGTACGGCCTGCCTGCCGCGACGCCGCCACTGTGCGGCGCGCCCACGCAGGTCACCTACCAGTACCGGACGACCGACGGACGGTTCCTTCCGCTGGACGATCCGGCCTCGCGGCCCGCCGACCTCGCCGTGACAGCCACGGGCGTGCCCTACGTCGTCCGGGTGGAACGCGGCACGATCGATCGCGCGGTGTACGAGATCGCGGCACTGTCCGACGGCACGCAACCGTCACCGTTCACCCGGGAGCATGGCTGGAACGAGCGGCTCGTCTACACGTTCGGCGGCGGCTGCAACTCCGGCTTCCACCAGGGCGCCTCAACCGGCGGAGTGGTCGACGACCTGTTCCTGTCGCAGGGGTACGCGGTCGCCTCGTCGAGCCTGAACGTGCTGGACAACAACTGCAGCCCGATCATCTCCGCAGAGGCCGCGATGATGGTCAAGGAGCACTTCACCGAAACCTACGGGCCGGTACGGCACACGATCGGCTGGGGCGGTTCGGGCGGCGCGATCCAGCAGTACGACATCGCCGAGAACTACCCGGGCATCCTGGACGGGATCATCCCCGGAATCTCCTACCCCGATCCGCTCACCACGGCGGGCCCGGTGTCCGACTGCCGCCTGCTGAACCGGTACTTCGCCGGAGCGGGCAGCACTTTCACGCCCGAGCAGCGGCTCGCGGTGTCCGGTTTCGCCAGCTACAGCACGTGCGCGTCGTGGGAGCTGACGTTCGCCAGCCGGGCCACCGCGACCGGCAGCTGTCACGCGTCCATTCCGGTGTCGCGGCGCTGGGATCCGGTGTCCAATCCCGACGGTGTCATCTGCAATTCCAACGAACAGCTCGTGAACCAGTTCGGGCGTGACCCGCGCACCGGTTTCGTGCGCAGCACCCTGGACAACACCGGCGTGCAGTACGGGTTGTCCGCGCTGCGGGACGGGACGATCACGGCGGCGCAGTTCGCCGATCTCAACGCGGCTGTCGGCGGACTGGACTACACGGGTGCGCCAGTGGCGCGGCGCAGCGCGGCGGATCCGCGGGCGCTGGCGGCGGCCTACCGGACCGGGCTGCTGAACTCGGCGTCGCTGGGGCTGCGCACGACGCCGATCATCGACCAGCGCACGGACCTCGACCTGGCCGGCACACCTGCGGACATCCACACCGCCGAGTGGTCGTTCGTGATGCGGGAACGGTTGCGCCACAACGGGATCGAGGGAAACCAGGTGATCATTGCCAACCACCTCACGGCCGCCGAAACGGCGGCGGCGAGCCGGTACGAGCTGGACGCGATGGACCGCTGGCTCACCGCGATCGGCAACGACCGCTCACACCGCAGCGTGCAGCACAAGGTGGTGGCGAACCGGCCGCCGGACCTCAGTGACGGGTGTTACGTGTCGGCGACCGAGCGGATCCAGGAGCGGTTGACCTACCCGTCGCGGGGACGGTGCGGGGAGCTGTATCCGGTGGCGGCCAACACGCGGCTGGCGGCGGGGTCGGGGCTCGCCATGGACGCGCTGAAATGTCGCCTGAAGCCGATCGACTTCCGCGACTACCCGGTGCGTTTCACCCGCGAGGAGCAACAGAAGTTGCGTTCCGCGTTCCCCGGCGGGGTGTGTGACTACCGCAAGAGCGGGGTGGGTTCGCGTCAGCCTTCCGGAGTATGGCAAAGGTACTAGGCCGTTCAGGCGATTCGACGCGTTCGACACGATGTGGTGAAGTTCTTGCGCGGCAACGGTTCCTGTTCGGGCATAGTCGGTGGGGAAGGAGAAACCTCACGGAAGAAGGCACGAAAAGCCATGGCCGGTCACTGCATTGCGCTCCCGGGACACATTGCGACACCCCATGAGTGCGCCCTAGCGTGGCGGAGTGAACCTGAGCCACGACGACGGCCCGCGCGAAGCGGCGTCTGTCGACTTCGGGCACCTCGTGCACCGGCGGCCATCTGCGGTGGCGCGGCCGCGTTCGGCCATCGAAGTCGCCGAGGTGGTCCGGGCCGCGGCGGCGGACGGGATCCCGGTCGCCGCACGGGGTCGCGGTCATTCCGGGTACGGGCAGGCCCAGACGGACGGCATCGTGCTCGACCTGTCCGCCCTCGCGGAGGTGCACGAGGTCCGTGACGATCGCGTCGTCGTCGACGCGGGTACGGGCTGGCGCGCGGTCCTGGACGCGGCGTGGCGGCACGGCAGCGCGCCACCGGTGCTGACGGACTACCTGGGTCTGTCGGTGGGCGGGACGTTGTCGGCCGGTGGCATCGGCGGGACGAGCTTCCGGTACGGGCTGCAGACCGACACCGTCACCGAGCTGGAGGTCGTCACGGGCGACGGTGTGGTGCGCACGTGCGGACCGGGTGACGAGCTGTTCGCGGCGGTGCTGGGTGGTCTCGGCCAGTGCGGGATCATCACCCGTGCGACGCTGCGGCTGACCGGTGTGCCCGAACGGGTCCGGCGCCACGAGATCGACCACGACACGGTCGTTTCGGCCGCGGCCGAGCAGCTCCGGTTCGTCGAGGACGGGCGCTACGACTTCGTGCAGGGCCAGGTCCGCTACGGCGAATCCGGGCGGCGGATCTTCCTCGAAACCGCCACCTACTACACACCGCCCGCCGCACCCCGCGACGACGGTGAGGACCTGCCGTTCCCGGAGTTCCAGCACCGCCTGGACGCGGCCGAGGCGCTGCTCACCCAGACCGGCGCGTGGTTCCACCCGCACCCGTGGTGGAACTGTTTCCTGCCCGCGTCCACGGCCACGGAGTTCCTGGAATCGCTGGTGGGACAGCTGCGCGCGGACGACCTCGGCCCGGCCGGGTGCGTGTTGTTCTACCCGGTGTTCACGGCGAGGGTGCACACCCCGCTGGTCCGGCTACCGCCCGAGCCGGTCGCCTACCTGGTCGCGCTCCTGCGTTTCCCGCCCGACGACACCGCTGTCGCCGAGCGGCAGGTCGCCGACAACGTCCGTCTGTACCGCGAGGCCCGCGATCTCGGCGGTCTGACCTACCCGATCGGCGCGATCCCGTTCACCGCGTCCGACTGGCGCCACCACTTCGGCGCCCGATGGCCCCGCTTGCGAACCTGGAAGGAGCACTACGACCCGGCCCACATCCTCACCCCCGGACCCGGCATCTTCACCGCCCCCGGCTCCGGCACCCCGAGGACAACCGACGACTGATCTCCGGCCGGCCCCAGGACTGACGCCCGGGCAGCCCCACCATGCCTACCTGGAGCGCAGGCCGGACGGGAGGTCGCATGGGGGTACGCCACTACCTGCGCAACGAACGCCGCACCATGACCGCGATCGGGCTGGCGGTGCGGGGGCGGAAAGCGCTTGCGCCGGACGCCGTCGCCGTGCCGTACTCGCGGGCGCAGCGGCCGCTGCTGGTCGTGTTCGCGGTCCTGACCGTGGTCGAGGGCCTGCTGTTCGCGCTCGTCGGCTTCGGGGTCACCGTGCACGTGGTGCTGGGCGTCGTCGAGGTGTACTCGCTCGCGCTCCTGCTGGGGCTGCTGTCCTCGGTCACCGTGTACCCGCACTCGGTCTCACCTCTGGAGGTACGTGTCCGGTACGCCGCGCTCCTCGACGTGGCGGTTCCGGCCGCCGCGATCAGCGCGGTGCGTGTCCGGCAGGAGGACCACTCGGGCCGCCCCGTGATCGACCTCGCCGATGGGACGTTCGCGGCGGCGCTGTCCTGGCAGACGAACGTCGCGCTGGAGCTGGACCGGCCCATCACCGTCACCCGGCCGCTCGGCCGGACGGGTCGGGCGAGTGTGGTCAGGTTCTACGCGGACGGCCCGCGAGCCGCGACTGCCGCGATCCGGTCCGCCGTGGCGCGCCCGCGCGACCGCCCGGTGTGACCGCGCCAGCACGATGCGCTCATGATCATCGACGACCTCGTCCGCGGAGTGCCCGCGATCCGCCACGCCGTCCTGCTCTCCCCCGACGGTCTGGTGCTGGACCACTCGGCAGACCTCGCCCCCACGGACGCCGAATACCTCGCCTCGATGGCCGCCATGCTGAGCAGCCTGGCCCAGCGCGCGGGCGCACTCCTGGACGGCGGACGCACCCAGCACCTCCTCGTCCGGTGCGACAACACCACACTGCTCCTCGTCCCGGCCGGCCCCGCCAACCGCCTGGCGCTGACCACCCCGGCGGACACCGACCCCGCCGACGTCCTGCACCAGCTCCCGTCGACCAGCTGAACACCACACCCCGAACGGTCTCCCCACACCGCAGCCCGCGCATCCCCACCGCGCCACCCGATCCCCACCTCACCGCAACACGCCGCAGCGGCCGTCCGAAGTAGACCCACGGCGACCGGTTCTGCTTCGCGGGCCGCACCCGCCCATCACGCGATCCAGCCTCCGCACCAGGCACACCGGCCCATGCAGCACTGCCGCGCCAGCATCCCGCCGACGCGCGCACACGAAGCTTCGCTCCCCAAGGTCCTGGTACCGAAGATGCGATCCGCCCGTGCCCCGCGCCCGCGGCCCGCATCAGTGCCTCACGCGCACGGTTCCCAGGAATACGCCGAGCAGTCGATCAGTGCCCACACGGTCTTCCCGCCGCCACCACGGAGGCGGTAGCCCCAGTCCGCGGCGAGGTTGTCCACCAGCACGAGCCCCCGTCCGCGCACCGACGTCGGCTTTCCCGCGCGCAGGATGGGCGGCGCGAGGGAACCGTCGTCGACCTCGATGCGGACCCGGCAGGCCGGTCCCGTCCGCGCCAGGGTGACCCGTCCGGCGCCGCCGGCGTGGTCGTAGGCGTTGGTCAGCACCTCGGTCGTGATGAGCTGCACCGCCGTGAGGTGGTCCTCGCCGAGGTCGGACAGCACACGCGCGATCCACCGGCGCACACGCACCAGCGGCGGGACCGCTCCCACCAGATCGAGCACGCGCTCGTCGCCCATCCGCCCACCCACGCCCTGTCTGCTCAAAGCGCCGCGGACGGCCGAGCGCCGCCCGCGAGAACCGCGGCCCGTCCATGGGACACCCTCCACCCCAAGAGCACCAGTCCCGTACCGGCTTGTGATCACGGCCATCCGGGAGGTTGCACTGTCCTCTTCCTAATTTAGGATCGGCTTACCTAATCCGAGAGGCTCATCCATGCGTACTCCACGCCCGCGTGCGCGCGGCTCCATCCTGGCTCTCTTCCTGGGCGCGGTCCTCGCGCTCACGGGCTGCGGCTCGTCCACGGAACAGAGCGCGACCGAGCAGCCGGCGGCGCCGGCGAGCGGTCAGTTCCCCGTCACCATCGCGACCGCCTTCGGCGACGTCACCGTCCCGGAGCAGCCGAAACGGGTCGTCGCGCTGGGTTGGGGCGACGCCGAGGTCGCGCTGACGCTGGGCGTGCAGCCCGTCGGCGCGTCGGACTGGCTGCCCGTCGGCGGCGACGGCGTCGCGCCGTGGATGCCGCAGGACAAGCACTACACCACCGCGCCGACGATGCTCGGCACCCTCGAAGTCAGCGCCGAGCAGGTCGCCGCACTGAACCCGGACCTGATCCTGGACACCCGCGCCAGCGGCGACAAGGCCCGCTACGACCAGCTCGCCGCCCTCGGCGTCCCGGTCCTGTCCATCCCCGCCGGCGGTGAGGCCTACGCGACCACCTGGCAGCAGCAGCTCGACATGATCGGCAAGGCGCTGGGCAGGACCACCGAGGCCGAAACGGTGAAAAACGACCTCGAAGCCAAGTTTCAGCAGGCCGCCGACACGCACCCCGAGTTCAAGGGCAAGACGGTCGCGGTCGGCTCGAAGACGTCCGGCTCCTACGGCGCCTACGTCAACGGCGGCTCCCGCATCGAGTTCATGGAACGCCTCGGGTTCATCCAGTCGCCCCAGGTGCAGGCTCTCGCCGACGACAGCTTCTCCGTCACCGTCTCACCCGAGCGGATGGACCTGTTCGACGCCGATCTCACCGTGATGTCGCCGATCGGCGTCAGCGCCGACGAGATCACGAACGACCCGCTGTTCCAGGCGGTCCCGTCGGTCAAGGCGGGTCACGTGGTCGTGTTCTCGGACAAGATGATCTCGCTGGCCTTCGCCAGCGCCACCCCGCTGGGGCTGAGCTACGCGATCGACAAGGTCCTGCCGATGGTCACCGAGGCGATGGCACGCTGACCCGGTGCTGACCGAAACCACGACCGTCCTGCCCCGGCGCCGCCGGACCCCGCTCGCCCTCGGCCTGGTGCTGGGCCTGGTCGCGCTGGGGCTGGCGGTCGTGGCCAGTATCGCGGTCGGCGCCAAGGGACTCCCGCCGTCGACCGTCCTCGACGCGCTGCTGCACCACGACCCTGCCGATCCGGACCACCTGATCATCTGGGAGGTCCGGATCCCGCGTACCCTCATCGGGCTGCTCGCGGGTGCCGCGCTCGGCCTGGCCGGCGTGATCATCCAGGGCGTCACCCGCAACCCGCTCGCCGATCCCGGCATCCTCGGCGTGAACGCGGGGGCGTCGCTGTGCATCGTCGTCGCGATCAGCCTCGCCGGTATCGACTCGATGACCGGGTACGTCTGGTTCGCGTTCCTCGGCGCGGCGCTCGCGGCGATCCTCGTCTACGGCATCGGTTCGCTCGGCCGCGATCGCGCCACGCCGCTGAAGATCGCCCTCACCGGTGCGGCGTGCGAGGCCGCGTTCCGGTCGCTGACCACGGGAATACTGGTGACCGACAACGCCACCTACGAGCAGTTCCGGTTCTGGCAGGTCGGCTCGCTGGCCGGGCGCGATTCCGCGGTCGTCACACAGGCGCTGCCGTTCCTGATCGCCGGTTTCGTGCTCGCGCTGGCGTCCCCGCGGATCCTCAACGGGCTGGCGCTGGGTGACGACGTGGCGCGCGGGCTGGGCCAGAACGTCGCCGCGGGCCGGGCGCTGAGCGCGGTGGCGGTGGTCGTCCTGTGCGGGACGGCGACCGCGATGGCGGGCCCGATCGCCTTCGTCGGGCTGGTGGTGCCGCACGCCGCGCGCCTGATCACCGGGCCGGACCACCGGTGGCTGCTGCCGTACTCGATGGTGCTGGCGCCGCTGGTGCTGCTCGCCGCCGACATCATCGGACGGCTCGTCGCCCAGCCGGGCGAGCTGCAGGTCGGCATCGTCACCGCGGCCATCGGCGCGCCGGTGTTCATCGCGCTGGTCCGCCGGAAGCGAGTGCGCGGATGAGCGCCGTCGTCACGGTCCAGCGCCGCACGGCGCGCCGCACCGCGATCGTGACCGCCGTGCTGGCGGTCGCGGTGCTCGCCGTCTTCCTGCTGGCGCTGTCCATCGGGGACTTCCCGATCGCCGTGCCGGACGTGGTGCGCACGCTCTTCGGCGGCGGCACGGTGCGGGACGACTACATCGTGCTGCGGCTACGGCTTCCCCGCGCGCTGGCGGGCCTGCTCGTCGGCCTCGCGTTCGGGTTGTCCGGCGCGTTGTTCCAGCGGCTGCTGCGCAATCCGCTCGCCAGTCCGGACGTCATCGGCGTGACCGCGGGTTCGTCGCTGGCGGCGGTGCTGTGCCTGGTGACCTTCGGCGTGACCGGGGTGATCGTGCCCGCGGCGGCGCTGGCGGGCGGGCTGCTGACGTCGGTGGTCATCTATGTGCTGGCCTGGCGGCGCGGGGTCACCGGGCACCGGCTCGTGCTGGTCGGCATCGGGATCGCCGCGCTGGCCGCGAGCGCGATGTCGTACTTCCTGACCCGTTCCGATGTCCGGATCGCGACGCAGGCGCTGGTGTGGATCACGGGCAGCTTCGCCCGGGTGGGCTGGGCCGAGGTGCGGATGGCCGGCGTGTTCCTGGTCGTGCTCGTGCCCGCGGCGGTGCTGCTCGGGCGGACCCTGTCGGTGCTGCAGCTCGGCGACGACGCCGCGATGGCGCTGGGCGTGCGTGTCGAACGGGTCCGGCTCGGCTTGCTGGCGCTGGCCGCCGCGTTGTGCGGGGTGGCGACGTCGGTCGGCGGGCCGATCGCGTTCGTCGCGTTCCTGTCCGGGCCGATCGCGACCCGCATCCTGCGCACCGGTCGTCCCGGCCTGGCTTCATCGGCGCTGGTCGGCGCGCTGATCACGCTGCTGGCGGACTTCGCCGCGCAGCACCTGCTCAGCGGCACCCACCAGCTGCCCGTCGGAGTGGTCACCGGCGCCGTCGGCGCACCGTATCTGCTGTACCTGCTGGCCACCGCGAACCGAGGAGCACGCACATGACCACCTGGCGCCGCGAGGACGCGCAGCTCGTCACCACCGAGGAGGAGCTGCGCGAGATCGTGCAGCCGCCCGCACCGGTGATCGCGAACAAGAGCGTGGCCGGGATCGACGACCTGAGCCGGAAGTTCATCCACGCCGCGACGCTGTACTTCGTGGCGACGACCTTCCCGGACGGCGGGCTGGACGTTTCGCCGCGGGGCGACCCGGCAGGCAGCGTCCTCGTGTTCGACGACGGCCGCACCCTGGCTTTCGCCGACCGGCCGGGCAACCGGCGGCTGGACAGCCTGCGCAACCTGCTGGTGCACCCGCGGATCGGGATGCTGTTCGTGGTGCCCGGCCGGGAGGACGTGCTGCGGATCAACGGCCGCGCGACGGTCGTGCGGTCCGCGCCGTTCTTCGACGAGCTGGCCGACGACGGGGTGAAACCGGCGCTGGCCGTCGTGGTCGAGGTCGAGGAGCTGTTCGTGCACTGCGCCAACGCCCTCCGCCGCTCCGGCGCGTGGGAGCCGTCCACCTGGCCCGATCAGGAGGCCCTGCCAGGCGTCGGGCAGCTGTTCAAGAGCCAGATGGAGACGGCGAAGCTCAGGGGCTGGTGACGGGTTCGACCCCGCCCGGCCGCCCCGATGCCGCAGGGGGGCACTGCGCACCCCCTCGAAAGTTGTGGGCCGAACGGAGCCACTTCTTCCTCGCGGCGACCTTCCAGTGGCCAGTTTGCGACAGACATCTTCCTACCGTGCACAAAAGTCGTTAGTTTCCCAGAGCATCCGTCGCCCGCTGCTGGGAGGGCAGAGATCAATGCCGATCCGAACCCGCATCGCACCCGTGGTCCGCCTTCGGGCAGGCGTGAAGTGACCGCCACGCTCGACAATCCCCTCAGATACTCCAGCCCGCCCCCGCTGGGCGCCGAAGAACTGGCTGTCCTGGCGCTGCTCGCCGATGGCCTGCCCATCGACGCGGTGGCGCGACGGCTCAACCTGTCCAAACGCACGGTGCAGCGCCGGATCCGGCGGATCTGCGACCGGCTGGACGTGCACGCCCCGATCCAGGCCGTGGTCTGGGCCGCGCGGCGCGAACTCATCTGACGTGCGGGGGACAACCACCGCAACGGCAAGGAAATCCGACGCTAGGCGAGGGATGGTATGCGGCACAGACGTGATCTCGAACCGAGCCGATCAAGAAGGCCCCGGCAGGGCCGGTTCCGGCGGTCGCTGGCCCAGCTGTGCGGGCTGGTCCTGCTCACCGCCGTGCCCGTGGTGCCCGCGCTCGCGGCGCCCGTCCAGGCACAGGCCCAGGCACCCGTGGCAGCGGCGGATCCGGTGCGGGTACTGGTCTTCCACGGCCCGTCCGACCGCCAGGCCGACCCGGTCAACACGGCGGCCGCGGCGGTGCAGGAACTGGGCCGCACGGGCGGTTTCCAGGCCGACGTCGCGGCCGACCCCGCGGCGTTCACCCCGGCCAACCTCGCGCGCTACCGCGGCGTGGTGTTCCTGTCCGCGGACGGCGTCACGCTCAGCGCCGCGCAGGAGGGCGCGCTGAAGGCGTTCGTCGAAGCCGGCGGCGGGTTCGTCGGCGTGCACGACGCCGCCCGCGCACAGTCCGGTTCGGACTGGTTCACCGGCCTGATCGGCACCCGGCCCGCGGCCAGCCCGGACACCATCCAGCAGGCCGTGGTCGACGTGACCGACCGGCAGCACCCGGCCAACGCCGGGCTTCCCCTGAACTGGACGCGTTCCGACCAGTGGCTGAACTGGAACCCGAACCCGGTCGGCCAGGTGCACACCGTGGCGCAGGTCGAGGAGTGGAAGTACCAGGCGGGTGACAGCGGCAACGGCCCGTTCCACCCGGTCTCGTGGTGCCGCGACTACTCCGGCGGCCGGTCCTTCTACACGGGCATGGGCCGCACCCCGGAGAGCTGGACGACCGACCAGCAGTTCCGCGGTCACCTGCTCGGCGCGATCCAGTGGACCTCCGGCATGGTCCGCGGCGACTGCCAGGCCACGATCGCCTCGAACTACACCGTGGAGCGGCTCACCGCGGAGAACCAGCCGGGGCAGCTGGACCAGATCGGCGAGCCGCACGGCCTGACGATCGCGCCCGACGGCAAGGTCTTCTACGTCGGCAAGGCTGCCTGCCCGTCCGGTCCGATCGTGGACTGGGAGGACCCGAACGTGGGGCTCGGCTGCGGCACGATCCACCAGTGGGACCCGGCGACCAAACAGGTCAAGCTGCTCACCACGCTGGAGGTGATGGGCAACCGCGGCAGCGGTGACGAGCTGGTCAAGAACGAAGAGGGCCTGCTCGGCATGACGCTCGACCCGGACTTCGCGCACAACGGCTGGTTCTACGTCTACTGGATGCCGCACGACTCGATCGACCGCGACCTGCGGATCGGTCAGCGCACGGTGTCCCGGTTCACCTACGACGCCGCGACGCAGACCATCGACCAGTCCACCCGCAAGGACCTGCTGCACTGGGACGCGCAGATCCACAGCTGCTGCCACGCGGGCGGTGGCATGGCGTTCGACGACGACGGCAACCTCTACATCGGCGTCGGGGACAACAACTCCTCCGGCGGCTCCGACGGCTACTCCGGCAACAACTGGACGGCCGAGTACAAGGGCACTTCGTTCCAGGACGCGCGCCGCACGTCGGGCAACACCAACAACCTCAACGGCAAGGTGCTGCGCATCCACCCGGAACCGGACGGCACCTACACGATCCCGGCCGGAAACCTGTTCACCGGCACCGAGGATGGCGGCGGCAAGACCCGTCCGGAGATCTATGTGATGGGCGTGCGCAACATCGCGCGCCTGGCCATCGACAAGCAGCACGACTGGCTCACCGCGGGCTGGGTCGGTCCGGACGCCACCGAGCCGAGCCCGGAGCTGGGCCCGGCCAAGTACGAGACGGCCACGGTGATCACGTCCGCGGGCAACCAGGGCTGGCCGTACTGCATGGGCAACCGGCAGCCCTACCGCGACCGCAGTGACACCGACGCGAGCGTGCTCACCGGCTGGTACGACTGCGGCGACCTCAAGAACACTTCGCCGCGCAACACCGGATTGGTGGACATCCCGCCCGCTCGGGACAACGCGATCTGGTACTCGCCGCAGGGTGGCGGCCCGGTCTACCCGGACCGCGCCGACGGCAGCGGCGTGCCGACCTACGTCGAGGGCGACGCGACCTACACCGAGCCCTACGTCTCCGGTGGCGGCCAGGCCGTCATGTCGGGCCCGACCTACCACCGCTCGGAGGTGAACACCGCCAGCGGGGTCGCCTGGCCCGCCTACTGGGAGGACAAGTGGTTCATCGGTGACGAGTCCAACGCCAACAACCGCATCGCGGTGACGCTGGACCCGTCGCGCGTCGAGTCCCAGGGTGCGCCGGCGTTCGCCGAGGACCTCCGCCAGATCATCACCGGCGGCGGTGGCGACACCAACCTGCAGAGCTGGATGGACGCCAAGTTCGGTCCGGACGGCGCGCTCTACCTGCTCGACTACGCGGGTGGTTTCTTCAGCCTCGACCCCAACCAGAAGCTGATCCGCATCACCTACCACGGCGGGGCGCCCACCCCGTCGCCGGAGGCGGCGACCGCCGGGACGACCACCCAGGCCGGCCCGATGACCATGGCGTTCTCCGGGATCAAGGCCGGTGGTGTGTCGTGGCGGTGGGACTTCGGTGACGGCACCACGTCCACCGAGGCGAACCCGACGCACACCTACCTGCGCGGCGGCACCTACGACGCGACGCTGGAGGTCACCTACGCCAACGGGGAGAAGGCGTCGAAGCGGCTGCCGGTGACGGTGAGCTGCCCGGCCCCGGACGCCCGGAAGACGGTGTGGATGCTGGACACCGACACCGCCGTGGCCAACCGCAACATCGGGCTCGGCTGCACGCTCAACGACCTGATCGACGACGAGCGCACCTGGGAACACGACGCGTTCACCGCCTACGTCACCGACGTGACCGCGAAGCTGCGCGGGTTCGGATTGCTGTCCGACAAGGAGGCGAACCTGCTGATCCGGGCGGCGTCGATGTCACAGGTCGGCCGTGGCACGGCATACGAGTGGATCTTCGACGGCACGTCGACGGACGGCTGGAGCCAGGCCCCGGACGGGAAGTTCGAGCTGCAACCGGACGGCACGCTGCACAGCGCCGGTGGCATGGGCATGCTCTGGTACTCCGACAAGGCGTTCGGCGACTTCTCGGTGCGGTTGCAGTTCCGTGACGAGGCACCGGCGGGAACCCGGGCCAACAGCGGGCTGCTCACGCGGTTCCCCGATCCGCGCACGCCGCTGGACCAGCGGCCGCCGGGCAGCTGCGGCACGGTCGGATCGGCGCGCACGTCGCAGGCGTGGGTGGCGGTCTACTGTGGACACGAGATCCAGATCAACGACAACACCGAGGGTGACGTCCAGAAGACCGGTTCGGTCTACAACTTCTCCCAGGTGGATCTGGACGGGGCGTTCCCGACACCGAAGGGCGTGTGGAACGACTACGAGATCCGGGTGACCGGCCAGCACTACACGATCATCCGGAACGGTGTCGTGCTCAACGAGTTCGACAACACCCCGGGCAAGGAGTCCTCCCGCGCCGGCGATCCGCCGACGGACCTGCGGCAGTTCTTCAGCGGGTTCATCGGATTGCAGAACCACAGCGACAGCGACGTCATCGAGTTCCGCAACATCCGGGTCCGCCAGCTTTAGCACTCCCCCATCCCCCGGTGGCGCCGCGCAACCCCGCGGCGCCACCGGTTCCCCACCTCGTGACGAAGGGTTGTCCACCCATGCGCATTCTCCGGGGCGCGCTGGTCGCCGGGACAGCGGCACTGTGCCTGCTCACCGGCGCCACCACCGCCGCCGCATTCGCCGAACCCGTGGCGGCGGCCGTCGCGCCCGCCGCCGACCAGGTGCTGACCTGGACCGCGAACGACAGCATGACCGAATACGCCTCCGCGCCGGCGACCGCCGTGGCGGGGACGGCGACCATCGTGTTCGAGAACAGCACGGCCACCGGCAACACCAGCTTCATGACCCACTCACTGACCTTCGACACCTCGACGCCTGGCTACAACCACGACGTCGACGTGAACATCACCGCCAGCCCGCTCGACTCGGAAGGCGGCAGGCACGAGGTACAGGCCACCCTCACCCCCGGCACGTACCGCTACTACTGCACGCTGCCCGGCCACACGATGTCCGGGGAACTGGTCGTCACCGAGGGCCCCGGCGAGGAGGACACCACGCCGCCCGAGGTCACCGCGCAGGTCGACGGGCAGACCGACGCCGATGGCAACTACCTCGGCAGCGCGACGCTGACCCTGACCGCGACCGACGACAGTTCCGGTGTGGACACCGTCGAGTACACCCTCGACGACGACAACTACCGCTCCTACGACGGGCCGGTCACGATCACCACGCCGGGCGCGCACAACGTGCACTACCGGGCCACCGACAAGGCGGGCAACGCCGCCGAACCGAAGACCCTGGTGGTCAACGTCGTCCAGAACAGCGACGACACCACCGCGCCGACCGCGACCGCGACCGTCGACGGCGAGCAGAACGACGAGGGCCACTACGTCGGCAGCGCCACCGTGACGCTCGCGGCCACCGACACCGGTTCGGGTGTCGACGCGATCGAATACACCCGGGACGGTGGCGCCTACACCGCCTACTCCCAGCCGATCGTGTTGACCGAGACGGGCGAGCACACCCTCACCTACCGCGCGCGGGACAAGGCCGGGAACACCAGCGAACCGCAGACGCTGACCGTCACGGTGGACCCGCTCGGTGATGGCGTCGCGCCCTACGTGACGGCCGACCTCGACGGCGAGGTCAACACGGAAGGTTCCTACGTCGGCAAGGCGACGCTCACCTTGGCCGCCAACGACACCGACTCCGGGGTCGCCTCGGTCGAGTACGACCTCGACGGCGCGGGTTATGTCCGATATGGACAGCCGGTGACGTTGACCGGTGTCGGCACGCACATGCTGCACTACCGCGCGACCGACCGGGCGGGCAACGTCAGCGCCGTCCAGATGCTGTCGTTCACGATCGCCGAGGCCGGTGACGTCACCGCACCGGTGGTGGCGGTGCAGCTGGCCGGACCGCAGAACTGGTCGTGGGACTACGTCGGCCCGGTGACGGTGACGCTGTCCGCCACCGACGAGTCGTCCGCGGTGTCGCGGATCCAGTACTCGGTGGACGGCGCGGTGTTCCAGCGCTACGCGGAACCGTTCGTGATCGACCACGTCGGCACCCACACGATCCGGTACCGGGCGACCGACGAGGCGGGCAACACCAGCGCGACCGCGAGCGTCACGTTCACCGTCGTGGCCTCGACCGGCCCGTCGCGGCAGGCGCCGCAACCGAATCCCGCGTTCGAGCGCATGGTCTGACTCTCCCATCCCCCAACGGAAGGACCGTTCATGTCCGATTTCTCGCGCCGGATCCTGTTCGGTGGCGCGGCCGCCGGGCTGGCTTCGGCGGCGGTCGCCGTGCCCGGTGTCGCGGCGGCCGCCGAGGGCGAAACCCGGCGGTTCACGATGTACGCCGAGAAGATCTCCGACGAGCTCTACGGTTACGGGCTGGCACCGGGCGCGGCGACCGTGCCCGGGCCGGTGCTGGAGATGTGGGAGGGCGACACCCTCGAGATCGACCTGGTCAACACCACCGATCGTGTGCTGTCGCTGCACCCGCACGGCGTCGACTACGACGTCGACTCCGACGGCACCCTGATGAACGGCTCGGCCGTGATGCCGGGCCAAACCCGGCGGTACGTGTGGAAGAGTCACACGGCTTATCAGCGGGCGGACGGATCGTGGGCCGAGGGCACGGCGGGTTACTGGCACTACCACGACCACGCGATGGGCACCGAGCACGGCACCGAGGGCATCCTCAAGGGCCTGTACGGGGCCCTCGTCGTGCGGCGGGCCGGTGATCTGCTGCCGAAACGGCAGTTCACCGTGGTGTTCAACGACATGCTGATCAACAACCGCGCGGCCCACGACGCGCCGATGTTCGAAGCGAACCTCGGCGAGCGGGTGGAGTGGATCGCGATCGGGCACGGTAGCAACTTCCACACCTTCCACCTGCACGGGCACCGCTGGCTGGACAACCGCACCGGCATGCGGACCAGCGAGTACGACAACAGCCCGGTGATCGACATCAAGGACCTGAACCCGGGCGTTTCGTTCGGGTTCCAGGTGATCGCCGGCGAGGGGGTCGGGGCGGGCATGTGGATGTACCACTGCCACGTCCAGAGCCACTCCGACATGGGCATGGCCGGGATGTTCCTGGTGCGCAACGCCGACGGCACGATGCCGGCCGGCGCTCACGAACACTGAGAGGAGAACGGACTATGTGTGGTGGTGCACCGGTCAGGTTCGACCGGCGGAAGTTTTTCCGGGGCGTGGCGGCGACGGCGGCCGGGGTCGCGGCGGTCGGAATCGGTACGTCATCGGCCTCCGCTGCCTCCGAGGGGTTCGGGGGTGGCTGGGGTCGGCACATCCCGAACAGCAGGATCGGCCTGCAGATGTACTCGGTGCGGGACGCGTTCATGGCCCAGCCGGAGGCGGTGCTGCGCGCGCTGGCCCGCGCCGGGTACCGGAACCTGGAGTTCGCCGGTTTCCCCGGCGGGACGGACCCGGCGCACGCGCGGGAGATCCGGCCGTTGCTGAGGAAGTACGGCCTGCGGGCGGTGTCGAGTCACCACAACTACTCGGAGTTCACGGATGAGGCGCGCCTGGCCGAGCTGATCGAGATGGCCCGGATCCTGGGCCAGCACTACATCGTCTGCCCCGGCGGGGTGCCGGACACCGCGGAGGGCTTCGCGGAAGCCGGGCCCGCGTTCAACCGGGCAGGCGAGAAGATCCGGAAGGCGGGGATGAAGCTGGGCTACCACAACCACACCAGCGAGTTCACCGGGCACGGGCCGGACGGGCGCACGTTCTACCAGATCCTGCTCGACGGGTCCGACCCGCACCTGCTGCACATGGAGCTGGACATGGGCTGGTCGTCGGCGGCGGGTCTGAGCGCGCAGGACAACCTCGACCTGATCCGTGCCAACCGGGGCCGCATGCTGCTGGCGCACGTGAAGGACCTGGACGCGTCCGGCAACCTGGCCGATCTGGGCACGGGCGTCGTCGACTACCGCACCATCCTGAGCGGCGCGACGCGCCTGGGCATGCGCGAGTTCATCATCGAGAACGACGACCAGAGCAACCCGCTGACCGACTCCCGCGCCGACAACATGCACGACTACCTGGCCGCACTCCGCCTCCACTGACCCCAGCGGGTGGTCCCGGCGGGCGGCGCGGCCCGCCGGGCCCCCACCCGGCGAGTCCCACCTTCCCGTCGGCGAGTCCCCCGCTCCGGCACGCGAGTTCCACACTCGCGCACGCCAGGCCCGGGCGGTGGAGGTCAGATGGCGCCCTGGCGGACGGCCCACACCACGGCCTGGATGGGCGTCGCGACGCCGAGGCGGTCGCAGATGGCGCGAATGCGGCGGCGGACGGTGCGCCCGGACAGGTTCATGCGCCGGGCGACCGCGTCCGGCGGCAGCCCGTCGGCCAGTAGCCGCAACAGATGCAGGTCGTTTCCCGCCAGTTCACCGACTTGCTCGGTCACCCCGGCCCTCCACCGTCCCGTGTCCCGCCAGCATCGTCACTCCGCGCCCAGGCGGAGTCAATGACAGAACAGGACAAGGTGGTTCAGACCGGTGCCGTCAGGTCCAGCTCATCCCATCCCGCCACGGGCAGGGGCCGGACGTCCCGGGTCCACTCCGGGAGCAGGTACGGCAGGCACACCTGCGCCGGCTCACGTTCCGGTTCGGGGCACACCTCCCACGAACCGTCCCCGGCGAGATAATCGTTCCACCGCCCGTAGTCCGAGCAGACCGCCAACTCGTCCGGCGCCTCGAACTCGACCGTCGCGAAGCCGGCGCTGAGCTGATACTCGGGGTCGAACAGCATCGCGGCGTCCAGAAGACGCAGCTCACCCCGCCACGCCCACACCGGCGGCCGCCCTTCCGTGCACACCCCCGCGCGTTCCATCGCCGCCACCATCGCCCGGTAGGCCCGCCGCTCCCCCGGCGACACCCACTCCCAGCCCCCGACGAGCACTCGGCAGCCCCGTAGCCGCTCCAGCGGCTGAAACGTCCGCAACAACACGAGCCGACGCTAACGGCCCCGGCACGGTTCACACATCCGGGCGGATCCCTGATCTCCCCGCGACGATCACCTCAGGCAACGAGATTCACATCACCGCGCCACCCTCCGCAGGCTTAGCCAGCAGGAGACGAGATGGATCGCTTGTGGACGGTCGAAGACGTGGCGAAGTACCTCGGTGTGCCGGTCAAGACGCTTTATGTCTGGCGCACCACCGGCTACGGGCCCAAGGGGCGCCGGGTCGGGAAGTACGTGCGCTACAAGCCCGAAGACGTGATCGCGTGGTTCGAAGCGCTCGACGACCACGCGGCCTGAAAGGAGATGACGTGCCTCGACCACCGTTGCCGATCGGCACTTACGGCCTGATCCGGGTCCGGCGGATCGCGCCCCGGAAGTGGAAGGCGATTGCCCAGTTCCGTATGCCCGACGGTCGGATCAAGACTGTGAGCCGTATCGGGCGGAGCAAGACCGACGCGGAAAACCGTCTCAAGGAGGCGATGACCACGCTGGCCGCTGAGGTCAGGGGTGGTGAGATCTCGGGCGACACGCGAATGAAGCGCATTGCCGAGGTGTGGACGGCCGAACTGGCTCGGGAGGCCAAGCTCGGGGACCGGTCGCCGAACACGGTGCGCCACTACCGTGGGCAGCTCAAGAACTGGGTCCTGCCTGCCGTCGGGGAGTTGCAGGCTCGCGAGTTGACGGTGACGTGGTGTGACCGGCTGGTCAAGAAGGTGCACGACGCGACCAGTCATGACACGGCCAAGAGCGTCCGGGCGGTCCTGACCGGGCTCTGCGGCTACGCGGTGCGGCACGGCGCGATGACTGTCAACCCGGCGAAGTCGATCGGTCGGCTCGCGCGCGGGGAGGAGAAGGAAGTGGTGGCCCTCAACCAGGAACAGCGGAACGATCTCCTCGCGAAGCTCGAACGGCTGGCTGAGAAGAAGAGCACCGACACGACCGGGCGGAGCCTGGGGCCGCGGGCACAGGTGTGGCGGGACCTGCCGGACATCGTGCGGACGATGCTGGCCACCGGCGTCCGCCTCGGCGAACTGCTGGCGCTGACGGGCGACGACGTCGACCCACAGGAGCGGATCGTGGCGGTCGGAAATCACCTGATCCGGGTAACGGGCGTTGGGCTCGTCCGCGTCGCCAATCGCAAGGGCAATCGACCAGGTCTGCTGCTCAGGGTGCCCAAGTGGTCGGTGCCGATGTTGCGCGCCCGGAAGCTCGCCTCCGGTGGCGGGCCGCTGTTCCAGGCGTGGAACGGTGACTGGCTCGACCCGAGCAACACGATCAACCGGGTGCGGGAGGCGTTCGAGGAGGCCGGGTACGGGTGGGTCACGTCACACGTCTTCCGCAAGACCGTGGCCTCGGTGCTCGATGACGCCGACCTGCCGCTCAGTGCCATCGCGGACCAGCTCGGGAACACCCAGAAGGTGGCAGACAAGCACTACCGGAAGCGACGGGTAGCCAACGAAGCGTCAGCAGCGGCCCTGGAGACGATGTTCGACGAGGCGCCGGGGACTTGACGAAAAACGGGGGTTTAACGGGCTTCGGGCCTACCGCGTCCGAGTCACGAAAGAACCCCAGGTCGATGACCTGGGGTTTCGGCTCCCCCGGCTGGACTCGAACCAGCAACCCTTCGGTTAACAGCTACATGGTGGTTGATGGCGACCTGGGGTTTTGCTGTCTCGGCTCGCCGTCGTTCTTCGGCTTTCGCCACGTCTGTTCGCGCTCGTCCGCCGCTGTTGATGTCACGATTGGATGTCAGCTGCGGCGGGCCGTGTGGGCGCAACATCGCTGTTCAACGGGCTGCTAACTGACCGCTCGTCACCTTTCCGCGATCCAAAGCCGCCCACAGCCGGGCCGGGTGCCGTCAACCCTTGTAACCGATCACGCCGCACAGCCGAACTACGAGACGTGACTGTGCGTGCACGAGCCGACCACCGGAGGCGTGATCGGCGCGAAGCGGGGTTGACGGCGCTCGGCCCGGCTTTGACCATCCCGGCGATCGCGGAAAGGTGGCGCCTACCGGTGGCCGCCTGCCTTGGATGCTCCGTGCCTTTCTCGTGCGCCTTCCCCCGCCCCGCGCGCCGGCCGACGGCGTTGAGCGCGGCCGAGCAGAGCGGAGCGGCCCGGCTCGGCCGCGCGCCAGTTCGGCCCGCGCGCCCGCCCGCTAGGGCGGCTTGAAGACGTAAAGAAAGTTCTCATGAGCGACGACGACATCGAGTTCGCGGGGCTGCAAGCAGAACACTCGAACATCGATGACCTTGGAAGTCAAGGACGTTCAATGACCAAGCCCAACGATGACCAGCAGCAACCAGCTAACCAGCAGCAACCAGCTAACCAGCAGCAGCCAGCTAACGACCCACAGTTCCGTGTGGACGCTGGTCCGCTTTCCGGGGATGGATCAGGAGGCAACTTGACTAGGTTTGGTTCCCAGTCCGGTCTCCCTACGCTGGAATCGCTAGCCCCGAAGTACGCGCCCGAGCAGCACGCCACCTATCTCCGACACCTTCAACGGGCGGTGCAGGACTCAAAGAACCTGAATATCGCGCTCACAGGTAGATACGGAACAGGGAAGTCTAGTGTTCTCGATGAGTTCGAGTCTGAGAACAAGAAGAAGACACTGCGTATAGCGATCTCCACCCTTGGACCTGACTCCGACGGTGTGACTCTCACCAATCGGATTCAAAAGGAGCTGGTCAAGCAACTTTTGTATCGAGCAGCCCCGCGGAAGCTCCCCTTCTCGCGCTTCAATCGCATCGTCCCTTTGTCCCGCAAACGCGCGGCATTTCAGTCGACTATCGCGGTGGGTGTAGTCGGCGCATTCCTTGCGGTCCTCGGCTGGCTTCCGAAAATCGCTGGCACGGGACAGGGCCAGCACTGGTTGGTCCAAACACTATCCTGGCTGGTGTTCGCCGCCCTGGCTGTCGCGACTCTCACCGTGGTGCGAATAGTCCTCCACGGTCGCTTCGTGGTCTCTGATGTCTCGGCAGTCGGGACTGCGGTGAAGTTGACACAGAAAGCATCGACGTACTTCGATGAGTACCTTGAAGAAATTGTGTACTTCTTCGAAGAGGTCTCGCCGAATATTGTCATATTCGAGGACTTCGACCGCTTCGACGACCCTCACATCTTCGAATCATTGCGAGAGCTGAACACCCTCCTCAACAACACGCCCAAGCGCCAAAAAGAGGGTGAGCAGCCACTCCGCTTTATATACGCGATCAAGGATAGTCTCTTTGAGCGACTGGGAACCGAAGTCGTGGAATCGGGAGCGGATGCGGCGGCTGTGGAGACTGTGCGTGCCAATCGCACCAAGTTCTTTGACGTTGTCATCCCACTGGTTCCATTTATCTCACATCGAAATGCACGAGAACTGCTGTCCGACCTAATAAGGGATCGCGGCTTCTCCGGTATTGACCGTTCTCTCATATCAATTGTTGCTCAGCATGTCACCGACATGCGGCTACTGAAGAACATTTGTAATGAATATGCAGTGTTCGAGGAGCGGTTGCTCAGATCTACAAAGACTGCGCCAGGGCTGGCCGCCAGTAATCTATTCGCGCTAGTCGTTTATAAGAACTTTCACCTCAAGGACTTCGAGGAAATTTCGCGCCGAAATAGCGATCTCGATGTCCTGTATGATCTCCGAAGAGAACTCGTGCGTGCAAACATCGACGACTGTGAGAAGCGGAGGCGCGCACTCCTTAACGAGCCATCAAGGTACAGAACGATGGAGTCGACAGCCAAGCGGATTGGCGAGCGTCTCGCCATCATCGGAATGGTCTCGAAAGCCTCAACTGGGTACGCAAGCTGGCCAAATGCGCAATTCTCTTCAGGCTCTCGGATCTGGTCGAAGGAGGAAGTTCAGTCCTATGATTTCTGGGTCACTGTGAGGAATGGGGGAGGAATTGGAATCCTGGCCTCAACGGCACCACAGGGCGGCCAGCAGCAACTGGTGGCCAATCTAGAACCGGGTCAAGTACAGGTGGTCTTCCCCGAAGCTTCGAACGCGGACCAATGGGCAGATGTCGACGAAGGCAATCTTCAAGATAGGCTCGATAGCCTGAGAGATGAAATCGACTTTTTGCGAGGAGCGGATTTCAAGGAACTGTACGAAAAAAGCGAATTCAAATTGTCAACAGGAGTAGGCGAGCAGGCTTTCGCTGACCTCGTCAATGCAACTATGCGGTCGCAACTGGCCCGCGATCTCGTTAAGCAGGGATATCTAGATCGAAACTTCGCCCTGTATGCGGCTCAGTTTTACGGTGACTTCACCGGGGTCGACGTTGCAAACTTTATCGTGCAGGTCGTCCAGTCCAATATAATGGAAATCGACTTCTCCTTCAGTGGGCCAGAGGCGGTTGCGAACCTCCTCGCGGAGGTTCCAGACGACTTCTCGCACACGGTCAGTGCCTACAACATCGAGATCCTTGATTACCTTATCGACCACGGCGACGGACGCGTCCAAAGTATTGTTCAAACGGTTACCTCGAACTTCGGAAGTGACGCACAGGAGTTCTTTAGGGCGTATTTCAATGCCGGTTCGCGACGTTCGGAATTTGCGGCTCTACTGAGTCGCCATCCGTGGCCAGAAGTGTTTGAATACCTGGTTTGCAATCAAGGTATCCCGGCAGACGTTCGATCTGGTCTCGTCGACGCCGCTCTCCGCGACGCCCAAAAAGTTAAGCTCTACAAGCTAGATTCCGAAGTGTGCGATTTCATCGTGTCGAACTACACAACGATGACTGTGTTCACCGGAGATCTTGACGATGATGTCGCCGACAAAGTGGTTTATCTCATCAAAAGGGCAGGTGTCGTTCTTCCTGACCTGAGCGAACTCAGCGAGGTGATTCGCGACCGCGTCGTACGCGAACATCTGTACGTCCTCACGGCAAACAATATACGCGAGGCTCTCGGAATTACCGGAGACATTAGTCTTGATCGCGTACGCGAAAATGCACACGTGTACGACATGTGCCAGCGAAATCCTGGCGAATACCTCGAAGCAGTAGAGAAGGACCGGCATACGCAGTACGCGGTCCTCACTGAAGCAACTCTCGCCGAAGCCCTAACCGTGATTGCGGAAGTATGGGAAGCGGAGCAGATCCGCGAACTCATAGCATTGACTGCGCCGGAGAGCCAGCTGAGCTGCCTCGATGATGTCCCTAAATCGTGTTGGCGACATCTCGCGACGCATCATCTCTTCCGTCCGAGTGTGCAAAACGTCCGAATTTATCGCGAGGCGATCGGCTCCATCGATCAAAATCTCGCCAACCTCCTCATGCAGGCCCAAGCCATTGAGGTCGCGGGCGAGGATGAGGCCGGACAGATGAGCGTCGCCATCGGTGTGCTCAATGCCGCTTCGACCATCCCCGATGCTCAGGAGAGAGTCCGCTTGGTCGCGAGCATGCAGCTTGATGAGTACGTACCGCCCGCGGAGGTCAAGCCGGAGGCCGGCAGCCTCTTGGCGTGCCTGTTAGAACATGACATTGTCGAGGATTCCCCGGAGTCCTTTGAGCACTTCCGAGGAGCAGGCTGGGGAACTATCGAGTCTGCGATTTCGAAGTCAGCAAAGTTTGTCGACTTCATGACGCCCGAACTGGTCGGCAATTTCGTCACGGACCTCTTCAACAGTCAGGTAGTACCTGAGCAAGCCTGCGCGAAGGTCTTGGATAATCTCGCGCAGTACGTTAAAGACGACGACGCATCGGTGCTTGCGGCCGTGGCCCGCTATGCCTTATCGCGAACGCGGCCTCTTCCCCCGGAGCAACTCCTCCGAGTTGCTGCGGCCACCCGTGACAGGCATCTCACGCTCGGACTCCTTGCTATCGCTGCCCCTATGCCGTCAGCACCGCAGGTCGTCTCGGTTTTGCAGGAGTTGGGTGAGCCATACAACTACTTGGTGAACCGTACTAAGGATGAGTTCTCGGTGCCTGACGACGAGGAGCACCGCGTGGTTTTCGAATACCTCAAAGAGGCCGCCATCATTTCCGAGTTCAGGAAGCGGCGGAATAAGGATGTCCGTGTAGTGAAGGTGGCATAGAATTGTGATGGTCGCGAATTAGTAGGAGGACTAAGTCAGCGGTAAAGCCCGGTTCAGCATTGGCGGGCTTGCTAACGTCGCCCGAGTTGCTGCAAGCCGACCCGCTGAGCACCCACCGCATTTGCTCGCGCGAGTGTGGTGATTGGTAGGGCCTTTCTCGGGCACAATGGCGTCGGCGTCCTGCTATAAGTCAAGCCGTGACAGGATATCTGCCGCTGAAGAATTCAACGCGGTGGCGATGTGTCGCAACTCGACCACGTCCAGTCGACGCTCGCCGGTTTCGTACTTGCTGACGAACGACTGCGGTACCCCCAGACGCTCTGCAACCTGCACTTGTGTGAGGCCGGCCTCCTGGCGTAGCTCGCGCAGGAGGCGGCAGAGCTGCTGGTACTCGGCTGAGTAGATCGACTTCTCCACCTGTCAAGGCGACCGGAGAGCCAGCGGATATCCCAAAATCGGATATCCTGGCCCCCGTGCCCTGCCGCAACGAGCGGCACTGCCACGCGGCGGGGTGCGCAACCGGTATCGCCGACAGGCAGGAGGGAGCATGAGCGATGACCTCGACGGCAGCCACACCGTCGACGAACGCATCGTCTTTGATCCGGACAGCAACCCGGACAAGTACATCTACGAGCAGCTGGCCGATCACCTGGCCAGGCTCATCGCTGCGGGCCGACTGAAGCCCAACACCCCGTTGCCGGCCGAACGGCGCCTGGCCGCCGAGTACGGCGTCTCACTGGGCACGGCCCGGCATGCGACCAGCATCCTCCGCGAATTGGGCCTGGTCGTCACCGTCCGCTCCAAGGGCACGTTCGTTCGCGGGCCTCGTGCGTCCGCTGAATCTTGACGTTACGGTGGGCGGATGTCGCTGATTTCGTGGGCATATGACCTTTCCGAGGCGAAGCTGCGTGACGCGCTGCCTCGACGATGGGCCCACGTTCAGGGCGTAGCCCGGCAGGCGCGCACCCTCGCGCCCATCGCCGGATCGGACGCCGAGCTGCTGGAAGCCGCGGCCATCCTTCACGACATCGGGTATGCCCCAGATCTGGTCGACACCGGCTTTCACCCCATCGACGGCGCTACTTACCTGGCCAAGGTCGATGCCCCCGAACGGCTCGTGCACCTCGTCGCACACCACTCCTACGCCGTCTACGAAGCCGAACTGCGGGGGCTGACCGAAGAACTGGCCGACTTCCACGACGAACGCGGCTCGATCCGCGACGCGCTCTGGTACTGCGACCTCACCACCTCACCGGACGGCGAGACCGTCGACGCCGAAGACCGCATCGCGGAGATCAAGCGGCGCTACGGCCCTGACCATCTCGTGACTCGGTTCATCACCGGTGCGACTCCCGAACTGCTGGCAGCCGTCGAGCGCACGAAGGGCCGTCTCTCCGCCGTCTCGGCGGCTAACCCAAATGGACGTCCGCAGGGTTCTTGACCGCATGATCGATCCGCAGTCGCATGGACGGGTGGATGTCCAGCTCGTCCAGCCGCTCCGGCGCGACCCAGTGCACCTGCCGTGACTCCGAACTGGGCCGCAACGACCCTGCGAGCGGGCGGGCGTGGAAGCAGATCGAGAACTCCTGGCGCACCTCGCCATCGTCGTAGGCGATGACGTGCTTGGGGTCGGAGTAGATGCCGCTGATCCCGGTGACCTCGACCGTCAGCCCGGTCTCTTCCTCGACCTCGCGCCGCACGGCGTCCACCACCGACTCGCCGAGGTCCTGGGCTCCTCCAGGGAGCGCCCACAGACCGTTATCGGTGCGCTCGATCATCAGGATGTCGCCGGCCTCGTTGCGCACGACCGCGGCGACGGCGGGCACGATGCTGTTGGCGGCCGGGGCGTCGGGGTCGTCGTAGTAGTCCTTCTTCGGCACGAGCCTCAGTCCTCCCACTTGTGCGGTTGAGCGTGCTCCCACACGGCGGTGAAGCTGTCCGCGTAGGTGGTGAACAGGTCGCCCGCCGACAAGCGCCGCAGGTGTAGCGCGGGGGCGTGGGCGGCCATCTTGCCGTAGACGTGCGGGTTGACGATCATCTCGTCGTCGAACCGGAAGATGCTGTTGTAGAGAACCGTTCCGTGGGTGCGGATCTCGATTCCCGGAACGCCGTCGAGCTTGCGGAAGTAGGCCAGAGCGTGGTCGATCTTCGCGGAGATCGTGTGCGGTCCGATGCCCTCGTCGGTGCTGCGCTGGATCACCGCCGGGGCGTCCCGGTCGCCGAACAGCAGCCGGATTCGCGCCCCTGCCTCGGCCTTGCTCCGCAGCAGCTCCAGCAGGCCGGGCTTCTCGGTCATGAACATGCCGACGTAGACCAGCATGTCCACGTACGTCGTGGCCTGTGCCAGGAGCTTGTCCCAGAGGTCGGCCGGCACCGAGTTGCGGTGGGCGTAGACCTTCACGATTTCGGAGTTGCTGACCTCGCTTGCCTTGGCCTCGGACAGCGCGTCAGGCCATAGGTAGCTCTCACTCTCCTGCAAGATTGCGGCGATCTTGTGTCGCGACTTCGCATAGGGCGTGCGCCCCTTGGTGATCCAGCGCTCGACCGTCTTCGGGTCCACTGCGATACGCTCGGCGAGCTGGTCCGGGGTGAGGCCCCGCGACAGCAGGGCGTCACGTAGACGCTCGTTGGTCATCGACCCTCCCCCAAGTACTCCTAGGGACGTCTTCACGCTACCAGAGACGTCCCTAGATGTCCCTTCGTGCGGTGAAGCCGTCCCTGTCCTCGGCGGCATCGTCAGGGACGCACCGAAGAGCGCTATGGAGCGGTGCGGAACTGATCACCCTTGGAGGACAGGTTATGCGTCTGGTCATCGACACTTCTCAGGTGACGTTCACGGTGGGCCGGGAGGCTCAGCCGAAGACGGATCAGAACGGGATTCAGCGGGTCGAGCGCAGCACGAACGTTCCGATGTGGACTGTGCAGCTGGTTGCCATGGACGGCTCGGGCGCGGAGGTGATCGGTGTGACCGTCGCGGCCCCGCAGGCCCCCAAGGTCAGCACTGGCACCGTCGTGACGCCCGTTGAGCTGCAGGCGATTCCGTGGGCACAGAACGGTCGCAACGGCGTGGCTTTCCGTGCAGTCGACATCAAGGCTGTCTCCGGTTCGAAGACGTCGGCGAACTCCGCTTCCTGACCGTGACGAACGTCTGAAGTGCTCACCCGGCACAACAGCCGGGAACTGGTCGAGCGGAACACCCTCGGCCGCTAGTCATTCCCCTCGAAGAGAAGCACGGGACCGGTCTGGTTCTTGGCGGTTCCCGTCCGGACCCGTGCCTCTTTCGTCTCCACCTTGGAGGAGTCGTGGCGAAGTCTATCCGCCGGGCGCGTGGCGCGCGCCGTATCGATGTCATGGAGTTCTGGCACGCGCCGAAGCAGCACTGGTTCGTTGTGAGCCTGGGCGTGTTGCTGCGCTGGCGCGCAGAGATCTTTCTGACCGCCGTGTTCCTCGTGGGCATGGCGTGGCTGTATCACCAGGTCGGCGAGGGTTACGCCTGGCTGATCTTCACCGGGACCGTGGTGGCCGTGGTGCTGGTGCCGCAGACCCGCTGGTTCGTGTTCTCCCGGTTCTGGTGCCTGGTCGACCGGCACCGCTTGCGGACCTGCCTGCGGCAGGCGCGTGCCCGCACGATGAACCTGGACGGCGCGCTGCCGTTCATGCTGTGGGCGCGGCCCACCAAGACCGGGGAGCGGATCTGGTTGTGGAGCCGTGCGGGCTCCTCGGCCGGGGATCTGGAAGCGGTCCTCGAGTACATCGCGCCCGCCTGCTACGCCCGTGACGCGCGGGTGCACCGGGTGCGCAAGCTGTCCACCCTGTTCGCGGTCGAGGTCATCCGTCGTGACCCGCTGGACCGCTCGACGCCGATCGACTCGCCCCTGGCGAAGGTGGCGTCCCTCGTTCGCAAGAACCGCGGTGAAGGCAGCGAGCCCATCACGGCCGCCACGGTCACGCCGCTGCCCGTACAGGACAAGCCCGCGCCGAAGCCGGCCGCGGTGGTCCACGGCGAAGACCTCTCCGACTACATCGACTGAGAGGCGTGGTCATGCGGAAGAACACCATTCCGGTGGCTGGGCTGTCCATCTATGACCCCGTCCACCTCGGCATCTACGAAGACGGCTACGGCGTCGACATCGAGCTGATCTGGCGCAACATCCTGCTTGCAGGCGAGCCCGGCGCGGGTAAGTCCGTGGGCCTGAACAACATCGTCGCGCACGGGGCGCTGTGCCCGGACCTGTCGTTGTGGCTCTTCGACGGCAAACAGGTCGAGCTGGGCCTGTGGCGCGAGGTGGCCGACCTGTTCGTCGGTCCCGACATCGAACGCGCTCTGACCGCGCTGGAACGGCTGCAAGCGGAGATGGACCGCCGCTATGTCGAGCTGGACCGGGTCCGGCGGCGCAAGATCGACCGTCACGACCCCATCGACGTGATCATGGTTGTCATCGATGAGCTGGCCCTGTTCTCGGCCACGATGGGCACCAAGGACCAGCAAGAACAGTTCGTCCGCCTGCTGCGCGACCTTGTGGCGCGGGGCCGGGCTGCCGGGATCATCGTCGTAGCCGCGACTCAGCGGCCTTCTGCCGACATCATCCCTACTTCGCTGCGGGACCTGTTCGGGTACCGCATGGCTTATCGCTGCACCACCGATTCCAGCTCCGACATCATCCTCGGCCGGGGCTGGGCCGCGCAGGGCTTCGACGCCTCCAACATTGCGCCGGAGGAACGCGGCGTCGCCCTGCTGCTCGCCGAAGGCGGCATCCCACGCCGGATGAAGACCGCCTATCTGACCGACGCGCACATTCACTCGCTCGTCGAATACGCGCGCCGAATCCGCACTCGCAAGACCGCTTAATCCGCATTCGCAATTCGACTCGCAGGAGAGGACTGCCCTCATGCTGATCGCAACCAAACCCATGGCCCTCACTCCCGAGCAGCTGTGGGTCTTCGTCACCGGCGAGAACAACGCCGTCGACGTCGCCCGCCTGGCCCACGCGCCCGAGATCGGCGGCTTCATCGCCCTGCCGATTTCCGCGTTCGACCCTTACGCGCTGCTGCCCGCCTACGCGCCGACCGGCGAACTCCTGGAGGGCTGGCGGTGGGCCACCACCCAGGACGTCGACGCCTACGCGCACTTGTTCGCCTGACCCGGAGCATCCTTGACCGTCTCGACCATGACCCTCAGCCCCACCGCTAAGACTGTGGTGGGGCTGGGAGCCGTCGCCGAGCCGGACATCCTCCGCCGCGCGAGTAGCCCTGACTACCGCTGGTGGCTCGCTCACGTCATGCCTGCGGCTGCCTGCTCTCGGCCGGTACGCCTGCGCGTGGAAGCGGACTGGGGCGGCGGTGACGTCGAGCGGGTCACTGACGATATGCCGGACGGGCTGCTCTATGTCGCCTGCAAGAATCGGCGTGCCTCGGTCTGTCCGGCCTGCGCGGAGACCTACCGGGCCGACACCTACCAGCTCGTGAAAGCCGGTCTCGTCGGCAGGAAGGGCGTGCCGGAGACCGTTACCGAGCATCCGTGCTTCTTCGTCACCCTCACCGCGCCGGCCTTCGGGCCTGTGCACAGTCGGGTGGTCAGCAACGGGCAGGTCAAGCCCTGTCGGCCCCGGCGGTACGCCCCGCTTTGTCCGCATGGCCGTTCAACTGAGTGTCGCGTGCGGCATGGCGAGGATGACTCGTGCGTGGGGGAGCCGATCTGCCGGGACTGCTACGACTACGAGGCACAGGCGGTCTGGAACTTTCATGCTGGGGAGCTGTGGCGGCGGACCACGATCACGCTGAACCGGTACCTCAAGGCTGCGGCCAAGGACCGGGGCGTGCAGGTGCGGTTGTCGTATGCCAAGGTCGCCGAGTACCAGCGTCGCGGCGTTGTGCACTTCCATGCCCTGATCAGGCTCGATGGCCTTGACCCGAACGATCTGGATACCATTGTCGCGCCGGATCCGAGCATTACGCCGGAGCTGCTGAGCAGCCTTATCGACACCGCTGCGACCGTTACGCGCTTCACTACGGCACCCCATCCCCGGCGTCGTACCGGCTGGACCATGGCCTGGGGCAAGCAGCGTGACATCCGCCCCGTCCACCTTCTCGCGAGCGATCACGATGACCGTGGTGCGCTGACAACCACCGCGGTGGCCGCCTACCTCGCGAAGTACGCCACGAAGGCCACCGAGGAAGCCGGGCATGTCTCCCGGCGACTGACGCAGCTCGACGCCAACCTGCACGCGGAGCGCGACAACCACCAGTCCCGGCAGCTCGTCGCCTGCTGGCGGCTCGGGCAGCGGCCCTTCTACTACACCAGCAAGCAGCAGCGCACCGAGTGGGCCGAAGGCTGGGGAAAGCTCCAGAAATGGGCGCACATGCTCGGCTTCGGCGGTCACTTCTCCACCAAGAGCCGCCGCTACTCCACCACTCTCACAACGCTGAGGGCCGTCCGTAAGGCATTCCAGCGCGGCGAACACCCCGAAGAGACACTGCCGGCCGACGCGGACCGGGACGGCGAACAGTCCGCGGTCACTCTCAACTGGATCTTCGACGGCGTCGGGTGGTTGACCATCGGCGACGCCGCCTTGGCGAACACGGCCGCGGCCAAGGCGCGGGAGCGCAAACGTGTTGCGCGAGAAGAGATCGAAAGCCACTGAAGGGAGAAGCAATGGAACCGATCCTGCTCCGCGTCGACGAAGCCGCGCACCTGCTCGGCATCGGCCGGACGCGGGTCTACGACTTGATCCGATTAGGACAGTTGCGGTCCGTCAAGGTGTTCGACTCGCGCCGGATTCCTCGGGACGCGATTGACGAGTACGTGCGGTCTCTGATGGCACAGGCGGCGTGATGGCGAAGCGTGCGGCCAACGGGATGGGCACAATCGTGCAGCGAAAGGACGGGCGCTACCAGGCGGCGGTCTACGTGCTCACGGTGCACGGCACCCGCCAGCGGAAGTACGTCTACGGCAAGACCTGGGAGGAGGTGAACAACAAGCGCATCGAGCTGCTCGACAACAACCGCAAGGGCGTGCCGTCGATCTCCTCATCGATGAAGCTGGGGGACTACCTCGACTATTGGCTGGACGAGATCGTGCGGGTCGAGCGGGGAGCCTCGACGTACTCGGGGTACGAGGTCGTCGTCCGTCGGTATCTCAAGCCGTTGCTCGGGTCGCGGAAGTTGAACGCTCTGACGCCGGCCGATGTCCGGAAGATGCTCGCCAAGCTCCGGAAGATGGAGACGATCCACGGCAAGAAGCTCTCGGCTCGCTACGTCCAGAACGTGTTCGAGGTGTTGCGGAGTGCGCTCAACAACGCCGTGCGGGAAGAGCTGATCGGACGCAACGTGACCACCCTGGTCAAGGCGCCGTCGCGGGATCACTTCGAGGTCGAGCCCATGTCGGCGGCCGACGCGCGGCGGTTTATCCGGCACGCCTCCGAGCACTGGCTGTCCGCGCTCTGGCTCGTGTTGATCACCACTGGGCTCCGCAAGGGCGAGGTGCTGGGGCTGGCCTGGTCGGACGTCAACCTGACCACGGGGGAGTTCCGGGTGCGGCGGACGGTCCAGCGGGTGCGGGGCAAGTTGATGTTCGGCGAGCCCAAGACGAAGAAGTCGCGTCGCGTGCTGTACCTGCCGCCTGTCTGCCTGGCGGCGCTCAAGGCGCACCGCCGGGATACCGCCGAGCGGCTGACCGAGCCCCTGAACCCGGCACCGGGGCAGCCGGACGATCTTGTGTTCATCACCCGTTCGGGGAGGGTGGTCGAGCCGCGGAACGTGAACACCATGCTCGACCGGGTGCTACGGAGAGCGAGCATCGATCGCAGCCGCGTGCATGACTTGCGCCACACCTGCGCGACGCTGCTTCTGGAGGACGGGGCGACCATCCGCGAGGTGATGGAGCAGCTGGGCCACGCTTCGATCACCACCACGGCCAACATCTACGGTCACGTGCTGGACCAGGCGAAGCGGCAGATGGCCGAGCGGATGAACCAGCTGGCCGCGGGGGACTGATGTCAACCCTGGATGTCAACAGGGCCCCGGATGATCTCCGGGGCCCTGTTTGCGCTGCTCCCCCGGCTGGACTCGAACCAGCAACCCTTCGGTTAACAGCCGAATGCTCTGCCAATTGAGCTACAGGGGAATGCTCTGTGCCGCCCGGATCGCTCCGGGCTGACGGGATGAAACTTTAGCTCATGCGCGATCGCGCTCCGCAAGCACCCCCCGGCAGTTCCGCGGGTGTTGGGGGACAATGAGTGATCGAGCCGGAGACACCAGGAGGCGGGCATGAAGACTTTCCTGCTCGGCGCGGCCGTCGGGTACGTACTCGGGGCGCGGGCGGGTCGTGCGCGGTACGAGCAGATCGTGCGGACCTACCGGGCCGTCGCCGACCATCCCGCGGTGCAGGGCGCGGCGGGCGTCGTTCGGGCGAAGGTGGGAGAGAAGGTGGGTGACAGGCTGCCGTTCGGGCGATCGGGCGGTGGGCCGGACGGGCATCGGGGGCGGGAGGCGAAGGCCACCCAGCCGTGACGGGCGGCCGGGGCGCGGCGGCCCGGCCCCCGGTACCGTTAATGCCAAGACCCCGGTGCGCCTCTGACTCACGCGGCCGGGGTTTTGCCAGCCCTCACACGCTGCGCAGCACCGACACGACGGCCCCCAGGATCACCGCACGATCGCCGTCGATCACGTCATACGCCGGGTTCCTCGGCTCCAGGTAGACGTGGCCGTTGCGGCGCCGGTAGACCTTCACCGTCGCTTCTTCGTCGATCATCGCCGCCACGATCTGGCCGCTGTGGGCCTCCGACTGCTGGCGCACCACCACGATGTCACCGTCACAGATGGCCGCGTCGATCATCGAGTCACCTCGAACGCGCAAACCGAACACCGTTCCGCGGCCCGTCAGCTCGCGCGGGAGGGTCAGGGTGTCGTCGAGCTGCTCGATCGCCGAGATCGGGGTCCCGGCCGCGATGTCGCCCACCACCGGGACCGGAACGGAGTCCGACGAAGCCGCGCCCGACGAAGATTCCAGGAAGGCCCGCACGTCGATCGGCCTCGACACCGTCGCGCTGCGGCGCAGGAAACCCTTCTCCTCCAACGCCGCGAGGTGCTTCGACACCGACGACGAAGATCGAAGGCCCACCGCCTCGCCGATCTCACGCGTGTTCGGCGCGTACCCGAACCGGTTCACCCAATCGCGGATCGCGACCAGGATCTGCTGCTGCCGCTCCGGCAACGACGCCGCGTCCAGGTGCTCGAAAAGATCGTCGTAGGAGGTCACCAGCGGATGTTAGATGCTCACACCCGCGCCACCGCGAACACCCGCCGGAACGGGAACCACGTCGTCCCATCGGGTCGCGGCGGATATGCCTCGCCCAGCATCGGCGCCAGCTCCGCACGGAACCGCCGCCACTCGTCATCGTCCAGAGCCGACCGGATCGGGCGAAGCGCCGTGCCGGTGACCCACTCCAGCACCGCGTCCTGCCCGCTCAACCGCTGGATGTACGTCGTCTCCCACGCGTCCACCACACAACCCGCGTCGGCGAACAAGGTCGCGTACTCCGACGGCGCATCGACCGCCTCGACACCCCGCAGCGCACCCACCCGCGAGGACCACGTCTCCCGTGAAGCCAGCTCACGAACCAGCGCGTGCGACGGCGAGTCCATGTTGCCCGGCACCTGCATCGCGAACCACGCCCCGCGCGGCAGCTCGGACACCCACCGGCGCAGCAGCGCACGGTGCTCCGGCACCCACTGCAGCACCGCGTTCGTCACCACGACATCCGTGTCCGGTGCAGGAGACCACTCCCGGACATCGGCAACACGCGCATCGATCCCCGCCTCGCGGGCCGCCGCGACCATCTCCGGCGAGCTGTCGATCGCCTCCAGCGCAGCGCCCGGCCACCGGGCGGCGAGCGAGCGCGTCAGGTTGCCCGGCCCGCAACCCAGGTCCACCACCCGCCGCGGCTCCTCGCACGCAATGCGGCCGATCAGATCGTAGAACGGGCGTCCTCGCAGGTCAGCGTAGTCGAGGTACTTCGCGGGATCCCACACAGTACGAGCGTACTGCTAAGCCTCGGGGTGCGCCAGCTTCGCCGCGGCCTCTCGCGCGATGGCCGCGACGACGTCGGCGTCCACTCCGGCGTCCGGACGGGCCTGCAACACGACACCGTCCCGCCCCGGCAGTTTCCGCTGCACGAACCACACGCCACCACTGGTCAGCTCGGCCCGATGACGTGCGCGGATCGAGCCGTCCACCCGCTGGCGGACCAGCCACGGCACCTTCCCCGGCCGCGCCAGCGCGAACCGCACCGGGTCACGGTCCCGCAGCACGACCGCCGCCCCGGCCGTCCCGGTCTCCTCGGCCTCGACCACCGTCAGGGTCCCGTCACCCCAGACCGCCTTGCTCACCAGGTGCCAGCCGATCCGTCGCGCCCGCCCCTCCGAGGGAACCCACAGCCCCAGTTCGGTGACCACCAGGTGGCCCCCGCCCGCGACCGCGGCGGAACCCAGAGCGTTCTCCGACGCCTCCAGCTCGCCGGGGAAATCCTCCGGCAAGGGGTCGCCGAACAGCCGTCGCCACCACCGCATGGCTCAGCCCAGCCCGCCGATGGCCTGCACCTTGAGCGCCTTGCGGTACTCCTCCAGCGCGACGAGGTCCCCGAACAGCGCGCGGTAGTCGTCGGCCGCCTCGATCGGCGACAGCCGCTGCAGCCGGGACTTGATCTCGGCGATCTGCCGCCCGACCAGATTCTCCTGCACCGCGGCGATCATGCTGCCGATGTAGTGCCCGTCGGCCTCTCCCCTGGCGCGCAACGGTTCCACGGCCAGTTCCGACAACAGCGACCGCACGGGGCCCTCGGCCGTGTGCGGGCTCGCGGCGTCGATCAGCGCGGGACCGGCCAGTCCGCTGCTCGTGCCGCCCGCCTTGAGGACCGCACGATGCACGGCGACGTACGCGGGGTGTGTGAACGCTTCTTCGGGCAACGCGTCGTACTCCGGCCCCGCGTAGGCCGGTTCCTGCAGCGCCGCCTTGAGCACCTCGCGCTGCGCCATCAGCCGCGGGTCCTTCGGGTCCGGTCGCGGCACGTCCGCCGCCGGTGTCGCGCCGTTCACGCGCTGCGGCTGCCTGCGCCCGCCCGTCCTGACCGCGCCGCCGTTGCTCTCCCGCACCCGCCGCACGACCATGGCCTCGTCCTGCCAGCCCACCCACCACGACAGCTTCGTCGCGTAGCCGTCCCGCTTCGCCCGGTCCTTGATCCGCGCCACCAGCGGCACCGTGCGCTGCAGCGCGGCGACCTGGCCGTCGACCGAGTCCAGGTCGTACTCGCGCAGGATGCTGCGGATCGCGAACTCGAACAGCGGCGTCCGGCGGGCGACCAGATCGCGCACCGACGCCTCACCCTTGGCCTGCCGAAGGTCGCACGGGTCCATGCCCTCGGGCGCGACCGCGATGTAGGTCTGCCCGGCGAAGGTCTGCTCCCCCTCGAACGCTTTCAGCGCTGCCTTCTGGCCCGCCTCGTCGCCGTCGAAGGTGAAGATGATCTCGCCGCGGAACGCGTCGTCGTCCATCAGCAGGCGGCGCAGCACCTTCATGTGATCCTCGCCGAACGCCGTCCCGCACGAGGCGACCGCCGTCGGCACCCCCGAGGCGTGCATGGCCATCACGTCGGTGTAGCCCTCGACGACGACCACCTGGTGCCGTTTGGCGATCTCGCGCTTGGCCAGGTCGAGCCCGAACAGCACCTGCGACTTCTTGTACACCGGGCTTTCGCTGGTGTTGAGGTACTTGGCCTGGATCGGGTCGTCGTCGTGCAGCCGCCGCGCGCCGAACCCGACGACATCGCCGGACAGATCGCGGATCGGCCACACCAGCCGCCGGTGGAACCGGTCGATCGGGCCCTGGCGCCCCTCCTTGACCAGCTGGGCCTTGAGCAGCTCGGTCAGCTCGAACCCGCGGTTGAGCAGGTGCTTGGTCAGCTTGTCCCACCCGTGCGGCGCGTAGCCGCAGGTGAACGTGCGGGCCGCGGCCTCGTCGAAGCCGCGCTGGGCGAGGAACTCGCGCGCGGCCTGCGCCTCGGGCGTGCGCAGCTGCTCGGCGTAGAACTCCGCGGCGACCTTGTGGGCCTCGACCATCCGGGTGCGCGTGCCGCGATCGCGCTGGACGCTGCCACCGCCCCCCTCGTAGGTGAGCCGGAACCCGACGCGGTCGGCCAGCCGCTCGACCGCCTCGACGAACGGCAGGTGGTCGATCTTCATCAGGAACTTGATGACGTCGCCACCCTCGCCGCAGCCGAAGCAGTGGAAGGTGCCGTGTGTGGGGCGGACGTTGAACGACGGCGTCTTCTCGTCGTGGAACGGGCACAGCCCCTTGAGCGCTCCCCCACCGGCGTTGCGCAGGGCCACGTAGTCGCCCACGACCTCGTCGATCCGGTTGCGCTGCCGCACCTCCGCGATGTCACTGTCCCGGATCCGGCCTGCCACGAGGACCAGTCTAGTGACCGGCGGGACCGGGTCGTACGGCACACTCGGTCCGTGAACACGCTCGATGACCTCGCCGCGGAGTTCGCCGGGCTGCGCGCGCACCTGACCGCCGTGGCCTACCGGTTGACCGGCTCGGTGAGCGACGCCGAGGACGCGGTGCAGGAGTCGTGGCTGCGGCTCGCCGCGCTCGACGGGGACCGCCGGGCGGAGATCAAGGAGCTGCGTGCCTGGCTGACGACGGTAGTCGGACGGATCTGCCTCGACCGGCTGCGCTCGGCGACCACGCGCCGCGAGACCTACGTCGGTCAGTGGCTGCCGGAGCCGATCGTCACTGCACTGGGCGCGCCGCCGTCGGAGGACCCGCTGGAGGCCGCGGTCCGCGACGAGGGCGTGCGGATGGCGGCGATGGTCGTGCTCGACCGGCTCACCCCCGAGCAGCGGGTCGCGTTCGTGCTGCATGACGCGTTCTCCGTGCCGTTCGACGAGATCGCGGACATCCTCGGCATCAGCACGGCGACGGCGCGGCAGCACGCGTCGCGGGGACGGCGTGCGCTCGACGACGCGCAGCCGCCCGCGCGCGCGAGCATGGCCGAGCAGCAGGAGGTGCTCAACCGGTTCGTGGCGGCGCTGGTGTCCGGCGACGTGCGGGCGCTGGCCGAGGTGCTGCACCCCGACGTCGTGCTCATCGGCGACAGCGACGGCAAGGCCAAGACGACCGCGCGGGTCATGGTCGGCGCCGACAAGATCATCCGCTTCTTCACCGGCCTGCTGCGGATGTACCGGCCGGGCGCGCTCACCTCCGGCCGTCCGGTGCTGGTCAACGGCGATCTCGGGCTCTACCTCCCGCCGTCCCCCGGTGGGGAGGGCTACCGGGACCTGGACGCGCACCTGCAGACCATGACCATCCGGGACGGCCTGGTCGTCGCGGTCTACGACCAGGCCAACCCGGACAAGCTCACCCGGGCAGCGGAACCCGGCACGCGTCCCCGGACGTGAAGCCCTGGTCGGTGATGTCGAGCGCGCTGTTGGTGCGGGCACGCAGGTTCTCCAGGCCGATGAGGTAGGTCAGCTCCCACAGCCCGGCGCGGCCGAACTCGCGTTCCAGCTCGGCGACCTGCCCATCGGTCACGGAGACCGGGGTGTCGGACATCGCGTCGGCGTAGGCGAGGGCGAGCCGTTCCTGGTGCGTGAACAGGTCGGACGTGGCGTAGTCGTCGATGTTTTTCAAGCGCTCGATGTCCAGGCCGTGGTGCTTCTGCAGCATCGTGCCGAAGTCGACGCACCACGAGCAGCCCAGCCGCACGGCCGTCCGGTACTGGGCCAGTTCCTGGATGTTGACCGGCAGGTTCTTGACCGCCTTCGCCACGAGCAACTCGTGGATCCCGCTGGCCCGCAGCAGGGCCGGCTGGTGCGCGGCGACCGCGAACGGCTCGGGCACCGCGCCGAAGCGCCGGATCGCGAAGCGGTACAGGAGCTTCGTGAGCAGGCCGGCGTCCTTGGTGGCTACGACGGGGATGCGTGGCATGGTCCCTCCTCGGATGGTGGTTCTACCGAGGGGACGAGACGGCGCGGCGGGGTGTGACAGCGAGGGTGCGGGAGCCGCAGCAGACCGGCTGGGTGGTCATCCCGCTGGTGGCGTGGGCGGCCGGTAGTCGGTCGCCTTGGGTTCGACCTCCCCCGCCCCTCATTGCGGAGTGCTTTAGTCGCTGAGCAGCGACCAAAGCGGGCTAGAGATGAGGGTGGGGGGAGGTCCGGGCAGGGTGTAGGCCGGCTTGCGTTGCCGGGTGGCGGTCCCGGAAGGGCAAACACGCCAGCGGGAACGGCCAACACGGCGCCCGGAGCGGCCAACACGGGCGTGTTGGCCGGATCAGCTTCGCAGGGCGCGCACGTCCCAGACCCAGACGCCGTCCACGTACTGGGCGGAGCCGCCGAGCAGCTGGTCAACGGTCTGGTGCAGGGCGTTGCCGTTGGTGACCGGGGCCAGCACGACGGCGTCGGCCTTCCAGTATTTCAGGTCCTCGACCGCCTGGGCACGCTGATCGACCGTCACCTCGGGGACCTGGCCGTCCTCACGGACATCGGCCAGCAGCTTCGCCGTCGGGCGCTCCACGGCCCCGTACCGGCCGCGCTTGTCACCCGGCCCGCTCGGGCCGACGAAGTACCCGTCCGCCAACGGAAAGCCCAAGTCGGCCTCGACCTGCCAGGTCAGGGCACGTGCGTCGCCACTGCCGGGCAACGGCACGACGACCACCGAGCCGTCACTGACGTACTGCTTCCACGCCCCGTCCGCGAAGAACACGGGCGTCTCGGGGCGGATGTAGGTCTTCAACGGCGTCGGTGCGACCGGGAGCAGCACCGCGACCAGCGCGCCCAGCCACAGGAAACGCACCGGCAGGTCGCGGTCACGGAAGGACGGCGCCGCCTGGAACACGCGGTCCGTCGCGATCGCCAGCAACGCGGCGACGGCCGGGATGCAGCCGATGGCCAGCCTCGACTCCAGCAGCGAGTCGAACAGCGGCAGCTCCGCCAGCAGCTTCCACGGGCCGGGAATGCCGGTCTCCTCGTGGTTCACGATCAACTGGACGCCCAGCGACAGCCACGCCATCAGGAACATCGAGATCGCGATCGCGCGCGCGACCACGTTGCGCCACAACCAGATCGTCAGCACGACCATCAGCACGATCAGCGGCCAGCCGAAGAACGCGTTCTCCTCGGTGCGGTTCATCGACACGTCGGCCGCCGCTTCGGGCGTGCCCCCGATGGACTCGGTCGCGAACCGCGTGAACGCCGCGGTGTCGTTGCCGACCGAGCCGTGCTCCAGTGTGCGGTAGCTCTGCGGGCCGAGGAACTGCCACCACAGCGGGTAGATCGCGATCGCGACCGCAACGACCGCCGCGATGACCAGGCCACCGGCCATCGGCTTGACCATGCGCAGCGCCTCGCGCGGACGCGACGCGGCGTAACCGGCGGCGAACAGCACGAACGCCATCATCATGATCAGTAGCGGTTCCTCGCCCAGGAACACCTGGTAGGCGAGCATCAGGCCGAGGATGATGCCGTCGCGCACCGGCCGCTGCCCCTGCGCGAGGCGGATCAGCCGCATCACGATGAACGGGATGAGGAACAGCACCACGAAGTTCGGGTGCGCGTTGCCGTGCGAGATCATCGCCGGCGCGAACCCGCAGAACGCGCCGCCGATCGCGGCCGCCGTGCGCGAGCCGACCAGATGCCGCGAAAACACCCAGTACCAGGCGATCGACGTGCCCGCGAGACCACCGGTGAGCGCGATCGCCCAGGTCACGGTGGGGCCGAAGAGCTGCGTGATCGGCGAGAGCGGGATGCTCAGGCCGAACATGGCCGTGTTGGCCATCAGGTTCACGCCGTCGGGAAAGTTCTGCAGATCGGTGCCCAGCGGGTTCTGCCAGGTGAACACCGAGTGGGCGGCGACGGCGAAGAACCATTCCCACATGTTCTGGTCCTGGCCGCTGTTGTACATGTAACCGCCGCGGGTGAGGTTGACCCACAGCCCGGCGTAGAGGATGAACGCGGCGATGACGTAGAGACCGATGACCAGCGCGTCGGCGCGGCCGAACCGGCGCCGTTTCTCGTCCACCTCGGGCACGACCTCGGGCGCCTCCAGCAAAGCGGTCACTTCTTCTTCACCCTCAGGGCTCGACAACGCGGGCGAAAAAGTAGACCACACCCGTGCGGGCGTGCCGCACGAGGAGCAGGAAAGGCCGGTCGACGCGCACCTCGACCGGATCGGACGGGCGGACCATGGACAGGGTGCGGATCATGACGGCGGTGGCCGCGGCGCCCTCCAGGCCCTGTTCGTCGAGCTTGAGGACGGACTGGTGCTGCACGGCCGAGACGTAGGCGCGCGGATCCGGGGTGAGGTTGCCGAGATCGGCTTCGCCCGCCTGGAAGAGGGTCCGGACGCCGAGCCGCCGCAGGGCGCCGGTGAGGTCGGACGGCACGTCCAGGCCGATCTTCGGCAGGTGCAGATCGACCTGGGTCTGTTTCGGCGCGGCGAGGAGGTCCGCGAGCCGGTCCGCGTCGAGATCCGGCTCCTGGTTCGCGAGGTCGTCGTCGGGCAGCAGGACGGTCGCGGTGACGCCGCCGGCGCCGGGCAGCTCGACGACCTGCCAGCCGTCGGTCCGGGCGTGGCCGAGGCGCTCGGACTGGCGCATCATCTTCACCCGGCGCGGTCCGCCCGGGCTGTGGAACTGCTCGTCGCGGGTGTTGGCGTCGCGGAACGGGTGCTGCCAGGCGGCCTTGAGGTAGAGGGCGTTGACCAGGCTCGCGACCGTGTTCGCGTCGACCGAGCCCGGGGGCAGCAGCTCCGGGATGAGATCGCGGGTGGTCTCCGCGATGTCGGCGTTGATGGCCCGGCGGGCGGCCTCCGGATCGGCGACGAACGGTGCGGATTTGCTGCTCGCGCCCGGCCAGCCGCCGAGGTCGGCCAGGAAACCGTCGTGGACGGGCAGCTCGTCCCAGGCCCACAGCGTGTTCGCCACGGCGAGCACCGGGTTCTCCTGACGGCCGCCCTCGTCGAGGGTGGCCGCGGCGCGGAGCAGGTCGGCCTGCTTGGCGATGTCCGGGTCACCACCGGTGAGCAGCCGCAACAGCTCCTCCGCGGCGGGGCCGCGCGCGGCCTGGGCGGCCAGGCCCAGCGCGCTGGCGATCGAGTACGGCGAGACAACCGAGCCGCCCCCGCCCTCGGCGACGACCCGGTGCACCGCGAGGCTGAACTTCAGATGCTCACGTTCCGGCGTGGTCACGCTCCCGACGCTACCGGACGCGCCGTGCGGCGCCGGTGACGTGCGCGACCGGATGACGAGGACAGCGCTCAGTGGCGGCCGGTGTGCCAGCGGTGCCAGGCGTGGGCCTGGGCGTCGGTGAGGGAGGCGACCTGGTCGATGGCCACACGCAGGCGGGCGGGGTCGTCGGCGGCCGCGTGCCACGCCGGGTGGAAGGCGGCCTCCAGGGGCTCCGGGCCGCGCTCCACCAGGATCGTGACCAGCTCGGCGAGCACCTGACGCTGGCCCTCCTGCATGGACAGCCGCCGCGGATCGCTCATCACGTAACGCAGCGCGAGCGCCTTGAGCAGCGCGACCTCGGCCGCCACGCGCTCCGGCATCTCCAGCGTCGCCTCGTAGCGGGTCAGCGGACCCTCACCGTAGGCCGCGCGCGTGCCCGTGACCGCTGCCGAGGCGAAGCGGCCGACCAGCTCGCTGGTCATCCGTTTCAACGCGGTCTGCGCCGGGTCGAAGCCGGGACGCGCCACCTCCGCGACGACCGGCAGGTCCAGCAGGTCCCGCGCCGCGCCCTCCAGCGCGGACACCGACAGCCGCGAGAAGTGCTTCGCGGCCAGCCCGGCCACCGCCGCCCGCTCACCCGGATCGGCCAGCACGGACAGTGAGATGCGGCCCGCCAGCACCCCGTCCTCGACGTCGTGCACGGAATAGGCCACGTCGTCGGCCCAGTCCATGATCTGCGCCTCCAGGCAGGTGCGGCCTTCCGGCGCACCATCCCGCATCCAGTCGAACACCTCCCGGTCGTCGTCGTACACCCCGAACTTCGCCGCGCCCGCCCGCCGCGGCCACGGGTACTTCGTGGCCGCGTCCAGGCACGCGCGCGTCAGGTTCAGCCCGGCCGATTCGACCTTCGGCTCCAGCCGGGTGAGGATGCGCAGCGTCTGCGCGTTGGCCTCGAACCCGCCGCACGCCTGGCCCACGTCGTCGAGCGCCTTCTCGCCGTTGTGCCCGAACGGCGGGTGCCCGATGTCGTGCGCCAGCCCCGCCGTATCCGCCAGGTCCGGGTCGGCGCCCAGTTCCTCGGCGATGCCACGGCCGATCTGCGCGACCTCCAGCGAGTGCGTCAACCGCGTGCGGGGCACGCCGCTGACCTCGGCGCCCTCCCCCGGCCCGACGACCTGCGTCTTGCCCGCCAGCCTGCGCAGGGCCGCGGAATGCAGCACGCGCGCCCGGTCACGCGCGAACGCACTCCGCCCGTCCGGCCGCGACCCGGTGAGCGCCGCCCCCTTGGGCGCCTCGCCGAGCCACCGCTGCTGATCGTGCTCGCTGTACACCCCGCAACTCTACGGGTACCCACCGACAGTTTCCGGTCCACGCGGCGACGAGCAGGCGAAATGGAGACGTCAGCGCAGCCCGGTGCCGCCGATGTCGTCGGCCGGGGTCTTGGTCAGCCGGTAGAACAACAGGGCGCCGGTCTCGCGGTAGATGTAGGCGAACTGGGTTTCCCTGGTCTGCACGATGGGCCCGCTGTGGGTCGGCGAGGTCCAGGTGTCCATTCCGGAGTCATCGGCCATGATGCGGGCGCGCAGCGAGTGCCACGGGTCGCTGACGAGCACCGCCGTGTGCCAGCCGCGCTCGTCGAACGTGTCCGCGACCGCGCGGAGGCTGCCGAGCGTGTCGCTGCCCTCGCCGACCGCCACGGTGTCCTCGCTCGGCACGCCCTGTTCGACCAGCCAGCCCGCTCCCGCCGAGGCTTCGGTGTAGTTGTCGCCCTCGCGGTTGCCGCCCGCGGTGACGATCCGGTCGGCGACCCCGTCCTCGTAGAGCTGCATCGCCTTCCGCAGACGGGACTGGAAGATCGGCGACGGTTTCCCGTTGTACTGCGCCGCTCCGAGCACCACGATCGCGTCGGCGTGGTGGCGGTCGTCCTCGCGCGCGACCTGCCACACCCGGAACGCCGTCCCGCCCGCCACCATCACGAGCACCAGGACCGTGCCCAGCACGGCCCGGCGCGTCCAGCTCACCCGATCACCCATCCCGGTCATCCTCGCAGACGGCCCGTCACAGCCAGCCCCGCTCCTCCGCCAGCCGGACGGCTTCGGCGCGCGTGCGGGCGCCCGTCTTGCCGATCGCGGCGGACAGGTGGTTGCGCACGGTCCCTTCGGACAGATGCAGGCGACGTGCCACATCGGACACCGTGCCGCCGTCGCTGGCCGCGAGCAGCACCTCGTGCTCGCGCGGGGTCAACGGGCTCGCCCCGGTGGCCAGCGACTCGGCGGCCAGCGCCGGGTCCACCACGCGCAGTCCAGTGTGGACCCGACGGACGGCGTCGACGAGTTGTTCCGGCGGCGAGTCCTTCACGACGAACCCCGCGGCGCCCGCGGCCATCGCGCGAGCCAGGTAGCCGGGGCGGCCGAACGTCGTGCACACGATGATCCGGCACGAGGGCAGCGCCGTGTGCAGCTCGGCGGCCGCGGTGAGCCCGTCCTTGCCGGGCATCTGGACGTCGAGCAGCGCCACGTCGGGCGCGCTCTCCTTCGCCGCCGCCAGCACCTCGTCACCCGAGCCGACCTGGCCGACCACCTCGATGTCCGGTTCCAGTCCCAGCACGGTCGCCAGCGCGCCGCGCACCATCGCCTGGTCGTCGGCCAGCAGAACGCGGATCACGACACCTCCACCGGACGGTCCGCGAGGACCTCCGCCCGCAGTCCGAAACCTTCACCGGGCCGCGCCCGGACCTGCAGCGTGCCACCCACCTGCGCCAGCCGCTCCTCCAGCCCCCGCAGCCCGTTGCCGGCCACCCCCGGCTCCACTCCCCGGCCGTTGTCGGTGATCTCCAGCCAGTTCCGGCCCAGCCGCACCTTGACGCGGCTCGCCCCGGAATGCCGCAGCACGTTCGTCACCGCCTCGCGCAGCACGTACCCGAACGTCGTCTGCAGCTCAGGGCGCACGTTGTCCACGGCGCTGGGCAGGTCCGCCTCGATCTCGGCGGCACGCAACGCCGTCCGCGCCCCCACCAGCTCCGCCGACAACGACACCTCCCGGTACTCCGACACCGTCGCGCGCACGTCGGACAGCGCGCTGCGGGCCAGTCCTTCGACCTCCCGGATCTCGGTGACCGCCCGCTCCGGGTCCGCCGCGCTCTCGATCAGCCGCCGCGCCAGGCCCGCCTTGACCGCGATCGTGGTCAGGCTGTGGCCGAGGATGTCGTGCAGGTCGCGGGCCAGCCGTTCCCGCTCCGCGCCAACCGCCAGCGCGGCGATCTCCTCGTTGGCCCGCCGCAGCCGCCGCACCGTCTGGGACAACCGGCCCAGGAAGAACATCGCCGACGTGACGCCGACAACGGTCCCGAAGTCACCCGGCACGCTGGACAGGCCGGCGTGCAGGAGCACCAGCAACCCGGCTCCGGCGATCGTGAGGCCGTCGAAGAGCAGCACCCACCCGGACTCCAGCGACAGCGCGATGACGACCGTCGTGTACAGCAGGATGTAGACGGTGGCCCCGGCGGCCAGCACGGCCAGCCCGACGACGACCATCGCCGTGGCGAACGTCAGCCGCACCCACCTGGGCTGGTGGGGCAGCAGGAGGAACGGGAACGTGAGGTAGCAGACCCCGTAGACGACGAGCAGGCTGATCAGCAGCGGCCCGCCGTGCTGCGCGGTCGGAACGGCGCCGGGGAGGTAGAACACCGCCCCCAGCACGGGCCAGCGCCGCATGAAGGACGCCGGCCTCGGCTGGCCGGTGACCTTCCCGGCCCACCAGCCGGCCCTGTCGTCGGTGTCCACCGTGCTTCTCCCCATCACACCCGTGCGGAGTCCTTACGGTAGCGCCGGACCACGACGATCCCGAGCGCGACGGTCCACACCGCGAGCCACAGGACGGACTGCCCGAGGCCGCTGCTCAGGTCGGTGGTCACCGCGCCCCGCCCGATCTGTCCCATCCAGTAGGTGGGCAGCACGTGCGAGAACTGCAGGAGCCAGTGCGGCATCGCGTCGATGGGGATGAAGATCCCGCCCAGCAGCGCCATCGGCAGCATCACCAGCTGGGTGATGGGCTGGACCGAGTCGGCGGTGCCGATCTGCCCGATGAGCAACCCGATCAGGGCGAACGGGATGGCCGCGAGCCACACCCCCAGGGTGACCCGCAGCCATCCCCCCACCCCCAGCGACACCCCTTCGGCCAGCGCACCGACCAGCGGCACGAGGACCACCGGGGCGATCGCGAGCGCCAGGCCCGTCGCGGCCTTGGCGGTCAGGTAACCGGCGCCCGACAACGGGGTGAGCCGCAGCTGCCGCTGCCAGCCCGCTGTGCGTTCGATCGCCACCCGCGTGCCGACGAACAGGGCCGACGCCATCGCGCCGAACGAGGTCATGCTGACCATCAGCACCGCGATCACGTTCGTGTCGCCGCCGCCGAAGATGCCGACGTAGAGCATGAACAGCAGCACCGGGAAGGCGACGGTGAAGATGAGGAACCGCGGCGAGCGCAGCACCCGCCGGATCTCCAGCGTCAGGAACTTGAGGCTCATCGGTCGTTCTCCTCGTCGGCGGTGAGGGTCAGGAAGGCGCCTTCCAGCCCGATCGCGGTGATTTCGATGTCGTGGGCGTCCGGGAAACGGGCCAGCACGGCGCGCAGGGTCGTGTCCGAGTCCCTTGTGGACACCGCGATCCGGCCGCCGCGGACCTCGTACTCGGTGACCCCTGGCAGCGCGGCGACCTCGACGGCCGTGGCACCGGGCACGACGGCCCGCAACGTGCGGCCGCTGGCCAGCGCGCGCACCTCGGCGACCGAACCGTCCGCCACGATCCGCCCGGCGCGCATCAGCACCACCCGGTCGGCGAACTCCTCGGCCTCCTCCAGGTAGTGCGTCGCGAACAGCACGGTGCGGCCGGTGTCGGTGTAGGCGTGCATGGACTTCCAGAAGTCCCGGCGGCTGGACACGTCCATGGCGGCGGTCGGCTCGTCGAGCACCAGCAGGTCCGGATCGCTGACCAGCGCGACGGCGAACCGCACGCGCTGCTTCTGGCCCCCGGAAAGCTTGGTGCCGCGCCGGTTCGCGAGGTCCTCGATGCCCGCGCGCCGCAGTGCCTCGGCGACCGGCATCGGCTTGCGGTGCAGCGACGCGATCATGCCGACCATCTCGCCGACGGTCGCGTCGTCGAGCAGGGCGGCGCCCTGCAGCATCGCGCCGATGGCACCGCGGGCGACAGCCTCGGCGGGCGCGGCGCCGAAGATCGATACCTCACCGGAATCGGGCCTGGTCAGACCTAGCATCATATCGACCGTGGTGGACTTGCCCGCGCCGTTCGGGCCGAGCAGCGCGACCACCTCTCCCGGCGCGATGGCGAGGTCGACCCCGTCGACGGCACGCACCTCGCCGTAGTGTTTGCGCAGGCCCGTCAGCCGCACCGCGGCCCGGGTCGTGGTCTGTGCTCCGTTCATGTCCTCAGCGTCCCGCCGCGGCGGGAGTGTCCCGCAGGCCGGGAGTCACGACCTGACCATGACAAGCGTCAGGGTCCCCTCCCAAATGTGGGATATCCTCTCTCAGGTGAGAACGATGGAGGATCGCCTCGCCGCCCGGCTGGCGGAGCTGCGGGCCGAGCGCGGATGGTCGCTCGACGACCTCGCCGACAGGTCCGGCGTGAGCCGGTCGACGCTGTCCCGCGTCGAGCGCGGCGAGATCAGCCCGACGGCGTCCCTGCTCGGCCGGTTGTGCACCGTCTACGAGCGACCGATGTCGCGGCTGCTGACCGAAGTGGAGGCCGACGGGGCGCAGCTGATCCGGTCGGCCGGGCAGAGCGTGTGGACCGACGAGGACAGTGGATTCGTGCGTCGTTCGGTGTCGCCGCCCCATCCGGCGCTGCGCGCGGAGGTCGTCGAAGGCACGCTGCGGCCCGGTGCCGACCTCTCCTACGACGCCCCGTCGGTGCCCGGACTGGAGCAGCACCTGTGGATGCTCGACGGCGCGCTCGACCTGACCGTCGACGGCCGGAAGCACGCGCTCGTCTCCGGTGACTGCCTGCGGTTCCGGCTCTGGGGCCCGACGCGGTTCCACTGCCCCGGCCCGGGGGCCGCGCGGTACCTGCTGGTGCTGGTGATGCCGTGATCACGCGACTGTCCGCCGCGGACTACCCCGGTGCTGTGCGCGCGCTCGGCGAGGTGCTGGCCGACTGCACGAACGGCGGCGCGTCCGTCGGGTTCCTGGCCCCGTTCGACCCGGCCGAGGCCGCGGCGTGGTGGAAGGGTCTGGCGGGCGATGTCGAGAGCGGCGCGCTGCTGATCTGGGCCGCCTGGTCCGGCGCGCGGCTCGTGGGCACCGTCCAGATCCGCCGCTCGTCGATGCCGAACGCCCCGCACCGCGGCGAGCTGGCGAAACTCCTGGTGCACCGGGACGCGCGAGGCCGCGGCCTCGGCCGGACCCTGCTCGCGGAGGCCGAACGCGGCGCCCGCGACGCCGGGATCACGGTGCTGGTGCTCGACACGGAGACCGGGAGCCCCGCCCAGCGGCTGTACTCTTCCGCGGGCTGGACCGAGACCGGCACGATCCCGGACTACGCGCAGGACCCGTCCGGGGCGCTGCGTTCCACGACGTTCTTCTACAAGAAAGCCCTGGTCACCGAGCGGTGACCAGGGCTTTCGAGCGCGTTCGTCAGCAGCCGGGCAGGCGCGCGGCCAGGTAGGACTCCACCTTGTCCAGCGCGACACGCTCCTGCGCCATGCTGTCGCGCTCGCGCACGGTCACGGCCTGATCCTCGAGCGTGTCGAAGTCGACGGTGACGCAGTACGGCGTGCCGACCTCCTCCTGGCGGCGGTAGCGCTTGCCGATCGAACCGGCGTCGTCGAAGTCGACGTTCCAGTTGCGGCGCAGCGCCGCGGCCAGGTCCTTCGCCTTCGGCGTGAGGTCGGCGTTGCGGGACAGCGGCAGCACCGCGACCTTGAACGGCGCCAGCCGCGGGTCGAGCTTGAGCACGACGCGCTTGTCGACACCGCCCTTGGCGTTGGGCACCTCGTCCTCGTTGTAGGCGTCCAGCAGGAACGCCATCATCGGGCGGCCGACACCGGCGGCGGGCTCGATGACGAACGGACGGTAACGCTGCTTGGTGGCCTGGTCGAAGTAGGCCAGGTCGACGCCGGAGTGGTTGGAGTGCGTGGTGAGGTCGAAGTCGGTGCGGTTGGCGATGCCCTCCAGCTCACCCCACTCCTGGCCGGCGGAGAACCCGAAGCGGTACTCGATGTCGACGGTGCGCTTCGAGTAGTGCGACAGCTTCTCCTTCGGGTGCTCGTAGTGCCGCAGGTTGTCGCTGTTGATGCCGAGGCCGGTGTACCACTCGGTGCGCAGGTCGATCCAGTACTGGTGCCAGCGCTCGTCCTCACCCGGCTCGACGAAGTACTCCATCTCCATCTGCTCGAACTCGCGCGTGCGGAAGATGAAGTTGCCGGGGGTGATCTCGTTGCGGAAGGACTTGCCGATCTGGCCGATGCCGAACGGCGGCTTCTTCCGCGACGTGGTCTGCACGTTGAGGAAGTTCACGAAGATGCCCTGCGCCGTCTCCGGGCGCAGGTAGGCCATGCCCTCTTCGCTCTCGACCGGGCCCAGGTGGGTCTTGAGCATCATGTTGAACTCGCGCGGCGCGGTGTACTGGCCGCGGGTGCCGCAGTTCGGGCACGGGACGTCGGACAGGTCGTCCTCGCCGGTCTCCTTGCCGGTGCGGGCGCTGTAGTCCTCGGCCAGCTGGTCGGCGCGGAACCGCCGGTGGCACGAGGTGCACTCGACCAGCGGATCGTTGAACGCGTTGACGTGACCGGAGGCCACCCACACCTGGCGCGGCAGGATGACGGAGGAGTCGAGACCGACGACGTCGTCCCGGCTCTGCACCATCGTGCGCCACCACTGGCGCTTGATGTTCTCCTTCAGCTCGACGCCGAGCGGTCCGTAGTCCCACGCCGACCGGGTTCCGCCGTAGATCTCCCCGCTCGGGAAGACGAAGCCACGACGCTTGCACAGGCTGACGACGGTCTCAATGTTGGCGGGCACTCCACGCTCTCCATCAGATGCGGGGACGGTTATCGGTTCTGTCCAGCGTATCCGGCGCCCGTCGCGGCCCGGCGCGGGGCTTGACATGGGATGGGAGGAGGCGATAACGGCAACCACTACCGGGAGAACACTAGGATGGAAGGACATCGACCGACCCGAGGCTGGAGATGTTATGCCGATGGCTCGTCCGGACGCCGCGTTGCCCGGATTGCCCGACGACGCCGAGCAGGTTCACGCGGGCGACGAGCTGAAGCCACGCACGCCGCCCCAGCCGGCCGCGACCCTGTCCGAAGCGGGCGAGCTGCTGCGGGCCCTGTCGGCGCCGGTGCGCATCGCGATCGTGCTGCAGCTACGGGACGCCGACCGGTGCGTGCACGAACTGGTCGACGCCCTCGACGTGGCGCAGCCGCTGATCAGCCAGCACCTGCGGGTGCTCAAGGCGGCCGGGGTGGTGCGGGGTGACCGACGGGGCCGTGAAGTGGTGTACCGGCTCGTGGACGATCATCTGGCGCACATCGTGGTGGACGCGGTCGCGCATGTGCAGGAGGGCAGTTCATGACGAGTAGCGAGGTTCGCCGGGCCCCGGTGCCCGGTCGCCGGTCGACGAAGCAGCGGGCGGCGGTGGTGGACTTGCTGTCGGAGGTCGACGACTTCCGGTCGGCGCAAGAGCTGCACGACGAGCTGCGCAAACGCGGCGACGGCATCGGCCTGACCACCGTGTACCGGACGCTGCAGTCGCTGGCCGAGGCCGACGAGGTGGACGTTCTGCGCACCGAATCGGGCGAGGCGATCTACCGCCGCTGCTCGACGCACCACCACCATCACCTGGTGTGCCGTCACTGCGGCTTCACCGTCGAGGTGGAGGGCCCGGCGGTCGAACGCTGGGCGGACAAGGTCGCGGCAGGCAACGGCTTTTCGGACATCCGTCATACGGTCGAGATCGTGGGCACGTGCACGGACTGCTCCCGACGGCTGGCGGGTTGAGTCGGCGGCGGTCCCCAATGCGGCATTGGTGGCGTCCAACGCTCCCAAAGTGGCATGGGGGAACTCCCCGGCGGGGGAGTGCGGCGGGCGGCGTGGCTACGGTGGGCAACCGGGCTACGGCGAGCAGCCGGACTGCGGCCGGCGAGCAGCCGGACTGCGGCCGGCGAGCGGCCGGACTGCGGCCGGCGAGCGGCCGGACTGCGGCGGGCGGCCAGGGTCGATGTCGCGGCGGGGCGGTCCGCTGGACTGGTCATGACGGCGGGCAGCCCGGGTTGAGCCGACGCCGCGGCGGCAGTCTGAGCCGGGGCCGATGTCGCTGTGGGCCACCGCGGCCGGGCCTGCCTTGCGGTGTGACCTAGGTTCCCTGTGCCGGGCCTCCGTGCCCCGTGCCACGTTCGAGCGCACTTCCGTGCGTGGCGCGGTAGGCGGCGCGCACGGCTTCGGCGGCGGTGTCGGCGTTCGCGCCCAGATCGCTTGGCAGTGCGGCGAAGTCGGCGGCCGCGGAGTGCAGCACCAGGGTGGTGTCGGGGTGCCCTGCCGCGTCGGCGGCAGCTTCGCGCCGGGCGGGAGAACCGCTGGTCACCAACCGGTTCATCTGGTCGCGCACCTGTCGCCAGGGCGCGAGACCACTGTCGGTGTCGACGACGATGCGCAGGGCCACCCCGTCACCGCATGGGCGCTGTCGTGCCGGTCCGGTCGCGCTGGACGATGGCGAGGAAAGCGACCACGCTCACGACCACCAGCGCGGCACCGGGCAGGTCGGTCACCTCGCCGGCCAGGGAAGCCGGAGTGACGAGGCCGAGCCCCACGGCGACGCGCGCGCTGCGGGTGCGCAGAGCGAAATCGACTTCGGCACGCCCGTCCGCCGGCCGTCGCACGGCGAGCAGGACGACCAGCACGGCCAGCGCGGTCATCACGAGCGCCACGGCCAGCTCGACCCACCGTTGCAGGAGGGCCAGCCGCAGCAGCGCGGCCACGACGACGACCCCGGCGACGATCAGCGCCCACACCGGTACGAAGTCCCGGATTTCCCGTCGCACCAGGAGGGCCGTGCGCCGCACCGTCGTCCGGCGCGACGACGGGCAGCACCAGGAACAGCCACGGATACCAGAACCGGCGGCGGCGCAGGTACCGCACCGCGTCGGACACGTCCTGCCCGTCCGGCTCCGCGATGCCCCACCTGCGGAGCACACGTGTGCCCTGACGTTCACCGGGCCACAGCAGGAGAAGGATCACCAGGCCGACACCGAACATGACAGCGGCTACGGCGATCCTGTTGTCCCAGGGCGTTCCAACGTCCCTCTTGTATCAAGCACTCGATACAAGAGGGTGAGTGCCCGGTCCACTCGTGCTTCCAGCGCGGAGTACGTCGTGCGCTTGCGTGGTCGGGGAGGTCCGTGAGCCGCCGGAGGTGCGCTGGCTAGTACTCATACGCGTCCTGAGGGGCGGCGATGGGGTTCAGGGACTCGACCGTGACGTCCGCGGTGTAGCCGTTCGACGCGACGGCCGTGCCGGGGACGATCTGGCCGGTGACCTCCAGCCAGCTGTCGTCGGGGTAGCGCGTGGCTTCGGGGCCGGTGAGCCGGACTGTCATCGGCGAGGCGTCGGCCGCGCAGCACCGGATCACCATGCGCGCCAGCAGCACGCTGTCCTTGTCGTGCACGACGAAGCCGGTGAGCCGGACCGTGCGGCCGTTCAACGAGCCGCGGGAGTCCCAGCCCGCGCGGGTGACGAACTCGGTCAGCGTCAGCGGCACGACGTCGCCGGCCGGAAGCGGCGGGAACGCGGCGGCATCCTGCGCGGCGGCTGTGCGTGGTGCGCCCGCGGACGTGCGGATCACCGAGTCGGACCCGAGTGCGGGCGGGGCGACGAGCAGCACCGCGAGCACGGGGACGACCAGCAGCCACGCCGAACGCGCCGGATGGTGGTGGTCGTGCGCGTGGCCGGGCTCCGGGGTCGCGGTGGCGGCGCGGGCCCTGCGGGCGGTTTGCAGGTCGCGCGCGATGGCGACAGCGCCGAGCAGCAGGATCACCGCTCCCCCTGCGATCACCCACGGTTGCTGGGCGGGTTTGACGTAGCGCAGATAGTCACCGTTGATGCCGATCTTGAGCAGCGCCCCGCCGAGCAGCACCAGCAGGATGTTCTGCGTTTCGCGACGCACGAGTTCCCCTCCTCCCTACAGCGGCCGGACGACGAGCCAGTCGCTGGCGGCGACGACGAAGGCGATGGCGCCGCTCAGCGCGAGCAACGCCGCGATCGCCCCGAAGAGCATCCCGGCGCGGGCGAGACCGCCGGGTGTGGCGCGGCCGAGGAAACCGAACAGCATCGACAGCACCCCGGCGGACAGAACCACGATCCACAGCGCGCCGAGGACGAGCGTCAGCACCACGGACATCGGCGACGGCAGCGCGCCACCCGCCGCCGGCCGGACGAACGCCCAGGTCACCCAGATCGACACACCCATCACGACGCCGACAGCACCGAGCGCGGCGGACGCTACCGCGAGACCGGGCCGCTGCTGTTGCACGTTCATCTCGCACCCCCCAGGACGAGCACTCCGGCCACCACGGCGCAGGCGGTCGCCACGACGAACGTCACCGGGGCGAACCGTACCGCGAACGAGCGCCCGAAGGTGCCCGCCTGCAGCGCGAACAGCTTGACGTCGATGGCCGGGCCGACGACGAGGAACACGAGCTTCGGCAACAGCGGCAACGCGGTGAGTGACGCGGCGACGAACGCGTCGGCCTCGCTGCACAGCGCGAGGACCACCGCGAGAACGGCCATGATCACGACACCGAGCACGATCTGGTTGCTCAGCACCTCGAACCACGCCGCGGGCACGAGGACGTTCATCGTGGCGGCGATGAGCGCGCCGAGCACCAGGAACCCGGCCGATTCGACGAGGTCGGCACGCGCCGTCTCGGTGAAGGTGCGCCACCGGTTGCCGCCTTCGGGCATCCGTTCCAGCGCGCGCTGGACGATCCAGTCGAGCTTGCCCCATCGCGCCCAGAGCAGACCCATCACGACGGCGGTCGCGAAGGAGCCGAGGAAGCGGGCCAGGACCATCTCGGGCTGCCCGGGGAACGCGACCGCCGTCGCGACGAGCACCACCGGGTTCACCGCCGGAGCGGCGAGGAGGAACGTCAGCGCCGCCGCCGGAGCAACCCCCTGCCCGATGAGCCGCCGCGCCACGGGCACCGAGGCACACTCACAGCCCGGCAGGGCGACCCCGGCGAGCCCCGCGACGCCCACCGCGCCCGCCTGGTTGCGCGGAATCACGCGGCGCAGGACCTTCGCCGGGACGAACGCCGCGATCGCCCCGCTGATCAGCACGCCGAGCACGAGGAACGGCAGGGCCTGCACGCACACCGCGACGAACACCGTGGAGCCGGTACGCAGGGCCGGCACATCGAGCACGTCACGCAACCACCCCTGCCCGAGCACGGCGACGATCAGCAGGGCGCAGAGCACCTCGATGGAGGTGATCCGCCCCCGGCGCCGCTTGCCCGCGGGTTCCGTTCGGTCGAGTACGTCGCTCACCGGGCCGATACTGCCAGGAGTCAGGGGGCCGGGGCTCGGGGCGGGCTCACGAACGGACCGTTGGTGAGGTTTTGGGCATGAACGGACCAGTCGTGGGGGTGCGAGATGCGCTGGGTGGGGCCGGTGAGGGTTCCGCTCGCGCCCCCGGGCTGTCCGATCGGCGCAGGGATGGGGTGGTGAGGGGTGCTACCGGGATCACGGCCTGGGGTGGAGCCGCTGCGGCGAGGGCGGCGGGGCATGAAGCCGCTGCAGCAGGAACATCGCGCGGGGCCGAGCCGCGACGGCAGGAACATCGCGCGGGGCCGAGCCGCGACGGCAGGAACATCGCGCGGGGCCGAGCCGCGACGGCAGGAACATCGCGCGGGGCGAAGACACTCCAGCAGGACCACGGCGCAGGATGGAGCCACTGCAACAGGAGCATCGCGGGACGTGAAGCCGCTACAGCAGGAACATCGCGCGGGGCGGAGACACTCCAGCAGGACCACGGCGCAGGATGTGCAGTCGTGTGCCGCAAGTGCGGTGGGCGATTTCGCAGCCGCGACGCGGCGCGCGACGCGAGTACCTCCAACGCCGGGCTCGCAAGCTCGCAACGGATTGCCCCTTCCGCACCCGATTCTTCAGGGTTTTGGCGATCGAGCAGACGCGTCAAGGCGGGAAAGCGTGCCTTGACCCGCCTGATCGATCGCCAAAGACGGCTCGGGATCGGCTGCGGGAGAGGAACGGCCGGTAGGCACAGTGCCGGGTTGCCTACCGTTGCCGGGCGCCGGACGAACGTGGAGTTGGCGCCGCGAGCGGCAAACACGGCGCCCGGAACGGCCAACACGCCGCCGCGAGCGGCAAACACGGCGCCCGGAGCGGCAAACACGGCGCGGCGCGCGGCGTGTTGGCCGCTCCGGTTGGCGTGTTTGCTCTTCCGGGACGCCACTTGCCCACCCAACCGCAGCCCGGCAACGCAACCCGACCCACCAGGCCGTCCAGCCTCCCCCTCACCCCGATCAACTGCGAGCTTGCGAGCCCGGCGCGTCCAGCCGCGCGCAGCGCAAAAACCCGCGTAGCGGCTCGAAACTCAAGTCAATTCGGAACGCAACTGCGAAGCCGTCGAAACCACCAGCATCAGCAGAGTCCCCAGCGCCGCGATCTCCAGCCCCTGCGCCGGGAACGCGTATCGCAGCGTCAGGTCCAGCCCCCGCTCGGCGTGTTGCACACCCAGCGTTCCGAACAGACCCTGTCCCGCGCGCTCGGCGGCCTTCGCCGCGAAGGCTGGATCGTCGGGCAGGTCCCAGCCGACCACGCAGGTCAGGCTGAGCACCGTCAACCCCTCCGCGAGCTGCGTCGACTGGATCACGCACGGCACGCCGTTGTGCGAAAACGTCAAGGCCCCGTCGTCGTCCACATGGACTTCGAGATAGGTCTCCAGCGCTTCGCGGGCCCGGCTCAGCAGCTCCGCCGTGTCGGCCGCCTCCGTGGTCACGATTCCCCCTTCGCGGCGTCGAACGCGGCTCCGAAACGGCGGTCGCGGCGGGCGAACTCCTCGCACGCCGCCCATAGTTGACGGCGGTCGAAATCCGGGAAGAGCGTGTCCTGGAAGACGAACTCCGCGTAGGCCGACTGCCAGAGCATGAAGTTCGAGGTTCGCAGCTCACCCGACGGGCGCAGGAACAGATCCACGTCGGGCATTTCCGGCTGGTACATGTACTTCGCGAGCATCCGCTCGTCCACCTTGTCCGGATTGATTTTTCCCTCGGCGGCGAGCTGCGCCAGCCGTCGTGCCGCGTCGGCGATCTCGGCGCGGCCGCCGTAGTTCACGCACATGGTCATGTTCAACAGCGTGTTGTGCCTGGTCTTCTCCTCCGCGGCCTGCAGCTCCTTGATGACGCTGCGCCACAGCCTCGGCGTGCGCCCCGCCCACCGGATCCGCACCCCGATCGACCCGAGGTAGTCCACCTGACGGCGGATCGTGTCGCGGTTGAAGCCCATCAGGAACTTCACCTCGTCCGGGCTGCGCTTCCAGTTCTCCGTCGAGAACGCGTACACCGAGAGCCACTTGACGCCCAGTTCGACGGCACCGCTGGCGACGTCGATCATCACGGCCTCACCGCGCTTGTGCCCCTCGATCCGCGGCAGCCCGCGCTGGTTCGCCCAGCGGCCGTTGCCGTCCATGACCAGCGCGACGTGGTTGGGCACCAGCTCGGCGGGGATCACCGGCGGCTTCGCCCCCGACGGGTGCGGATCGGGTGCCCGTAGCTCCACCGCCGAAGTTGACGCACGCGCCTTGAGCCGCACCTGATCCTCCCACTGCCTCGGGTTGCGGCTTCGACCCTACTTGCCCGCCTGGAGCTCCCTGGCACGCCTCTCGACGAGCGGCAACGACTTCAGCTGCCGTTCGAGGTGCCACTGCAGGTGAGCGGCCACGATCCCGCTCGCGTCACGGCGCGTGCCGGGCACCGATGCCTCCGCGATGTCCCAGTCACCGTGCAGGAGCGACTCCAGCAGCACCAGGACCTCCGGCGCCGGGTTCACCGAGCCGGGAACCCGGCAGTTGCCGCACAGCAGACCGCCCGCCTGCACGTTGAACGCGGTGTGCGGACCGGGAAGGCCACAGCGGGCGCATTCGGTGATCGCCGGCGCCCAGCCGGCGAAGGCCATCGCCCGCAGCAGGAACGCGTCGAGCACCAGCGAGGAGTCCCGCTGCCCGTCGGCCAGCGCCCGCAGCGCGCCCACGACCAGCAGGTACAGCCGCATCGCCGGCTCGCCCTCCTCGACGGTGAGCCGGTCGGCGGTCTCCGCGATCGCGCTGGCCGCCGTGTAGCGCTGGTAGTCCCCCACCAGCGGCAACGCGAACGCGTCGACCGTCTGGACCTGGGTGATCACGTCGAGCGTGCGGCCGGTGTAGAACTGCGCGTCGACGTGCCCGAACGGCTCCAGCCGCGCCCCGAACCGCGACGTCGTGCGGCGCACCCCCTTGGCGACGGCGCGGACTTTGCCGTACCGCCGTGTCAGGAAGGTGATGATGCGGTCCGCCTCGCCCAGCTTGTGGACCCGCAGCACCACACCGGTGTCGCGATAAAGACTCACGTCTCCATGGTCTCACGCGTAGGCGGACAGACCGGTGAACGGCGCGAACGGCACGTTCCGCACCACCCACCAGACCACCAGCAACCCGGCGACAGCCAGGGTGAGCCGCCACCCGAGAGCACCGTCGGACCACCACCGCCGCGCGCGGCCGGCCTCCCACCGCACCGCCGCGACCAGCGTGACCACGGCGAGCGGCAGCAGCACGACCAGGGCGAACGCGTTGAACGACAGCGCCGCACCCACATCGCCGTGCAGCAGCGCCCCCACGGCCCGGCTGCCACCACAGAACGGACAGTCCAACCCGGTCAGGGCGTGGAACCAGCACGGGATCCGCAGCACACCGGTGCCCAGCGCCACGGCGGCGCCCGCACCGGCGGCAGCCACGGCGGGCGTGACCCGCACGCTCCGCCACGACCGCCGCACCGTCATGACCTCAGTACATCGCCTTCGTCGAGATCGCGTAAGTCTTCGCGGCCTTGTCGTGCCAGCCCTGGCGCGCCTGCTCGTCGAAGAACGGCGACAGGATCACCAGCAGCTCGACCAGCCCGCCGATACACGGGATCAGCCCCGGCAGCACCATCGTGGCCAGGCGCGTGAACGCCGGCCCGCCCCCGATACCGCCGCCGGGCTGCCCGGCCGACTGCTCGGTGACGACGCGGATCCCGGCGACGTTCTTGCCCACCGTCGCGCCGCGCGTGGCCAGCATCGTGCCCTCGTAGACCAGGACCGACAGCGACGTCAGCGGCAGGAACAGGATGAAGATCCACCACGAGCTGGGGTCGCCCGCGATGATCGCGAACTGCAGGATCACGATCAGGATCGTCAGCGGAACACCGATGATCAGCCCGTCCACGACCCGCGCCAGGAACCGGCTGCCCATCGTGGCCAGCACGAGCGGTGGTGTGTGCGGGAACTGGATCTGCGAACCGGGCACCACGATGTGCGCCTGCCCCGGCAGGGGCGGGATCGGGCCGTACTGGGGCTGGCCGTACTGGGGCTGGCCGTACGGCGGTTGTGCCGGGTATCCCTGGGGCGCGCCGTAGCCGGGCGTCTGCGGGTACTGGCCGTACGGCTGCTGGAAACCGCCCGAAGGCTGCCCGTATGGCTGCTGCGGGTACTGCCCGGGCTGCTGGCCGTAGGGATTGGTCACTGGAGTCCCCCTCGAGTGGATCACGTCGACGCGGCAGCGTACCCGGTCATCCGGCGACGAGTTCCGATCGGTCAGAAACCCAGGCGGCGCAGCTGCTTCGGGTCGCGCTGCCAGTCCTTGGCGACCTTCACGTGCAGGTTGAGGTAGACCTTCGTGCCGAGCAGCTTCTGGATCTGCTGCCGCGCCTGCGCCCCGACGGTCTTCATGCGCTCGCCCTGGTGGCCCAGGATGATGCCCTTCTGGCTGGGCCGCTCGACGTAGACGGTCGCGTAGATGTCGAGCAGGTCGCGCTTGTCCTCGCGCGCCAGCATCTCCTCGACGGTCACCGCGATGGAGTGCGGCAGTTCGTCGCGCACGCCTTCGAGCGCGGCCTCGCGGATCAGCTCCGCCACCAGCGTCTGCTCGGGTTCGTCGGTGAGGTCGCCGTCCGGGTAGAGCTGCGGGCCCTCCGGCAGGCGGGCGACGAGCAGGTCCTCCAGCTGCTTGACCTGGAAGCCGTCCACGGCGGACACCGGGATCAGCTCCTCGAACTCCATGACCTCCTGCAGCGCCAGCAGCTGCGCGGCGATCTGCTCGGGCCGGACGAGGTCGGTCTTGGTGACGATCCCGACGACCGGCGTGCGCTTGGCGACCTTGCGCAGTTCGTCGGCGATGTAGCGGTCACCGGGCCCCACCTTTTCGTCGGCGGGCACGCAGAACCCGACGACGTCCACTTCGGACCACGTCTCGCGCACGACGTCGTTGAGCCGCTGCCCGAGCAGCGTGCGCGGTTTGTGCACCCCCGGGGTGTCCACGATGACCAGTTGCGCGTCGTCGCGGTGGACGATGCCCCGGATGGCGTGGCGCGTGGTCTGCGGTTTGCTGGAGGTGATCGCGACCTTGCTGCCGACCAGCGCGTTGGTCAGGGTCGACTTGCCGGCGTTGGGACGGCCGACGAAACAGGCGAAACCGGACCGGTGCGTCACAGGACTTCCTGGACGGTGCCCGACGGGTCGGCGCGCAGGATCGGCGCCGTCTTCGCCAGGTCCCGCACCGCGTTCACGGACGCCTCGGAGACGAACGGGTCGGCGGTGACGATCGCGGCCGCCTCCAGTCCCTCCGCGCCGCTCGACACGGCCGCCGCGATGGCGGCCTGGATCGCGGTGATCTTGAACGAGGGCAGGTCGATGGTGGTGGCCGCGTAGGTGCGGCCATCGGTGTCGCGCACCGCGGCGCCCTCGGCGGCCTGGATGCGCGCCCGCGCGGATCGGGCGAGGATGACGATCTTCTCGTCCTCGGGGTCCAGCTCAGGCATGGTCCACACTCCTGTCGGCCTCGTCGTGGTCACCGTTGCTGGTACGCACCCTACGTCCGGCCAGCTCGTCGCTTTCCGCCTGCACCACGACGGTCGAGATCCGCATCCGGCCGCGGCGGTCCTTGCCGCCCTCGGCGTGCAACCGCAGACCGTCGATCTCGGCCTCGGCGCCGGGCAGCGGGACCCGCCCGAGCCGCTGCGCGAGCAGCCCGCCGACGGTCTCCACGTCGTGGTCTTCCAGTTCCAGCCCGAACAGCTCGCCCAGGTCGCCGACGCCCAGACGCGCGGACACCCGCACCGTGCGGTCGTCGAGGTGCTCGACCGGCGGGCGTTCCTCCAGGTCGGACTCGTCGGTGATCTCGCCGACGATCTCCTCCAGGATGTCCTCGATGGTGAGCAGCCCGGCGGTGCCGCCGTACTCGTCGACCGCGATCGCGAGGTGGTTGTGCGACACCTGCATCTCGCGGAGCAGTTCGTCCAGCCGCTTGGAATCGGGCACGAAACTCGCCGGGTACATCAGCTCCGACACCGCGCGCGCTTCACCCGCTTCGAGCTGCGCGCGCACCAGGTCCTTGATGTTGATCACACCGACGATGTCGTCGACCGACTCGTCGATCACCGGCAGCCGGGTGAACCCGGTGCGCAGCGACAGCGCCAGAGCCTGCCGCACGCTCTTGGTCTGCTCGATCCAGATGATCTCGGTGCGCGGCACCATCACCTCGCGCGCCACGGTGTCGCCCAGCTCGAACACCGAGTGGATCATCTGCCGCTCGCCGGGTTCCACCACGCCGCGTTCCTCGGCGAGGTCGACCAGCTCGCGCAGCTCGATTTCCGTGGTGAACGGGCCTTCGCGGAAACCTTGGCCGGGGGTGATGGCGTTACCGATGATGATCAGCAGCCGGGACAGCGGGCCGAGGACCGAGCCGAGCACCCGCACCGGCCAGGCCACGACGGTGCCGACCCGGTAGGGGTGCTGGCGGCCGATCGTGCGCGGCCCGACCCCGATGAGGACATAGCTGACCAGCAGCATCACCAGGGCGGTGACCACCAGCGCGAGCCCCTGCGGCTCGATCCAGCGCAGGAACACCACGGTGACCAGCACCGTCGCGGTCAGCTCGCAGCCCAGCCGCAGCAGCACCAGCAGGTTGATGTGCCGTCGTCGTTCGTCGATCACCGTGGACAGCTGGCGGGCGCCGGGACGGCCCATGCGCACCATGCCCTCGGCGCGGGCCTTCGACACGCTGCTGACCGCCGCGTCGGCGGCCGCGAGCACCCCGCCGAGCAGCACCAGCGCCACGGCGATCACCAGCAGAGCGGCCGAACTCGCCATCGGCCGTCCCTCACTCCTCGGTGTCGGCGGGGGTGTCCAGGCCGGCAGCCCCCAGCAGGCGATCGTCGGTGGTCCGCTGCGCTGCGCTGCGCTGGGCGTCGGCCACCGCGACCTTGAAGTCGGCCAGGATCCGCTTCTGCAGACCGAACATCTCGCGTTCCTCGGCGGGCTCGGCGTGGTCGTAGCCGAGCAGGTGCAGGACGCCGTGCACGGTCAGCAGGTGCAGCTCGTCGATCAGGGAGTGACCGGCCGTGCGTGCCTGGTCCCTGGCGAAACCCGGGCACAGCACGATGTCGCCGAGCAGCGCGGGCGACGGGTCACCCGCGTCGGGACGGCGGGCGGCGTCCAGCTCGTCCATCGGGAAGGCCATGACGTCGGTGGGCCCCGGCAGGTCCATCCAGCGTTCGTGCAGGTCGGACATGACGTCCAGGGTCACCAGCACCACCGACAGCTCGGCGAGCGGGCTGACCTCCATGCGGTCCAGCGCGAAGCGCGCGGCCGAGACGATCGACGTCTCGTCCACCGCGACACCGGACTCGTTCGCGATCTCGATCGTCATGGCTCAGCGTCGGCCCCGCCAGCCGTTGCCCGGCTGCGTGTCCTGCTCGGCCTGCCACTTCTCGTAGGCGTCCACGATGTTCCCGACCAGCCGGTGGCGCACCACGTCGGAGCTGGTGAGCGTGGCGAAATGCAAGTCTTCCACGCCTTCCAGGATCTCACGCACCACTCGCAGGCCCGACTTCTGCCCGGTCGGGAGGTCGACCTGGGTGATGTCCCCGGTCACCACGATCTTCGAGCCGAACCCGAGCCGGGTGAGGAACATCTTCATCTGCTCGGGCGTGGTGTTCTGCGCCTCGTCGAGGATGATGAACGCGTCGTTGAGCGTGCGGCCGCGCATGTAGGCCAGCGGCGCGATCTCGATGGTGCCCGCCTGGATCAGCCGCGGGATCGAGTCCGGGTCGACCATGTCGTGCAGCGCGTCGTAGAGCGGCCGCAGGTACGGGTCGATCTTCTCGGACAGCGTGCCCGGCAGGAAGCCCAGGCGCTCCCCCGCCTCGACCGCGGGCCGGGTGAGGATGATCCGGGTGATCTGCTTGGCCTGCAGCGCCTGCACGGCCTTCGCCATCGCCAGGTACGTCTTGCCGGTGCCCGCCGGGCCGATGCCGAAGACGACCGTGTACTTGTCGATGGCGTCGACGTAGCGCTTCTGGTTCAGTGTCTTGGGGCGGATCGTGCGGCCGCGCCGGGACAGGATGTCCAGGCTGAGCACTTCGGCCGGCGACTCCGAGCCGCCCGCCGAGAGCATGCCCACGGTGCGGCGCACGGTGTCCGGGCCGACCTGCTGGCCGCGCCCGGCGAGCGCCACCAGCTCGGCGAACACGCGCTCACCGAACGCGACGTCGGCGGGCTCCCCGGTGAGGGTGACCTCGTTGCCCCGTACGTGCACGTCGGCGGCCAGCAGCTCCTCGGCGACCCGCAGGTTCTCGTCGCGGGACCCGAGCAGCGTGAGCACCGCGCCGTCCGGAATGGGGAACCGGGACTGGGCACTGCGCGTGCCGTGTGCGGTTCCGTTGGTCTCAGTGACGCCCCCGGCGCCGTCGGGAACGTCCGATCGGGCGGCTCCACCCTGTGCGGTTCCGGCCAAGTGTCCTCGGGCCTGCCTTCTGCGTCTCCGCTGCTCGCTTGCTGCTGCTTACCCCACGATGCTAGCGAAACGGGCGGGGCGCGCGCAGGCGGTTACTTCGCGAGTCGCCCGAAGTACCCGAGTTGTTCGCCACCCAGGACGTGCGCGTGCACGTGGAAGACGGTCTGCCCGGCGTCACTGTCCGTGTTGAAGACCACGCGGTAGCCGGATTCGGTGATGCCCTCGAGTTCGGCGACCTTGGCCGCGGTGCTCATCACGTCCGCGAGCAGTTGCGGATCGGCGGCCGCCAGCTCCGCGACATTGCGGTAACGCTTCTTCGGCACAACGAGCACGTGCACGCGCGCCTGCGGCTGGATATCGCGAAACGCGAAAGTATTTTCAGTTTCGTACACCTTGTCGCTCGGAATCTCGCCCGCGACAATCCGCTCGAACAACGTCTCCGCATCGCTCATGCGCGAACCCTATCGCTGTCGTCCGGTGCGGCGACATGCCTGGTGCCACAGGGAAAACGGAAAACTCCGTGAGATGCCGCGGGGCGGTGGAGCCTGGGGGTCGCTCCACCGCCTCCGCGGCTCCGCCGGACCGAGGGGGGAGGTGTCCGGCGGGGCTTCGGGCACCCGAGGCCAACCCCAGGTGTCGTGGTGGTCAGGGTAATGGGTGCGGTGCCTCACGCGCCACAGTCGACACCCAACTTTTTCCAGGTTTCGAAGACGGCCGGTACGCGAATGCGGTGAAACGCGCGTTGTGGTGCGAGTTCCAGCGCGACCGCGCGCCAGGACCGGCAACCGGATTCGCCCGCTTCGGTGGCAACAGCGCGTGACCGACGCGGATCACCAGCGAGCGGTCAACGCCCCCAGCGCGCCCAGCGCCACCGCGGCCGCCGTGGACGTCCGCAGGACGGTCGGCCCCAGCCGGACACCCACGGCCCCGGCCGCGCCGAGCGCGGTGAGCTCGCCGTCGGTGATGCCGCCCTCCGGACCCACCACCAGGAGCACATCACCCGAGGACGGCAGCTCCAGCTCGGTCAGCCGCCGCGCCGCGCTGCCTTCCAGGACAAGGGCGCACGCGGCACCGGACACCGCGTCCGCCAGCTGTGCCGTCGTCACCGGCTCACGCACCGGCGGCACCCACGCGCGCCGGGCCTGTTTCGCCGCGGCCCGCGCCGTGTTCTGCCAGCGGGCCAGCGCCTTCGCGCCCCTCGGGCCCTCCTCCCAGCGCACGACGCTGCGCTCGGCACGCCACGGCAGAATCTCGTCCGCGCCGGCCTCGGTCGCCAGCTCCACCGCGAGTTCGCCCCGGTCACCCTTGGCCAGCGCCTGCGCCACGACGACCCGTGGCGACGGCTCCGGCTCGCTCCAGCGCTGCGACACCGCCAGGTCCAGCACCGGCTCCCGGCCCGGCCGCACCACCTCGATCAGACACTCCGCCGCGGAGCCCCGCCCGTCGGAGACCACCAGCCGCTCCCCCGCCCGCATGCGCCGGACGGTCGCCGCGTGCCGGGCCTCCTCACCGCCCAGCACGACGTGCGGTCCCGCCGGCAGCTCCTCGACGAGGAACACCGGCGGCGTCGTGGACGGCATTACTTGTGGCTCTTGGCGCGCAGCTTCGAGAACAGCCCGCCCTGGTGGCGCCCGTTCGACGTCACCCCGGACTCCTCGCCACGCAGCTGGGCCAGCTGGGCCAGCAGCTCGCGCTGGGTTTCGTCGATCTTGGTCGGCACCGTGACGTCGACGTGGACGTGCAGGTCACCCCGCCCGTCGACGCGACCGGACGACCGCAGCCGCGGCATGCCCATCCCCGCCAGCACCAGCTCGGTGGCCGGCTGCGTGCCCGGGTCGACCGTGAGCTCGTACTCGCCGTCGACCAGCGTCTCCAGCGGCACCGTGGCGCCGAGCGCGGCGGAGGTCATCGGGATGCGCAGGTTGCAGTGCAGGTCGTGGCCCTCGCGGACGAACACCTCGTGCGGTTCCTCGTCGACCTCGATGTAGAGGTCACCCGCCGGGCCACCGCCGGGGCCGACCTCACCCTGCGCCGACAACCGGATCCGCATCCCGTCGCCGACCCCGGCCGGGACCTTGGCGGTCACCGACCGCCGGGCGCGCACGCGGCCGTCGCCACCGCACTGGCGGCACGGGTCGGTGATGACCTCGCCGAGACCGCGGCAGACCGGGCACGGCCGCGCGGTGACGACCTGCCCGAGGAACGACCGCTGCACCGACTGGATCTCGCCCTGGCCGTGGCAGGTGTCGCAGGTCTTGACCGAACCGCCGGGAGCGGTGCCACCGCCCTGGCACTGGTCGCACAGGATCGCCGTGTCGACGGTGATGTCCTTGTCGACGCCCGTCGCGCACTCCTCCAGGCTCAGGCTGATCCGGATGAGCGCGTCCGACCCCGGCTGGACCCGGCTGCGCGGGCCGCGTCCGCGCCCGCCGCCGCTGGCCGCGCCGAAGAAGGCGTCCATGATGTCGCCGAGGCCGCCGAAACCGCCGAACGGATCGCCGCCACCGCCACCGCGGGCGCCACCGTCCATCGGGTCGCCCCCGAGGTCGACGATCTTGCGCTTCTGCGGGTCGGACAGGACCTCGTAGGCCGACGTGACCTCGCTGAACTTGTGCTGGGCGTCCTCGGACGGGTTGACGTCGGGGTGCAGCTCGCGGGCGAGCTTGCGGTAGGCGCGCTTGATCTCCTGATCACTCGCGTTCTTGGGCACCCCGAGGATGCCGTAGTAGTCCCTGGCCACCTTCTGAACCGTCCTCCTAGAAAAGCACTGCACCTTGGCCGCGGCGGGTCAGCCGCCGGCCAGGATCTGCCCCACGTAGTTGGCCACCGCGCGCACCGCGGCGATCGTGCCGGGGTAGTCCATCCGCGTCGGACCGACCACACCCATCCCGCCGAGCAGCATGTCGTTCTTGCCGTACCCGATCGACACCACCGAGGTGCTGCGCATCTGCTCGTCCTCATTCTCTTCACCGATGCGGACGGTGACCGCACCGGGGTTGCGCGCGGCGGCGAGCAGCTTGAGCACCACGACCTGTTCCTCGAGCGCCTCCAGCACCTGGCGCAGCGATCCGGGGAAGTCGGCGACGCTGCGGGTGAGGTTCGCCGTCCCGCCCAGGACCAGGCGTTCCTCCGGGTGCTCCACGAGGTGCTCGACCAGCAGCGTGCAGATCCGGATGACCGCGTCCCGCAGCTCGCCGGGCGCCTGGTCGGGCAGTTCGGTGACGCGGGTGGCCGCGTCGGTGAGGCGCCTGCCCGCCAGCGCTGTGTTGAGCATCTCGCGGATGCGGCCGACGTTCTCCTCGGTCATCACGTCGCCGAGGTCGACGGTACGCTGATCGACCCGCCCGGAGTCAGTGATGATCACCAGCATCAGGCGCGCCGGTGTGAGCGGAACCACTTCCAGATGCCGCAGCGACGAGTTCGACATCGTCGGATACTGGATGACCGCGACCTGCCGCGTCAGCTGCGCGAGCAGCCGCACCGACCGGCGCAGGACATCGTCGAGGTCGAGCGCCCCGTCGAGGAAGCTGGTGATGGCACGCCGCTCGGCCTGCGTCAGCGGCTTGATCTCGGAGAGCTTGTCGACGAAGAGCCGGTACCCCTTGTCGGTGGGGATGCGGCCGGCGCTGGTGTGCGGCTGGGTGATGTACCCCTCCTCCTCCAGCACCGCCATGTCGTTGCGCACCGTCGCGCTGGAAACGCCGAGGCTGTGCCGGTCGACGAGCGCCTTCGAACCCACCGGCTCCTGGCTCGACACGTAGTCCGCGACGATGGCGCGCAGAACCTCGAAACGACGGTCCTCCGAGCTGGGCACGCCTCACCTCCGAACACTCCGGGCGGGTATCTCACCCCGAGTTTACGGAAGGCGGACGGCGGGCGCGCCCAGGTCGGGAAGGGGCCGGATCACGAGTTGCGCGGGAAGCCCAGGTTCACCCCGCCCTGCGACGGGTCCGGCCACCGTGACGTGATGGCCTTCGTGCGGGTGAAGAAGTGGAAGCCCTCCGGTCCGTAGGCGTGGCTGTCGCCGAAGAGGGAGTCCTTCCAGCCGCCGAAGGAGTAGTACCCGACGGGCACCGGGATGGGCACGTTGAGCCCGACCATGCCGACCTCGACCTCGTTCTGGAACCGGCGCGCGGCGCGGCCGTCGTTGGTGAAGATCGCCGTGCCGTTGCCGTAGGGGCTGGCGTTCACCAGTGCCAGCGCGTCGTCGTAGCTGCCCGCGCGCACGACCGACAGCACGGGGCCGAAGATCTCGTCGGTGTAGAGGGACATGTCCGTCCGCACCCGGTCGAACAGTGTGGGGCCGAGCCAGAAACCACCTCCCCGGACCTCCGGCGAACGCCCGTCCACCACCAGCGACGCGCCCTCGGACACCCCGGCGTCCACATAGGACGCGACGCGGTCCCGGTGCGCCGCCGTGACCAGCGGTCCCATCTCCGACTCCGGCGAACGTCCGTCGCCGACCGTCAGACCGCCCATGCGGGAGGCGATCTTGGCCACGAGTTCGTCGCCGATGGGATCGACCGCCACGACGACGGACACCGCCATGCACCGCTCCCCCGCCGAGCCGAACCCGGCCGACACCGCGGCGTCGGCGGCGAGGTCGAGATCGGCGTCGGGCAGCACGACCATGTGGTTCTTCGCCCCGCCCAGCGCCTGCACGCGCTTGCCGTGCCGCGTGCCGTTCTCGTAGACGTAACGCGCGACCGGTGTCGAGCCGACGAACGAGATCGCCTTCACGTCCCGGTGCGCGAGCAGCCCATCGACCGCGACCTTGTCACCGTGCAGCACGTTGAGCACGCCGTCGGGCAGCCCGGCCTCGGCGAACAACTCGGCGAGCAACAGCGACGCCGACGGGTCCTTCTCGCTCGGCTTGAGCACCACGGTGTTGCCGCACGCGATCGCGTTGGGCACGAACCACAGCGGCACCATCGCGGGGAAGTTGAACGGTGCGATCACGCCGACCACGCCCAGCGGCTGCGCGATCGAGTAGACGTCGACACCGCGGGAAGCGTTCTCGCTGAACCCGCCCTTGAGCATCTGCGGCGCGCCGCACGCGTACTCGACGTTCTCGATGCCGCGCGCGACCTCGCCCGCCGCGTCCGAGAGCACCTTGCCGTGCTCGGCGGTGATGATCTCGGCCAGCTCGTTCTTGCGTTCGGTGAGCAGCTCGCGGAAGGCGAACAGCACCCGCGAGCGCGCCGCGAGCGAGGTGTCCCGCCAGCCGGGGAACGCGCGTGCGGCCGCCGCGACGGCCTCGTCCACCTGCCCGTCACCGGCGAAGTCCACGTGCCCGCGGACTTCGCCGGTGGCGGGGTCGAACACCTCCCCGGTCCGGTCCGCGACCCCAGCCCACGGTTTGCCGTCGATCCAGTGGCTGATCCGCTGTGTCACTTCCGCCCCTCCCGCACCGCGGCGACCGACTCCCGCAGGATGTCGAGCCCCTCGCCGGTTTCCTCGTCGGTCAGCGTCATCGGTGGCGCCAGCCGGATCACGTTGTTGTGCAGCCCGCCCTTGCCGACCAGCAGACCGCGCGCACGCGTCTCCTCCAGGAGCAGCCGCGCGGCCTCCGGGCTCGGCGCACCGTCCGGCTCGACGAACTCGACACCGATCATCAGGCCCTTGCCACGCACATCACCGACGATATCGTTGCCCTCGGCGAGGTCGCGCAGACCGGTGAGCAGCCGCGTGCCCTGCTTCGCCGCGTTGCCCTGCAGGTCGTGGCTGAGCAGGTAGTCCAGTGTCGCCTTGGCGCCCGCGGTGGAGACCGGGTTGCCGCCGAAGGTCGAGATCGAGTTGGCGCTGATCGCGTCCATCAGCTCGCCGCGGGCGACCAGGCCACCGATCGCCAGGCCGTTGCCGAGTCCCTTGGCGAACGTCATCGCGTCCGGCGTCACGCCGTGCGCCTGGATGCCCCAGAAGTGCTCGCCGGTGCGGCCCCACCCGGTCTGGACCTCGTCGGAGATCAGCAGGATCCCGTAGGAGTCGAGAACTTCCTTGAAGGCCGCGAACAACCCGTCCGGCGGAACGTTGAACCCGCCGACCCCCTGGATCGGCTCGGCGATCAGGGCGGCCACATCACCCGACGTGGTCGTCTGCAGGACATCACGCAGATCGTCGGCGCAGGCGCGGACGTAGTCGGCGTCGGACAACCCGCGGAACGCGTCGCGGTAGCGGTAGCCGCCGTGCACGTAACTGACCTTGACCGGCGACAACGCACTGGCCGACCAGCCGCGGTTGCCGGTGATGCCGATCGTCGCGAAGGCGCGTCCGTGGTAGGAGTTGCGCATCGCCAGCACCTGGTGGGAGCGGCGGTACTGGGTGGCCAGCATCAGCGCGGTCTCGTTGGCCTCGGTACCGGAGTTGGTGAGGAACACCTTGGCGTCGGGGATCCCGGACAGCTGCGCGATCTGCTCGGCCAGCTCGACCTGCTTGCGGATCAGGTACAGCGTCGAGGTGTGCAGGACGCCGGAATCGACCTGTGACCGGATGGCGTCGGAGATCTCCGCGATGTCGTACCCGATCGCGTTGGTGAGGATGCCGGCGAAGAAATCCAGGTAGGTGACACCGGCGGAATCGGTGACCCGCCGTCCCCGCGCGCGCACGATCTCGATGGGCTCGTCGTAGTACAGGGCCAGCCAGTCCGGCAGGACCGCCCGGTGCCGGGCGAGCAGCTCCGATTCGCTCATGCCCGCCAGTCTCGGCGGCCGCCGCGCCCCGCCACCACACACAACATGTACCCAATGGCCGGATCAGCCGTACAGTCTGCATTTCGGGAGGAGGTGCCGCTTGTACCCGACGGTGACGGACGTGCTGGCCCTGCCGGTGCTGCGGCGCGGGCGCCCGAAGGTCGTCGCGGGCGGGCAGCGGCTGGACACGCGGGTCCGCTGGGTGCACGTCGCCGAGGTCGCCGACATCGGGCACCTGCTCAAGGGCGGCGAGCTGGTCCTGACCACCGGGATCGCGCTGCCGGACGATGCCGGGCAGCTCACCGAGTACGTCGACGGGCTCACCGAGGCCGGGGTCGCGGGGCTGGTGGTCGAGTTGGTCCGGCACTGGAGCGAAGCCCTGCCGCGGGCTCTGGTCGACGCCGCCGCCCGCCACGAACTACCACTGATCACCCTGTCGCGTGAGACGCGCTATGTCGCGGTCACCGAGGCGGTCAACGGCCTGATCGTCGATGCCCAGGTCGCCGAACTGCGCGCCGCCGAGCACGTGCACCAGGTGTTCACGCAGCTGACGGTGGCCGGCGCGGGGCCGTCCGAGGTGCTGCGGGAGGTCGCGCGCATGACCGAGCAGCCGGTCGTGCTGGAAACACTCGCGCACGAGGTGGTGGCCTACGACTGCGCCGGAGCCGATCCGGGCGAGCTGCTCACCGGCTGGCCCGCCCGGTCCCGGACGGTGCACCTGGGCGAGCGCACCGGCTACCACGCCGAGGCCGGCTGGCTGGTCACCGTCGTGGGTGCGCGCGGGCACGACTGGGGGCGGCTGGTGGTCGTGTGCGACGAACCGCCACCGGACCGGCACGTGGTGGTCACCGAGCGGGCCGCGTCCGCGCTGGCGGTGCACCGGCTGGTCGCGCGCGAGGCCGACAGCCTGGAACGGCAGGCGCACCGCGCGGTCCTCACCGAGCTGCTGACCTCGCCCGCCCCGTCCGCCGAGCTGCTGGCCCGCGCCGCCGCCCTCGGAGCCGCGTTGTGCGGCCGGCTGGTCGGTGTCGCGATCCGGCCGCGGATGACCGAGTCGCACCGGTCCTCGGCCTCCGCGCCGGTCGTGCTGCGCGACCTCGCCGAGACCGTCTCGCTGGCCGCCCGGCGCGCGAAGGTGTCCGCGCTCGCCGCGGTCGTCGACGACGTCAGTGTGCGGGCGCTGTTGTCGCTGTCCCCGCAGGCGAACGTGGACGCCGTGCTGCACCGCCTGTCCGCCGAGCTGCGCACGCGGCCGACGTCGGTGCCCGTGGTGCTCGCCGTCGGCACGACCGTCGAGTCCGCCGCCGAGGCCCGCCGCAGCCTCGTCGAGGCGGGGCACGTCGCCGCCGCCGCGCTGAGGTCGGGCACCGACCGGGAGGTGCACCGGCTGCGGGACGTGCGTCTGCGCGGGCTGCTGCACCTGCTCGCCGACGACGAGCGGGTGCGGGCGTTCGCCGACCGCGAGCTGGGCCCGCTGCTGTCCCGGGACGCCGCGTCGGGTACCCGGCTGGTCCAGGCCCTGCGGCACTACTGCGAGCACGGCGGCAACAAGTCGGCGGCCGCGGCGGCGGCGCACACCTCGCGGACCGCATACTACCAGCAGCTCGCACGCATCGAGCAGGTGCTCGGCGTGCCACTGGAGAACCCTGAATCGATGCTGTCGCTCTACCTCGCGCTACTCGCCCACGACCTCGCCGACGATCACCCGGACAGGTAACACAGTTTTTCCGCCGTTCAGCCGATAGCCCCGATATGCCACTTTCCGCCCTCCTTCCCGCCGCGGCGTCGGTACTGGCCCTGGCCGCGCCCCCGGCACACCCGCCCGCCGCGAGCCTGGCGCTGGCGCTCCAGGACAGCACGGGCCGGGTCAGCACCGTGACCCTGGACTGCCATCCGGCAGGCGGCGACCATCCCGGCAAGGCGAAGGCCTGCGCCGCACTGACCACTGTGGACGGCGATTTCGACCGCCTGCCCGCCGAGGCCACGGTGTGCCCGATGATCTACAGCCCGACCACGGCCACCGCCCAGGGCCACTGGCGCGGCAAGCCGGTGGTCTACACCCACACCTTCGGCAACAAGTGCGCGGCGGCCGCCGAGTCCGCCGGGGTCTTCGAATTCTGAGTTCGTGTTTCGGCCGGATCGACTGGCTGTCACGGTCAGATTGCACATCCGGGTGATGCACCGGCCCGCGCCGGGCGCAATCGACACACTGCGTTCCGACGCGGGCAACGGTGAACACTCTGACACTGCCTCCCCCGTACCGGGGACGCGCACGATTCCGCAATGGAACCCACCTCGCAGGTCGCCCGACCCGACGGCCGGGTCGATCTCAGCGACGCCGCACCGCTTCGCGGTAGCCGGTTCTTCAACGACGAGCTGGCTCCGGTGCCCGTCGGAAAACGCACCTGGAGCACCTACAACTATTTCGCCCTGTGGATGGGAATGGCGCACAACATTCCCAGTTACGCGCTCGCCGCGTCGCTGATCGCGCTGGGCATGAACTGGCTCCAGGCGCTGATCACGATCACACTGGGCAACCTGATCGTGCTCGTCCCGATGCTGCTCAACAGCCACGCCGGCACCAAATACGGCATCCCGTTCCCGGTGTTCGCGCGGGCCTTCTACGGGATCCGCGGGGCGAACCTGGCGGCGCTGCTGCGTGCGTTCATCGCGTGTGGCTGGTTCGGCATCCAGACCTGGGTCGGTGGCGAGGCGATCTACATCCTGGTCGGCAAGCTGACCGGTGCGGGCTGGCGCGACGCCGCCGGGATCGGGGGCCAGCCGTGGACGCTGTGGTTGTCGTTCGCGGTGTTCTGGGCGGTCCAGATGCTGATCATCTGGCGCGGCATGGAGGCGGTGCGGCGGTTCGAGAACTGGACCGCGCCGCTGGTGTCGGTGGGGTTCCTGATCCTGCTCGCCTACGTGCTCATCAAGGCGGGCGGGCTGGGCCCGATCCTGTCCGAGCCCGCGTCGCTGGGCTGGGGCGGCGACTTCTGGAAGATCTTCGCCCCGTCGTTGATGGCGATGATCGCGTTCTGGTCGACGCTGTCGCTGAACATGCCGGACTTCACCCGGTTCGGCGGAAGCCAGCGCAAACAGGCCCGCGGGCAGGTGCTGGGCCTGCCGACCACGATGACGTTCATCGCGATCGTGGCGATCCTGACCACCTCGGGCGGGCAGGTGCTCTACGGCGAGGCGATCTGGGATCCGGCGCAGCTGGCCGACCGGTTCTCCAGTCCCGCCGTGGTCGTGGTCGCGCTGATCGCGCTGGTGCTCGCCACGATTTCGGCGAACCTCGCCGCCAACGTGGTCAGCCCGTCCTACGACTTCTCCAACGCCTTCCCCAAGCGGATCACGTTCGCCGTCGGTGGACTCATCACCGGGGTCATCGGTGTCGTGATCATGCCGTGGAAGCTCTACTCCGACCCCGACATCTACATCTTCGCCTGGCTCGGCTTCTACGGTGGCGTCCTCGGCGCTGTCGCCGGGGTGCTGGTGGCCGGGTACTGGGTGGTCAAGCGCACCAGGCTCGACCTGGCGGCGCTCTACACCGAGGGCGGGCGGTACTGGTTCCGCGCGGGCTGGAACTGGCGCGCCCTGGTCGCCACCGTCGTCGGTGCCGTGCTCGCGGTCGGCGGCGCCTACACCGCACCGGGCTCGCAGGGCCCGTTCCCCGCGAACGGGCTGATCCCGTTCCTGAAACCCCTCTACGACTACAGCTGGGTCGCCGGTCTCGTCGGCGCCTTCGTCGTCTACCTCGCGCTGTCGTGGGCGCACCGTCAACCGAAGGAGGAAACCCGTGAGCAATCAGGTCCGAGCCGCGTTGGTACAGCAACGGTGGACGGGTGACAAGGATTCGATGATCGCGGGCGCGGTCGAGGCGATCGGCTCGGCCGCCTCGCAGGGCGCCCAGGTCGTGTGCCTGCAGGAGCTGTTCTACGGGCCGTACTTCTGCCAGGTGCAGGACACCGACTACTACTCCTACACCGAGGGCATCCCGGACGGCCCGACCACGAAGCTGCTTCAGGAGGTCGCCGAGCGGCACGGCATCGTGATCGTCGCGCCGATGTACGAGCAGGAGCAGGCGGGCGTCTACTACAACACCGCCGCCGTGATCGACGCCGACGGGAAGTATCTCGGCAAGTACCGCAAGAACCACATCCCGCAGGTCAAGGGGTTCTGGGAGAAGTTCTACTTCCGGCCCGGCAACACCGGCTACCCGGTGTTCGACACCGCGGTCGGGCGGATCGGCGTCTACATCTGCTACGACCGGCACTTCCCGGAGGGGTGGCGCGCGCTCGGCCTGGCCGGGGCGAAGATCGTGTTCAACCCCTCGGCGACCAGCCGCGGCCTGTCGCAGTACCTGTGGCGGCTGGAGCAGCCCGCCGCGGCCGTGGCGAACGAGTACTACGTCGGCGCGATCAACCGCGTGGGCGTGGAACCGCTGGGCGACAACGACTTCTACGGCCAGACCTACTTCGTCGACCCGCGCGGCGAACTGGTCGGCGACGCGGCCGCCGACGACAAGGACGAGGTCGTGGTGCGGGACCTGGACATGGACAGGCTGGGCGAGGTCCGCGACCTGTGGCAGTTCTACCGCGACCGCCGCCCGGACTCCTACGACTCGATCGTGGCGCCCTGAGGAGGGTCGATGCGCACGCTGATCAAGGGTGGCACGGTGCTGTCCACCACCGGGGCGAGTCACGCGGACGTGCTCGTCGAGGGTGAGACGATCGCCGCCGTCGCCGCGCCGGGCCTGTTCGAGGCGGCCGACGAGGTGATCGACGCGACCGGGAAGTACGTGATGCCGGGTGGGATCGACGCCCACACGCACATGGAGATGCCCTTCGGTGGCACGTTCTCGCATGACACGTTCGAGACCGGCACCGTCGCGGCCGCGTGGGGCGGCACCACGACGATCATCGATTTCGCGGTGCAGCCCAAGGGTTCGACGCTGCAGCCGACGCTGGACAAGTGGCATGAGAAGGCCGACGGCAACTGCGCCGTCGACTACGGGTTCCACATGATCCTGTCCGACGTCAACGACACGACGCTCAAGGAGATGCAGACCTGCATCGACGCCGGGGTGTCCAGCTTCAAGATGTTCATGGCCTACCCGGGCGTGTTCTACTCGACCGACGGCGAGATCGTCCGCGCGATGCGGCAGGCGACCGAGACCGGCGCCACGATCATGATGCACGCGGAGAACGGCATCGCGATCGACCAGCTGGTCGCGCAGGCGCTCGCCGAGGGCAAGGGCGATCCGGTGCAGCACGGGCTGACCCGGCCGCCGGAACTGGAGGCCGAGGCGACCTCGCGCGCGATCCGGCTGGCGCAGGTGACCGGTTCGCCGCTCTACCTCGTGCACCTGTCCGCGTCGCAGGCGCTCACCGCGGTGGCGGAAGCGCGTGACGGCGGGCAGAACGTGTTCGCGGAAACGTGCCCGCAGTACCTGTATCTGTCCATCGACGATCTCGCACGCCCGGAGTTCGAAGGCGCGAAGTACGTGGCCTCTCCCCCGCTGCGCGAGAAATGGCACCAGGGCGATCTGTGGCGGGGGCTGCGCACCAACGATCTGTCCGTGGTGTCGACCGATCACTGCCCGTTCTGCTTCAAGGACCAGAAGGAGCTGGGCCGCGGGGACTTCTCCAAGATCCCGAACGGGATCCCGGGCGTGGAGCACCGGATGGACCTGCTGCACCAGGGTGTGGTCGCCGGGGAGATCTCGCTGGGACGCTGGGTCGAAGCCTGCTCGACGACACCGGCCCGGATGTTCGGGTTGTACCCGCGCAAGGGCGTGATCGCACCCGGTTCGGACGCCGACGTCGTGATCTACGACCCGGCCGCGAAGCAGACGCTGTCCGCGGAAACGCACCACATGAACGTGGACTACTCGGCCTACGAGGGCTTGGAGATCACCGGGAAGGTCGAGGCGGTGCTCTCGCGCGGCAAGCTGATCGTCTCGCCGTCCGGGTTCGCCGGCGGCGACGGGCACGGGAAGTTCCTGTCGCGCGAGCTGTGCCAGTACCTGAACTGAGGAGCGGGCCATGGATTTCGGTGTGGTGCTGCAGACGGATCCGCCTGCTCGTGAGGTGGTCCGGTTGATGAAGGCCGCGGAGGACTGCGGGTTCGGCTACGGTTGGACCTTCGACTCCGTCGTGCTGTGGCAGGAACCGTTCGTCATCTACTCGCAGATACTGGCCGCAACCTCGGCGATGACGGTCGGGCCGATGGTGACCAGCCCTGCCACCCGGGACTGGTCGGTGACCGCGTCGCTGTTCGCCACGCTCAACGACATGTTCGGCAACCGCACCGTGTGCGGGATCGGGCGGGGCGATTCCGCGCACCGGGTGGTCGGCAGGCGTCCGTCCACTCTGGCCACCCTGCGCGATGCGATGCACACCATCAAGGAGCTGGCCGAGGGCCGGGAGGTCGTGCTCGGCGACACCCCGGTGCAAATCCCGTGGGTGCGGGGCGGGCGGCTGGAGATGTGGATGGCCGGGTACGGGCCGAAGGCGCTGCGGCTGGCCGGTGAGCAGGCCGACGGGTTCATCCTGCAGTGCGCGGACCCGGCGATCGCGTCCTGGACCATCGGCTCGGTCCGGGAGGCTGCCCGCGCGGCGGGCCGGGACCCGGCGGGGATCACGATCTGCGTCGCGGCTCCCGCCTATGTCGGCGACGACCTGCCGCACCAGCGGGACCAGCTGCGGTGGTTCGGCGGCATGGTCGGCAACCACGTCGCCGATCTGGTGGCCCGCTACGGCGAGTCCGGCCCGGTGCCGCGTGCCCTGACCGACTACATCCGCGAGCGGCAGGGCTACGACTACTCGCATCACGGCAGAGCGGACAACCCGTCGGCCGACTTCGTGCCCGACGAGATCGTCGACCGGTTCTGCCTGACCGGCCCCGCGGCGGCGCACGTCGGGCGGCTGCAGGAACTCGCCGCGCTCGGGGTCGACCAGTTCGCGGTCTACCTGATGCACGACCAGCGGGAGCAGACGCTGGCCGCCTACGGCCGGGAGATCGTCGGGAAGCTGGGGTGAGGCGCCCGCCGGGTGGCGGGGAACGTCCGCCATCCGGCGCGCCCGGTCCGCGCGAGGATGGGTGTCCGGTACACCGTCGTCCCCAGGAGGCCCGATGAGCACCAGCACCCCGTACGGCCCGCCCCCGGCGTTCGACCCCGAGGCCGCGGCCGCGCTCGCGGTGATCGCCGACCAGCTTCCCCCGTCGATCCTCCCCGAAATGGTCCCGGTGATGCGTGCGGGCATGGGCGCGCGGCTGCTCTCCGACGACGAGCTGAGCCGGGACGGGCGGATCACGCTCGAGGACCGGCGGCTGTCCGGGGACGTGTCCGTGGTGATCGGCCGTCCCACGGGGCTGTCCACGCCCGCCGCGGCGATCTACTGGATCCACGGTGGCGGGATGGTGCTCGGCACCAACCGGGTCGGGCTCGACGACCCGCTCGGCTGGGCGCTGGAGCTGGGGCTCGTCGTGGTGTCGGTCGAGTACCGGCTGGCGCCCGAGCACCCGCATCCGGCGCCCGCCGAGGACTGCTACGCCGGGCTGGTCTGGACGTCCGAGCACGCCGACGAGCTGGGCATCGACCCGTCGCGGCTGGTGGTGGCCGGGGGCAGCGCCGGTGGCGGGCTCGCCGCGGCGGTCGCCCTGATGGCGCGGGACCGGGGCGGACCGGGCCTGGCGGGGCAGCTGCTGGTCGCGCCCATGCTGGACGACCGCAACGAGTCCCCGTCCACGCACCAGATGACAGGGCTCGGCGTGTGGGACCGCACGTCGAACGAAACGGGCTGGACCGCACTGCTCGGCGACGCACGCGGCGGACCGGACGTCTCGCCCTACGCCGCCCCCGCCCGTGCCACCGATTTGTCCGGCCTGCCGCCGGCGTTCCTCGACGTCGGCTCGGCCGAGTCCTTCCGCGACGAGGACGTCGAGTACGCGCGGCGGATCTGGCTCGCCGGTGGCAGCGCCGAGCTGCACGTGTGGCCGGGCGGGTTCCACGGGTTCGACTCGTTCGCCCCACAGGCGGTCATTTCTCAGGAGGCGAAGGCCGCGCGCCTGCGATGGCTGCGCCGGATCCTCGCCGAGTGACACGATGAACGGGTGAGAGAGCTGGCAGGGCGGCTGGCCGCACTCGATCCCGAGGCGGGCGCGGCGGTCAAGGTCATCGCCTACTTCGACCGCCTCGTGGACGGTCACGCCGGGCTGGAGTCGCTGGTGCGCGGCGCGGCGGCACTCGCCGCGTGTCCCGCCCGGCTGGACGTGCCCGGCCACCGGGTCAGGGTGTCGGCTGAGGGACAGCGGTCGGGCCTCGGCGGGGAGCCCGATCCGGCCTGGCCGGGTGTGCCGCTCGCCGGTGGCGGGCTGTGGCTGGAACGGCCTGGTCAGACGAGGCCACTGGACGCGATGGTGCTGGAACGCGCGGCCACCGCGATCCGCCTGGTGCTGGAGCGCGACCGTGTCCCGGAACCGCTGGAGACAGTGCTGGACGAGGCGGCCTCGCCGGAGGCGCGACGCAGGGCCGGGCGCCGTCTGGGGCTGCCGTCGACCGTGCGTGCGGTCGCCTGCTCCGACGGGACGGTGGCGGTCGGCGAGGTGCGGGCGGAGAAGCGCGCCGGTGTGGGCCCGGCCGTGCCCGTACTGGAGCTGCCCGCGTCACTGGCCGCGGCGAAGGTCGCGCTGCGCTTCACCGCCGAAGGAACCCCGGAGGACCCCGGCCCGCGCGTGGTGCACGCCGATGACCTGGGCGGGCTCGTCGTGCTCGCCCAGGCGGTCGGCCCCGGCACGGAACCGGTGCCCGACGTGCGGGCGCTGGAACGCGCGGCGGCGTCGGCGCCGTGGATGCTCGCGACCCTCGACGCGGTGGCGACCAGCGCGAGCCTGCGCTCCGCCGCCACCGTCCTGATCGTCCACCATTCGACGTTGCAGGACCGGCTCGGGCACGCGGAAGCCATGCTGGGCTGGTCGGTGCACGAACCGGACGGGCGGCTGCGGTTGCAGCTCGCTCTGGCCCTGCGACGTCTGCATCGTCAGTCCACGATCGCCTGGTAGACCAGCTGGCGCAGGTACTGCCGGAGCGGGTGGGTGCTGGAGGGCAGCAACTGGGTGAAGAACAACGCGGTGATCTCCTCGGCCGGATCCACCCAGAACGCCGTGCTCGCCGCGCCGCCCCAGGCGTACTCGCCCTTGCTGGACAACGTCTTCGCCTTGACCGGGTCTTCGAGCACGGAGAAGCCGAGCCCGAAGCCGAAGCCGTCGTAGGGCATCTCGGCGAACAGCCCGCGGCCGTACTGTTCGAGGTCGACCCCGCCGGGCAGGTGGTTGCTCGCCATCAGTGCGACGGTGCGTGGCGACAGGAGGCGGACCCCGTCGAGTTCGCCGCGCCCGAGCAGGAACTGGGTGAACCGGTGGTAGTCGGCCGCCGTGGACACCAGCCCGCCACCGCCGGAGAGGCAGGCGGGCCTGGTCTGCCCGGTCCGGCCGAACGCGTCGTTGCGCACCGCCCTGCCCGTCGCGGGATCCGGCACGTACAGGGCGGCAAGCTTGTCCGGATCGTCCGTGACGAAGCCCGTACTGCCCATGCCGAGTGGCTCGAAGATCCGCCGCGCGAAGAACTCGTCGAGTGGCTGCCCCGACACCACCTCGACGAACCGGCCGAGGACGTCGGTGGCCACGGAGTAGTTCCACTCCGCGCCGGGCTGGAAGACCAGTGGCAGCTGCGCCCACCGCCGGACGCACTCGGCGAGGTCGGCGCCGGGCGGGGTGCCGAACTCGAAGCCGTTCTCCCGGTAGATCGCGTCGACGGGGTGGGCGTGGTGGAACCCGTAGGTGAGGCCCGCGGTGTGGGTGAGCAGATGCCACACGCGGATCGGCTCGGTCGCGGGTTCGGTGACCGGTTGCAACGCGGATCCCTTGACGAACACGCGCGGCTCGGCGAACTCCGGCAGCCACCGCGCGATCGGGTCGGTGAGCTCGAACGCTCCCTCCTCGTAGAGCATCATCGCCGCGACCGATGTGACCGGTTTCGACATCGAGTGGATGCGCCAACGCGTGTCCACTTCGACTTCGAGGCCCGCTTCGACGTCGCGATGCCCGTGCTTGCCCACGTACGCGACCTTCCCGCGCCGGGCGACCACGGCCAGCCAGCCGGGCAGCAGGCCCTCGTCGACGTACCGGGTGAAGTGCTCGTCGATGCGGGCCAGCCGTCGCGCGTCGAACCCCACCTCGGCGGGATCGGCGTCCACTTTCAGTTCCATCGCCATGATCCCGTTCTACTCCGGGCGATCTTGACAAGCCAGGTCCCGGCCTGACATCGTTTAGTTATGCGCATAACTGGCCAAGGCAGGCCCCGCCGGGTCTCGCAGGCGGACATCGCGCGCCGCGCCGGGGTGACCCAGGCGGCGGTGTCGCTGATCCTGCGCGACAAGGCGACGACGATCCCGGAGGAGACCCGGCAACGGGTGCTCGGCATCGCCAGGGAAATGGGCTACCGGGCCGATCCACTCGCGCGGCGCCTGGCGAAGGGACGCAGCCAGCTGCTCGGGATCTTCACCTACGAGCGCGTGTTCGGCACCGCGCAGCGCGGCCTCTACCACCCGTTCCTGCTCGGCATCGAGGAAGTCGCCGAGGAGTCCGGGAACGACCTGCTGCTGTTCACCAGCGCGGCGATGTCCGGGCCGGTGCGCAGCATCCACGCCGACGGCGAGAACAAGCTGCGCCTGGTGGACGGCGCCGTGCTGCTCGGCAGGGACGAGATCCCCGCCGACCTGGAGCAATTGGTCGCCGAGGAGTACCCGTTCGTCTTCATCGGGCGGCGGTTCCTCGACGACGGGCGCGAGGTGCCCAACGTGTCGCCGGACTACCGGGGCGCGGGGCGCGCGCTGGCAGGCCGGATCGCCGCGCTCGGTCACCGCGAGATCCGTTACGTGGGTGCCAATTCCGGCCTGCCCGCCACGGCGGACCGGCTCGCCGGGCTGCGCGACGGCGACCTCGCGGTGTCCTCGTCCTTCCCCCGGCTCGACGGGGTCTCCCCCGCGTTCGTGCGGGAACTGCGCGAGAGCGGAGCCACCGCCGTGGTCGCCGAGAACGTCGACTACGCCGAGGCGGTGCGGACCGTGGCCGCCGACCTGCCGGTCGCCGTCGCCGGGATCTCCGAGGAGAACGAGGACGAGCGCTGGTCCGGCTACGGCATTCCCGGCAGGCTGGTCGGCCGCCGCGCGCTGGAACAGCTGCTCGCCGCGCTCGACGGTGGCGGCGCCCGGATCAGCACCGTCGACTGCCCCCAGCACGAGGGAACCACGCTCACCCGCGCCTGACACTGACGACCCCAACGGAGAGGTTGCATGAGAAAGCGATGGGGACGCCTGGCCGCCGTGTCCGCGGTCGCGCTGACCGCGGCCTGCGGGATCGGTGACCGCGCCGGCGCCGACACGGTCACCATGACCGTGTGGACGTCCAACCAGGAACAGCTCGACCTGCTCAACCGGCTCGCCGGGGAGTTCTCGGCCCAGCACGGCGGCACGCCGGTGCGGATCGAGACCGTGCCGCAGGCCGACTACACGACGAAAGTGTCCGTTCGCCTCGCCGGGGGCGACCCGCCGGACCTCGGCTGGCTCGGCGCGCCGGACGCGGTCGGCATGGCCGCCACCGAAGTGCTCGCCGACGTCGGCCCCGCCCTGCGCGAGGACCCCACGTACCGGCTGGACGACTTCGTTCCGAGCGCCTTCACGAACTGGCAGGACGGGGACGCCGTGTACGGGGTGCCGTTCTCCACCAGTCCGTTCTTCGTCGTGTACAACCGGGACTTCTTTTCCCGGGCCGGTCTGCCGGATCCCGCGGAGCTGGCCGCGCGCGGCGAGTGGACGTGGGACCGGCTGGCCGCCCTCGCGCGCGAGCTGCAGCCGACGTTGCCGGGCGGAAGTTACGTGTTCCAGAGCAACGAAGGCAGCTTGTACGGGCCGCTGCCGGTGTCGTGGCCGACGCTGGACCCCCTCCTGCGGGCCTACGGCGCGCGCTTCGCTTCGGGTGATCAGTGCACAATGGACTCGCCGGAAGCCGTGCGGGCCATCGCAACGCTGCATCGCATGGTGTCCACCGACGGCACCGCGGTGCCACCCGGCGCGCAGGCGGACTTCTACGCGGGCAACGCGGCGCTGACGATCACCCAGCTCTCCCGGTTGTCACAACTGGAAGGCGCGAAGTTCCGGTACGGCTTCGCGCCGCTGCCCGCAGGCCCCGGTGAGCAGCCCCGGGTGACCGGACAGGCCGGGCTCGTGGTGTTCCAGCAGGCGCGGCACCGGGACCTGGCGATCGAGTTCCTGAAGTTCCTCACCAGCGAAGGCCCGATGCGTGAGCTGGCCCGGTTCTTCCCACCGCCGCGCCGGTCCGTGCTCGCCGACGCCGCCCAGGTGTACGCCGGGAACGCGCTGCCGCCGGACGCGGTCACGGACATCCTCGTGCCCGGCATCACCGAAGGGCAGGCGTTCCAGTACCCGCGGACGTGGCCGGAGATCAAAACCGCGGCACAGCCGGTGTTCGACGAGCTGTGGGTGCCCGGCGCGAACGTGCCGCAGGAGCTGTCCGAACTGTGCGGCGAGGTCGGCCCGTTGCTGCGCGAGAAGGGTTAGGAGGAGGTCGTGGTCGCACGGCGCCGCGTCCGCGAGACGCTGACCGGTTACCTGCTCATCACCCCGCAGATGCTCGGGTTCGCACTGTTCGTGCTGGTCCCGCTGGTGTCCGTGGTGGTCCTGTCGTTCACGCACACGGATCTGCGCTCGGGCGTGTCGAAGCCGGCGGGGTGGGAGAACTACCGGGAACTGCTCACCGGGGACAGCACGTTCTGGCACTCACTGGCGGTCACCGGGGTGTTCGCGCTCGGGCTCGTGGTGATCAACGTGGGATTGTCACTCGGGCTCGCGCTCGTGCTGTACCGGCGCCCGCCGGGGGCCGGGGTGTTCCTCACGCTCGCCTTCCTGGCCGTGATCACCTCGCAGGCGGCGTGGGCGCTGGTGTGGCGGTTCCTGTTGCAGGGCAAGGGCGGCGGGGTCAACGAGTTCCTGTCGGTGTTCGGGATCACCGGCCCCAACTGGCTGTTCGAGTCCCAGCCGTCGCTGGTGGCGGTGACCGTCGTGGCGGCGTTGAAGACGGTCGGGCTCAAGGCCGTGATCTTCCTCGCCGCGCTGCGGAACATGCCGTCGGAGACCCTGGAGGCGGCGCGGCTGGACGGCGCGAGCGAATGGCGGGTGACCCGGCACATCGTGCTGCCGCTGATCGCGCCCACGACGCTGGTGGTCGTCCTGATCACGTTCATCGGTTCGTTCCAGGTGTTCGACTACATCCAGCTGATGACGCACGGCGGGCCGGCGCACGCCACTTCGGTGCTCGCCTACTACCTGTACGAGCAGGCGTTCCAGCTGTTCCGGACCGGTTACGCGAGCGCGATCGCCGTCGTCCTCTTCGGACTGACGCTGCTTCTGGTGGCGGCGCAGTGGTGGGCGCGCAGGAGGTGGGTGCACAGTGAGTAGGACCGTCAGCCGCGTGGTGCTCTACGCGTTCCTGGTGGTGCTGTCGGTGCCGCTGGTGTTCCCGTTCCTGTGGATGATCGCCAGCGCGCTCAAACTGCCCGGGGACGTGCTCGCCTCGCCACCCCAGCTCATCCCCCGCGACATCACGTGGGACAACGTCCGGACCGTCTTCGCGTTCCAGCCGTTCGCCAGGCAGATCTACAACAGCCTCTACATCGCGGTCCTGGTCGCGTTGTTCACGTGCGCGCTGTCGCTGCTGTCCGGCTACGCGTTCGCGCGGTTGCGCTTCCCCGGACGGAACGTGATCTTCTTCCTGTTCCTGAGCGCGCTGATGCTGCCGGTCGAGGTCACGCTGATCCCGAACTTCACGCTGATGAAGGACCTCGGGCTGGCCGACACGCACGTGCCGCTGCTGGCGCTGCCGGTGTTCGGCGCGACCGGGGTCACCGGGATCTTCCTGATGCGCCAGTTCATCCAGGCGCTCCCGGTCGAACTGGAGGAGGCGGCGATGATCGACGGGATGGGGCGGGCGCGGGTCCTGTGGCACCTGATCCTGCCGCTGACCCGCCCGATGCTCGCGACCATCGGCATCATCGCCTTCCTCTACAGCTGGAACTCGTTCCTGGAACCGCTGGTGTTCGTCAACCGCAGCGAGCTGTACACGGTGCCGCTCGCGCTGACCGCGCTCACCGACACCAGCGGAAACCCGTTGTGGGGACCGCAGATGGCGGCGACGGCGATGTCGACCGTGCCACTGGTGATCGCCTACCTGGTGGCCAGGCGGCAGATCACCGACAGTCTCGCCCAGTCTGGCGTGAAGTGAGGGGAAGGGCGATGGGTTCCGACTGCGAGGTGCTGGTGGTCGGCGGCGGCTGCGGCGGCGTGGCCGCGGCACTGTCGGCGGCGATGCTCGGCCGCCGCGTGGTGCTGACCGAGGCGACCGGGCGGCTCGGCGGTCAGCTGACTTCGCAGGCCGTGCCGCCCGACGAGAACGCGTGGGTGGAGACGTTCGGCAGCACCCAGTCCTACCGGCTGATGCGGTCCCGGGTCCGTGACCGGTACCGCGCGGACCCCGGACTGACCGCCGAAGCACGCGCGCTGCCCGAGCTGAACCCTGGCGAGGGCTGGGTGAGCGCGCTGTGCGCCGAACCCGTCGTCGTCGGCGAGGTGCTGGACGAGCTGCTCGCGCCGCTGGTGCGCGCGGGAAATCTCGAGATCCGGTACCACCGCACGCCGGTCGCCGCGGCCACGACGGGCGACCGGGTGGACGCGGTGACGTTCGCGTCGCCGGAAGGCGCGGAGTCGGTGAGCGCGTCGTACGTGATCGACGCGACCGAAGAGGGCGACGTGCTGCCGCTGGCGGGATGTGAGCACGTGCTCGGCTCGGAGAGCGCGGCGGACACGGGTGAGCCGCACGCGCTGGACGGCCCGGCCGATCCGTTCGACCAGCAGGCACTCACGTGGTGCGCCGCGCTGGAGTGGGACCCGGACGGCTCGCACGTCGTGCCACGCCCCGGCGACTACGACTTCTGGCGTGGTTACCGGGCGCCGTTCTGGCCGGGGCCGCAGCTGGGGTGGACGACGCAGGAGCCGGAGACGGGCGAGCCGCTGAGCCGGCCGTTGTTCGGCGAGGGGCAGGACCTGTGGCGGTTCCGCCGGATCCGGAGTGGACGGTTGTGGGATCCGCCACGCCCTGATGTGACGCTGGTGAACTGGCCGCAGATCGACTACTGGCTGGCGCCGGTGACCGGGGTGGAGCCGGAGGAGCGAGCGGCGCGTCTCGCGCAGGCGCGGTCGCTGACGTCGTCCTTCGTGCACTGGCTGCAGACCGAGGCGGGGTATCCGGCGCTGCGTCCGGCCGGGGAGCCGCTGGGCACCCCGGACGGCCTGGCGCTCGCGCCGTACGTGCGGGAGAGCCGCCGCATCCGGGCCGAGTTCACGGTGCTGGAGCAGCACGTCGGGGTCGAGGCACGCGCCGGGATCGGGCAGGCCGAACAGTTCGCCGACTCCGTCGGGGTCGGCTGCTACCGGATCGACCTGCACCCGAGCACCGGGGGCCGCGGCTACCTCGACATCGCCTGCCATCCGTTCCAGATCCCGCTCGGTGCGCTGCTGCCGGTGCGGACGGAAAACCTTCTGGCGGGCGGCAAGTGCCTCGGCGTCACCCACGTGACCAACGGCTGCTACCGGCTGCACCCGGTGGAGTGGAACACCGGCGAGGCGGCCGGAGCGCTGGCGGCGTTCGCGCTGGAGAACGGCGTGCCCCCGCGGGCGGTGCGTTCGCGGCCGGGCCTGCTGGCGGATTTCCAGGCCCGGCTGGCGAAGCTCGGAGTCCCGCTGGAGTGGCCGGAACCGGTGCGAGGCGTGGTGCGCTAGCGAACTCACCGCACCGGCGGCGCCGCGAAGAAGCCCTCCAGCACCACGCTGATCACGCGCCGCGCCGGGTCACCGCGGTGGGGGCGTGCCGAGCCTGCCGCCACGGCGGTCTCGACCATTTCGAAGACCAGCAGCAGGTCGGTGGGTTCCACGTCCGGGCGCAGGTGCCCGTCGGCCTGGGCGCGGCGCCTCCTCCCACGATCAGCACGGCCGCCTGGATGTCGGTCGGTCCGGTCAAACGACTGTTTGATTGTGTCAAACGTCGGGTTTGGTGGCCGTGACGAGATGGCTGGGGAACCAGGGCCCGCCCCACCAGACTCGCGGGCCCAGGTTGCCGCGCTCCGCGCCGACCAGCCCGAGTGCCCGCAGGCGCGCGAGGTAGGTCCTGGTGTGCGCGAGGTCGGCGAGGACGATGCGCCCGCCGGGACGCAGGACACGCACCGCCTCGTCGATCGCGGCCTCGCGTCCGGCGGCGTCCGGGATGTGGTGCAGCGCGAAGCTGCTGAGGACGATGTCGAAGCTCCGGTCCTCGTACGGCAACTGGGTCATGTCGCCGCTGCACAACGTGACACGTGCGGCGACGCCCTCCAGTTCGGCGTTGCGGCGGGTCGTTTCCGGCGAGTTGCCCGTCTGATCCGGCCGCCACAAATCGATTCCGGTGGCGCGGCCCGCGGGGAGCAGTTCCGCCGCGGCGAGCAGGACCGCGCCGCGTCCGCATCCGAGGTCGAGCAGGTCCTCGTCGCCGCGCAGCCCGAGTCCGGTGAGCAGTGGTGCCCACACCCGGAACTTGCCGACGCGCGAGGTGTAGGCGTACGAGGCCGCCGTGAACGCCAGCCAGACCGTGATCAGCCCGCCGATGACGGCGGCGACGGTCCGCCCGGTGATGATGTCGAACACGGTGAAGCCGGCCATGACGGTGAACACGGTGACGGCGACGACCGCTTGCCCGAACGGCGGCACGACCCGGAAATCGCCGTCGAAACCGTAGTCACCGCGACGGCGGCGCAAGTCGATCTCGCCCATCCTGTCCGATTTTCCCGGAGCGAATGCCGCGACGGATCCGGCGAACGGAGCAACCTGCGCGGCTGGGCGATGCAAGAAGGTGGTGCGCGATACTGGGATTGAACCAGTGACCCCTACCGTGTCAAGGTAGTGCTCTCCCGCTGAGCTAATCGCGCGGAAGGCCCTCGCGGGCCTCGGAGCGGACGACGGGATTCGAACCCGCGACCCTCACCTTGGCAAGGTGATGCGCTACCAGCTGCGCTACGTCCGCCTGTTGCGCCGGGGAACCGGCGCTGGAGAAGACTTTAACGGATGGCGAAATCGGGCTCGCAACCACCCGGTGTCACCGCCCGGCACACCCGGTCACCCCGTGATCACGGGGCCCGGGACTCGGACGCCGTCGGCCGTGCCCGGCACCGGGGGCCGACTCAGCGGCCAGCCTCCTCCGCGGCGCGCTCCGCCGCCTTTTCCGCCCGCCACTCCTCGTCGGTCCTGCCCCGGCGCCAGTAGCCGGAGATCGAGAGCATCTCCCTGGCCACGCCGCGCTCGTCGAGCAGCAGCCGGCGCAACTCCTTGACCGCTCCGGCCTCACCGTGGACGAATGCCTGCACCGTGCCCCCGGGGAAGTCCAGTGCCCGCACGGCACTCACCAGGTCGTGCCCCGCGGCGCGGTGCAGCCACTGGATCTGCGCGTCCCCCTTGGTGACCAGTGGTTGTTCCTCCGCCGGGTCCGCCACCTCGACGAACACCCGCACCGGCACGCCCGCGGGCATCGCCTCCAGCGCCACCGCGATCGCGGGCAGGGCGCTCTCGTCGCCGGCCAGCAGGTGCCAGTCCGCCTCCTCACCGGGCGCGTAGGCGCCACCGGGGCCGGCCAGCAGCAGTTCGTCCCCCGGCCGCGCGGCCGCGGCCCACGGGCCACCGAGCCCCTGGTCGCCGTGGTGCACGAAGTCCAGCGCCAGCTCACCGGCATTGGCGTCGTAGTAGCGCACCGTGTACGTCCGCATCACCGGCCACTGCTCGCGCGGCATCTCGGCGCGGATGACGCCCATGTCGAACGGCTGGGGGTACTCCACACCCTCCTGCGGGAACAGCATCTTGACGTACGCGTCGGCGAACCCGTTCGGCTCGAAATCGGCCAAACCGGGCCCGCCGGCGACGATGCGGATCATGTGCGGGGTCAGCCGCTGGGTGCGCAGCACCCGCAACCGGACCGCGGGCCGGGACTTGCCTGCCATACGCCGCTCCTCACTCCGTTCAACGCCTGCCTGGTTAGGCTACCCTAATCCCGTCCGGAGTAACCGGCGATCGCGGCCAGTAGTTCTCCGATCGCGTCCAGCCGGTGGGCGCTGACCACGGCGTCACAGTACGGCCAGGCCGCGGCCATCCCGCCCGTCGACGGCCGGAACCGGGGGCTGGCGGTGCGCGGGTTCGCCCACACGATCCGGTGAGCCAGCCGCGACAGTCGTTCCATCTCGCGGCGCAACCGCTCGGGGTTGCCGGTCTCCCAGCCATCCGACAGGATCACCACGACCGCGCCCCGCGCCATCCCGCGCGCGCCGTGGCCGTTCAGGAACTCCCCCAGCGACTCGCCGATCTTCGTACCGCCCGACCAGTCCGGGGCCTCCTGTCCGGCGTCGGCCAGCGCGGCCGACGGCGTTTGTTGCAGCACCCGCGTCAGTCTCGTCAGCCGGGTCGCGAACGTGAACACCTCTGCCCGCGTGCCACCGGCCGCGCACACCAGGAGTTGCAGCAGCGCCCGCGAATAAGCCTCCATCGAGCCGGAGATGTCACACAGCACAACGAGTTTACGGGGTTTCTCCCGTGACACCCAGCGCCGCAGCCGCGCGGGTTCCCCGCCGGTTCTCCGTGCGGTGCGCAGGGTTTCGCGGAGATCCACCCGGCGCCCGCCTGCCGCGACCCGTGTGCGCCGGGACCGCCGCAGCGGGGTCGCGAGCCGGAACTCCCGCATCGCCGAGCGCAGCAACGCCAGCTCGGCGGCTTCGAGCGTGCCGAAATCCCGCGCCGCCAGGCGTTCCACCGCACTACCCATCGTCGGCACGGACACCTCGCGCGACTCGCCGGGGGTGCCGCCCGCGCTGAACGCGCCCGTGACCTCGTTCCCCCCGACCGAGGACGTGTTCGGCACCTCGCCGTCGAACACCGAGGCGAACACCCGCGCCAGCACCGGGATGTCGGCGGGTGAGGAGGTGAGCGTCGCCAGAGCGCACAGGTACAGCTCGCGGGTGCGCTCCGGCGCCACCAGCACCACGGCCTCGGTGAACCGGGCCGCGCGGTCCGCGCCGACCGCCAGACCTGCCGCCCGGAGCCGGTCGCAGAACCGCGCCGCCAGCGAGGCGAGGTCACTCACCGACGACCTCGGCCAGCCGTTCCACGGCCACCGCGCGGTCCTCCTCGTACTTGAGCACCGCGCTCAACGTCCGCCGCACCGCCGGTCCGTCCACGGCGGACGCACCCAGCACGTGCAGCGCCGAAGCCCACGAGATCGCCTCCGCGACCCCGGGCGGCTTGGCCAACCCGAACCCGCGCATCCGGCCGACCGCCCGCGCCACCCGCGCGGCCAGCCACTCGTCCGCGCCCGGCACGCGCAGCCGGATGATCGCGGCGACCTGCTCGACGCCGGGGTGCGCGATCCAGTGGTAGAGGCACCGTCGTTTGAGCGCGTCGTGCAGTTCGCGGGTCCGGTTCGAGGTCAGCACGACCACCGGCGGCACCACCGCGCGCCGCGTCCCCAGCTCCGGGATCGTCACCGTCGACTCGGCCAGCAGCTCCAGCAGGAACGCCTCGAACTCGTCGTCGGCGCGGTCCACCTCGTCGATCAGCAGCACCGCCGGCCGCGGACCGGGATGCGAGATCGCCGCCAGCAGCGGCCGGGCCAGCAGGTAGTCGTCGGCGAACAGGTCCGCCTCCGCCAGTGCCTCACCGCGGGACTCGGCCAGCCGGATGCCGAGCAGCTGACGGGGGTAGTTCCACTCGTAGAGTGCCTCCGTCGAGGACAGTCCTTCGTAGCACTGCAACCGGATCAGCGGGGTGTCCATCGCGGCCGCCAGCGACTTCGCGGCCTGGGTCTTGCCCACCCCCGGCTCACCTTCGAGCAGGATCGGCTGGCGCATCCGCACCGCGAGGAACAGGGCGGTGGCCAGGGCGTCGTCGGTGAGGTACCCGGCGGCGCCCAGGCTCTCGGCGAGATCGCCGACCGTCTCAGGCGTCACCGGTGTACCTGCTCGGTTCGTCGGCGAACGCGTGACGGCAGCCCGCCCCGCAGAAGTAGTACCGCCGCCCCGCATAGGGCAACTGCACCGACTCCGGTGTGATCGCGACGCTCATCCCGCACACCGGGTCGACCGCCTCGGCCGCCACCGCCACGTCCTCGGCGGGCCTGCGTGGCACCCGGGGACGGGTCGCGATCAGCTCGGCGTACACCGACACCGCGATCTCGGCGGGCGATCCGGCGCCGATCGGCAGACCGGCCGGGGTGTGGATACGGCCGGGCTCATCGGGAGCCAGCCGCTCCAGCACCGCCGCGCCGCGCTTTTCACTCGCGATCAGCCCGATGTAGGCGACGTCCGCCGTCAGGGCCGCCTCCAGCACCCGCTCCTCGTCGCGGCCGTGCGAGGCCACGATGACGGCGAAGGTGTCGTCGGACAACTCGGCGCCCATCCGGGTTTCGTAGCCGAGCACGCGTCCGACCGACGCGAGTGCGCGCGCGGTCGGCCCGTCACCGTAGATCGCGACCAGCGGTGGAGGCATCTGCGCGTCGAGGAAGATTTCCAGCGCGCCGCCGGACAGGCACGGGTTGCCGACGGTCACCACACCCTCCTCCACCTCCTCACCCGCTCCCGGGGTGATCCGCAGCAACGCGGACTCGCCGGTCAGCAGCAACCGGATCCCCTGGGCACGCACGGTCGACTCGGCGCAGGACCCGCCGACGAAACCCTCGATGGTCCCGTCGGCGAGCACCAGCGCGCAGTCACCGGGCTTCGCGCTCGTCGGGCGCTGCGCGCGCACGACGGTCGCCAGCACGAACGGAGTCCTCCCCGCACGCAGCGACTCGGCGTGCGCCCGCAACTCCTGGCCGTTCATCACGTGATCGCCAAATCTGTCCGGAGTGGACGGTTCTGCAGCGCGCGCCACACCGCGGCCGGGGTCAGCGGCATGTCCGCGTGCCGCACCCCGTACGGCTTGAGCGCGTCGAGCACCGCGTTCACCACCGCCGCGGGCGAGCCGACGGTCGCGGATTCGCCGATGCCCTTCGCGCCGATCGGGTGGTGCGGCGACGGGGTCACCGTCTCGCCGAGTTCCCACGTGGGGCACTCCATCGACGTCGGGATCAGGTAGTCCATGAAGGATCCGCCGAGGTGGTTGCCGTCCTCGTCGAACGCCATCACCTGCATCAGCGCCATCCCGATGCCCTCGGCGAGGCCGCCGTGCACCTGGCCCTCGACGATCATCGGGTTGATCCGCACCCCGCAGTCGTCGACCGCGACGAACTTGCGCACCTGGACCTGCCCGGTCTCCGGGTCCACGTCGACCACGCAGATGTAGGCACCGAACGGGTAGGTCAGGTTCGGCGGGTTGTACACGCAGGTCGCGTCGAGGTGGCCTTCGACGCCGTCCGGCAGTTCGAGGTCGGAGTGCGCGGCCAGGGCGATCTCGGAGATGGTCCTGCCGGAGTCCGGGTCGCCCTGGACGAACCAGCGGCCCTTCTCCCACTCCAGATCGTCCGGGCTGACTTCGAGCATCGCCGAGGCCACGATCTTCGCCCGCTCCCGCACGCGGCGCGCGACCACGGCCGTCGCCCCGCCGGACACCGGGGTCGACCGCGATCCGTAGGTGCCCAGACCGAACGGCGTCTGGTCGGTGTCGCCGTGCACGACGTCGATGTCGTCCGGTGAGATGCCCAGCTCCTCGGCCACGATCTGCGCGAACGTCGTCTCGTGGCCCTGTCCCTGGCTCTGGCAGGACAGCCGCAGCACGGCCTTGCCGGTCGGGTGCACGCGCAGCTCGGCGCCGTCGGCCATGCCCAGCCCCAGGATGTCCATGTGCTTGCGCGGTCCGGCGCCGACGGCCTCGGTGAAGAAGCTGATGCCGATGCCCATCAGCGTGCCGTCCCCGGCGAGCGCGCGCTGCTTCTGCTCCTCACGCAGCTCCGGGTAACCGGCGATCTCCATCGCCCGGGTCAGCGCCCGCGGGTAGTCGCCGGAGTCGTACTCCCAGCCGGTCTTGCTCTGGTACGGGAACTGCTCGGGCTGCAGCAGGTTGCGCATCCGGAGCTCACCCGGGTCCATGCCGAGGTCGAAGGCCAGCACGTCGACCAGCCGCTCGATCAGGTACACCGCCTCGGTGATCCGGAACGAGCACGCGTAGGCCACGCCGCCGGGCGCCTTGTTGGTGTAGACACCGGTGACCGCGCAGTGTGCCGCCTCGATGTCGTAGGAACCGGTGAAGACGCTGAAGAACCCGGCCGGGAACTTCGTCGGCTGCGCGGTGCCGTTGAACGCGCCGTGGTCGGCGAGCACCTTGACCCGCACGCCGAGGATCTTCCCGTCGCTGCTGGCCGCGATCTCGCCGTGCATGTGGTAGTCGCGGGCGAAGGACGTGCTCATCAGGTTCTCCGAGCGGTCCTCCATCCACTTCACCGGTTTGCCGGTGACGATGGAGCCGACGACCGCGCAGACGTAGCCGGGGTAGATGCCGACCTTGTTGCCGAAGCCACCGCCGATGTCCGGTGAGATCACGCGGATCTTGTGCTCCGGCAACCCGGCCACCAGCGCGTACAGCGTGCGGTGCGCGTGCGGAGCCTGGGTGGTCGTCCACACGGTGAGCTTGCCGGTGACCGGGTCCATGTCGGCGACCGCGCCGCAGGTCTCCATCGGTGCCGGGTGCACCCGCGGGTAGAGCATGTCCTGAGCGGACACCACGTCGGCGCGGGCGAACACCTCGTCGGTCCGGCCGGAGTCGCCCGCCTCCCAGTCGAAGATGTGGTTGTCCCGCTTGCCGTCGATGTCGTCGCGGATCACCGGCGCGCCTTCGTCCAGAGCGCGCTGGGCGTCCACCACCGGCGGCAGCGCCTCGTAGTCGACGTCGATCAGCTCCAGCGCGTCCCGCGCGGCGTAGCGGTCGTCGGCGACGACGAAGGCCACCTCCTGACCCTGGAACCGCACCTTGTCGGTGGCCAGCACGGCCTGCACGTCGGCGGACAGAGTGGGCATCCAGGCGAGGTCGAGGCCGTCCAGGGTCTGGCCCGTGATGACGGCCTTGACCTTCGGGTGCGCCTCCGCCGCGCTGGTGTCGATCGAGACGACGCGGGCGTGGGCGTGCGGGCTGCGCAACACGGCGCCGTGCAGCATGCCGGGCAGGTTCACGTCGTCGACGTAGTGCCCGCGGCCGCGGAGGAACCGGGCGTCCTCCTTGCGGTGCATGCGGCCGAAGCCCATCGGCGTAGAGTTCTCGGTGGTGGTCATGCGGACACCTCTTTGCTGTCCACTGTGGTCCCGGCCGGTGCGGCCTCGTGCGCGGTGTCGTGCTCGGCGGCCCACCGGATGGACTTGACGATGTTGTCGTAGCCGGTGCAGCGGCACAGCTGACCGGAGATCGCCTCGCGGATGTCCGCTTCGGACGGATCGGGGTTCTTGTCGATCAGCCACCGCGCGGTGAGCATCATGCCGGGCGTCCAGAATCCGCACTGCAGGCCGTGGCATTCGGTGAAACCCTGCTGCACCGGGTCCAGGCCGTCGGCACCGGCGAGCCCTTCGACGGTGCGCACGCGGTGGCCGTCGGCCATCACCGCCAGCACCGTGCACGACTTGACCGGCGTCTCGTCCAGCCACACCACGCACGCGCCGCAGTTGGAGGTGTCGCAGCCCCAGTGCGTGCCCGTCATGCCCAGCTCGTCACGCAGGAAGTGCACCAGCAGCAGCCGCGGCTCGATGTCGCGGGTGTACGCCCGGCCGTTGACCGTGACCGTGATTTCCATGTGTCAGCCCTCTTCCTGGTGGTTGTTGCCGTGCCACCGGGTCCGGGCCCGGCGCAGCGCGCGGACCGTGAGGACTTCGGCGAGGTGCCGCTTGTAGTCGGCCGGGCCGCGCTGGTCGGCGACCGGATTGCAGTGCCGCGCCGCGATCCGCCCGGCCTCGGCGAACCGCTCGTCCACCGCCGGACCGGCGAGCAGATACTCCTCAGCCTCCGGGGCGTGGAAGTTCGGCGCGCCGAGCGCGGTCAGGCCGATGCCGACCGAAACCAGTTGCGTGCCTTCGATCCGCAGTTCGGCTCCCGCCGCGGCCACCGCCCAGTCACCCGCGCGGCGCTCCACTTTCTGGTACGCGGAGGCCGACGAGGAAATCGGCACGCGCAATTGCACGAGCAATTCGTTTTCTCCCACCACGGTCTGATAGGGACCGGTGAAGAACTCACGGATCGGAACGACGCGGCGTCCGCCCGGTCCTTCGATCACCGCCTCCCCCCGCACCGCGGCGAACGCGGCGGACAGGTCTTCGGACGGATCGGCCTGGCACAGCGACCCGCCCACGGTGCCGCGATTGCGGACCACCGGGTCGGCAACCACCTTCTCGGCGTCGTGGAAGATCGGGAAGTGTTCCCCGGCGACGGCCGACGCCAGCAGGTCGGCGTGCCGGACCATCGCGCCGACGCACAAAGTCCCGTCCTCGACGCTGATCCGGGCCAGATCGGTCAGGTCGTTGATGTCGATCAGGGCCTGTGGCTGGGCCAGTCGCAGCTTCATCATCGGGATGAGGCTGTGACCGCCCGCCACGATCCGGCTGTCCGGCCCGTACTTCGTCAAAAGGCTCAACGCGTGTTGCACACTCGTCGCCCTTTGGTATTGGAACTGCGCAGGTACCTGCACGCACCCTCCCAGGGCCTGGATTTTCGGCACAGGGTGCCCGCGTTGGGAGAAACCGACAATGGCCGATTAAGGGATCACTTATGTACGCTGTTCGAGTGATGCGGAGCGGTGGGAAATGACGCTCGGTCAGCTGAGTGCCTTCGTTCTGGTGGCCCGGCTCGGCTCGGTGACGGACGCGGCGCGGACGCTCGGGGTGAGTGAACCCGCGGTGTCGCAGGCGCTCGCGGCGCTGCGCCAGCACCACGGGGACAAGCTGCTCGTGCGCACCGCCAACGGGATGACTCTGACACCCGGCGGAAGCAGGCTGCTGCCGATCGCCTCACAGATGGTGGCGCTGGGGGCGGACGCGGATGCGGCCGTTCGCGAGGCCAACGGTGTGGCCGAACGGCTGCACGTCGTCGTGACGAGCACGATCGCCGAGTTCGTCGCCGATCCGTTGCTGGAAGCGTTCGCGCGCCGGTCGGGTCAGGCGGTGGACGCGTCGGCCGGTTTGGCGCAGGTGGCGGAAATGCCGGTGCTGGTGACCAACCGGCTCGCCGACGCGGCGCTGGGGCCACGCCTGGAGGGTGACGTGGAGAGCGAGCCGGTGTTCCGGTGCAGCATCGTCGCCGTTGCGGCGCCCGGGTTCCGGCCGCGGGGCAGGCCGGGTCAGTGGCCGTGGCTGGTGGATCCCTCCGGTGCGGACCCGGGCAGCGGGACGGCACACCTGTTGCGCCGCATGGGGGTAGGAGAGTCCGCCATCCGCGTGTTCCCGAACCAGACGGCGGCGTGGTCGGCCGCGGCGAACGGCAGCGGGGTGTCGCTGGCGTTCGAACACCTGGCGGCGCCCCAGTTGCGCCGGCACGAGCTGGTGATCGTCCCGACGCCCGCGACGCCGCGAACGGAGTACTGGCACCTGACCACGTTGCCGCACAATCGTTCCTCCACCGCGGCCGGTTCACTGCGTCACTTCCTGGCCACCCCGGCGGCGATGCAGGTGATGCGCTCGCCGGGCACGGGGGTGCCGCCGTCGCGGTTCCGGCCGCCGGTCTACGTGACGATCTGGAGCTGAGGCGTCACCCTGCCACCGCGGAGGAGGCGATCGCGTCCATCACCGGTTGCGTCCCGCTTTCCGTCCGCACCGTCAGAGTCCGACCGCCATCGAGGAGGCGGCGCACGGACTTGACCGGCATCGTCACCGGCGGGGGCGCCTTCGACGTCGCGGTGGTGTACGCGCTGGGCGGCCGTCCCTCGACCGTGACCGAGTAGCACCGCCCGTCCCCGCCCGTCGGCGCCGCCGCCGGAACCTCGTCCGGGCACAGCACGAGGTAGTCGAACCCGTCGGAACCGGTCCACTGCCGCACGGTCAGGCCCTCCGGTGCACGCAGCGCGCGCAACGTCGAGGGGACCGGCGTCGGCACGAGGCGGACCGTTCCGGCGATGTCCAGGAGCTTCGACGACGCCAGCTGGTTCAGTTTGGCCAGCACCGTCACGATCCGGCCGGGTGCGATCTGCTTCTGCGCCTGCGCACCGCCTCCCGCCGGGGACGAGACGTATCCGCCGACGTCCCTCCCGTTCGGGACCTTCGCCGGTGCCTCGGGCAAGGTTCCCTCCGACAGGATGATCTCGACGTGGTCCCCCCTGGGGCTGTCGTAGAGCCCGCTCGCGTTCGTGTCGGAAACCGTCCATCCGGTGAGCTCGTACCCCTCGGGCAGGCCGTCGACGGTGAACGGCAACGCCGGGGCCGCCACCGGGGCGTCGCCGGCGGCGGCGTCGATTCGCGGCGCGTCCTCCGACGGTCGCAACAGGCTCATGCCCGCGCCCACGCCCGCGATCGTCACCGCGACCGCCGCCGCCGCGCCCACCACGCGCCGCTTCGTGCGGCGGCGCCGGATCCGGCCGTGCGCTCCGGCGAGCACCACCTCGGGGTCGGGAGCCAGCGACTCCCGGGTCCGCAACGCTTTCCTCAGCTCCGGAATCTCGGACATGGTCAGGCCACCTCCATCTCGGCACCAAGGCGGACCCGCAGCACGGACAGGCCGCGGGAGATGTGGCTGCGCACCGTGCCCACCGCACAGCCGAGGACCGCGGCGATGTCGTTGTCGTCGCGGTCCTCATAGAAGCGGAGCACGATCGCGGCCTGCTGCGACCGGCTCAGCCCGGACAGCAGCTCCCTGAGGTGATCACCCTCGGCGATCCGGGCCGCGGGGTCGGCGGTGTGCGGTTCGCGGAACCACGTGGGGTCGGCCACCGACCGCACCGCACGCTGGTACCACCGTCGCCGCCACGACAGGTGCCCGTTGACGACCATCTTCCGCAGGTACAGGTCCGGCCGTTCGGTCCGCACGACCCTGGCCCACCGTTCGTGGGCGCGCACCAGCGCCTCCTGCACCAGGTCCTGGGCGAGGTCGGGATCCCCCGTCAGGACCGCCGCGAACCGCACCAGCGCCGGCAGCTGCTCGCGGGCGAAGTCGTCGAAGTGCACTCCCAGCAGATGCTCGCACCCGGCGTGCCGGTTGCACCCGGATCACACTTTCCACCCAAGTGCGATGCGGGTCACAGTTCAGGCGGCGACCGGCGACCAGAGCGAGTCGATCTCCTCCTGGGCGGCGGTCAGGCTCTTCTCCGCCAGCGGGATCAGCTCGGCCATCGCGGGGTTGCTGTGGGCGAGGATCAGCTCGGCCGTGATGAACCGCGGCTCCAGGCCGGTCAGCGACAGGCCGTGCGGCAGCCACGCCTGCGCGTGGTCCCAGCCCTCGCGCGGGGTGCCCGGCCCGTATCCGCCGCCACGGCTGGTGATCACGACGAACTCGCGCCCGCCCAGCAGGCCCTGCCTGGTCTCCGGGTCCACCGCCAGACCCGGAGCGATGAGGTGGTCGACCCACGACTTGACCGTGCTCGGCGCGCCGTAGTTGTACAGCGGCAGGCCGAGCAGGACCGTGTCGGCGGCCTTGATCTCGCCGACCAGTTCCTCGGTGAGCGCCCACGACGCCCGCTGGGCTTCGCTGCGCTGTTCCGGTGGCGTCATGCCGGCCTGGGCGCTGGCGGCGTCGATGTGCGGCAACGGGTTCCGGCCGAGGTCGCGGTAGCTGATGGTGCCGCCGGGATGTGCCGCCAGCCAGGCCCGCGCCGCGCGTGTGGTCAGCTTGCGGCTGACGGACTCCTCGCCACGGACGCTCGAGTCGATGTGCAGGAGGTTTGCCATGATTGACCTTTCATAATTGATTAGCGTTACGCAAACTATCTATACCACGACGATAGTCGTTCGCGGGAGGTAAAGTGACGAGGTGGCCGCCCTGCCCGTGCTCAACCAGCCCCCGCACCGCGTCGGCGCCCTGCTCGACCACCTGACGCGGCAGATGCGGCTGCGCTCGGAGGGCGTGCTGACCCCACTGGGCATCCGGCCGCGGCACCTGCTCGCGATGACGGTGATCCGGGACCGCGGCGGCATCGCCCAGCAGGCGCTGGCGACGACACTGGGCATGGACGGGACGAACGTCGTCGGGCTGCTCAACGACCTGGAGCGCGACCAGCTGGTCGAGCGGCGGCGCTCCCCGCAGGACCGCAGGCGCCACACCGTCGAGTTGACCGAAACAGGGGCCAAGCTGCTGGCCAGGGCCGAGTTCGCGCTGGCCACCGTCGAGGACGAAGTACTGGCCGCCCTGGACGGCGACCAACGCGAAACTCTCTACCAGCTCCTGCAGACCGCGGCCAACGGGACCGAACCGGTCTGCGCGGAGACGGTCACCGACTGCTGAAGCGCAGCACGTCGCCGTCGTCGGCGACGCACTCGAACTCCGCCGCTTCGAGGACCCGGACCGAAGCCGGATTCGCGCGCTCGACCTGCGCGGACACCTCACGCACGTCCGGCGACTTCAGCGCGAACTCCGTCAGCGCCACCGTGGCCTCCGTGGCGTAGCCACGACCGCGGCGGCTGGGCGCGATGCCGTAGCCGATCTCCACGACGCCGTCCTCGGGCGGCCAGAACAGGCCGATCGAGCCGACCACGAGGTCGGTGGCCCGCTCGACGACCAGGTGGTGACCGAACTCGGACAGCCAGTCCGGCCGTTCGGCGAGCAGGCCGGCGATGACGCCGTCACCCTCGGCGGGGAAGTCCGGCGCCCAGCCCGGGCGGCGCTCCCCGGCGCGGACAGCGACCGCCTCGTCCGTGGTCCACGGACGCAACAGCAGACGATCAGTGATGAGAGACAAGGAGAACTCCTGGTGTGAACAGAAAACGGGCATGTCGAAGAGAGCCGCTGACAGCCATATTCCTCGACCTCCCTCATCACCAGGTGTGTTACGGCGAAGCTAGCGCACCGTCGCGATCACGCCTCCAACCGGCTTCGCGGAAGAACCAGTCAGGCGGCCAGCCGCCGCACCAGGCCGTCGGCCAGCAGCCTGCCGCGGAAGGTCAGCACGCAGCGTCCCTTCTCCGCGAACGAAGCCGCGTCCAGCAGGCCCTCGGCCACGGCCAGCTCCGCCTCACGCACGCCGTCGGCATCCAGTGCGTCCAGCGGCAGGCCCTCGGCCAGCCGCAGCTCCAGCATGATCCGCTCGAACGCCTGTTCCTCGGCGGTCAGCACCTCGCGATCGGCCTCCGCGGAGCCTCCCGACGCGAGCGCGGAGGCGTAGCGCGCGGGATGTTTCACGTTCCACCACCGCACGCCGCCGACGTGGCTGTGCGCGCCCGGCCCGGCGCCCCACCAGTCGCCACCGCGCCAGTAGCCCAGGTTGTGCCGGCACGCGGCCGCCTCCGAGGCCGCCCAGTTCGACACCTCGTACCAGGTCAGCCCGGCCGCGGACAGCACCGAGTCGATCAGCTCGTAGTCGGTGGCGAGCACGTCCTCGTCGGGTGCGGGCAGCTCGCCCTTGCGCACGCGCCGGGCCAGTGCCGTGCCGTCCTCGACGATCAGCGAATACGCCGACACGTGGTCGACGCCGGCGTCGAGCACCGCCTCCAGCGAGGCACGCAGGTCCGCGGTCCGCTCCCCCGGTGTGCCGTAGATGACGTCGAGGTTCACGTGCTCGAAGCCCGCGGCCCCGGCCTCGCGCGCCGCGGCGACCGGACGGCCGGGTGTGTGGGTGCGGTCCAGGATCTTCAGCACGTGCGACGCCGCCGACTGCATGCCCAGCGACACCCGGGTGTAGCCGGCCGCGCGGAGGCCGTGGAAGAACTCCGGCGAGGTGGACTCGGGGTTCGACTCCGTGGTCACCTCGGCGCCCGGCGCCAGGCCGAACGCGTTCCGCACCGCGTCGAGCACGTCGGCGAGCCCGTCGGCGCCCAGCAGGGACGGCGTGCCGCCCCCGACGAACACCGTTTCGGCCGCCGGTGCGGTGCCGAGCGCCCGCGCGCCCAGGTCCAGCTCGCGCCGCAGCCCCTCCAGCCAGGACTCCGGCGAGGCGCTCGTGCCCAGCTCACCGGCGGTGTAGGTGTTGAAGTCGCAGTACCCGCAGCGGGTCGCGCAGAACGGCACGTGCACATACACCCCGAAGGGCCGCGTCCCCAGCCCGGCCAGCGCGTGCCCGGGCAACGTGAACGCCACCGGCGCGGAAATCTCACTCACGCGTCCAGTGTCCCTGATCGATGCGGGGCGACATTCTGCCGGAGTTTTTTCCGGCGTGATGCGTATCCCAGGATCTGGAGCGGGCTGGACCACTTCATGAGCAGCGTGGCACGCTGACGAGGTGACTTATGCCGGAGTTCTCCTCGTGGTGCGTCGCCACGTCGACTTCCGGCGTGTCGCCAGCGCACTGTGCCGCGAGACGAACTGACGCCGCCCACCGCCACCAGCTAGGACCAGCGGGCGCCGTCTGCCGCGGACTGCCTCCCCCTTCACCACGGGCTGACCAGGGCACATCCGTGCGCGCGGCGCCTTCGCGAGCCCCCGGAAGGACTCCAAGATGGCTTCGCCGACGCGCGACAACTCTGCCGCCCGTACCCCGCGCGCCCGGCAGCGCCGTGGTGAGGGCCAGTGGGCCCTCGGCTACCGCGAGCCGCTGAACCCGAACGAGCGCTCGAAGAAGGACGACCACCCGCTCAACGTTCGGCCGCGCATCGAAAACATCTACGCCCACGGCGGCTTCGACTCGATCGACCCCGGCGATTTGCGTGGCCGGTTCCGCTGGTACGGCCTCTACACGCAGCGCAAGCCCGGGATCGACGGCGGCCGCACGGCGACGCTGGAGCCGGAGGAGCTGGACGACGAGTACTTCATGCTCCGCGTCCGCATCGACGGCGGTGCACTGACCACCGAGCAGCTCGCGCTGATCGGGGAGATCTCGCAGACCTACGCGCGGGACACCGCCGACATCACCGACCGGCAGAACATCCAGTACCACTGGATCCGCATCGAGGACATGCCGGTCATCTGGGAGAAGCTGGAGGCCGCGGGACTGACCACGATGACCGCGTGCGGCGACAGCCCGCGCGTCATCCTCAACTCGCCGGTCGCCGGGATCGCCGAGGACGAGGTCATCGACGGCACCCCCGCTGTCGACGACATCAAGCGGAACTACCTGGGCAGGCAGGAGTACGCGAACCTGCCGCGCAAGTTCAAGACGGCGGTGTCCGGGCTCCCCGACGTCACCCACGAGATCCACGACGTGGCCTTCGTCGGCGTGCACCATCCCGAGCACGGGCCCGGTTTCGACGTGTGGGTCGGCGGTGGCCTCTCGACCAACCCGATGTTCGGCCGGCGGCTGGGGGCGTGGGTGCCGCGTGACGAGGTGCACGAGGTGTGGGCCGGCGTGGTCGGTGTGTTCCGCGACTACGGCTACCGGCGCCTGCGTTCGCGGGCGCGGATCAAGTTCCTGGTCAAGGACTGGGGTCCAGAAAAGTTCCGTGAAATTCTCGAATCGGAGTACCTGCAGCGGAAGATGATCGACGGCCCCGCGCCCGAGGTGCCCGCCGTGCAGCACGACCACGTGGGCGTGCACCGGCAGAAGGACGGCAGGTTCTACGTCGGAGCCGCGCCGGTCGGCGGCCGCGTGTCCGGTTCCACGCTGGTCAAGGTCGCGAAGGCCGCCGAGCGCGCCGGGTCGAACCGGGTGCGGCTGACCCCGCTGCAGAAGCTGCTCGTGCTGGACGTGGCCGAGGAGGACGTGCCCGGTCTGCAGGCGGAACTGGCCGAACTGGACCTGCCGACGCGGCCGAGCCCGTGGCGGCGCGGCGTGATGGCCTGCACCGGCATCGAGTTCTGCAAGCTCGCGATCGTGGAGACCAAGCAGCGCGCCAGGGACCTGGTGACCGCGCTGGAGCAGCGGCTGGCCGACATCCAGGACCAGGTGGAGAACCCGGTCACCGTGCACATCAACGGCTGCCCGAACTCCTGCGCCCGCATCCAGACCGCCGACATCGGCCTCAAGGGCCAGATCGTGACCGACGACGACGGCAACCAGGTCGAGGGTTTCCAGGTACACCTGGGCGGCGGGCTCGGACTGGACACCGGGTTCGGCCGCAAGCTGCGTGGCCACAAGGTCACCGGCGACGAGCTGATCGGCTACGTCGAGCGGGTCGTGCGCAACTACCTGTCCCAGCGCGAGGACGGCGAGCGCTTCGCCCAGTGGGCGGCCCGCGCGGACGAGGCCGATCTCCGATGACCGAACGGGCGACCCCGTTCCACTGCCCGTACTGCGGGGACGAGGATCTCCGCCCCGAGGAGAACTCGGCTTGGCTGTGCGGCGCGTGCCGCCGCGTGTTCACCGTCAAGTTCATCGGGCTGCGCTTTCCGGAAGGAGCGAGCAAGTGACCACCGCGACGAGGACCACCGAGGAACTGAAGGCACTGGCGGAGAAGGCGTCCGCCGAACTGGCCGACGCGAGCGCGCTGGAAGCCCTGCGCTGGACCGCGGAGACCTTCGGCGACGACTTCATCGTCGCCTCCAACATGCAGGACGCGGTGCTCATCGACCTCGCCACGAAGGTGAAGTCCGATGTGGACATCCTGTTCCTGGAGACCGGCTACCACTTCGCCGAGACGATCGGCACCCGGGACGCGGTCGCGACCGTGTACCCGGACGTGAGGATCGTCAACGCCGCCGCGGAGCAGACGGTCGCGCAGCAGGACGCCGAGTACGGCCCCAAGCTGCACGACCGGGACCCGACGCTGTGCTGCAACCTGCGCAAGGTGGTGCCGCTGCGGAAAACGCTGGCGAACTACTCCGCATGGGTCACCGGGGTGCGCCGGGTGGACGCCCCGACGCGGGCGAACACGCCGATCGTCACCTGGGACGACCGCAACGGCCTGGTGAAGATCAACCCGATCGCGCCGTGGACCGACGACGAGTTCAACGCCTACATCGACGACCACGGCATCCTGCAGAACCCGCTGGTGGGCGAGGGATACCTGTCGATCGGCTGCGCGCCGTGCACCGCGAAGGTGGCGCCGGGCGCCGATCCGCGCAGCGGCCGCTGGGCCGGCAAGTCCAAGACCGAGTGCGGCCTGCACGCGTAGGGAGAGGGAATGACGACGCTGGAACAAGTCGCGGCCGACGCGGCGACCGACAACCTCGCGGCACTGGAGTCCGAGGCCATCCACATCTTCCGTGAGGTGGCGGGTGAGTTCGACCGGCCGGTGATCCTGTTCTCCGGCGGAAAGGACTCGACCCTGCTGCTGCACCTGGCGATCAAGGCGTTCTGGCCGGCGCCGGTGCCGTTCCCGCTGCTGCACGTCGACACCGGGCACAACTTCGACGAGGTCATCGCATTCCGCGACCACGTCGTGGAGAAGTACGGCCTGCGCCTGATCGTGGCCAGCGTGCAGGACTGGATCGACGACGGCCGCCTCACCGAGCGTCCCGACGGCACCCGCAATCCGCTGCAGACGCAGCCGCTGCTGGGGGCGATCGAGGAGAACAAGTTCGACGCCGTGTTCGGCGGCGGGCGCCGCGACGAGGAGCGCGCGCGGGCCAAGGAACGGATCTTCAGCCTGCGCAACGCGTTCGGTCAGTGGGATCCGCGGCGCCAGCGTCCCGAATTGTGGAACCTCTACAACGGAAGGCACCGTCCGGGGGAACATGTGCGGGTGTTCCCGCTCTCCAACTGGACCGAAGCCGATGTGTGGAACTACATCGCGCGCGAGAAGGTGGAGCTGCCCTCGATCTACTACGCCCACCAGCGCCCGGTCTACAAGCGCGACGGCATGTGGCTGACCGAGGGACCGTGGGGCGGTCCGCGAGACGGCGAGGAGGTCAGGGAGCTGACGGTGCGCTACCGCACGGTCGGCGACGGCTCCTGCACCGGCGCAGTCGAGTCGACGGCCTCGACCGTCGACGAGGTGATCGCCGAGGTGATGGCGAGCAGGCTCACCGAGCGCGGCGCCACCCGTGCCGACGACCGGTTGTCCGAGGCCGCCATGGAGGACCGCAAGCGGGAGGGGTACTTCTGATGAGCTCGTTGTTGCGGCTCGCCACCGCCGGGAGCGTCGACGACGGCAAGTCGACGCTCGTCGGCAGGCTGCTCTACGACACCAAGTCGGTGCTGGCCGACCAGCTGGACGCGGTCACCCGCGCCAGCGTCGACCGCGGTCTGTCCACTCCGGACCTGTCGCTGCTCGTCGACGGGCTGCGCTCGGAACGCGAGCAGGGCATCACGATCGACGTGGCCTACCGCTACTTCGCGACGCCGAAGCGGTCGTTCGTGCTGGCCGACACCCCGGGGCACGTGCAGTACACCCGCAACACGGTCACCGGCGCGTCCACCGCGCAGCTGGCCGTGCTGCTGGTCGACGCGCGCAAGGGCGTGATCGAGCAGACCCGCCGCCACGCCGCGGTGCTCGCGCTGCTCGGGGTGCCACGCCTGGTGCTGGCGGTGAACAAGATCGACCTGGTGGACTACGACGAGGAGACCTTCCGGGTCATCGCGAAGGAGTTCACCGACCACGCCACGTCACTGGGCTACGCCGAAGGATCGGTGCTGTCGGTCCCGGTGTCCGCACTGGTGGGTGACAACGTGGTGGACCGCTCCGAGCGGACCCCGTGGTACACCGGCCCGACCCTGCTCAGCCACCTGGAGGACGTGCCGGTCGCGCCGGACCCGCACGACGCGCCGTTCCGGTTCCCGGTGCAGTACGTGATCCGGCCGCGCACGCCCGAGCACCCGGACTACCGCGGCTACGCCGGCCAGGTCGCAGCGGGCACGGTGCGTCCCGGTGACGAGGTGGTCGTGCTGCCCGCCGGGCTGCGCACCACTGTCGAGCGCATCGACACCGCCGACGGCGAGTTGCCCGAGGCGGCCGCGGGCCGGTCGGTGACGCTGGTGCTGGCGCACGACCTGGACATCTCGCGCGGCGACGTGATCGCCGCGGGTGCCTCGGCCCCGGTGGCCACCGACGAGCTGGACGCGACGCTGGCGTGGCTGTCGGAGAAGCCGCTGCGCCCGGGTGCCCGTGTGCTGGTCAAGCACGGGGCGCGCACCGTGCAGGCGTTCGTCGACCAGCTGGTGTCCCGCTTCGACGAGCAGAAGCTGTCCACTGTGGAGTCCCCGGAGACGCTGCAGCTGAACGAGATCGGCCGTGCCCGGGTCCGCGTCGCGGAACCGCTCCCGGTCGACGACTACGAGGTCAGCCGGCGTACCGGTGCCTTCCTGGTGATCGACCCCGCCGACGGCACCACGCTGGCGGCCGGGATGGTCGGTGCGCCGCTCCCCGTGCTGCGCGGCGACTCCGACGTGGTCTCCCCCGGCCCGTAACTCCCTCCCCCAACCGAAAGGTCCGCCCGTGAAAACTCGTGTCGTGGCTCTGGCAGCCGCAGCTTTGTCGGTTCTGGCAGTCGTGAGCGGGTGTTCGCGGGCGGACCGCTCGGACGACAGCGCCGACGCGACCGACCAGGGTCCGGCCGCCGAACTGCGCCTGGGCTACTTCCCCAACGTCACGCACGCGTCCGCGCTGATCGGCCTGGACCAGAACCTGTTCGCCCAGCGGCTGGGCGACACCACACTGGTGCCGACCAAGTTCAACGCCGGCCCCGAAGAGGTGAACGCGCTGCTCGGCGGGTCGCTGGACGCCGGGTTCATCGGCTCCGGCCCGGCGATCAGCGCGTACTCCCAGTCCGACGGGGAGGCGGTGCGGCTGATCGCGGGCGCGACCTCGGGCGGCGCGCAGCTGGTGGTGAAGCCGGAGATCAACACGCCACAGGACCTGCAGGGCAAGACGGTCGCCTCGCCGCAGCTGGCCAACACCCAGGACGTCGCGCTCAAGAAGTGGCTCTCCGACGAGAAGCTGACCGGCGTCAACGTGCAGAACATCGACAACGCGCTGACTCTCGACCAGTTCAAATCCGGCGCGATCCAGGGCGCGTGGCTGCCGGAGCCGTGGGCGTCGCGCCTGGTCCTCGAAGCCGGCGCGAAGGTCCTGGTGGACGAGAAGGACCTGTGGCCGGGCGGGCAGTTCCCGACCACCGTGCTCGTCGTGCGCACCCAGTTCCTCAAGGAGCACCCGGCCACGGTCACCGCGCTGCTGCAGGGCTTGCTGGACGCGAACTCGCTCGCCGAATCCGATCCGGCGACGGCCAAGACCGCGGTGAACAACCAGCTGCAGCAGCTCACCGGCAAGGCACTCGCCGGCCCGGTGATCGACCGCGCGTGGCAGGGCATCCAGCTGACCACCGATCCGCTGGCGGGCCGGTTCCCGCAGCTGTCGCAGGACCAGGTGACGGCGGGCGTGAAGAACGCGGCACCGGAGGTCGCCGGGTTCGCCGATCTCACGCTGCTCAACACCGTGCTCACCCAGGCGGGCAAGACCACCGTCGACGCCGCGGGCCTGGACAAGAAGTAGGAGGCTGTCATGACCGCCACGCTGGAAGGGCCCACGGTGGAGGCGACCGGCCAGGCCGTGCGCCTGACCGGGGTGCACAAGAGCTTCGGGCAGGGTCAGAACGCCGTGACCGCGCTCGCCGGGGTCGACCTCGACGTCGCGCCGGGTGAGTTCGTCTGCCTGCTCGGCGCGTCGGGGTGCGGCAAGACCACACTGCTGAACCTGATCGCGAACCTGGACCGGCCGAGCGCGGGCGAGATCGAGCTGACGACCTCACGTCCCGCGGTCATGTTCCAGGAAGCGGCCCTGATGCCGTGGCTGACCGCGGCGGCGAACGTCGAGCTGCCGTTGAAGCTGGCCGGGATGGGACGGAGCGAGCGCAAGGCCCGCACCGGCGAGCTGCTCGAACTGGTGCGGCTGTCCGGTGTCGGCGCGAAGCGACCGCACGAACTGTCCGGCGGTATGCGGCAGCGCGTGGCGCTGGCCAGGGCTCTGGCATCGGCCACCCACACCGAAAACGGTGCGGACCGCCCGGCGCTGCTGCTGATGGACGAGCCGTTCTCCGCGCTGGACGCCATCACGCGTGACGTGCTGCAGGCCGAACTGGTGCGGATCTGGGAGGCGACCGGCACCGCGGTGGTGTTCGTGACGCACGACGTGCGCGAGGCGGTCCGGCTGGGGCAGCGCGTCGTGCTGCTGTCGTCGCGGCCGGGCAAGGTCGTGCAGCAGTGGCGGGTGGACGGGCTCACCGGGCAGGACGAGGTCAAGGCGGTCGACGTCATCAACCGGCGCCTGCGCGAGGTGATCAGCAGTCATGCCGCAGCTTGAGGACGCGACCGCCGAGCCGGACGCGGCGGCGGTCGAAGCCGGCCTCGACGCGCTCGACACCCCGGTCACGACGGCGAAGCCGCCGAGCGGCTGGCGCCGGTTCACCCGCTCGGTGCTGCCGCCCGTGGCGTTCCTGGTGCTGGTCGTCGCGGTGTGGCAGGCGCTGTGGGCGGCGGCGTTCTGGCCGGAATACCAGCTGCCCGCGCCGCTGGCGGTCGGGACCGAGCTGTGGAACCTGCTGAGCAGCGGTGACGCGTTCGGGTTCGTGTGGACGTCGGTGCACCGCGCGGTGCTCGGGTTCCTCATCGCGATCGTGATCGCGACACCGCTGGGCCTGCTGGTCGCGAAGGTGAAGCTGGTGCGGGCCGGGATCGGGCCGTTCCTGTCCGGCCTGCAGAGCCTGCCGTCGGTGGCGTGGGTGCCGGCGGCCGTGTTGTGGTTCGGCGTCGAACCCACCGCGATGTACGTCGTGCTGCTGCTGGGCAGCGTGCCGTCGATCGCGAACGGCCTGGTGTCGGGCATCGACCAGATCCCGCCGATCCTGCCGCGCGTGGGCAAGGTGCTGGGCGCCGGGCGGCTGGCCACGGCGCGGCACATCCTGCTGCCCGCGGCCCTGCCCGGGTACCTCGCCGGTCTCAAGCAGGGCTGGGCGTTCTCGTGGCGCTCGCTGATGGCCGCCGAGATCATCGCGACCTCGCCGCTGCTGGGCAAGGGCCTGGGCGCCTATCTCGACGACGGCCGGTTCCTCAACGACATGTCGACCGTCATTTCGGCGATCGTGCTGATCCTGCTGGTCGGTGTCGGCATCGAGCTGCTGGTGTTCCGGCCGCTGGAGCGGGCCGTGCTGCGGGCTCGCGGGCTGAGCGGGGCGCTGTGATCCCGCTCGTCGCCGTCGCGCACGGGAGCCGGGACCCGCGCTCCGCGGCGACCGTGCGGGCGCTGGCGCGCCGGGTTTCGGCCGCGGCTCCGGAGCTGGACGTGCGGGTGTCGTTCCTGGACCTGTCCGAGCCGCTGGTGACCGACGTGCTGCGGGATCTGGTGCGGGAGGGGCACCGGTCGGCCGTGGTGGTGCCGTTGCTGCTGGGGAGCGCCTTCCACGCTCGCGTCGACCTGCCCGCGTTGGTGGCGCAGGTGCCGGGGTTGCGGGTGACGATCGCGGACGTGCTGGGGGCGGCGCTGTCGGACGTCGCGTTCGACCGGCTCGCCGCCGTCGCCGATGTGGACGATCCTTCGCTGGGTGTCGTACTGGCCGCGGTCGGTTCGTCGCGTGCGGCGGCGAACGAGGCTGTCGCTTCGCTGGCTCGCTCGTGGCAGGCGCGGCACGGTTTCCGCGCGGTGGCGGCGTTCGCGAGCGCCGCGAAGCCGGATGTGCCCGCGGCGATGGCGAAACTGCGCGCCCGTGGTGCGCGGCGGATCGGCGTGGCGTCGTGGTTCCTGGCGCCCGGGTTGCTGCCGGACCGCATCGCTTCGCAGGCGCGCGCGGTCGATCCTTCGGTGGCACTGGCCGCGCCGTTGGCCGACGATCCGCGCGTGGCGGAGCTGGTGCTGGAGCGGTACGCCACCGCGTTGGCCGGTGCCGTCCGGTCTGCTTGAGCCGTACCGTGGAGGGTATGAAGATCCGGTTCGGTGTCGGGCTCGGGGCGGAGACGCCGCCGGGTGAGCTGTCGGGGATCGTGGACCGCCTGGAGGCCGCCGGGGTCGACTCGGTGTGGTTCTCGGAGCAGGTGTATTCGGACGCGGTCGACCCGTTCATCGGGATGGCGCACGCGCTTTCGCGGACTTCGTCGTTGAAGGCGGGCACGTCGGTCGCCGTGTTGCCGGGCCGCCATCCGGTGCTGGTGGCGAAGCAGATCGCGTCACTGGCCGCGCTGGCGCCGAAGCGGGTGCTGCCGGTGTTCGGCCTCCGCCCGGCGCGCCGCACCGAGTGGGCCCTGTTCGACGTCCCGGCCGGCGCGCGGGCCGCGGTGTTCGACGAGTCGCTGCGACTGTTGCGTTCGGCACTCAGCGGGGGCGGCGATTTCACCGGCGAGTTCTGGAAACTGGACGACGTGCGACCGGGACCGGTGCCGCCCCGGGTGGATTTGTGGCTCGGCGGCAGCGCCCCCGCGGCGTTGGAGAGGATCGGCCGGTTCGCCGACGGCTGGCTGGGAAGCTTCCTGTCCCCCACGGACGCCCGCGACGCCCGGTTGACGATCGAGGCCGCCGCGGCCTCCGCGGGCCGCGAGATCGAGGACGACCACTACGGGATGAGCCTGATCCTCAGTGAGAACGGCATCACGCCAGAGCTGGCGGCGGCCGCCCGCGCCCGCCGCCCGGACACCCCGCCCTCGGAGGTGATCGCGGGAAGCTGGCCGGAACTGCACCGCTTGATCGACGGGCACCTGGCGGCCGGGTTGACGAAGTTCGTGATCTACCACCGGGGTGACGCGTCTTTCGACGCCTTCCTGGACCGGTTCGTGTCAGAGTTGGTGCCGCGGCAGAACTGAGTCACCGGGGAAGCAGAGGTTCGAGCTTCTCGGCGAAAGCCTGGGCATCCACGCAAGCCTGCGGATCGCGCGGACCGGTTGCCAGCGCCACCTGCACCATCGCCCGAGCATGCTCACCAACCTCCACCGCGATCGCACACCCACCCAAGGGAATGTCGGCTTTCATGGCTTGACGTCCGTTGACCGAAGTGTTCGCCACGGCGTCGTTGGTCTTGTTCTCTCCTGGGTTGAACCCCTGCCCGGCGACGAGCTGATCGAGGACCTGGCAAGCGTTGAGGCCCGCGAACACATCGGCCCCCGTGCTTGGAACAGGAGCCGGCGACGCCGTGCCTGACACGGTAGTGGCGCAAGCCGCCGTAACCAGCGCGACGGACGCAGCACCTACGACTGCCCGGACGATGCGAACGATAATGATCACCGAATTTTATCGAACCTCGGGAAGGAGCGGTAACTGGCTCACCGTGGCAGCAAAGGCTCAAGCTTCTCAGCGAGCGCTTGAGCGTCGACGCAGGCCTGCGGGTCATGCGGCCCCGAAATCAGCGACACCTGCACCATTGCGCGAGCGTGCTCACCGACCTCGATCACGATCGCGCACCCGCCCAACGGAATCGGCGCCTGCAGCGCAGCACGTCCATTGACCGAGGTCTCCACGACACCCTCGGTGGTTTCGGCGTACTCACGAAGCCCCTGAACCGGGTCCAGCGCAAGCCCGTACGTGCCGAACTCGTGCTTCAAAACATCACACTCGTTGCGCCGACTGATGTTCTCGCCGGGGCCGAACCCCTGACCGGCGGTGAGCTGCTCAAGGACTCGACAAGCATTGAGGTTCGCGAAAACATCAGCACTTCCCGTGCTCGAGGCAGGAGCTGGCGACGCCGTGCCTGACACGGTGGTAGTGCAGGCGGTCATAGCCATTGTCAAAGCCGCCATCGCTGCGGCGACCTGGACGATGCGAACGTTGATGGTCACCGGTCCTGATCCTTGAGGGTGTTGAGAACCTCGGTCGCCGCCTCATCCGAGGCGTCATATTTGCTGATCGCGATCTCGATAGCCTCCCGAAGGCTTTCGAGCATGTCTTCAGCCGCGAGGAACACCCGGACGAGGGACTGATCATCCGAATCCATCGCGACGAGAAAATGCGCCGCTGCTTTCTGGGCGTATTCATCGTTACCGAACTTGGGAGCGCGCCGCAAGCGGTCGATGCGACTCCGGCGAGTACTCGAACGACGATCACTGCCCCTCGGGAAGCAGAGGTTCGAGCTTCTCGGCGAAAGCCTGGGCATCCACGCAAGCCCGCGGATCGCGCGGGCCGGTTGCCAGCGCCACCTGCACCATCGCCCGAGCATGCGCACCAACCTCGATCGCGATCGCGCACCCACCCAGGGGAATGTCGGCTTGCATGGCTTGACGTCCGTTGACCGTGGCGTTCACCAGGCCCTCACTTGTCTCGGCGAACTCGCGAAGCCCCTGCACAGGATCCAACGCCAACCCATACGTCGACACCCCAGGCTTCGTCGCATCACACTCGTTGCGACGGCTGATGTTCTCACCCGGATCGAACCCTTCCCCAGCCACCAGCTGATCGAGAACCTGGCAAGCGTTGAGGCCTGCGAACACATCGGCCCCCGTGCTTGGAACAGGAGCCGGCGACGCCGTGCCTGACACGGTAGTGGCGCAAGCCGCCGTAACCAGCGCGACAGACGCAGCACCTACGACTGCCCCCGACGATGCGAACGATAACGATAACCGCATCTCCTGATCCTCGAAAGTACTCGAATCTCGTCCAAGCCCGGTTCTGCATCTGCAGCGACCGAGCTTCACTGAACCTCGGGAAGGAGCGGTTCGAGCTTCTCCGCGAGCGCCTGAGCGTCCGGACAAGCCTGAGCAGCATCACTGGTGCGCGACATCGTCACCGTGACCATCGCGCGAGCATGTTCCGCCACCTCGACGGCGACGGAGCATCCCGTCGAGGAGAAGCTGGCACGCATGGCGTCACGGCCATTGACCGAGATGTCGACTACGCCGGTATTCGCGGCGGCAAACTCGGAAAGCCCCTGTACGGGGTCCAATGCCAGGCCATACGACCCGTACTCGGGCTTGAGGACATCGCATTCGTTACGCTTGCTGATGTTCTCACCGGGCCCGAACCCTTCCCCCGCGGTCAGCTGCTCCAAGACCTGACAGGCTTGGAGACCGGCGAACACATCAGTACTCGCCGGACTCGATGTCACGACAGGCGATGGCGTGCCCGCAACCGTGCTGGTGCAGGCGGTCAAGGTCAAAATCAGGTAGGCAACTCCGGCGAGCGCTCGCATGACGATCACCGCCCACTGGGAAGGAGCGGCTCAAGCTTCTCGGCGAGAGCCTGAGCGTCCACGCAAGCCTGCGGATCGCGGGGGCCGGTCGACAAGGTTACGAGCACCAACGCGCGGGCATGCTCGCCGGCTTCGGCTGCGATCGCGCATCCACCGGTCGGGATGTCTGCTTTCATGGCAGCGCGTCCCTTGACCATGAGGTCCACCACGGCCTTGTTCGTCGGGGCGAACTCGCTGAGCCCCTGCGCAGGATCCAGCGCCAGGCTGTTCCCCGAAACTCCCGGCTTGGACGCACCGCACTCGTTGCGCCTGGTCTTGTTCACGCCCGGTTCGTATCCCTGTCCGGCATTGAGCTGGTCCAGAGCCTGGCAAGCGTTGAGACCGGCGAGAACGTCGGACGCTGCACTCGAACCCGGTCCGGCGTCCGGGGCGGGCGACGCTGTGCCCTCGACCGTGCTGGTGCAACCGATCGAAGCCGCCGCAAGACATGACATGCCGATGATGACCGGGGCGGTACGAATTCTGCGGATCACTGGGCTTCCTGGTCCTTCATCTACGTGCCCCCTACGCAGGCGCGTGCCTGTCTCTGCATCCACGCCCAGTGACTCAACTGACTCACCGCGGAAGCAAAGGCTCAAGCTTCTCAGCGAGCGCTTGAGCGTCGACACAGGCTTGCGGGTCATCCGGACCACTGATCAGCGCAACCTGCACCATCGCACGAGCGTGTTCGGTCACCTCGATCGCGATCGCACACCCGCCGGTGGGGACAGCGGCCTGCAGCGCCTTCCGGCCATTGACCACCGCATCGACCACCTCGGCATTCGCCTCTGCGAACTCGCTGAGCCCCTGCACGGGATCCAGGGCCAGGCCCCACGCTGCCGATCCGGGCTTCGTCGCACCGCACTCGTTGCGCCGGCTCTTGTTCTCACCCGGGTTGAACCCCTGCCCAGCGGCCAGCTGGTTGAGGACGTCACAAGCGTTGAGGCCAGCGAACACATCAGTGTTCACCGCGCTCGATGTGGAGGCTGGCGACGGTGCACCCGCCACCGTGGTGGTGCAGGCGGCGGTGATCAGTGCAAGACACGCAGCGCCTGTCAAGATCCGCACGATGCGAACGTTGAGGGTCACGGAGTTTCCTGTTCCTTGAATGCGTTGAGAGCCTCCGACGCCGCTTCCTCCGACGCATTGTACTTGCTGATGGCGATGTCAATCGCCTCACCGAGACTGGTGAGCATTTCCTGAGCAGCGTGGAAGACCCGGACGAGAGACTGTTCATCCGAATCCATCGCCGCAAGGAAATGCGCGGCCGCTGTCTTCGCGTACTCGTCATTGCCGAATTTCGGCGCTTGCTGCAGCCGACCGATCCGCAAGCTGAGGTCGATCATTCGCTCCTGCATCTGCGTCACCGCTCTACGCAGGTGTGACCCTGTCTCCTCATCCACCGCCCAGTGGCCCGCCTTCGCGTCGGCCAGCATGCGCTTCGCGTCGGCCTTCATGGTGTTCAGGGTGTCCTCGCCGCCGAAGATCTGCGCCACCTGATCGACCGCGGGCGCCTTCGAACCATCACTGTGGTGGCGCAAGCGGTCACGGTCGACGCAAGACAAACAACTCCGGCGAGTACTCGAACGACGATCACTGCCCCTCGGGAAGCAGAGGTTCGAGCTTCTCGGCGAAAGCCTGGGCATCCACGCAAGCCCGCGGATCGCGCGGGCCGGTTGCCAGCGCCACCTGCACCATCGCCCGAGCATGCGCACCAACCTCGATCGCGATCGCGCAGCCGCCCAAAGGGCATGTTCGCCTGAAGCGCATCACGCCCGTTGACCGACGTGTTCGCCACGGCGTCGTTGGTCTCGGTGAACTCCTGGAGCCCCTGCACAGGATCCAACGCCAAACCGTACGTCGACACCCCAGGCTTCGTGGCATTGCATTCATTGCGTCGGCTCTTGTTCTCGCCCGGGTTGAACCCCTGCCCGGCGACGAGCTGATCGAGGACCTGGCAAGCGTTGAGGCCTGCGAACACATCGGCCCCCGTGCTCGGAACAGGAGCCGGCGACGCCGTGCCTGACACGGTAGTGGCGCAAGCCGCCGTAACCAGCGCGACGGACGCAGCACCTACGACTGCCTGAACGATGCGAACGATGATGATCACCGAATTTTATCGAACCTCGGGAAGGAGCGGTAACTGGCTCACCGTGGCAGCAAAGGCTCAAGCTTCTCAGCGAATGCCTGGGCGTCCACACACGCTTGCGGATCGCGTGGAGTAGTCGACAGTGACACCTGGACCATCGCGCGAGCGTGCTCACCGACCTCGATCGCTATCGCACATCCGCCCAAGGGAATCGACGCCTGCAGGGCGTTACGTCCGTTAACCGAGGTAGTAACCACGTCCTCGCTGGTCTCGGCGAATTCGCGAAGCCCCTGCACGGGATCGAGCGCCAGACCATACGTCCCGAATTCCGGCTTCGTGGCGCCACACTCATTGCGTCGACTCTTGTTCACCCCCGGATCGAACCCTTCCCCGGCGACGAGCCGATCAAGGACCTGGCAGGCGTTGAGGCCGGCGAAAACATCGGAAGCCGCACTCGATGTCACGACGGGCGATGCTGTGCCCGCAACCGTACTGGTGCAGGCAATCGTGGCCGCCGCAAGACATGCAACGCCCGTTACGGTCTGCGCAACACGAACGATGATGGTCACCAGATTCCTATTCTTTGAAAGCGTTGAAAACCTCTGCCGCTGACTCATCCGACGCGTTATATTTGCTGATTGCGACATCGATAGCCTGGCGAAGACTTTCGAGCATCTCCTGAGCCGCGAAAAACACCCGGACAAGAGACTGTTCATCCGAATCCATCGCCCTAAGGAAGTGCTCCGCGGCGAGTTGGGCATACTCGTCATTACCGAATTTGGGCGCTCGTTGCAACCGGTCGATCCGCTGAGCGATATCGGTCATCCGGTCATGCATCTGCGTCACCGCTCTACGCAGGTGTGACCCCGTCTCCTCATCCACCGCCCAGTGGCCCGCCTTCGCGTCGGCCAGCATGCGCTTCGCGTCGGCCTTCATGGTGTTCAGGGTGTCCTCGCCGCCGAAGATCTGCGCCACCTGATCGACCGCGGGCGCCTTCGGACCATCGTCGACCACAGCCACATCCTCCCCCGCGTCCGACCGCTCTCTGGCACGGTATCGCGCGGCCTGACGCTCTGTCACCGCTTCACCGCGATCGGCGACACGTGCCGCGGCCGGGCAGCGAACTAAGGTGAAGCCCGTGACTGATGAACTGGTGCACTACTCGGTGGCGAGCGGTGTCGCGACCATCACCCTCGACTCACCGCACAACCGGAACGCCCTCTCCGCCCAGCTGCGTCGTGAGCTGTCCGGCTCGCTGGCCAAGGCGGCGGACGACGACAACGTCCGGGTGATCGTCCTCACCCACACCGGCAGGGTGTTCTGCGCGGGCATGGACCTCAAGGAGGCCAACGGCGCCGGGGCGGGTGACCAGGGCGTCAACGAGTTCCCGCGGATCCTGGAGCAGATCTGGTCCAGCCCCAAGCCGGTCGTCGCGAAGCTGTCCGGCGTCGCGCGGGCGGGGGGCGTCGGGATGGTTGCCGCGGCGGACATCGTCGTCGCCACCAACGAGGTGACCTTCGCGTTCTCCGAGGTGCGCATCGGCGTGGTGCCCGCGGTGATCTCGCTGACCGTCCTGCCGCGCGTGAACCCGCGTGCGGCGCAGGAACTGTTCCTGACCGGCGAGGTGTTCGACGCCGGGCGCGCCGCCGAGATCGGGCTGATCAACACCGCCGTCGAGGCGCACATGCTCGACGCGGAGACCGACCGCTACGTGCAGGCGCTCACCCTCGGTGGCCCGGCCGCCCTGGCCGCCACCAAACGGCTCCTCGCCAGCCCGCGCCCGGCCACGCCGTCCGACGGGTTCCCCGACATGCTCGAGCTGTCCGCGCGTTTCTTCGCCAGCGAGGAAGGGCAGGAGGGCATCCGCTCCTTCGCCGAAAAACGCAAGCCGAACTGGGTTCCCCAGGACTAATCGTCGCTGAGGGCGACCGTCAGCCGGCGCCGGTCGGTGCGGTCGCCGCCCGGCGCGAGGGCCCGTTCGGCGTCCGAGAGGACACCTCGGATCGCCAGGTAGGACTTGGGGTCGGCGTCCTTGAGCAGGTCGGAACCCGCCCAGACCAGGACGTGCTCGCCGTAGGGCAGCCACGACAGATCGGTGAGGCAGTCGTACAGCGCGTCCAGGTTGCGGCCGAACCAGTCCGGAAAGGACAGGGCGGACGCGATGGCGTCGAGCGCGGCCATCTTGTCCGCCGGGCGGTTGCCGATGAGGTGCGAGTAGGCGCCACGCGCGCGGGCCTGCTCGACGATCTGCGAAGACGTCTGGGACATGGGTTGTTCTCGCTACTTCGACGGGTCGACCTGGACGAAGGAAGCGTAGTGATCGCCGGTGTAGTACAGCTCGGCCTGCCCCCCGGTGACCAACCGCCGGGCACCGCGGTCCTCGCTGCCGGGCGTCGGCACCGTGTACTCGCGGTAGTAGCCGCTCTCCCTGCCGGGAAGCCGCTGCTCCCGGTTCTGGAACACGGTTCCGTCGGTGCGGTACGGGAACGGGCCGCCCGCCTGGATCAGACGCCACGTCTGCCCGGCTTCGGGCGGCAGACCGGACAGTGCGGTGAGACCCGCCTCGGGCTCGGTCGACGTGGTCGTCTCGCGGACGATCCACCCAGCGAACACGAGCACGATGAGCCCGACCAGCGCGACGGTGATCCGCCTCCTGCTTGACACCAGCGACACCCTATGACCGGCTCGACGCGTCCTCGTCGCGGCCCGCCCGCAACCACGCGGCCACCCGGTCCACGATCCGGTCGATCAGCCACGCCACGCCGAGGCACAGCGGCGCGAGAACCGCGATGACCAGCAGGAACTGCAGCGGGAACCACAGCTGCGCGAGCCACAGTTCCGCGTTGTCCCACCAGTTGGCGAAGCCGTCGAACACCTCATCAGGGTACGCCAGGGGCCCCGGCGCGGTACGTTGCAGGCATGTTCGCCGTGTACGCCTCAGAACCGAACCCCGAAAACCCGCTCGACGCGCTGGTCGTCGGCGAGCGTCCGGAACCCGAGGTCCCCGAGGGCTGGGTCAAGGTCGCCGTCAAGGCCGCCAGCCTGAACATGCACGACATCTGGACCCTGCGCGGGGTCGGGATCAAACCGGACCAGTTCCCGATGATCCTCGGCTGCGACGGCGCCGGCGTGCTGGAGGACGGCACCGAGGTCGTGCTGCACTCGGTGATCAACGCGCCCGGCTGGCAGGGCGACGACACCCTCGACCCGAAGCGCACACTGCTCACCGAGAAGCACCAGGGCACCTTCGCCGATCACGTGATCGTCCCCGCCCGCAACGCCGTGCCGAAGCCGCCCGGGCTGTCGTTCGCCGAGGCCGCGACGATGGGCACGGCGTGGCTGACGGCCTACCGGATGCTGTTCGTGAAGTCCGGGCTGCGGCCCGGTCAGACAATGCTCGTGCAGGGCGCCTCCGGCGGCGTGTCCACGGCTCTCGTGCAGCTCGGTCGCGCCGCGGGCCTGCGGGTGTGGGTCACCGGCCGCTCCGAGGAGAAGCGGGCACTGGCCGAGCAGCTGGGCGCGCACCAGACGTTCGAGTCCGGTGCGCGGCTGCCCGAGCGGGTGGACGGGGTGTTCGAGACCGTCGGCAAGGCGACCTGGGGCCACTCGCTCAAATCGCTCAAACCGGGCGGGATCGTGGTCGTGTCCGGCTCGACCAGTGGCCCGGACCCGAGCGCGGACCTGCAGCGGGTGTTCTTCCTCCAGCTGCGCGTCGCCGGGTCCACCATGGGCACCCGCGACGAGCTGGAGGACATGCTCCGCTACCTCGAACTCACCGGCATCCGGCCGCGGATCGGCAAGGAGCTGCCGCTGTCCGAGGCCGCCGAAGGGATGCGCCTGATGCAGGAGGGCGAGACCTCCGGGAAGGTCGTCTTCACCCACTGAATCGCTCCGACCAGCGCGGACGCCTTGTTGACATCGCGCCGATACCGGTTTGTGATCCACGTCGACTGAGCGGAACCCGAGATTTACTCGCTAATCTGGGTACATGACCGCAGTGCAGCGGGAGATCGAGGAGCCGCCGGGCTCGCGACCGGCCGGCCCGGAGGACGTCCGGGCCGGCCATCGGAGTTTCGCCGGCGTGCGCACCAGGGTGCTCGAAGTCGGGCCCAAGCCCAGGCGGGGCACCGGAAGACTCGTCCTGCTGCACGGCTACTGCGACAGCGCCGACACCTGGCGCCCGGCGCTGGCCGAACTGGCCGCCGCCGGGATCCCCGCGGTCGCGGTCGACCTGCCCGGTTTCGGCGAGGCGGATCCGCTGCGTTCCGGCGCGATGCTGGCCCAGATGGACGCCTTCGTCGCCGCGGTCACCCGCTTCTACTCCGACCGCGGCAAGGTCGTGCTGGCCGGCAACTCGCTGGGCGGCACGCTGAGCCTGCGCGCCGCGTGCCGCCACGAGCTGCCGGTCGCCGGGGTCGTGTCGATCGCCGCACCCGGCTTCGTCGACTCCTGGCTCGTGCGCACCGTCGGGAAGTACCCGCTGCCGCTGCGCCTGGCCGCGTCCCTGCCGCTGCCGGTGCCCGGGTTCCTCGTGCGGACCGTCGCCGAGTTCGTGGTCCCGCGGCTGCTCTACGCCGACCGCGCGGCCGCCGACCTCACCCACGTGGCCCGGTTCACCGGGCTGTTCCCGGACTTCCGGTCGACCACCACGCGCCTGGACCAGGCCCGTCAGCTGGTCGCCGAGCTGACCGGCGCCTACGACGGCCTGGAGTCGATCAAGGTCCCGCTGCTGGTGGTCGCCTGCGGCCGGGACCGCCTGGTCACCGCCGCCGCGGGACGCCGCCTGCATGCGCTCGTGCCGCACAGCAGGCTGATGCTGCGCGAGGAGTGGGGACACTGCCCGCAGCTGGACGACCCGGTCGCGATCGCCGAGCTGCTGAGCTACTTCCGCGCTTCCGCCCTGCACAAACGCGGCCGCCGGGCGGTCGGTGCCGCGCCGAAGGCCGCCGCGGTCTGAGCTCCTGTCACATCTCGCCGGGCTGTTCCGTCAGGTAGGTGTCATCCCAACGGAAACCCGACAGGAGTTCATCGTGGACGCTCGGCTGAACCTGTTCACCAACCCGGTCACCGGCAAGTTCTTCCGGCACCTCAACTCGGCGGGCAAGGTGGTCTCGGACTCGCCGCTGCCCGCTTCGACGCAGGAGCTGGTGAAGCTGCGCGCCAGCCAGATCAACGGCTGCGGCTTCTGCACCGACATGCACTACAAGGACGCGGTGGCGGCCGGTGAGGACCCGGTGCGCCTCAACCTCGTCGCGTCGTGGCGCGAGGCCACGGTCTTCACCGAGGCCGAGCGCGCCGCCCTGGAACTGGCGGAGGAGGGCACCCGCATCGCCGACGCGGCGGGCGGGGTCAGCGACGAGGTCTGGTCCACCGCCGCCAAGCACTACGACGAGGAGCAGCTCGCGGCGCTGGTCGCGGTCATCGCCGTGATCAACGCCTACAACCGGCTGAACGTCATGGTGCAGCAGCCCGCCGGCGGCTACCGGCCCGGCCAGTTCGGCTGACCGCCCGGCCCCGGGGCCACCTTTCGCAGGGTCCCGGGGCGGGCCCGTTCCGAGTACCGTCGACCGGTCGTATCCACACGGACCGATCGGGGGACCCGATGACCGCGCGCGAGTTGTTCCGGCGCAAGCCCGTCGACCGGATCGAGACCGACGACGGTGGCGGGCTCCACCGGACGCTGGGACTGTGGCAGCTCACCGCGATCGGTGTCGGCGGCATCATCGGCGCGGGCATCTTCTCCCTCGCGGGCGCGGTCGCCAACGAGACCGCCGGGCCCGCGGTGCTGATCTCGTTCCTGGTGGCCGGCATCGCGAGCGCGGCCGCCGCGTTGTCCTACGCCGAGTTCGCCGGGCTCATCCCGCGGGCCGGGTCCGCCTACACCTACGGCTACGCGGTGCTCGGCGAGCTGGTCGGCTGGTTCATCGGCTGGGACCTGCTGCTGGAATACACCGCGATCGTCGCCGTGGTCGCGATCGGCATCTCCGGCTACTTCAACGACCTGCTGGGGTTCCTGGACATCCACCTGCCGCTGTGGATGTCCGGCGCACCGGGGACCGAACCGGACGGTGTCGCGTCCGGTTCGTACAAGGTGAACCTGTTCGCGGTGCTGCTGTGCCTGCTGATCGCTTTCATCCTCAACCAGGGCATGCGCTCGGCCGCCCGGTTCGAAACGCTGCTGGTGTACCTCAAGGTCGCGCTCGTGCTGCTGGTGATCGTCGTCGGCGCGTTCCACGTCAAGACCGGGAACTGGTCGGACTTCTTCCCCTTCGGGCTGGGCGGCGCTTTCACGGGCGCGGCGACGGTGTTCTTCGCGGTCTTCGGTTACGACGCGATGTCGACCGCGGCCGAGGAATCCACCGACTCGCAGAAGCACATGCCCAAGGCGATCCTGTACTCGCTCGGGATCTCGATGGTGCTGTACGTGCTGGCGTGCCTGGTGCTGACCGGAATGGTGCCCTACACCGACATCGACCCGGAAGCCGCGTTCTCCAGCGCGTTCTCCTCGGTCGGGCTGTCCGCGCTCGGGGCGGTGATCGCCGTCGGCGCGATCCTGGGCATCCTCACGGTGCTGTTCACGTTCCTGCTGGGTGCGACGCGCGTCGGGTACTCGATGAGCCGGGACGGGCTGCTGCCGAAATGGTTCTCCGGCACGCACCCGGTGAAGAAGGTCCCGACGCGGATGACGTGGATCCTCGGCGCCGCGGCGGCGGTGATCGCCGGGCTGCTGCCGATCGGCGAGGCCGCGGAGCTGACGAACATCGGGATCCTGCTGGCGTTCGTCGTGGTGTGCGTGGCCGTGGTGGTGCTGCGGTACCGCCGTCCGGATCTGCCGCGCACGTTCCGCTGCCCCGGGGTGCCGGTGGTGCCCGCGATCGGGGTGGCGTTCTCGATCTGGCTGATCACGTTCCTCAAGCCGGAGACGTGGCTGCGGTTCGCGATCTGGTTCGCCATCGGGCTGGTCGTCTACTTCGCCTACAGCAGGCGGCATTCCGCGCTGGCGCGCAAGGAGTGAGTCACCACCAGAGGTAGACGTACCCGGGCGCGCCGGGCTGTCCGGGGGCACCGCCCGCGCCGATCCCGCTCGGCGGCGCGCTCGGAATGACGCCCGCCGTACCGGGTTTCGCGCCGTCGCCGTCGGTCCCGGCCGCCACGAGCCCGGGCGAGGTGCCGCAGTCGGCGGTGCCGCCCTTGCCCGCCGCCTCGGCGGTCCCGGGTTCACCCCCGTGGGCGACGACCATCGCGGGACTCCCCGGCACGCCGACGCTGGACTCACCGCCCGCGGCGCTGTCCGGTTGCTCCGCGAGCCCGCCCGCGCCCACGGTGATCGTGTACTCGGTGGCCGGGGTGACCGCGACCGAACACCAGGCCGCGCCACCGCCTCCTCCCCCGGTGCCCGCCACCGGATCCGCCCGGCCCGCGGGAGCGGGTGGATTGGTGCCGTCACCGGGAGCGGGTGGAACGGCGCCGCCCGGAGCAGGTGGGGTCGTTTCGCCGCCGATGACCTGCGGGGGCGCCGCACTGCCCGCACCCCCGGCGCCCCACACCGCCACGAAGACGGAGGTGACGCCCCCGGGCGGAGTGAAGGTTCCGCTCGCGGTGTAGGTCTGCTCGCCGTGCGCGAGTTCGGCGTGCACCACCGGCGCGGCGGCCACGACCAGGACAGCCGCCACGGCAACGGCTCTTCCGAACGCCATGGTCGAAGCGTGCGCCGCCTCGCGCCGCCCCGCACCACTTCTCATCCGTTGGAGTGATGCCCGGCCAGCCGGAACGCCACGGTCAGCACGACCAGGACAACGACCCGCGGCGAGCGTGAGCCGCCCGTATCACCCAGGCCCCGGCGGACGATCGCCGTCCCGGCCGGCGCGACCACGACCACCTCGCCTGCCAGTGCGGCGACGCGTCCCGCGCCGGCGGCGGTCCCCGGCGGTCCTCAGTGGACTTTCCCGATCGTACGGGAGTTGGTGCCGGGCCCCGGAAGGTCGGTTGGTTGCTGCTCCCCCTACGGCACCCGCCGAATCCTCCCGGCCTGCCCACGACGGCCCCGCTTCCGTGGGCGTTCGTGATTCCGGTCGCCGGTGCCTGCTCACCGTGCCGTTCCGGGTGTCGGCGGTTGCCTCCGGCCGCGTGCCGTGACCGCGACGACCGGGAGGATGGCCAGCGACAGTACTCCGCCGGCCAGGGCCAGCACGGGATAGCCCGCGGCGGAGACGACGACGCCGGACGCCGCCCCGCCGCCGGCACCCGCGATGCCGACGGCGACGTCCACGAGGCCCTGCGTTCTGGCCCGGGTGGCCGGATGCAGGGCGTCGGTGATGGCGGCGGTCCCGGAGACGAGGCCGAAGTTCCAGCCCAGGCCGAGCAGGGCGAGCGCGAGCGCGAGCAGGGCGACCGAGTCGCCGGGCACGGCCGCGGCGATGACGCCGGCGGCCAGGAGGGCGACCCCGGCGGCGACGGCGATCGAGCTGCGCCCGTAGCGGTCGACCAGCCACCCGGTCAACGGCGAGGGCAGGTACATCGCCCCGACGTGGATGGCGATGACGAGACCGGCCGCGGCCGTGCCGTGCCCGTGGTCGTGCAGGTGAACCGGGGTCATCGTCATGATGGCGACCATCACGAGCTGGGTCAGGACCATGGTCAGCGCGCCGAGCGCCAGCCCCCGCTCCGGCTGCGCCGCAGGCGTTCCCCCGTCGCGCACGGGATCGCGCTCCAGTGCGCGGGCCATCAGCAACGGATCAGGACGCAGCCAGAGGGTCAGCACCAGTGCGGCGAGTGCGTAGGCGGCACCGGCGAGAAGGAACGGCCCGGCCAGGGTGGGGATGCCGAGCACACGGGCGAGGCCACCGGTGGGTGCGGCGAGGTTGGGGCCGACGACACCGCCGACCGTGGTGGCAACCAGGACGGTGGACAGGGCGCGGGCGCGGTGCTCCGGCGCGGCGAGGTCGGCTCCGGCGTAGCGGGACTGGAGGTTGGTGGCGGTCCCCGCGCCGTAGACGAAAAGAGAGACGAACAGCAGGACCGCAGTGCCGGTGATCGCGGCGACGAGGACACCCGCGCTGCCCAACGCACCGGCGAGGTAGCCGGCGGCGAGACCCGGGCGCCGGCCCCGTGCGTGCGAGAGACGACCGACGGCCACAGCCGCGAGCGCGGACCCGGCGGTCGACAGCGCGTTGGGCAGGCCGGCGAAGCCAGTTCCGCCGAGCATGTCCTGGGCGAGCAGCGCGCCGACCGTGAGCCCGGCTGCCAGTCCAGCGCCACTGAGCAACTGGGACGCGAACAGGATCGCCAGTATGCGGCGCTGCACCTCGGGCGGTGCGCCGGTGGCGGTGCTCGTCACCGGCGCGGTCTTCGCTCGTGCGGTCTCCACGACATCGCTCATGCATACCGGAAACACCCCGCCGATGCTCCTGGTTTTGCCGGACCCGGGCCGGTGCACGCCCTGCCGGGGCTCGACGATGCGCCACCGGAGGAGATCGCCGCGATCGACATCCGGTACGACGCCGGCGCTGGCCCGTGCGGGTCCATTGCGGACGGTCCGGCACGGCCCGCGACCACTGCCGCTTCGACGGCGGGCGATCCCCGCCGCGCTGTACGATGGCGCCAGGGATCAGGGGAGGCCGCCACGCATGCACACCCTCACCGATGCCTTCTACGGTGACCTGAAGTCCGACGTCGACCGGGAGGCGGGCGTCGTTGAGCTGTCGGGGGCCGACGTGCCCACGGTCCGGATCCGCCGTCTCGTGCGCGAGCCGAGCGCCGAGCACGTTCCCGTCGGCACCCGGCAACCGCACGAGCTCGACGTCCGCGTCGACGGCGAACGCGCGGGCATCGTCCCGGGGCCGGGCAAGGTGCGGCGCCGCACTTACCGCGTCGATCTCACCTGGAACCAGCACCACTACTCGTTCGCCCCCAACAGCAGTGCCACCAGCCGGCTCAAGCGGGACGGTCGGCAGCTCGCCGACTTCTCCGCCGGAGACGACGGCGACTTCATCGTGTACTGGGTTGCCGCACGGGACGAGACGACAGCCGCGGACGCCGCGATCGGTTATGCCCTGTCGCTGGCGTTCGGCACCGGCGCCTACACCCTGGTCGGGATGGTGCTCAGCGGTATCGGCGCCCTCCTGCCCGGCTAGCCGGGCAGCGCTCTCGACCCGCACGCCGGTCCGGCCCGGCACAGCCGACCCGGCCGGAAACCCCTTCTCGTCCCTCGATCGACACGAGTCTCTCGCCGAGCGCGGCCTACCAGCAGATCCGGGAGCTGCTCTACGCCGAATCGCTGCTGCGGGGCGCCCTGGCCCGCATCGCCGCACAGAAGACGCTCGAATCCCTGGCGTCGAGCGCGGGCATCTTCGGGCGGCGCGCCGCATCCGTGCGATCGAACATCGATCACCCCAGGAACGAGTGGCCGGCCTGCACATCCACCGCGAGATCCCCGACGCGCTCCGAGCGCGGGACGCCGACCGGGTCGAGCAGCTGACGCGCGAGCAGGTCGAGTCCTCGCGGCGCCTGCTGCTCAGCGCCGAGCTCGACTGATTCACTCCTTGACAGCGAGCCCGCACTCAGCTTCTATTTGCTATAGCATCTAGCGGATACCACGGTGCAAGGAGACAGCTGTGACGTACTCACCGCTGAGCAAGGACCTGGCTTGGCTCCCCGCCGACCTCGAGGATGAGAGCCGATGGATCTACCGGCTCACCCCCGCGGACATCAGGGATATCGAAGCCGCGCTCGCCGCGTCCAAATCCGCTGGGGCGACAATCGAGACGCTGACCCGGGAGACATTCCCCCTCGACCTCCTGGCCGACGTCCTGACTCTCACCCTCGACCGGCTGGAGAACGACCTCGGCCTGTTCGTGCTCCGCGGATTGCCCGTCGAGCGGTTCACGAAAGACGAGTTGCGGCTGATCTTCTGGGGCATCGGCCTGCACATGGGCACCGCCCGTCCCCAGAGCTTCAAGGGCGACGTGCTCGGTGACGTCCGGGACTTCGGCCAGTCCCCCACCACCCGGACCGGCCGGGGGTACATGTCGCGCCAGGGCCTCGGCTTCCACACCGACAGTGCCGACATCGTCGGGCTCTTCGTGCTGCGGACCGCCAAGAGTGGCGGCAGGAGCCTGTTCTGCAGCTCCGTCGCGGTCGCCGACGAGATCGCCCGCACCCGCCCCGACCTGTTCGAGGTGCTCCAGCAACCCTTCTACCACTCCTGGAAGAGCCACGAGCAGCCCGGCGAGGCGCCGTACTACCAGCAACCGATCTTCAGCATCGAGGACGGCCGCTTCTCCTCGCGCTGGCTTGCGCCGCACATCTGGTCCGCCCAGGAACTCGAGGGCGTACCCCCGCTGACCGACGCGCAGACCGAGGCGATGAACCTGCTCATCTCCCTCAACGACGACCCGCGCTTCCACACCTCGATGATGTTCGAGCCGGGCGACTTCCAGTTCCTCAACGACCACGTGACCTACCACGCGCGGACGGAGTTCGAAGACTGGGCCGAACCCGAGCGCAAGCGGCACCTGCTGCGGCTCTGGCTGGCCCCCGCCGACTCGCGCCCGTTGAGCGAGGGCATGAAGGAGTTCTACCAGGACGTCCGGCCCGGTGCGGTGCGCGGTGGATTCCCTTCGCACGTCGAGGAGCCCATCTTCGTCACCAAAGCCGCGGAGTTCTGATCGTGACGACCACCGCGACGACACCGGCGTACTCCGGGGCAGCCGTGGCGATCCTGCCCGCACTGGCCGCGCGGATCGCCACCTACCGGATCGACGACCTCGACGAGCACGCCCGCCGGCTCGTCCGGACGGCATTCACCGTGGGCGAGTCGTTCGAGTTCGTGCTGCAGCACGTGATCGACGTGTCCGACGAGCGGGACCTGTTCCGGACCGTACGGACGGAAGTGGGACCGTGACCCGCCTTCACGACATCGCAACGTACATCCGGTCGAAGAACGCGGGCCCGTTCTGGCTGACCATCGACGTCTTCCTGCCCGATCGCCCCTCGTTCGAACGGGCCGCGGCCTCCGGCCTCACGGACCCGGACGTGCTCGGCCGCATCTACGGAGCAAACTCCGCGAGCGTGCTCGTCTTCCCGATCCCCGACCTGCATGTCATCAAGGTCTCGTTCCCGCGGCCCACGACACAGGGGTCCCGGGAGGACCGGGACATGCACGGCGGTCAGCAGTTCGTCCCACTCCTTGGCCTGCCCGTCTGAGCCCCGGCAAACGCCTTCCCCAACCGACATCTCCCGGTCGTCCACCCTTCCGGGCGGTGTTCATTCCTCAACGAGGAGGATCTTCGTGGACGGTCCGACTACCCACACCGCACCCCAGAGCCGCGGTGCGGAACTCATCGCCCGCTTCGACCGCCTGCCCCGCATGGCGCGGGCCCATTGGAAGTGGCTGCCCCTGCTCGGCCTGCTGTCCCTCGGTGACACCGCCGACATCAACGTGCTGGCCTACGCGGCACCAGCGCTGCGGAAGGAATGGGGCCTGTCGATCGCCCAGATCGGCAACCTGACCTCGTTGTCGCTACTGGGCATGTTCGCCGGGGCACTGCTCGGTGGGCGGCTGGCCGATCGGTTCGGCCGGAAGCGGATCATCCTCAGCGGAACGGTCCTCTACTCCGCATGCTCGATCCTCTGCGGGGTCGCACCGAACTTCGCGGTCCTGGGCCTGTTCCGGACTCTGTCCGGCATCGGGATCCAGGCCACCATCGGGGTGCTCAGCGTCTACGTGGCCGAGATGTACCCGGCCAAGGTCCGAGGCCGGTGCCAGGCGGCCGTCCTCGGAGTCGGATTTCTCGGAGTGCCGTTCGTCGCCTTCGCCGCCAAACTGATCATCCCACTCGGTCCGCAGGCCTGGCGCTGGGTGTTCGTCGTGGGCGCGGTGGGCCTCATCCCCGCCGTTCTCGGCTTGTTCCTGCTGCCGGAGTCCGTCCGCTGGCAACTCGCACACGGTCAGGACGAGAAGGCAGCCCGGACCGTGCTCCGGCTGGAGGCGCAGTATTCCGGCGAGCTGCCGCCGCCGGCGCTCGCCGCCCCGTCGGCGCCGCCGGCGCAGGGCAGGCTGACAGAGCTCGTCACCGGTGCTCAGCGCCGGATCACGATCGTCACCGTCCTCACCCTCATGTTCGGCCTCGTCGCGTTCTACGGATTCAACTCCTGGGTGCCGACCCTCCTGGTCGAGCGCGGCTACTCGACGTCAAGCGCGCTCACCATCTCGACGGTCCTGTCCGTCGCGCCGCCGTTCGGCGCGCTCGTCGGGATGCTGGTGACCGACCGCTGGCAGCGCAGCCGGACCCTGGCCGTCATCTCCCTCACGACCGCCGTACTCATGGCGATCTTCGCCCTCACCAACGCGCTCTGGCTCACCATCGTCGCCGGATTCCTCATCACGATGTTCCTGCAGTCGAACGCGGTCACCATCTACGCCTATCTCCCGGAGGTCTTCCCCACCACGCTGCGCGCGTCCGGTGCAGGCCTGTCGAACGGAGCAGGGCGGCTGGCCGCCGTCGGCGGCGCTGCCCTCATCGCAGCCGTCTACGCCGGCGCCGGCTTCGTCGGGGTCTTCCTCACCACCGCCCTGTTCTCCCTCATCACCGCTGCGGTCATCGGCCTGTTCGGTGAGGACACCCGAAACCGCTCACTCCGCTGATTCCTCATCGGAGCGCCGCCCGAGGTGAAAGGACAACCAGTCGATGCAGTGACGGTAGCCAGGTTCAGGGCGTCAGTCGTCGAGCCGGTCGGACATGCGTTCCGCCATCATCATCGTCGCCAGGTTCGTGTTCGCTCGGGGTACCGAGGGGAAAACGGAGGCATCGACCACCCGCAGCCCCTCGGTTCCCAGGACCCGGCATGAGGAGTCGACGACAGTGTCGGCGGCGTCGGGCGCGCCCATCCGGCACGTGCTCGTGCCGTGCTGGGCGTCCGCGACGGTGGACAGGAGATAGTCGTCCAGAGCTCGGTCGCTCGACAGGGCTTCGAACAACGGCTGGTTGGTCTCCCGCAGCGGATGGGACAACAGACGGGAGACGTCGTCGTGGCCACCCAGCTCGACGACGGTGCGGACGCCCTCGCGCAGTACCGACAGATCGCGTTCGTCGGAAAGCATCCGTTCGTCGATCCGCGGCTGGACGGTCGGGTCGGTCGAGACGAGAGTGAGGTCACCGCGCGAGTGGGCTTTGTTCAGGATGACGCCGAACGCGCCCGCCCGTGTCCCGGGGTCGCCGGCCGCCATGGCCCAGACGTCTTGGTTGAGCGCGATGAGAAGCAAGTCGTTCGTATGCGTTCCGCCGTCGCTCGACCACCGGACACATATGTTGGTGTGCCGATCGTGCGGCGACGAGATGGCGTGCGCGGACAGCAACGGCAACGAGAGCAGGGCGATCGGATGGTCCTGCATACCGAGTCCGACCGGGAGATCCTGCCGCACCTCGATCCCCAGGGCCCGCAGTCGCCGAGCGGGTCCGACGCCCGAACGCATCAGCACGGCTGGAGAGTGGACAGCTCCCGCGCTGAGCACGATCTCGTCCGCGTGCTCGACGACCGCCCGCCCGTCGGCGACCACGCGGACGCCGACGGCGCGTCGCCCCTCGAAGACCACCTTGTCCACGAGGGCGTCACCGCGGACGGTGAGGTTCTCCACGTCACGCACGGGCTCGAGATAACCGTCGCTCACGCTGACGCGCCGGCCCCCGCGTGAGTTGATCGGATAGGGAGACACGCCGAAGGCACCTGGTGCGTTGACATCGGCCTCCCACGGGAAGCCCGCGGCGAGGGCTGACTCGACCAGCGCGCGGTCCACCGCGCCCCAGGCCCGCTCCGGAGCGCGGTGGATGGGGGTTGGGCCGCCACGCCCGTGATAGGGCAGGTCTCCGAACTCTTCGTCGTCCTCGAGCCTGACGAAGTACGGCAGGACGTCGTGGGGCGCCCAACCCTCGCAGCCGAGCCGGGACCAGTCCTCGAAGTCCTCCATCGGGGGCCGGATCGCGATCTGGCCGTTGACGACCGAGCTGCCTCCGACTCCCCGGCCACGCGCATACAGACGGGGTGGCTGTCCGTCGGTCCGTGACGAGGTCACGTCCCACCAGAGCATGTCCGAGACAGTGCGGTCCGACAGGCCTACCATGGGATTCGGTGACCGCCAGGCTTCCGGCAGTTCCGCCGAGCGACGGTCAGGGCCGGCCTCGAGCAACAGCACACGTCTGCCCCGGGCGGCGGCACGGGCGGCCAGCACCGAGCCGGCCGTGCCCGCGCCCACGACGATGACGTCCCAGGTGGACTTCCGCATCTGTACTCCCGAGAACTCGTGCTGCCCCGCGCCTGGAGCATATGTTCCGCGCTACGCTCCCCACGGGGCGGCTCAAGATTGCTGGGAACCAGGCTCGGAAGGGTTGGACGTCGGCCCCTGTTCGCGCGTTTCGTTGCCCGGCCGCGCGGATCGCCGGGTGTGGACGTCGTCGCTGCCGGTCCCCTGGTAGGAGGCGGCCATCGACCCGAGGATCCGCAGGGCCTCCGCGGATTTCGACCCTGGCTCGGCCATGTAGGTGACCAGCATCTGGTCCGGCGCACCCGGCGTCGACCAGGCGACGTAGGAAAGGTCGATGTCACCGACGTCGGGATGCCGCACGAGGTTGAGCCCGGTGGTCTTCTCGAAGACGTGGTGCTCGGCCCAGAGCCGCCGGAACGTCTCACTCCGGACAGCCAGTTCTCCGACCAGCGCGGCCAGTCGAGGGTTGCCAGGGTCTTCGCCCGCGGTCTTTCTCAGGATGCCGACGGTGCCGCGTGCCGACGCCTCCCAATCGCGGTGCCGGGCCGCGATCTCTTCGTCCAGGAACAGCAGCCACGCCGAGTTCCGTTCGGCCTCGGGCAGGGCCCCGTAGTCGGTGAAGACGGCACACGCAAGGGGGTTCCAGCCGATCACCTGCATCGTGCGGGTCATGACGAGCGCCGGCACGGTGAGGGTCTCCAGGAACTGGCGCGTCAAGTCCGGCATGCGGTCCCTGACCGCGCGCCGGGCGGGGCGGGGCCGAGGACGTGCCAGGTCGTACAGGTGGGCCCGTTGAGTGTCGTCGAGCAGGAGAACACGGGCGATGGCATCGAGCAGCGATTCGGTGGGGCGGCCACCGCGGCCCTGTTCGAGCCGCACGTAGTAGTCCGTCGACACGCCGACGAGGGCCGCCAGTTCCTCGCGGCGCAACCCTGGCACGCGGCGGCGACCGGTGTCCGGGAGCCCCGCCGAGGCAGGCGCCACGGCAGCCCTTCGGGCTTGCAGGAACTCGCCGAGTTCGGACTTCCAGTCGCCAGGCTCCGTCGCGGTCACTTCCTCAGTCTGCCACCGGGAACTCAAGGCCGGGTAGTCCTGCGAGTACCCAGGCTTCCCAGTACCCAGGTCGGGCGACACCCGGTACACACCGGCCCTGAATAGGTGTTCGCGGATCCTCCAACCTGGACGCATGGTTTCCGATCCACCTGCCTCGATGGCCCCGGGGATGGCGAGCCGGGCGTCGATCGGCGCGGTCCTTCTCGCTTCCTTCTTCCTGCCGTTCGCCGTGACGGGCCCAGCGATCGTCCTGCCCGGCATGGCAGCCGACCTGAACGCCTCCTCGGCCGGTACCCAGTGGGTGCAGAACTCCTACAACGCGATCTTCGCCGCGACCGTGCTCGCCACCGGTAGCCTGGCGGACCGCTTCGGGCGCCGGCTCGTGTTGCGTACCGGCATCGCGACGTTCGGGCTGGCGATGGCGCTCATCGCGGTCTCGTCCAACATCCTGGTCATCGACGTGCTGCGGGGCGTCCAGGGGCTGGCCGCCGGCGCCACGGTCTCCGCCGGCTCGGCCGTGCTCGCGCACAGCACCTCCGGGCCACGGCGAGTTCGCGTGTTCGGGTTGCTCGGGGCCAGTTTCGGCGGCGGCACCGCCGCCGGCCCTCTGGTCGCCGGCGCACTCGCTCCGCTGGGCTGGCGGTCGATCTTCGTGGTGATCGCACTCGGAGCCGCCATCGCGTTCATCGCTTCCCGGTACACCCAGGCTTCCAGCGACCCGTCCGCGCCCCGCCCGGACCTGCCCGGCATGGCCTGTTTCGGCGGCGCGCTGCTCGTGCTGTCCCTCGGGTTCATCCGGGCCGGTGAGGCCGGGTGGTCGAACTTGTGGACGCTGCTGGCGTTCGCGGTGACGATCCTGCTGCTCGGCGTGTTCGTCCTGGTCGAGCTCCGCAGCAGCCATCCGATGTTCGACGTTCGCCTGTTCCGCCGTCCCTCGTTCACGGCGCTGATGTGCCTGCCGTTCTCGGTGACGTTCGGACTGGCCGCGTTGAACGTCTTCCTTCCCGTCTTCCTGCAGAGCGGCGGCGCCAGCCCGTGGCGAGCCGCGGTCGAGCTGACACCGCTCGAGGTCCCGGTGCTGCTGGTGCCGTTGGCTGCCCGATGGCTGACGTCCCGTTGGTCGATGCGGACCTTGCTGGTCGCCGGCCCGGTCCTGATCGCGGCGGGAAGTTTCTGGCTGGTCGTGGTGGATCGCGGCACCTCGGCGTGGGTTTCGGCACCGCCCCTCCTGCTCTTCGGAGTCGGCGTCGGCATGGCCTTCTCGGTGATGGACAACGCCGCTGTCAGCACGGTCCCCGTGGACAAGTCCGGATCGGCGGCGGGAATGTTCAACACGATGCGGATCACCGGCGAGTCGCTCGCCGTGGCGGCCACCGCCGCCGTGCTCATCTCGGTCACCGCCGCCCGCACCTCGACCACGCAAGCGGTCGCCGCGGTGCAAGGCCGGCACGTGCCGGTGACCACCGGGCAGGCATTCGCCGACGCACTGCACGTGGTCGTCATCGGCCTGGGCGTGCTCGCACTCGTCGGAGCGATTCTGACCGCCTGGGCGTTGCGCTCGTCCCACGACACCGAAGCCGACGAAGTGCGTGCGGGAACGCGATGACCGACAGTTCCAGGAGACAGCACATGACCCAAGACCACCAGCCAGGGACACCTGGTTCCGCCATCGTCGTCGGAGCCTCACTGGCCGGATTGATGAGCGCACTGGCGCTGTCCCGCATCGGGGTGCGGGTGACGATGCTGGAGCGCTCGGCCCGGAAGGTCCGGACGGGCGCCGCCCTGCCGGTGAGCGATGGACTGCTGGAGCGCCTGACGGGCCGTCGCTCGCCCGGCGGGAAAGACATCCTCCCGTCGGGCGGCCAGGCCTGGGCCGACGTGCACGCCGGCCTCAGCTCAGTCACACAGGCCGACCCCGGTATTTCCCTTCGGTCGCCGGTACGGGTGACCGATGTGGGCCAGGACGATCGATCGGCGTGGGTCGTGACCGACGACGGCGAGTTCGTGCGCGCGGATCTCGTCGTCGGAGCCGACGGACACGCGAGCGTCGTGCGTCGGCACGTCGTCCCCGAGGCGCCCGACGCGACCTTCTCCGGTTACCTGATCTGGCTGGGGCTGGTCGACGAACGCGAGATCCGGTCCCGCCCGTGGCCGTCGGACCTCGCGATCCTCTACGAGCGGGACTACTGCCTCAACGCCTACTACCTACCGGGAGCGGACGGATCAGTCGCCCGGGGAAGGCGGCGAATCGGCTGGGGATGGTACGACTCCGGTCGCAACGACCTCCTGCGCGCCAGCGGAGCGGTGATCGGCGATGTTGTCCAGCGCACGCTCCGAGCGGCTGACGTGCCCGACGCGACCTTCGACGAACTTGCCGACGAGGCACGGGAAATCTGGCCCAGCCCGTGGCGCGACGCCATTGTCGACTGCATCTGCCGTCGCGCGGTGATCGGCACACCGATCGGCGAATACCTGCCGCACCGACTCGCCTCCGGGCGTGTGTGCCTTGTCGGGGACGCTGCCCATCTGCCCTCGCCGATGACCGGCAGCGGCTTCGCCGCGTCCGCGCAAGACGCCATCGCCCTTGCCGACGTGCTCGGCGGCAACGGGAATCGGGTCAGCACCTCCGATGCACTGCGCCGCTACGAGACGGCGCGACTCGATGCCGCTCGCCAACTGGTCCGCTCGGGTCAGAGCTTCAGCAACTCGTTCGCGCCCCGTGGCGCCGCACAGTGAACGGAGCTCGACGGCTGAGGGCGGAGTTCCGTCAACCCCCGCGGAGGAGTCCCGGACCTTCGCCACACGTCGGGGCTGAAACCGGATGCGCTCAGTTCGATGCCCGATGGATCTCCGCCCGTCGGCGGAGCAGCGCCCGCTGCACTTTGCCGCTCGGTGTCTTCGGCAGCTCCGCCACGAAATGCACCCGGCGCGGATAGGCGTGCGCTCCGTAGCGGTTCCGCACAAGGTCCTGCAGGTCCCGGGTCAGCTCGCCCGGCGGCTCCATCCCCGTGCGCAGGACGACGAAAGCCTCGACCACCTCGCCGCGAAGGTCGTCGGCGGCAGCGACGCAAGCCGCCTCCGCGACCAGGGGATGACCGATGAGCGCCGACTCGATGTCGAAGGGACCGATGCGGTAGCCGGCCATGATGATCACGTCGTCGTCGCGGGACGAGAAGGAGAAGAAGCCGTCCTCGTCGCGTCGGGCGATGTCGCCGGTCAGGTACCACCGGCGATCGGCGCTGAAGCGTTCCGCCGTGGCGTCAGGACGATCGAGATACCCCTCGAACCACATGAGCGGGCTCGCGGACACGTCGATCGCCAGCCTGCCGAGCCCGCCGGCGCCCAGAACCTCGTCCCGGTCGCTGTGGAGTATCTCCGCCGTCCAGCCCGGCAGTGCCGTTCCCATGCTCCCCGGTCTCATCTGCCCGGAAACGGACGGGTGATGGGAATTGCCGATGACCATCCCGAGCTCGGTCTGTCCATAGTGGTCGTGCACAGCCGCGCCGAGAACCTCAGCCGACCATTCCACGACGTCGGGGTTGAGCGGCTCGCCCGCACTCGACACGCGCCGCAGCGCCGGTGTCCCGTCGCCTCGGTGGGGTGACGCACGCAGCGAGCGGAAGACCGTCGGCGCCGCGGCGAAATTGGTCACGCCGTACTCGGTGAGGATCCGCCAGGTGTCCTCGACGGTGAACCTGCCTGCCACCAACATCGAACACCGGCCCAGCAGCAACGGTGCGACGATCGAGTAGTACAGGCCATAAGCCCAGCCGGGGTCGGCCGCGTTCCAGTAGATGTCGTCGCTCGAGACACCCAGTCCGTAGACGAAGTAGCTCTCGAACGACGCCAGCGCGCGGACCGGCACCTCGACCCCTTTCGGGCTTCCGGTGGTTCCCGAGGTGTACAGGACCATCATGGCGCCGTCCGGCCCCACCGCGACGGGCGCGGCGCCGGAGGGAAAGTCCAGCAGATCGGCGAACCGGACGTCGCCCTCGCCGACGACCTCCGCCGTGTTCACCAGCGTCCACGACGGCTGCGGCCCCAATTCGGTGCCGGGTTCGAGCTTGTGGCGTTCCGGCCCGTCGCACAGGACCACCCTGGCGTTCGCCTGGCGGAGGCGATCGCCTATGGCGCCCGCGCCGAACGCGGTGAACAGAGGCAGATAGACCGCACCCAGCCGCCAGATCGCGAGCTGTGCCGTGACCAGATCCCCACCTTTGGCCATCAGCGTCGCGACCCGGTCCCCGCGGCCGACCCCCAGTGATGCGAGGCCGGCCGCAAGGCGCTCCGAACGCTCACGGAGCAGGCCGAAGGTCAGGTCGGCTCGCGATCCGTCCCGGTCGAGTACCGTGAACGCCACGGCGCCCGCGTCATGCCGGTCGCACAGCAGCTCCGCCACGCAGGCACCAGGAAGACCGGACGGATGATCCCGGAATTCGTCACCGACCATCGCTCGCCTACTTCGGGGGAACGATCGCGGCCAGCAGGTACGACGCCCGGCTACCGCCACCGTACAGCGTGACCTCGTTGTCGTAGACCGCTGCCGGCCTGCGGAGCGGGTCGACGTGCGGCCAGATCGACGAACCACGCAACTCGAGTCCCGACTTTCCCCACATGACGGGCTCACGGCCGTGATCGAAATCGACACCGGCGACGGTCAGACCGAGCCGGTAACCCTGCGGGACCAGGATGCAGGTGGGCCAGATTTCGATGTCGAACTCGTAGACCTTGCCAGGAAAGAGCGGCTTCACCGTGTCGTGACTGAGGTAGGGGCGGAACGGCAGGCTCTTCGACTCGTCCAGTTTGCGCTGGGAACCCCGCAACCAGCCGTTCGTGACCGGTACCTGCGGATCCGCCATACCGTGGAAGAGAACCTCCTGGCCGTCCGGGTCGAAAAGCCGGAGGCTGACGAAGAAGTCCGCGTCCGTGGTCGAGGACGAAGCCCACAGTTTGACCGCTTGCGGACCGAGGATCTCCGTGTCGTGCTCCATCGGAGCCGTGCGGAAGGTCAGGCCCGCCTTGCTGAATCCCTGGTAGCTCGCGCTCTGCTCGCTGGGCTGCTTCTCGGTCAGTTCGAGGTTCCCGACGTCGAGGTACAGCTTCGTCCACTCGGTGCGTGCCACCGGCCACTCGTTCTCGGCTCGCTGTTCGAGGACGTCGTCCCCTACGCCGCGGATGTCGAGCAGCACCTTCGGCTGGGTCCGCTCGAAATCCTCCGCACCCTTGAGCACGAAGTCGAAGAACCGCCGCTGCAGCTCGACACCCTCGCTGGTGTACATCCCGGCGAACGTGCCCTGGGACTGGCGCATCACCAGCCACTTCCGCGTGGACGCGGCGTGCATGAAACCCTCGGAATTCCCGCGCAGGTGAACGCCGACGGAACCCCAGCTGCCCACGGACAGGAGCGGGACCTTGATCCTGTCCCACCGCGCCCTTCGCTGGTCGTAGAAGCCGTCGTCGAGCGGATGCTCCATCACCTGCACATAGGGGTCGACGATGTTCGCGTCGAGTTCCTCCTGGGAGAGCTCGACATCACCCGAGATCAGCGTGCCGGTGAACTGGTTGCGGTATCCGCGCGCTCCCAGTCCGTGCTGGACCGACCGCACCTGGGAATCCGACCAGCTCCGGTAGAACGTCGAGGGAATCCCGCCGTGATAGCTGAGTCCGCGGAGCATGTCGTTCCACGCTTCCCACGCGATCATCCCGGCGTGGTGCGGCGGCTGGAGACCGGCGACCAGCCATTGGGACACGGCGAGGTAGGACATCCCCATCGTCCCGATCTTGCCGGTGGACCACGGCTGCGCCGCAGCCCATTCGATCGCCTGGTAGTAGTCCTGCGCCTCGCGCTGCGAGAAACTGTTCACCACACCCGGTGACCGGCCGATGCCACGGGCGTCCACGACCACGACCGCGTAGCCGTGTGGCACCCATTTCTCGGGGTCCACCGCCTCGAAGGAGATGTATTTCCCCGACGTCTCCTCGGCGAGCTCGGGGGCGATCTTGAGCGCGTTCTCCCAGGCGTCCGGGTAACCCTGGCAGAAGGGCAGATCCTTCGCGTAGTTCGTGACCGCGAGGACCACGGGATACACGCCCTCCGCGGGCGGCAGGAACACGTTGGCACGCAACACGATGCCGTCATCCATCGGGATCGGCTCGTCGTGCAGGATCCTCATTTCGACGGCCGGCTCTGGCCCCTGGTTCATCTGTTTCCCCTTCTCGTGCTTCGACTCAACTGCCGGTGCGCGACGCCGCCTGCTCGGCGGCGAGGCGTTCTTTCACCATCTGCCGGAGGATCACCTTCTGAACTTTTCCGCTGGCCGTCTTGGGGAGCGACTCGACGAGTTCCAGTCGCTCGGGGAACTTCTGGCGCGCGGTGCCGGTGGACTCCAGGTAGCGGACGACGTCGCCGAGGCCGAGTGCGGCGCCGGGCCGGGGCACGACGAAGGCGCACGCCTTCTCGGTGAGGACCTCGTCGGGCATCGCGACAACGGCGACCTCCCGGATGGCCGGATGTTCGCCGAGGATTTCCTCCACCTCTTTCGCGCTGATGTTCTCACCGCCACGAAGGATGATGTCCTTGGTCCGGCCCGTGATGCGGACGTAGCCCTCCGTGTCGACGACGGCCTGATCACCGGTGCTGATCCAGCCGTCAGGACCGATCGCCGCCTCGGTGTCCTTCGCGTCCAGATAGCCGAGGAACGCTTCGGGGCCACGCACGTACAGGTCGCCGGCAACCCCTGGTGGCGCCACCGTGCCGTCATCCGTCATGACGCGTGCTTCCGCCGCTCCGATGATCTGGCCGTCGGTGTTCGCGCGACGCTCCACGGAGTCACCGGGACTGCCCGCGGACAGCGTCGGGAACTCGGTGGAGCCGTAGGCACGAACGACCACACACTTCAGCTTCTCGTCGGCCAGCCGGACCAGGTGCGGCGGTACATCCGCCCCGCCGCACACGAAGTAGCGCAACGAGCTGCCGGAGCCGTCCTCGGGCTCGGCGTCGACGAGGCCGTTGAGGAACGGCGTGGCACCCACGGTGAACGTGCAGTTCTCGGCGCTGACGAGGTCGCGACCCCGCTCGGGCCGCCACTGATCGAGCAGCGCGACCTTCGTCCGCAGCGCGACCGGCAGGTGGATCCCGTAGAGAAGACCCGAAATGTGCGTCACCGGCGAGGGCATGAAAACGGCGTCCCGGTCCGAGAGCGCGTACCGTACGATCATGGTCCGGTTCTCGTAGACGAGTCCGTTGTGGCTGTGCACGACACCTTTGGGCCGGGATTCCGTACCGGACGTGTACATCAACAGGGCCGGATCGTCCGCGGACCTACCGGTCGCCCCGGCCGGCTCCGCGAACGGCGCGCCCGCCTCCAGCAAGCCGTCGAACGTCAGGGCCCGGCCGTGCGCACCTCGCACCACCACCATCGCCTCGAGCGAGGGCAGCTCGTGGCAGAGCCTGCTCGCCAGTGCCGCGTAATCGAATCCCCGGTGTCTCGAAGGGACGAACAACATCTTCGAGTCCGCCTGCCGCAGCATGAACTCGAGCTCCCGGTGCCGCAGGATCGGGACGAGGGGATTGCTGACCGCACCGAGGCGAATGGTGGCGAAATGCACCACCGATGCTTCCCACCAGTTCGGAAGCTGGAACGAGACCACATCACCCGGGCCGATGCCCCGCTCCCGCATCGCGTGCGCCAGGCTCTCGACCCGGCGGAACAGATCGGCGTAGGTCAGCCGATGCGCACCGTCGACGATCGCGGTCCGCGATCCGCGGGACGCGGCCGCCTGTTCAAGCTGCCGATCCAGCAGTTCATCGGTCAACTGCCCCTGTTCGGCGTACCTCTTCCGGGCCCTCGCTCGCCCGGTCGGCATCGCGATCATCGACCGCCCGGCCCCTGCGCCGAGGCCCCTTCGGAGGGGCGACGGGTCGGCAGATCCTGCAGGTGCGGCAGGACCTTGTCGACGAAGTTGCCGTGATACTCGGCTGCCTGTTCCCACGTCATCCCGGGGCGTGTCGCGATCAGCAGGAACTGGTCGGGAGCCCGCTTCTCGTGGGTGGCGCGGAACTCGGCGATCGCCTCTTCCGGCGTCATGAAGGTCTTCCGCAGATCGATCCCCGTGATCAACCCCTTGTCGCCGCCGTGGCGGAGGCTCTCGTCCGAGTACACGTGGATCGACGGTCGCGACTCCCACGTCAGGCAGTATTCGACAGCGTCACCGTGAAGTGCCGCCGCGCGCTCCGGGTCGTCGGTGACGAAGCACTGTCCGAACACCGAGATGTTCACGTCGTCGGGGTCGCGGTCGTAGCGGGCGCACACCTCCTGCCACATGGGCAGCCACGCGTCCCACCGTTCCTTCGAGGTCAGGCCGTCGAAGAAGCCGCCAGGCCCGCCGATGTCGAACCCCATGCGCGCGACGCGATCGGCCGATGCCTCGCTCACGCCGACGACCTGCATGCGAGGGCTCGGTTTCTGCAGGGGCTTGGGAGTGATCGTGATGTGCTTGCCCTGGTAGCGTTTTCCCTCGTAGTCGAAGGGCTCGTCCTCCGTCCAGCAGCGGCGCAGCAGCTCGAGCCCCTCTTCCAGCAGGCTCGGCCGGTGTTTGGTGTTCACACCGAGCATTTCCATCTCGACATCCCAGGGCGAGCCGATCTGTCCCAGCCCCAGTGCCTTCAGCCTGCCCCCGGACATGATGTCGACGAACGCCAGGCGCTCGGCCAGCATCACCGGGTGGTAGTAGGGCAGCTGGATGATGTTCGTACCCAGTGACACCCTGCTGGTCCGGTCCGCCGCCATGACCAGCGATTCCACGATGTGCGGGTTGAAGCCGTCGACATCCCCGTGATGCTCGCCGAAACTGATGATGTCCACGCCCCTGCGCTCCATCTCGGCGATGTGCTCGAAGCCCTCCCGGTAGAACCGCTGCCACGGTGTGAACCACTGCGGGCGGGGAGGGTTGCGCCAGTCGTACAACAAGCCGAACTCGATCATTTTGTCTCCACTCCCTTGTAGAGTCGCCGGGCTACCAGAGCGCGAGATCCTTGCCGACGAGGAGGTTTCCCAGCTCCGTCGCGATCACGCGCTGATCGCCGTACAGCCCCTGCAGGCCAAGACCGTGCACATGCCATCGATGGAGCGGGAACTCACGCGTGAAAGCGATGCCGCCGTGTACCTGCAGGGCCCCCTCCCCCACCACGCGACCCACGTCGGCGGCGATCGCCTTGGCCGTCGCGGCGTCGACGTGGCGGCGTGATGGTTCCGAATCCCATGAGGCGAGGCCCTGCTCACAGGCCGCCTCCAGCGTTGTCTGCCTGGTCGTCAGAGCGGCCAGGAGGTGCTGGATGGACTGGAATGACCCGATCGGGCGGCCGAACTGCTCTCGTTCCTTCGCATAACGGACAGCACTGTCCAGCAGGTGCCGCGCGGTCCCTGCCGCCTCACACGCGAACGACAGGCGCGCGGCGTCACGGAGTTCGGTGACAGCGGCCGCCGCACGTGCTCTCCCGCCCGGACCATCCTGGAAAAGCGGCTCGAACTCCGAACCGTCGAAATCGACGGACGCGCATTCGACCGAAGGGGCGAACGAGTGACGGCGGTGCAGGGTCAGTCCCTTCGCGGCGACATCGGCCATCACGAGTGTCGGTCCCGGATCCTCGACGACCACCATGAGGTGGTCGACGGCACCACCGAGCCGCACCAGATCCACGGCTCCGAACAGCTTGCCGTCGCGAATGGAGGGCCTGGTGCCCATCGCCTGGCATCCGGCCGCGCCGTCGGCGAGGGAAATTCTCGTCCTGCCGGCGATGAGGCCCAGCAGATGCTCGGCTCTGCTCGCCCGGCCCGCGATGAGCGGCACCGCGACGGCGTTGTCGAAGAGCGGGCCCGGCACCAGGTACCTGCCCGCGGCGGTGAAGACGCCGGCGATCTGCTGGAATCCGAGATCAAGTCCGCCGAGGGCGTCAGGGAGCATCACGTCCAGCCAGCCCGCGTCGACCAGCGAGGTCCACAGCGACTCGCTCCATCCGGACTTTTCCAGCTCCTCGCGAATCGGGGCGCGGGCCATCTGGGCTTCCAGCAACTCGACGGCCGCGGTCTCGAATTCTCTGGCAAAGTCATTCACCGGCATCTCGATCACCTCGCCCTCGGAAGTCCGAGCAGTCGTTCCGCGACGATCGTGAGCTGGATCTGTTCGGAGCCGCCGTAGACCGACGCGGCGCGACCGTGCAGGTAGTCTTTGACGATCTGCTCTCCGTCGAGCGATGTGCCACGGGTCAGTGGAGCCGCTCGATGCGCACCGAGCAGATCCAGTGCTGTGCCGGACAGATGCTGCTCGCCCTTCGCGAGTGCCAGCTTGTCGACCGAATCCCATGGCGAAGGTATCTCGCCGTCCCTCGCTCGCCGCACGGCACGACGCGAAAGAGCCGACAGGCCGCTCAGGGTGATGTAGGCGGCGCCGATCGCCGCGGCCACGTCGGAGTCCGAATCTTCCCGGCGAACCGACTCCAGCAGATTCCGGTAGGAGACCTCGAGCTCGGCGCGACGTCGTAGAGCGTATCCACTGCGCTCGTGGCCCAGTGTGTGCATCGCCAGTTCCCATCCGCCGTGCAGGGGTCCCAGGAGGTTCGAGCGCGGAACCCGCACGTCTTCGAAGAAGACCTCGCAGAATTCGGCGTCGCCCGTGATCTGCGTGATCGGGCGGACGGTCACCCCCGGCGCGTGCATGTCCACCAGCAGGTAGCTGATGCCCTTGTGTTTGGGCCGATCGGGATCCGTTCGCGCGAGCACCGCGCACCAGTCGGCGTCGTCTGCCCAGCTGGTCCAGATCTTTTGACCCGTGAGCACGAACCCGTCGTTCTCGACGGCGGCGCGCGTGCGCAGCGACGCGAGGTCAGAGCCCGCGTCCGGTTCCGAGAAACCCTGGCACCAGATCTCCGCACCCGACAACAGCGGCTCGACGAAGCGCTCCAGCTGCTGCCTCGTTCCGTACCTGAGCAGAGTCGGGCCGACGACGTGCAGACCGATCGCCCCGAAGGGCTGGGGAGCACCGGCGCGGGCGGACTCCTCGATGAAGATCAAGGCGTGTTCGAGCGAGAGGCCCTGCCCACCGTGTTCCGATGGCCAGTCGATGCCCACCCATCCCGATCGGTACAGCGTGCTGTGCCACTCCCGGAGCACCTCGGTCCTGAGCCGGTAGTCCTGCGAAAGAGGGGGCGGTGCCGAGTCGGCGAGCCAGCTTCGCGCGTTGAGCCGGTACGCCTCCAGTGCCTGCGGCTCGACCGGGGCCGGCGACGTCATGTGGCCCTCCCGAACTCGGGCGAACGGCGCTCCAGCAGGGCCCGGACGGCCTCCCTGGAATCGGGGTGCCCGGAGAACTCTCTGGTCAGCCCTTGCTCGAAGGTGTATCCCGCCTTGATGTCCATGGTCTCGATTTCTTTGAGAGATCGCTTCGCCATCCGGATCGCGGCACCACTGTGGCGCACAATGCGCCTCGCCCAGTCCTGCGCTGTCGCGATCAGGTCCTCCGAGCTGCACACGTCGACGATCCCGCCCAGTGCACGGAGAGCCGATGCGGGCAGCGGGTCCCCGGTGAGATACATGCACCGGACCCACGGCTCCGGCACCAGACGGGCCAGATGCCGCGCTCCCCCCATCACCCCGACTCCGATCTCCGGGGTACCGAGGCGCGCGTCGTCCGCGGCGATCACGAAGTCGCAGGATGCCGCGATCGCCAGCCCGGTACCCACCGCTGTGCCGTTGACGGCTCCGATGACCGGAACCGCGCAATCTTGGATCGCGAAGAACGCCGTGCGGACGACCTCCATCCGTGCATCCGAGTTCTCCGGAGTCAGCGTCGCGAACTCGTCGAGGTCGTTGCCACCGCAAAAGTGCCTGCCCGCCCCCGACAACACGACCGCGTCGGCCACCTCGTCGGCGGTGGAGAAGAACTCGGTGATCTCGCGATACATCTGTTGTGTCACCGCGTTCACCGGAGGACGGTTCAGCAGAACGGTCGCGATCCTGTCCGATACGGTGAAGGTCAGATTTGTGAAGCCGGTCATCGTGGATTCCTCAAGCGGTTTCACAAGAAGACGACAACGTGCTCTTGAACCATTCGGCGGCGTGCGCCGCGGCGATGTTCGTGTCACGACGGTCCGAGTAGAGACTCATGTGGCCCGCGGCGGGAAGCACCTTGAGCGACTTGTCGGGCGACGGGATGCGGTTGAACGCGTCGACCTCGAGGTCGATCGAGGTGATGTTGTCGCCCGAGGCGACGATCATCATCACCGAACGCTCGATGATCCTTGGCAGGTAGGGAAAAACGCTGTAGTTGAGAAGCTGCTCCGTGGACTCGGTGGTACTCCAGTGCTCGTGCAGTGGCGCTTCCGTTTCCTTGAGCACCTTGAACACCTCGTACGCCTGCGGATAGGGCCAGGTCGGCCGGTCCTGGTGCGGTGTCAACGACGACATGGCCTTCGTACCGCCCTTGCCGTCGAAACGGTTGCGGAGGTCCTGGAGAAGCTCGTCTTCGAGCAACCGGAAGTCGATCTCACCGTGGCAGCGCTTCAGGGTGGTGTAACCGTCGACGACGGGAAGCACGGACACGAAGGCTTTCAGGCGGGGCTCGATCGCCGCCAGTATCAGCACGTGACCGCCACTGTAGGAGATGCCGAACGCGCCCAGCGCGTTCTCATCCACCTCGTCGAGCCGCTCCGCGAAGGTCACGGCGTTGCGGTAGTCCTGAATCTGGGCCCACGGATCGATGTGCTGCCTGCGTTGCCCCCCGCTCTCGCCGAAGCCGCGGTAGTCGAATGCCAGGAACTGCACGTCATCGCGCCCGGCGATCCTGGCGACGTGCGGGAGCACGATCTCCTTGGTGTAGCACCAGCCGCCGGCACCGATCACGGTCGGCAACGGCCCCTCGCGGCCGTCCGGCCGGTAGAGGGTACCGACAATCGTGTCTCCTTCACTGTGAAACTCGACCCTGCGCTCCAACACAATGTCCCTTCAGGCGCTTCTCTCGGATGAGTGTCGATTCGGGCGCTCCGGCCCTCACTGAACAGAGAATAGGTGCGCTGGAAGGGGTGCCCGTGTCTCATCAATGGACACGAACGTGATCGATCGTTGGTCAAGCCAGATCGAGCGCGGCAAGGCGCCGGTAGAGCGTCGCTCTCGAGATCCCGAGATCGGCCGCGGCGGCCTTCTTGTTGCCGTTCGCGGCCTGCAGCGCCGCGATGACCGCGTCACGCTCGGCCTGTTCCAGCCTCGACAACACCCTTTTGTGCCTCGGCGTTCTGAACTGCAGGGGCAGGTCGCTGAGGCGGATCCAGGCCCCGCCACCCGCACGGTGGGCCGCCTCGACGGCACCGTGGAGTTGACGGATGTTTCCTGGCCAGTCGAACGAGGACAGTGTTCGTTTGACCGCGTCGTCGACGCGAAGGCCCGCGGGACCGGTGGTGGCGGCGATGGCGTCGATGAGTTCCGGGATGTCCTCGGGCCGGTCGCGCAGCGGAGGCACCTCGAGCACGTGAGGGAAGCGAGCTGCCAGCAATGCGGGCGCGGTGGGGCGAGGTGAACCGGTGGTGAACGTCCCGATGATCCATGCCGGTTCGCCGGGGCCGTCCATCCAGGAACACAGCGCAGCGAGCGCGGGCTCCTCGACCCTGTCGAGGTGGGTCAGCACCAGTGGCACCGCGCCGTTCGAAGCTCTTTCGGCGAGTTCGGCGAGTTCGGCGAGTTCGGCGAGCCATGAGCCCGGCGACCTGCTGATCACCTCGCTGACGTCGACCGTCGAGTCCCCGGTGCCGCCCGCGACCGAGGAGAACCGTCGCGCACAGGTCAGCTTGCCCGCACCGGTCTCACCGACGAGCAGCGTGTGCTGCCTCGTCTTCAACGCGTGGGCGGCTTCCCGCGCAAACCGTCGCCACACCGCGCTTCTGCCCGGCAACGCCTCCGACAACGGCGACTCCGCGGACCGGCGAGCTCGCCGCGACGGCTCCTGCTCGGCCGCGCGCAGCTGGACGACCGCTCCCGCGAAACCGTCCCCGGCCTCGATCTTCTGGATCGTGGCGTACACCGGCAGCTCACCCTCGCACAGGACGACCTTCCGCCTGCCGTCCGCGAGCGCACGTTCGATCTTCTCCTGCACCAACCGCCGGTCGACACCGCCCAGTAGGTCACCCGCCAGCGGGTTGGTGATCAGCAGGCGATCGTTCACGGCGATGATCGGACGACGGTAACCGCGCCGGTCCGCTCGCAGGTAGCCGTCGAGCAGTGCTCGATCGGCCGCGGCATAGCCCGAGAGCAAGCGTGTGCCTATCTCGCGTGCCGCACGGATGACCAGGGGCATCATGAGGTCGGAAGCGTCCGCGGACGCGGACACGAAGTCGATCGCCCCCTCCAAGGTGCCGGAGACGGGGTGGATGATCGGCGCTCCGAACGCGGACAGGTGGTGGTAGATCTCGGAGAAGTGTTCCGCTCCCCTGACGGCAACGGGATGTTGTTCTTCGAGGACCGTTCCGAGCGCCGTTGTTCCGGCGAGTTGCTCCCCGCAGTCGTAGCCGGGTGCGGCGGCCACGCTGTCGAGAGCGCCGAGCAGGCGCCGGGCGCTCGCCCATCGCCCCAGCAGCTGACCCTGGGCATCGCTCACGAGCACCGCGACGGCATCGGTGTGCATCTCGGCGAATATCGGTTCGACCACACTGCGTACCGCACGGAGGAACGCACTGTCCGGGTCCGCCTGACCGCGATGAGGAAGCTCGATCGGGCCCGTGGGGTTGACCCCGGCTGCCCTGCACCGCGCCCACGAGCGCAGGATCGTGTCCCGGACGCTACCGTCCGCGCCCTCGCCGGCCAGGAATCGCCGGCGAGCCAGCTCGATCGTTCGCTGCTGCGTGGCTGCTCTCGTCATCGGTACCACCCCCCGCAGACCCACGTTGGTCTGTCTCAGGCCGCTCTCGACCACCTGAGCACGCACGTCCCCAGCGGGTCAAGACCTCCTGGGGCGGATGTGCAGCGGCATACTTTCCGGGCGGTCGGGTTCCAGCGCGGATGCGAGGTCAAGGCCGGACAATCAGAAGCGGGCCTTCGGCTCGCCACTCGTCGTCCAGTTGCCGTCGACGACGGAGAACTGCTTGATGACCGGCGCCATCGCCGCCTTGTTCTCCGCTGTCGCCGGGCCCATCCCGCCGGAGGCGACCAAGCCGCCGTCGACGATCAGGTTCTGGCCGGTCACCCAGGATGCCTGGGGCGAGACCAGGAAGAGCGCCGCGTTGGCGATGTCGTCCGGCTCGCCCAGCCTCGGCACCAGCGTGCCGAGCTCCGAGACCCGGCGGCTCTCGGTGCCGGGTTCGCCGTAGAACGTCAGCCCGGCTTCGGTGCCCACCGCGCCGGGCGTGACGGAGTTGACCCGGACCCCGATCTCGGCCAGTTCGTTGGCGAGGATGACCGTCATCCGCAGGACCGCGGCTTTCGCACAGCAGTAGGACAGCAGGAAGCTCAGGTTGCCGGGATAGCCGGCACCGAGAATGCCGGTCGTCGATCCGACGAACACGATCGCGCCGCCACCGCGCTTGCGCATGTGCGGAATCACGTGCTTGGTGACCAAATAGTGCAATGTGAGAACGTTGTCCTGGGAGAACTTCCAGTCCTCGAGCGACATGTCCTCGATCGTCCCGATCCGGAACTGGGCGGCGCTGTTGTAGAGGATATCGATTCCGCCATAGGTCTCGGCAGCGAATTCGGCGAGACGATGGGCGTTCTCCTCGACGGTGAGATCGAGCGGGTAGAGCGCCTCCATCTCGCCACCGGCCTTACGGACCAGCTCGACGGTTTCGGCGGCCGTTTCCTCGTTGATGTCGCAACCGATGATCCTGGCGCCCTCGCTGGCGTACCGCAGGGCGACATTCCGAGCGATACCCCTTCCGGTTCCCGTGATAACGGCAACCTTCCCTTCGAGTTGACCCGGCATACGCCTCACCTTCCCGCGTGACTTGTGCGACCGTCTCGACTGTTGTGAGGATGATAGGCACGAGCCGGAAGCACTGTGTGTCTCAAACTTGGACAGAATCGGCGTGATCGGCATTTGCGCCGCGAGCGGGCGTTAACATCGGCGCTGTGCCAGCAAAGAGACTTCTGCCGACCCCCGAAGCGGACGCGATCGTGGAGGAGGCCCGCCGTTTCGCTCAAGAGGAGTTGACGCCGCGAGCCGCCGACGAATCCGAGTCGGGGTCGCTGCGGGATGTGTTCACACGGCTGGGTGAGCTCGGCTACCTGGGCATGCCCTACCCCAGGCAGGCCGGTGGGTCGGGTCAGCCCTACGAGGTCTACCTACAGGCGCTCGAGGAGATAGGTGGCGCCTGGACCGCTGTCGGCCTCGGCCTCAGCGTCCACATTGCATCGTGCTATCCGCTCGCCACCCTCGGGACGCGCGCCCAGTCCGAACGCTGGCTCGGCGACATGCTGGCGGGCGGGCAGCTCGGTGGTTACTGCCTCTCCGAGAAACACGCCGGCTCCGATCCGGCGGCGATGCAGTCGCGGGCCCGGCGCACGCCGGAAGGGTTCGAGCTCACCGGCAGCAAGGCCTGGGTGACCCACGCCGGCGACGCCGACTTCTACACCGTGTTCGCCCGAACCTCGAAGGACCGCTCGCACGGCATTTCCTGCTTCCTGGTCGCCGCCGACTCGCCGGGACTGTCGGTACGGCGCCCGGAGCGCACGATGGGCCTGGCCGGGTCGGCTGTCGCGACGGTCGACTTCGACGGCGTCAGAATCGACGCCGAGCGGCTGGTCGGCGGAGACGGCAGGGGGCTGGGAATCGCGCTCGAGGCGCTGGACAGCGGGCGGCTGGGAATCGCCGCCATCGCCGTCGGACTGGCCCAGGCGGCACTCGATCATTCGGTGGCATACGCGACGGAACGTGAAACCTTCGGCGAGCGGCTCATCGAGCACCAGGGCCTCGGCTTTCTGCTCGCCGACATGGCGGCCGCGGTGGCCGGCGCGCGTGGAGCCTTGCTCGATGCGGCCCGGCGCCGCGATCGGGGCCTCCCGTTCTCACGGGAGGCGTCGATCGCGAAGCTGGTTGCCACCGACGCCGCCATGAAGGTGACGACTGACGCGGTTCAGGTGCACGGAGCATGGGGCTACACCAAGGATTCCCCGGTCGAGCGCCAGATGCGCGACGCCAAGGCGCTGCAGATCCTCGAAGGCACCAACCAGATCCAGCGCATGGTGATCGCGCGCCACCTCGGCCGCGGCCAGTGAACATCACGGGCGTGGCACCGAGGTGGCGGCGTCCCTCGCTCGCGCCGAGGCCCGCGGTCTAGCCTTCGCCGCCGCGGTCCGGCATGTGCTGTTCGGGGTAGCGGCCGCCCTTGGCGGCACCCTTCGGGATCAGCTCGTCGATGCGGGCCAGATCCTCCCGGTCGAGCGTGACGGCGGTGCTGGCGATCATGGTCTCGATCTGCCCGGGTCGCCGCGATCCGATGACCGGGACGATGTCGTCGCCCTGGGCGGCGACCCAGGCGATGGCCACCTGCGCGAGCGTGGCGTGCTTCGCCTCGGCGATCTCCGCCAGATCGGCGACCAGCGCGTCGTTGTGCTCACGGTTGCCGGGCCGGAACCGCGGCATCATCGGCAGGGCGCCGCCGGTCGCGCCGCTGCCTCCGATGAGGCCCTTGGCCAGGACTCCGTACGCGGTGATGCCGATGCCGAGCTCGCGGCAGACAGCGAGAACGTCGTCCTCGATCTCCCGGCTGAACAGCGAGTACTCGATCTGCAGGTCACTGATCGGCGCGACGGCCGCGGCACGGCGAATGGTGTCGGAGCCGACCTCGCTCAGACCGATGTGCCGGACGTATCCCTGCTCGACCAGTTCGGCGATCGCACCGATCGTGTCCTCGATCGGCACCTGGGGGTCGAGCCGGGCGGGACGGTAGATGTCGACGTGATCCGTGCCCAGGCGCCGGAGCGAGTAGGTGAGGAAGTTGCGGACCGCCTCGGGCCGGGCGTCCTTGATCCCGGCCGGCATCCCGGCTGGGGTGAGCAGCTCGCCGAACTTCACCGAGAGCACGGCGTCGTCGCGGCTGCGCTCGCGCAGGGCACGCCCGACGAGGAGCTCGTTGTGCCCGGCGGCGTAGAAGTCACCGGTGTCGAGCAAGGTGCCCCCGGCGTCGAGGTAGGCGTGGATGGTGCGGACGCTCTCGTCGTCATCGGTGTGCCCGTAGGCGCCCGACATGCCCATGCAACCCAAACCAGGTGAGGAGACTGCCGGGCCGCTGCGGCCGAGGTGGCGGGTGTGGAGCGTCGCGGAAGGTGAATCGGTCATGCCACGAGCCTCTCCGGTCGCGCGTGCCCCGACCAGGCCCGTTGCATCCACGGAGAGGCTCTCCCTGGCTAATCGGTCCGGCGCGGCCGATAGTGGAGGAATGATCGATCGGCACGGCCTCGCTGACTTCCTCCGTCGCAGGCGGGAACGCCTGCGACCGGCCGACGTCGGCCTGCCTGCTGGTGCTCGCCGTCGGACGCCGGGTCTGCGGCGTGAGGAGGTCGCACAGCTGGCCGGCATCTCCACGGACCATTACGCCCGGCTCGAGCAGGAGCGCGGGTCGGCCCCGTCGGAATCCGTCGTGGCCGCTCTGGCACGTGCGCTGCGATGTGATCTGGACGAACGCGATCACCTGCTCCACCTCGCCGGATATCCGGCACCTCTGCGCCGAGCCGGACGGCACATCCGCCCAGGACTCATCGCCCTCGCGAGTCGTCTCGACGATGTGCCCGTCTGCATCTACACCGATCTCGGCGAGATCGTGTGGAAAAACGCCCTGCTCACTGCGTTGCTGGGCTACGGGGAGACCGCACCCGGCCGCGACAGCAACATGATCTGGCGCATGTTCACCGACCCGGCGGGACACGCCCGTGTCCCCGAAGAAGACTGGGCACGTCTGGCCGCGGTACACGTCGCCGACCTGCGCGCCACGTACTCCCGGCGTGGTGGCGACGCCGACGTCACCGCTCTGGTGAACGATCTGATCGAGGCCAGTGACGAGTTCCGCGAACTGTGGCAGCGGCACGAGGTCGGCGTCCGCCGCTCCGACCTCAAGCGCACCGTTCACCCCGAGGTGGGAACGATCGAGCTGCACTGCGAGGTCATGCTCACCCCCGACGCCGACCTCAACCTCCTCGCCTTCTTCCCCCTCGAAGGCACCGACGCCGCCGAAAAGCTCGAACTGCTGCGCGTCATCGGCACCCAGGACTTCCAGACGACCTCGTAGACCGGGGAACGCGAGCCGCCCACGACCACTGCGTGACAAGGCGCACCAGAAAGGCACCCGTATGCCAGACATCGCTATCGCCTGCTCGATCGACAACCGCCCCTGGTCCGGTGAACAGCTCGCCGCGGTGGAGTACGACCGCCATCGTCATGTGCTTCACGAAATGACACGGCTGGGAGCCACCATCGAACACGCCGGCGGCAGGCTCACCCACGAGGAAATCGACTTCCTCGACGCCGCCGAAGCCCGCACGGCCTGCATCACCGCACGTCGGTCGTACGGGGTCGAGGGCATCACACATCTTTACCGGGACCTGCTGCGGGCGTCCGACAGGATGTGGAAGGAGGTGAACGCGGGGAGCGGGAAGAACGCTCCCCTGCGGTTCGCCACCGCCGATGTCACAGTGACAGGGCTGCGCATCGAGGAGCTTCATGCCGCGCTCGGTCCAGCGAACCTGAGCCGCGACTACGCCTCGCTCAACCCGGACCACTACTTCATCGAAGAAGACGGCGACGGCATGCACGCGATGGAGACTTTCGGCATGTACGGCGCCCCGACCGAGATGCACCTCATCGCGGACCCCGCCATCCCGGTTCCCGTCGAACCGGCAGCTGGATACCTGGTCCTCACGGCTGGCTCGACGAGCCTGGCCAGCGATGGCACCGAAATCAACGTCCTGGCATTCCACCAGTACAAGCCGTTGGACAACGGTTTTGCCGTCAAACTCGGCTCGCTCTACCCGGCGGCGACACGGCGACAGATCGTCGAGGGACACAAGGTCCACATGGCCATCGAATTCCGGGCGATGTGCGAGCTCGCGGCGGGTGCCGACGCCGGGCTGGGGGCGGACTCCGATCTCGTGAAGTGACTACCGGTGGACGGATACCGGGATCGACCTCTTCGGCGTGAACCATGTCCGCGTACCCGCTCTGACCTGCGGAAACCTGCATACCGCGGGTGCGATCCTGCTCACAGCCCGCTCCCCACGAACGCCGACGGCCTGTCGACGATGATCGTCGGCAGGCCGTCTGAACAGCTACAACAACCGGTGGGCGATACTGGGATCGAACCAGTGACCTCTTCGGTGTGAACTATGTACGCGATACCGCGCTGACCTGCGGAAATCTGACTTCTGCAGGTCAGCGCGGTTGGTTCAGGTCGGTTGAGGACCGTTCCGGCCCGCTCGGCGCGCAACGCTGCTCCCAAGTTGCTCCCCACCGTGCTCCCACGGCGCATCGCGCGAGCGAATCCGCGGTTCTGGGCAGCTGAACCGGCCCGCTGGAGTCACTATGCCAACTGGGTGGTTGATCACTGTTCGGGCTCCGCAGCTCCGGTGATCGGCCATGCTTGGACCTCATGGTCGAGCCGCAGGTTCAGGTAGTGCCGCTCGCACCGGAGGATCGAGACGGCTACCAGGCCGCCATCGGTCTCGGCAACCGGTTCATCGACCGGCTGGGGCAGTTGTCCTACGCCGCGTTCGAAGAGGCCGCGGAGCAATCGCGGTTGCTCATCGCACGCCACGAGCGGGCCGGGGCGTTGATCGGATATGCCCTGTTCCGACTTGCCCGCAACGAAGTCTCCTTGACCCACCTGTGCGTCGAGCCGGACGCACGTGGCACCGGCGTCGCTCGTGCTCTCGTCGACGAGATGACCCGCCGCCATCAGGATCGGCTGGGCATTCGCGCCAAGTGCCGTGACGGCTACGGGCTCGAGCAGACGTGGTCCAGCCTGGGCTTCACAGCCCGGGCACGAACCACGGGCCGGGGGCGCGATCGAGCCCCGATGACCGTGTGGTGGAAGGACCATGGTCATCCGGACCTCTTCACTGAGTTCGAGCAGCCGGTCGAGTTGCGGGCGGCGATCGACCTCAACATCGTCCGCGATCTGGCCGCCCCTGCGGCACGCCGGCGCCGCTCGGACTTCCTCATCGCCGACCACCTCGCCGGGCGGCTCCAGCTGGTGATCACCTCGGGTATGCACGCCGAACTCGATCGCACCAGCCGCGACGGCCGGCAACCCCTGCTACTAGCCATCGACACCTACCCGACGATCCATGCCGACCGCGCCGCGGCGGAATCGCTGCACGATCAACTGCTGAAAGCCATTCGCGCGGATGCGCCCACATACCCGGCAACCGAGCAGGACCGCAACGACTTGGTGCAGGTGGCACACGCAGCGGCTGCCGGCCTCAGCGTATTCCTCACGTGGGACGAAGGTCTGATCAAGCTCCTCGGCCCCGTGATCGGGAACCTCACTGGCATGAAGATCATGACTCCGACGTATGTGGTCCTCCACCTGGAAGAACTCGCCAACGCCGAAGCGTTTCGCCAAGTCGCCCTGTCCGGCAGCAGCTTCAGCCACGCCCGAGCGGGAGCCGGACTCAAACGCGAACTCGCGGCCTTCCTCGCGAAAACCGGCGGCGAACGCAAACGCGACCTGCAAGAACGTGTCGAGCAACTGATCCAATGCGGGCAAGGACCGTGGCTGGTTCACGGCGACGACGCCCGAGCGATCGCCCTGTACTGCGGCCACCTCGAAGACAAGCGCTGGTCCGTGCCGCTCCTGCGAGTAGCCGACCACCCCACGGGCGACACCCTCGCCAGGCACCTCCTCTGGCTGTTCAAGCAACAAGCACGGGAGGCGGGGACCAAGCTCGTCGAGATCGCCGATCCCCACCTGGCACCGCGGGTCGAGCAAGGGGCCGACTTCGAGTTGATGACCCACGTGGACGGCCGTTGGTACGCGCCAGTCGTCGACGTCTGCGGAACGGCACGCGAGGTCGTGAGCGCAGCCAACAACGCCCTCCGGGCCGCAGGTCTCGGTGCCGCACCACTCCTGAGCCCTGCCTGACCGCACACGCGGCGGCGCGGCTCGAGCAGGCCTGGTGGCCGGCCAAACTGCTGGACAGCGAGCTGCCTTGCTTCGTCGTTCCGATCAGAAGCGGGTACGCGCACGAGCTGTTCGGATACCCCGACGGCATCGTGCCCCGCGACCCACAACTCTCCCTGGGACGGGAACACGTCTACTACCACAGCGTCGGCAACAACCCCCTCGCCGAGCCCGGACGCGTCCTCTGGCTCTCGACAGGAAAGGGCACGGGCAGCGGGCACTTCTTCGCCGCCTCGCAGCTCGAAGGGCTGATGATCGACAGTCCGGAGAATCTGCATGCAGCGCTGTCCTACTACGGCGTGTTCGACCTGGCCGCGGTCACCCGCGCAGCACGAGGCCGCCAGCAAGCCGAAGCCCTCCGCATCTCCAACACAGAGATCTTCCGGGCGCCCGTGTCACTCCGCCGTTACCACCGCTACCGCGAGCAAGTGGGCGACGGGCCCACCGCTTTCATGAGCGCCCGGCAGATCCCAGCTGAGCTCTTCGGCAAGATCTACCGGGAAGGAACCGGCACGCAGTAGCAGCCACGGCCTCGTGACAATGTCGATCAATCGAACTAGTGTTCCCCTCATGTCCGGTCGCACCAGAGGTCAGCTGCCGCTTCCCCTCCCGGTAAGGTCACCGGCTGTGACGAAGCAGGCCTCAGAGCGCACCGACGAACGACCACTGCTCATGTCGCTTCGCCCACGCTTCGCCCAGGCGATCCTCGACGGCAGCAAGACCGTGGAACTCCGCCGGACCCGGGTCTCGGCCCAACCTGGTACCACCATCATCATCTACGCCAGCGCCCCGATCATGTCGGTCGTCGGCCTCGCCCGGCTCATCTCGGTGCACACCGACACCCCTGCCCGACTGTGGCGGCGCCACCGCAAAAACCTCGCTCTGTCCCGCGCCGAGTTCGACAACTACCTCGCCGGCGCCGAGGCCGGCACTTGCCTGACCCTCGAACCACCACAGCGCCTTCACACGCCATACGAACTCGCCTGGCTCCGCGACTACGCCGCGTTCCGGCCACCGCAGAGCTACCGCTACCTCGCCGAGCACGACCCCGAACCACTTCACACCCTCGTCGCCACGAGCGCGCGATTCGCCACCGGACGTCGGTTCAACTGCACAGTCGGTCTGGAGTCGAAGAGCTGATCGCCGGCTACCGGTCCGGCGCGACGGTCTACGAACTCGGCGACCGGTTAGGCATCGAACGGCGAAGGGGCAGCGCCAATCCTCCGCCGACACAGCGTGCCGATGCGTCGCCGCGGCCTACCCCGAGCAGAACGACCACGCTGTCCATCTCTGCAACCTCAGTTGGTCTCTAGTGCGAGTCGGCGATCACTTCGGGGTCAATCACACCGCGTGTTGAACAAGCTGCGTGAACGCGGCAATCCCGACCCGAGACACCCACGGCCGCCCGCGCTTTGAAGCAGGGGGCGCCCCATGACCAGGCGTGCAGTGGCGTCGACCCGTCCAGGTTCGGATGGGGCTGCTGTGGTTCAGGCTGTCACCGTGATCATGGGCGTCGTCGGCCTCGCCCTTCTGTTCGGCTTCGGCAAGGTCCTCAATCTCGCGCTCCGGCTCGGCGTTCCCGCCTGGGTCGCCCCGCTGGTCGCTCCCGCGGTTGATCTTTCGATCCTCGGGCCCGCGCACGAGGTCGATCAGCCCAAGCCGACTGTCCAAGCGGACTCGGATGACGTTGCGCCGGAAGCGGAGCCCGAACTCGATGAGGACCTCCCACAGCACGGTGACGAGCGAGCAATCGTCGCTAGGACACCAGAGGCGCTCTTGGCGCGAGCACGGTGAGAAGACGCAGCGCACCGGGCTGCTCACCGGAAGCCGATCTCGGCGGACACGCTCCGTGTGCGGCTCGGGATTGGCACGACTCGGGCGCGGCGGCTTGTCAAGGCTGTCCGCGAGGAGCACCGAGCGGAGGTCATACGGCGTGCGGTCGACGCGTACGCTGGGGATTCAGGCGTGTGCCTACGACCTTGGTGGCGTGACCTAGCGGTTGTCATTCCCCGGATCGCGCGCAGTTGCCGCCTCACCCATGCTCCCCGCCTCCTGCGGTCGCGGTCACCGGTGACGTCGGTGCGCCGCGTGCCGGAGCTGGAGGATGCGGGCGGAACCGATCAGGGCGATCAGCAGGGCTCCGGCGATGGCGGCGAGGAGCATGGCCACCCCGACGGGCAAGGTCCCGGTGGCGCCGAGGAAGGTCAGCTCGGTACGGGTGGGGTTCTGCAGGATGAAGATCAGCAGGACGACCAGCACGAGTACGGCGATGATCACCGCGACCCAGGTGCCGCTGATCCTGGTCCGCGCCACGCGAGTCTTCCGCGGCCGGGGTGCGGGTGCGGGTTCACCGGTGGCGGCTTGCGGTGCCGGGCTGTCGACCACCGGTGCTGGTGGCGCCGCGCCGTGCTTCTCGGGCTGAGGAAGGGGTGTGTCTGTGCCGTAGCGGGCGCGGGCCCGCCGCGCGCGGTCCAAGAGGTTCGACATGACGTGCCTCGTCTGTAGTCCCGGTGTGGGCTGGCACTACAGGTTGCGGTGTCGTCATCGCCGGATGTCTCTAGTCTACGCGTGCCAGCGGCGGCCTGGCCATCGCGTCATCGTTGCCGCAGGCTTCGTCATCCCTTGCCGGGCACGAGCGTCTGCGTGAGGTCGGGTACCCGGTCGGCCGGCGACAGCAGTTCGGCGTAGCGGCCGAGCATGCGATCGCCCAGGTGCTGGTAGTAGTCGGGCAGTCTGGTGGTGCGTCCTTCGTGGAAGGCCAGGAACCGGGGGTCGTCGCGCAGCATGCCCAGGATCCGGTGGAAGCTGGCGATGTCGCCGCGGAAGGCCGCGGTACGCGCACGGTGGACGTAGCGGATGAGGCGGTGGGACGTCGAGCGCATCCGGCGGCGCAGCATGGCGGGCGAGGCGGCGTGGGCGTACAGCTCGGTGAGCTTGGTGTAGTAGGTGACCGGGTCGTAGTGGCGCAGGGTGGTCACCAGGTAGGGCGCGTAGTAGAAGTTGAACGGCATCGTGGTCAGGATGCGTTCGTCGGCGGTGAGCTGGTCGTGCAACGGGGTGCCGCCGAACGGCACCGGGATGTTGATCGTGGGCCAGACGAACGGAGTGCGGTCCATGAACCGCTTGGTCAGCTCGACCGGCTCGTCGCCCTGGTCCGTGTCGAGCCCGAACATGAAGTTCGCCTGCAGGTAGGGCACGTTCTCCGCGAGCCGCGTGAAGTGCTCGGCCACGTGGTCGACCTTGGCTGTGCCACCCTCCCGGCCCACGCCGGCTTTGTTCGAGTAGTCGGTCCAGGACTCCACGCCCGGCGCGACCATGACGCAGTTGGTGTCCTTGAGCCGGCTGGGCCGGTTCCCGCGGAGCACGGTCAGCGAGCTTTCGATGATGTAGGGCGGCCGCGCGCCCGGCGGCTGGTCCTCCAGTACGTCCAGGACCTTGTCGAAGGTCACCGCGAAGTTCGGGTCGTGGAACACGATCAGGGTGCCCGGTAGGTGCCGAGCCAGATACCGCAGGTCTTCGGCCAGCCGCTCGGGAGGCAGCAGGCGGTAGCGCGTGTTCCAGTCGATGCAGAAGTCGCAGTGATAGGGACAGCCCATGCTGGCCAGCATGGGCACGGCGGATAGCAGCAACGGTTTGCGGCCCCAGAAGAACGCCGACTTGCGGATCTCCGGCATCCGCTCGGCCACGGTCGGCACGTCGTCGAACGGGCGGGCCGCGGAGATCCGGCTGCCCGGCTCGTAGTGGCCGGCGAGGATGCCGGAGACCAGTTCGGCGTCGCACTCGCCGACGACCAGGTCGAAGAAACGCTGGCAGTCGGCCGGGAACGCCTTGGCGTGCGGGCCGCCGATCACCGTGCGCACACCGGCCTGGCGATACAGCTTGGCCAGTGCGTAGGCGAGGTGGCTGACCTGCGTGTAGCAGGCGATGAACACCACGTCCAAGTCCCCGGGCAGCAGCCGGTGCGGGTCGCCCAGACCGTAGTAAGTGGCGTAGAACGTCTCGTGCCCCTGCCTGCGGCACCACACCGAGATGGCTTGCGGGGTGATGCCGGCGAACTGCTTGGTCATCAACAGGCGGTAGCCCACCTCCGCCGGTCCCCGCGCCGGCGGAGCCAGGATGTCCAGGATTCCCACCCTCATCGCACAGCTCTCCTCGCGCACGCCGCCCGTCTCCTGCCTGCCAGGGATACCCGCGCGTGGCCCAGCCACGCCTCGTCCGTGGACGCCTCGGCGCCGTCCGCGGAAATCACTGGACCGTCGACGTCGGTTTGCCGGTGAAGCGGAATTCGACCGCGGTGGGTAGTGCCTGCAGATCGAGCGCCTGACGCAGCCGGGGCAGCGCCTCGGTGCGCACCCGGTGCCGGATGGCGGGGAGGGATGCCTGTTGTTCGGTGTGGATGACCACGGTGAGGGTGGCGTTGTGCTGCGCCCCGGTGAGGGAGGCTTCGGCGGCCCGCACCCCGGGGTACGTTTCGATCTCGTCGGCGAAAGGCTCGACCGCGGTGGTCGTGGCCAGTTCGGTGCGGCCCCGGTCCGGGTCGCTTTCCAGGCGCCAGATGCCGCGGCGTGGCTTGCGGATCAGTTGCGCCGTGAGCCACCGCAGACACAGGAGCCCGAGAAGGACGGCGACCGCGGCGACGATGTAGAGCGCCCAGGTAGGGGGGCGCCCCCTGCCGGGGACGACGGTACTTGCCGGGTCGAACAAGCCCGGCCAGCCGAAATGGGTGGCCAGGGTGAGTCCGCCGGCCGCGAACAAGATCAGCCCGAGCAATGTGAGCAGGCCACGGTTGAGCCGCGCCGGCGGGTTGTGGGCGCTCATTTCTGGCTCCGTGTGCTGCGTACCCGGACGCGCAGCGCCGGTCGGGCCGCGAGTGAGATCTCCGCGATCCGTCGTTCGAGCGCCGCGTACACCGCGTCGGCCAGGCCCTCGCCGCTCGCGCGGTCGGTACGCACCTTCGCCGTCACGCGGTGGCGGCGCACGGCGAGCCTGGCCCGGCTCACGCCGTCGACCCCGGCGGCCGCCGCACTCAGTGTGGTGCGCAACCGCCGGCGCGAGGCGCCGGCATCGAGCCCGTCGCCGTCGTCGTCGAGCGGAACGACCGTCGCCGAGCCCGGCAGGACCGCCGCCAGCAGCAACACCAGCCCGAGCGCCGAGGCCACCCCACCGGCGATCGCGGCGCCCGGGCTGTCCCATCGCGTCCTGTTCAGCGCGTCGGCCACCGCGTCGTAGCTGAGGATCGGCGGCTGACCCACGATCATCTGGATCGCGGACGTCGTGACCAGCACGCACGCCGCGAGGAGCGCCACGGCGCTCAGGCCGGCAGGCAGGCTGCGGCGGGGACGGCGGATCACCGGACCCTCCCCGCGGTGGCCGCGCCGTGCAGGGCGGTCACGGTGATGTCGACCCGCGACACGGCCAGCCCCGTCAGCTCGCCGACCCGCCGCACGAGATGGGACCGGACCTCTTCACAGGTCGCGGCAACCGGTTTCGGGTAGGCGATCGACAGACGGACGTCCAGTTCGGCGGTAGCGCCGTCCACCTTCGCCTGCACGGCGGCGGCACGGTCCTGGTCCTCGGCGCCGACGGTGACACCGAGCACCTGGCGAGCCGAGCCGCCGACGCTCTCGATCTCCGTTGCTGCGTACGCGGCCAGGCGCTCGACCGCACGAGTGGCGATGTCGGTGCGGCCGCGTTCGCTCATCTCCTGCTCGTCCTGGCCGGTTCCGGCGCGCGAATCCAGTACCGACATGGTCAGCGGCGGCCGCGACCGGTGAGCTGGGACAGATCGAGCTTGCCGTCGGCGACCCGGCCGACCAGCAGGCCCAGCGCGCCGAGGACGAGCACGATGAGGAAGGCGCTGAAACCGCCGAACGCGCCCGCGAGGCCCAGCACGATGCCGGACAACAGCCCGAGAACGGTGAAGTTCATGAGAGTTCTTCCTTTACTGCGACTCGGCCGAACGCTGCCGGCGCGGTCACCGGCAGCACGATGTCCATGACCGCCACCCGCACCGGACGGTCGACCTTCCCGACCGCCGCCCGGACGGCGGCGGCGACCTCGGTGACAGTGGCCGGATACCGGCTGACCACGCCGACGGTGATCTCCTCCGGCCGGATGCGCACGCCCGCCACCCGGCGTCCAGGCAGATACGTCGCCACGTCGCCGAACCGCCCGCTGTCCAGGTCGGCCACGGCGGGCACCGCCCGGACCGCGGCAGCGATCAGGTCGGCGTCGAGCTCGGAAGTCATTGCAACCTGGTCGTCTGTCCGCCCTCGGTGTCGGCCTCCTCATCGGGGAGATGCACGTCGTTGACGGCGATGTTGACCTCGACGACCTCCAGCCCTGTCATGCGCTCGATCGCGAGGATCACGTTGCGCCGGGCCGCGCGGGCGAGATCGACGATCGAGACGCCGTACTCCACGACCAGTTCGAGGTCCACGGCCGTCTGCCGCTCCCCCACCTCGACCGACACGCCTTGCGCCGCGCTGGCCGAAGCTCCGGGGATCCGTTCGCGGAGGGCGCCGAAAGCCCGCGCGGCACCACCACCGAGGGCGTACACCCCGGCGATCTCACTGGCCGCCAGACCCGCGATCTTCTGCACGACCGTGTCGGCGATGGTGGTCGTCCCTTGCTCGGTGACCAGCTGGCTCGCGCCGGCCTGGCCTCCGCCCGGCGCGTTCGGGGACGCGTTCTGAGTAGCCGGAGTTGTCATCTCATGAACTCCTTCGAAGTCTGGTCGCCGGTGTGATTCCGGCCCGCCCGGCGAGCTCGGCCTCCGGGAGGCATAACCTGCGGCCGTCGGCCCAAACGTTGTTCGCCGGTGGGATTCCGAATCGGTGTAGAATAGGAATTGTCGAGAACATCTCGTACGCGAGTGGCCAAGCCCGCGTCGTCCTCGGCGGAATTCCCGGTCGTGTCACGACCGGAGACGGGAGCATCGGCATCATGTCGAGCCCGACCACACTCGTCCCACCCCCGGCGGCCGCCGAGCCGTCGCACCACACGCTGCGTCTGCGCCTGAAGCCGAAGGGGTCCGTCGCCGGCTACGTCGACGGCGCCTGGTGGCCACGGTCCCGCGACCTCGCCGCCGAACTGCCGCCGCTACTGGCTGTCCTGGCGATCCGGCCAGGAACCATCGAGCGGGTCACCTACAACCTGGCCACGTGGACCTCCGTTCCCCGCCGCCTCGTCATCGAGGGCCGCACCATCCGGCTGGAGGGGTTCCGTTCACAGCCTCCCCACACGGTGACCGTGGCCGGTCAGGGCCGGCAACGCCTGACCCTGCTCACCCTGCCGCCCGACATGGCCACGGCAGACGCGCACGACGTTCTGATGAGGGCTGCGCAGCGGGACAACGACCAAAGCCCCGATGCGCTTCTCGCCCCGGGTCCGGACGCCGACGCGGAGTTCCCGGATTCCGCGACCCAGCGATGGGAAGCCGACGGCGGCGGCACCCGATGACCACGGTCAGCAGTGTTCAGGCTCCGCAGGCCGAACTCCGGCCGCCGCTCGTCACCCCGCGGCTGATCCTGCGAGGCTGGCGCGTCTCGGACGCACCCGCGGCGCTGGCCGTGTTCGGCAACGCGGCGGTAGCGCGCTGGCTCAGCCCCGTCATGGACAAGGTTCCCGATCTGGCGGCCATGCGCCTGCTGCTGCAGCAATGGATCGCCGAAAACACCCGTGCCGCCCTGCCGGCCGGGCGCTGGGCCATCCAGCGGCGCAGCGACAACCAGGTCATCGGCGGGGCGATCCTGCTGCCCCTCCCGCCCGGCAACGAAGACCTCGAGATCGGCTGGCAACTCCACCCCGACGCTTGGGGACACGGATACGCCACCGAAGCCACCCACGCCCTCGCCGAGTGGGCCTTCCGCCACGACATCGACGAACTGTTCGCCGTGGTCCGGCCCGGCAACACCAGGGCCGCCGCCACCGTCCGCCGCAACGGCATGCACTGGGTCGGCGAGACCAGCAAGTACTTCGGGCTGACCCTGCAGGTCTTCCGCCTCCGTTCCGCCGACCTCGACCAGGCCGCCCCCCACGCGCAACTCCCACCCACCTGAGAGTCGCGCTACCGCCGCGACACCGACTCACGCCCACCGCCCGGCCGACCTTGCCGACGGCGCCGCGGCGGGTGCCGGGAAGGCCGAAACGTACGGAGAGCGCGCGCCCCACGACGGCTACTGCTGCGTGAACTCTCAGGTCAACGAGACGGTGGTGCCGGACGCGGTGGAGGCGATGGCGGTCTGGCCGGCGAGCTGGTTGATCAGAACCAAGCCACGGCCGCGCCACGGACCACAGTCAGCGCGGGGTGGCTGCCAGTCCCCTTCGTCGCTGATGTCGACCCAGAGGGTGCCGGGAGGGTGCTGGGCGCGTAGTTCGACATCCCCGGTGGCGCCGGCGGGGTAGGCGTGCAGGTACACATTGGCCAGCGCCTCCTACGCGGCGAGCTCGACATAGGGGGTGAGTCGCGGCGGCAGGCCGCGGGCGAGGTTCCAGCGGGTCAGGGCATGCCGTAGAGCGGTGAGTTCGGGGATGTGAGCGCGGCGCCGCAGGAGTAGTTCGGAGGTCGTAGGTCCGTTGAGTTTGCGGGCGGGGCACATGGTGCCACCTCGTGATCATGGGGTTCACCGGGTCGGCCCAGTGCGTCACTCACCCCGGGCGAGGCAGGCGTGGTCGTCTCTCTGTATTTCACGACCGTACGCCGGGCTTGCCCGGCAACGCCAGGGGCCGCGTTCAAGCCGCGGGCGAGGTCGGCGACGGCACCAACGACGCGCCCGCCCTTGCGCTCGCCGACATCGGCATCACGATGGGCGTGCCCTGCACCGACGTCGCCGTGGAGACCGCGGACGTCGCCCTGGCCGCGAACGACCTCCGCGCGCTGCTCGACCTGCGTGACCTCGGCCGCCGGGACATCTCGGTGAGCCGACAGAACTACGGCATGTCGATCGCGATCAGCGCCCTCGGCCTGCTGGCCTCCACACGCCGTTCGCCCTGCCCCGCGCCACAATCCTCCGCGCCGCCGCTCATGCCTTGCGCCCGGGTGGCCGGAACCAGGACCCCGTCCCCCACATCCCACCCCCACCGAAGTGCATGCCGAACTCGAAATCGATCAAATCCGTCGCACCGGCCAGCTAGCATTCCGGCATGGGCAGGGTTGAGGAAGCCATCTGCGTCGCGGCGTACAGCACCTCGGCGCCAGTCTGCAGCTACACCTACCGCTGGTGGGCAGCAGGCACCTCGTTCTACCTCAAGCAACGCAGCTTGGACGCGATCAAGATCAGCCTGCACGGGCCCGATCTCCGGCACCCTGAGCCCGGCTTCAAACTCGGCATCGACAGTTCGGCCCAGGCGACAGCACACGAGAAGCTGTTATGGCGCTTCGACGATGGAGCGATGGGCTGGTTCCCCGGCCGCGAGATCGCCCGCGGGGTCCGTCATGTCGTGCGGATTCGCGTGCCGTGGGACACCATGCAGGCCGGGCGCCGAGCGGTCGACTTCGACTTCTTCCTCGCCGAAGGCAGGCCGTACTGGCCGAATTCTCGGCAGATCCGCAAGAACCGGGCAGGACTGGGCCCGCTGCGCAACAGCGCCGGTCAGTACCTCACCGCTGCGTGCTACCACCGCACGACCTTCGACCCGGCGATGGCCAAGGTGACCCAAGGGCGAGGCTGATCTTCTCCGCCGCTACTCGGGCGAGCCGGTCCGGTCGACGGTCGCCTACCCGGACGAGTCCGGCTTCGTCTGGATACGGGAGATCGTGGCGCCGAGGGACATGCTCCAGCGGCACACCGCCGACGAGCTGCGCGAGCTCGCCAGGACGGAGATCGCAGCCGAGGAAGCCCACTGAACTGCCGGTCGCGCTCCAACGCTCGCTGCCGCCGTCCCGCACCGCCCTCGCTTGACCGACCTCGACCTCATCGACAACGCCGCGTACCTCCGACTAGCCGGTCGCCACTGTTGGCACTGTCCGTGGCGGCGTTTACTGCAGTCCCCCACGCATCCACAGCGCGGTGAAGCGCCCCTACAGGTTGGCCACCGCCCAGATGAAGATGGCCGCCAACACGAACACAGCGAGGACGATCACGGCGGCCTCAAGGAACGACCTGGCCATACGGTGCCTCCCGCTGGACTCAACGCTGTGATTGTCCTCCCGCAGCGGGTCTGACGTGAAGGCACGATGCGGAGACCCGCACCCACCTGGCTCTGGTCGAGGAGCAAGGGCAGTTGCTGGGTGTGGTCACCCTGCGGGACGTGCTGGACCCGCTGCTGAGCACCGCCGCCTGAGCCCGTCTCCGCCGCGCGCGACACCGGGTCGCACGGCGGCGGAGAACCGCTCATTTGGACAGGAAGAAGTAGGCTTAGCGTGTGTCGAGTTCGTTTTCCGGCACCAGTTCGATGCCTTCGGGAGTGAAGCCGCACCGTTCGGCAAGTTGCCAGAAGCCGCCGATCGGATACGTGGTCACCTGGGAGATGCCGGAGGTGTAGGCGCGGCGGCGGGGTTTGCTGGCGCGGCCGTCGTCGTACTTGATCTGGATGAGGGCGAGCCCGCCGGGGGCGAGCATCTGGTGGGCCAGCCGCAGCACGCGCTCGTCGTACTCGGGCGTAGGCAGTACTTCGAACAGGTACAGGCACAGGAAGATGTCGCAAGGCTCGGTGATCTGCCGCAGCACGGCTTCGGGGTCGGCGACGTCGATCTCGACCCCGCGGAACGGGGTGTCACACACCTGCTTCACCTGGCGCTCGCATTCGGCCAGGCTGTCGACGGAGATGTCGATGCCGACGAACTCCTGGCGCGTCAGCGAATCGCAAGGTTGTCGGCCGCTTCCGTCAGGGGCAAGACGGTGTCGATCTCGAGGGTCAGGGTGCCGGCGGCAGCCTCTTCGGCGACCGGGAGGATGATCTCACGTCCAGGTGCGGCGAAGACGCTGGTGCCGGTGTGGCCGGCGACGGCGAGGGTGTCGGCGCCGGGTGCCATCGCGGCGGTGGCGATGACCCTGCACGGCTTCGTCGCTGGCACCTCCCAGCGCGCCGCCGAAATCTACTTCCCCGCCGACGCCGAGCTGTTCAACGTCGTCGGCGCCGCCAAGGGGATCCAGGGCGTCACCGCGGCGCAGGTCGCCACAAAGAGCGGCCCCGGCAGTACCTACGCCGTCGGCACCCCGCAACAGGTCGCCGAGAAGCTGCCGAACCACCACGAGGTGCTCGGCCACCAACGAACCATGCTGCAACTAGCCGTCGGCACGGTCGCCCGCCGAGACCTCATGCGGGCCATCGAACTGCTCGGCGCCGAGGTCGCACCGCTCGTGCGAGCCGAGATCACCAAGCGCGAGGGCAGTTCCGTCACCCCGGCGCCGGCGCGGTGACGCGGACCCGTCCGGGAAGATCCGCACGCTGCGGATCTCCGGCGCAGCAACGCCGGGCATGGCTACGGCCCGACGTGCGCTTACACCGATGCGCTCATACAGGACCTCAAAGCGTGCAAAACCACGACCGCCGTACCTGAACTTAGGACAGTGTCTGGGGTTTATTGCCGCGGCGCCGGCGGCGAGCCCGGCCCAGAACGGCCGCGATCCGTGTCGAGGACGAGCGGCTGCCGTCCGGGTAGTGGATCAGCGCGTCCACCATCGAGCCTTGCGTGTTGTCGTCGTGACAGCTCACAGGGACACGCAACGTCTCAGCGCGATCTCCCGAGCCATGCGCTCGTTCGGCCGCTCCTTCTGGGGCATTTTTCAGCTGATGTTGTTGCGGCGTTCGAGGAGGACGGTGTCGTGCCAGGTGCCGTTGCGTTGGGCGATGCGTTCGCGGATGCCGATGGTGCGGTAGCCGGCCGAGTGGTGCAGGGCGAGGCTGGCGCGGTTCTCCGTGAAAATGGAGGTTTGCAGGGTCCAGTAGCCGGCCTCGTCGAGGGCGATGACCTGCCGGCGGATGAGCGCCTTGCCGACACCCCGGCCGCGGTGGCCGTCCGCGACGTAGATCGAGGTTTCGGCCACGCCGGAGTAGCACTCGCGAGTGGACACCGGGGTGGCGGCGGCCCAGCCGACCACGGTGCCGTCGATCTCGGCGACCCACCGCTGCCCCGCGATCCATTTCGCGTCGAGGGTGGCGCGGCTGGAGACGGCGGTCTCGAAAGTCGCGACACCGGTGTCCATGCCCTCGCCGTAGATGCGGCGGACCGCGGCCCAGTCCTCGTCGCGCAGGGCCCGGACGGTGACGTCGGCGGGCACGTCTTCCGGGCAGCACGGGCGCGGCGCGAGCAGCCCCATGACCGCGTCGGCGGCGTGCGGCAGGCCGGCGCAGCAGGCCGCGTTCACGGTCACGATGGTGGCGGTGCCCTCCTTGCGGACCTGCACGAACCCGACGTCGGCGAGTTTGCGCACGTGGTGGGAGCAGGTGGACTGGCTGATCCCGAGCAGCTCGGTCAGCGCGCCGACGGTGATCCCGCCGGGTGCGGTGGCCACCGCGTGCAGCAGCCGCACCCGGGTCGGTTCGGCCAGGCAGGCGAACCAGTCGGCGTAGGTGGCGGCTTCCCCGTCCGGCAGGACCTGGGCCCGGGGCACGGCAGTCGTGGTCATGCCCCGAGTGTATCGACCCGAATCGATGGTTGCATTGATCGACGCTCGTCGATACAGTCTCTCGCAACGGTGCTCAATCGAGCTGGATCGATGAAAGGGGTCGGGATGAGCGAGCTGCCCGTCGTGGTGGTGGGGGCCGGGCCGACCGGCCTGGCGGCGGCCGCCGAGATGCTGGAGCGGGGTCTGGAGCCGCTGGTGCTGGAGCGTGGTCCGCAAGCGGGGGCGTCGGTGGCGCAGTGGAACCACGTGCGCTTGTTCTCGCAGTGGTCGGAGCTGGTGGACCCGGCGGCCGGCCGCCTGTTGGAGGCCACCGGCTGGGAACGCCCCGCGGCCGAGGGTTATCCGACGGGACAGGAGTGGATCGCGCGTTACCTGGCCCCGTTGGCCGCCACGCTGGGCGAGCGTGTCCGGTTCGGCGCCGAGGTGGTGGGGGTGGCCCGCCGTGGCCGGGACCGGGTGGTCGACCACGGGCGCGACACCGAGCCGCTGACCGTGCACGTCCGCCACGCCGACGGGCACGAGGAGCTGATCACCGCACGGGCGGTGGTCGACGCCTCCGGGACGTGGACCAACCCGAACCCGCTGGGCGGCGACGGCCTGCCGGCCCTGGGCGAGCGGGCCGCCGCCGACCGCATCACCTACCAGGTGCCGGATCTGCAGGACCCGGCCGTGCGCGTCCGGTTCGCCGGCAAGCACGTCGCGGTCGCGGGCAGCGGACACTCCGCCTTGACGGCGCTGGTCGCGCTGACCGACCTGGCCCGCGAGGAGAGCACGCGGATCAGCTGGATCCTGCGCCGCGGCTCAATGGGCAACACCTTCGGTGGCGGCGAGGCCGACCAGCTGCCCGCCCGCGGCGCGCTCGGCCTGCGCGCCAAGGAGGCCGTGGACGCCGGGCTGGTGCAGGTGGTCGCGGGGTTCCGCACCGAGGCGGTGGATCGCGACGAGCAGGGCCGCCTGGTGCTGCGCTCACCCGACGGGCGAACCGTGGAGGGCGTGGACGAGGTCGTGGTGGTGACCGGGTTCCGGCCGGACCTGTCCTGGCTGTCCGAGGTGAGGCTGGAGCTGGATGCCACGCTGCAGGCGCCGGTCGCGCTCGCGCCGTTGATCGACCCGAACGTGCACTCCTGCGGCACCGTCTACCCACACGGCGCGAAGGAACTCGCGCACCCCGAGCCGAACGTCTACCTGGCCGGGATGAAGAGCTACGGTCGCGCCCCGACGTTCCTCGCCATGACCGGCTACGAGCAGGTCCGCTCGATCGCCGCCGCACTGGCCGGGGACCACGAGGCAGCCGGACGGGTGGAGCTGGTGCTGGCCGAGACCGGGGTGTGCGGCGGGGCAGGCCTGTTCGACGAACCCGCTGCCGACGCCTCGGCCGGCGGGTGCTGCGGCGCGGCCGAGCCGGAGCTGATTTCGCTGTCCGCCCCCTCGACGGACCGGTGACGGCCGCGCGTCGCTCGGCTCGTTGCGGTGAAAGGGTTTCCTGCCATGCCTGATGCCGTGGTGATCGGCGGCGGCCAGGCCGGTCTCGCCTCGGTCCACGCTCTCAAGGCCCGCGGGCTCGAGCCCGTCCTGCTGGAGGCCGGGGACGAGCCGGCCGGGTCCTGGCCGCACTACTACGACAGCCTCCACCTGTTCTCCCCGGCCCGCTACAGCTCCCTGCCTGGGCTGGCCTTCCCCGGCGACCCCCGCCGCTACCCGCACCGCGACGAGGTGATCGGCTACCTCCGCCGCTACGCCGCCGTGCTGGACGCGGACATCCGCACCGGTCACCGGGTCACCGCGGTGACCCGGCCCGGCGGCGAGTTCGTCGTGTCGACCGACTCCGGCGCCGAGTTCTCCGCGCCGATCGTCGTCGCCGCGACCGGCGCGTTCAGCTCCCCGTACCGGCCCGCGCTGCCCGGGCTCGACGAGTTCGCCGGCACCGTCCTGCACTCCAGCGAATACCGCGAGCCCAGCCCGTTCGCCGGGCAGCGCGTGGTAGTGGTCGGCGCGGCCAACTCCGCCGTGCAGATCGCCGTCGACCTCGTGCCGCACTCCCACGTCACGCTCGCCACACGCAAGCCGATCCGCTACGCCACGCAGAAACCGCTGGGCCGGGATGTGCACTTCTGGTTCACCGTCACCGGGTTCGACGTTCTGCCCATCGGGCCCTGGCTGCGCACCAAGCCGAGCATGCTCGTCCTCGACGCCGGTGGCTACCGGGCCGCGATCGAGGCCGGCAAGCCCGGCCAGCGGCGCATGTTCACCGCCATCGAGGGCGACACGGTGACGTGGGCGGACGGTTCGCGCGAGCAGGTGGACACCATCATCCTGGCGACCGGGTTCCGCCCCGGACTGTCCTATCTGGACAAACTCGGCGTCCTGGACCCGGCCGGGGCGCCCCGGCAGCACCGGGGTCTGTCCACCACGCATCCCGGGCTCGGGTTCGTCGGCCTGGAATGGCAGCGCAGCTTCTCCTCGGCCACGATCCGCGGCGTGGGCCGCGACGCGGCCTACGTGGCCCGGCGGCTGCTCACGTCGGCCGGGGTCATCCGGGGCGCGAAGAACAGATTCCGACGGACCGGGTAGTGCATGCCGCGCACCAGACCGGCTTCGGCGGCGCGGTCGAACCACCAGCCCATCCATCGCGGCCCGAGCAGGCCGCCGCCGCATGAGCCCAGGTAGTTCACGAACGGCGCCGCGGCGGCATCAAGCGCCCGGGCGCACATCGCCCGTCCCTTCCCGCCCCAGCGTGACACCGCGGGGCTGAGGCCGGTCTCAGCCGCAGCACCCGCCCTCGGCGGAACTCGTGACCAGCGGCAGCTCCCTCCTCGCGGCCGCCTCGTGGGGCTTGGTCGCGCGGACGATCGCGGAGTGCATGTTCTCGGCGGCCTCGTGTGTCGGCGTGATCTCGATCCCGGTGAATCCGGCCGCGGCCAAGCCCGCCCGGTACTCCGCGAACAACAGCGCCCCGGCGATGCAGGCGGTGTATTCGCCGCGCTCGGCCCGCTCGGCGGCGGTCAGCTGGTCCTCGGCGACGACGTCGGAGATGCCGAGCCGTCCGCCAGGCTTGAGCACGCGGAACATCTCGGCGAACACCGCGGGCTTGTCGACCGACAGATTGATCACGCAGTTGGAGATGATCACATCCACCCGGTCCGCCGGGAGCGGGATCGCCTCGATGTGGCCCTTGAGGAAGTCGACGTTGGTCGCCCCGGCCTTGTCGGCGTTGGCCTGCGCGAGCGCGAGCATCTCCTCGGTCATGTCCAGCCCGTACACCTTGCCCGCCGGGCCGACCCGCTTCGCCGACAGCAGCACGTCGATGCCGCCTCCGGAGCCCAGATCGAGCACTGTCTCGCCCTCGCGCAGCTCAGCCACGGCCAGTGGATTGCCACAGCCGAGACTGGCCAGCACCGCCTCCTCCGGCAGAGACGAGCGCTCCGCCTCGTCGTACCAGCCGCCGGTCAGGTCGGGCATCTCGCTGGAGCATTCGCCACCACAGCACGATGCGACCGCTCGCGTGCTCGCTCGCACCGCGGCCGCCGCATAGCGCTCCCGCACCTGTTCCCGCACGTCCTGCGCCTGCTCACCCATGCTGCCACCTCCGGAATTGAGGACGATCGATGTCTGTCGATGAAAAGCCTGCACCTTGGATAGATGGACGTCAAGATAGAAGTTTGTTTAGATAGGGGCATGTCGAAACAGCTGCCGATCGTCGACGCCGAGTGCTGCTCGCCACTGGTACGAGAACCGCTGTCCGAGCCGCAGGCCGCGGAGCTGGCGCGGGTGTTCAAGGCGGTCGGCGACCCGGTGCGGCTGCGGCTGCTGTCGCTGATCGCCTCCCACGACGGCGGCGAGGCGTGCGTGTGCGACCTGACCGGCGCGTTCGAGCTGACCGGGCCCACGATCTCCCACCACCTCAAGGTGCTGCGCGAGTCCGGCCTCATCACCGGTGAGCGCCGCGGCACCTGGATCTACTACCGCGTCCAGCCCGAGACCCTGGCCCGGCTGTCCGCCGTCCTCACCCCTGCCGAGGGCTCGGTGGTGACGGCGTGACCACCACCGACACGGCCCCCGCCGGCGTCGTCGGCAAGCTGTCCACGCTGGACCGCTTCCTGCCGATCTGGATCGGCGCGGCGATGGTCCTCGGGCTGCTCGCCGGGCGCTGGATCCCCGGCCTGGAGACCGGCCTCAACGCCGTGGCCATCGACGGGATCTCGTTGCCGATCGCTCTTGGGTTGCTGGTGATGATGTACCCGGTGCTGGCCAAGGTCCGCTACGACAAGCTGGACTCGGTCACCCGCGACCGGAAACTGCTGTGGCCCTCGCTCGTGCTGAACTGGCTCATCGGCCCGGCGCTGATGTTCGCCCTCGCGTGGCTGCTGCTGCCGGACCTGCCCGAGTACCGCACCGGGCTCATCATCGTGGGCCTGGCCCGCTGCATCGCCATGGTGATCATCTGGAACGACCTCGCCTGCGGCGACCGGGAGGCCGCCGCCGTGCTGGTCGCGCTCAACTCGGTGTTCCAGGTGATCATGTTCGGTGTACTCGGCTGGTTCTACCTGGAGATCCTGCCCGGCTGGCTCGGCCTCGACACCACCAGCCTGGCAGTGTCCGGGTGGCAGATCGCGAAGTCCACGCTGATCTTCCTCGGCATCCCGCTCGTCGCCGGCTACCTCACCCGCCGCCTCGGCGAACGAGCCCGCGGGCGCGACTGGTACGAATCCCGGTTCCTGCCGCGCATCGGGCCGGTCGCCCTGTACGGACTGCTGTTCACCATCGTCGTGCTGTTCGCCCTGCAGGGCAACCAGATCACCAGCCGCCCGCTCGACGTCGCCCGCATCGCACTGCCGCTACTGGTCTACTTCGGACTCATGTGGGCCGGCTCCTACGCCCTCGGCAAGGCGCTCGGCCTGAACTACGAACGCACCACCACACTCGCCTTCACCGCAGCGGGCAACAACTTCGAGCTCGCCATCGCCGTGGCCATCGCGACCTTCGGCGCCACCAGCGGACAGGCCCTCGCCGGCGTCGTCGGCCCCCTGATCGAGGTGCCGGTCCTTGTCGCGCTCGTCTACGTCTCGCTCGCCCTGCGCCGCCGATTCACCCCTGCCACCCGGGAGTAGCCATGGACCACATCGAAGGCGAACCCTGCCAGGACGTCGAAGACTGCCGCCTCACCGACCGCCACGTGCAGACCCTGCTCAACCGCGAAGCCGACGAGATCGCCCGGCACTTCACCGGCACCTTCTCGCCAGAAACGGTCCGCAACTGCGTCGAGGACTCCTACACCCACCTCGCCGCCACCGCTCGCATCCGCACCCACCTGCCCGTCCTGGCCGCCCGCTTCGCCCGGCAGCGACTGGAAGCCACCGCCAAGAACCAAGGAGCCACCGTGTCCGACAAGCCCGAAGTCCTTTTCGTCTGCGTCCACAACGCCGGCCGCTCCCAGATGGCCGCCGCCCTGCTCGACCACCACGCCGCCGGACGCGTCACCGTCCGCTCCGCAGGCTCCGCCCCCGCCGACACCATCAACCCCGCCGTCGTCGAAGCCATGCACGAACTCGGCCTCGACCTGACCAAGGAATTCCCCAAACCGCTGACCACCGAGGCCGTCCAAGCCGCCGACGTCGTCATCACCATGGGCTGCGGCGACGCCTGCCCCATCTTCCCCGGCAAGCGCTACCTCGACTGGCAACTCGACGACCCCGCCGGCAAGGGAATCGACGCGGTACGCCCCATCCGCGACGAAATCGACCGCCGCGTGCGCGCGCTGCTCGACGAACTCGTGCCCGCACGAGCGTGATCCAGCCGAGGGTGGGTGGGGGGCACCTGGTTCACGCCACCCGCTCATCGGCTGGTTTCGTCTCCGGAGATTGCCGCGGACGTCTAATCAGCCGAGCGCGGGCTGGCGCGGACCTCGCGCACGAAGGTCCCCTTCGACGGCACCGTGACCACGAGACCCTCGTCCCGTAGGAGCTGAGTGGCGTGGCGGAGTGTGCCTAGTGCGACGCCGAGTTCCGCCGCCAGGCGCCGTTCGGCCGGGAAGGGTGTGTTCGCAGGGAGTTCGCCGGATTCGATTCGAGCCTTGAACTGCTCGAAAACTGTCCGGTAGAGATATTGCGGAGTTCGTCGTTCTTCCGTCATCGCCTACTCCGGCGAACGCGTCCCCAGCCGTTCTCCTCGTTGAGCGCGACCTTCACACGCTCAGGCATGGCATGGCGAGGACCACTTTGCGATCGACTTTTTCTTGCCAGAGAAGGCACGCTGTCGCAAATATGCGAAATCCATCGCCACATCTTCCCTCCAAAGTTTGGTGCGGAAATTTACGCACCAAACAACGGTGCATTGCGCCATCAAGACGGGGCAATAGCCCATCCGGGTCGTTCTGACAAAGGTCTTTCTCGGTACTCTTGGCTCATGCCGAGGCACCCCGATACGGCGAAACAGCTCGACGGCCGGCCGCTCGCGCGTCTTCTGCGCTCGCACTGGCTAGCTCGCTCGCCTCGGCCCACCACGCGAGACGTTGGTCGCCAGCTCGGTGTCTCGCATACCACCGTGAGCCGGTGGCTCGACGGCACACTTGTCCCGACCGCTGAGCAGACGGAAGCACTCGCCGGCGCCCTGGGAATCGCGGGAAAGGCACGCGCAGACCTGCTCCAGGTCGCGGCGTGGGTCACTCCGAAACGGGCAACTCCGAACCGTGGCACTCCCGGCCTTTTCGGCATTTCGCATCAAACTGCCGACGCGATGGAGCTCGAAAAGCAAGCCACCTCGATCACGGAATGGTCACCTCTGCGCATCCCCGATCTCTTGCAGTGTGAGGATTACGCCCGCCAGGTTCCATCGGATATGAGCGACTTGCCCTCCAAATCCGAACGCCAGGCTGCAGTGATCGAGGGCGGGCGAACCAAGTATGAAGTTTTCCTCGGCCGACCCGCACTCACCTGGCGAGTCGGCGGAGTGACCGTCATGGCGAAGCAGGTTGGGCAGTTGATTGAGGTACTCGACCAGCGATTGGCCGCGGTACGTCTCGTGCTCGAGGGTTCGGACTGGCATGACGGCCAGCTTGGCCCATTTGCGCTCTACGACCGTGGCGATGGCGAGAGCTCCGTCGTCATCCAGCACCTCGGGGCGGTCACCCTCCTGACCGATCGCGAAGTCGTCGGACGCTACCGACAGCTTGGTACCACGCTCGAGCAAATAGCCCTGACACCGGAGGAAACCCGCCGGCACCTCGAAGATGTTCTCCGGGATTTGAGAACCACATCGCCTTGAGACTGACCGCGGTCAGTCGTCACGGCGGCGTAGGGCGTAGGCCGGGACGAGTTGGTCGACGACCTCGAGCTTGTTCCGCCGCGGGTCGGCGTACGGGATCTCGAAGTCGACGACACCGAGCCAGTCCCCCTTCGCGGTGGAGAACCAGCCTGTGAGGCGGCCGGGTACCTCGCCCGTCATGTCCAGGCCGGTGACCACGGTGTGCATGGGCGCCCCCGGCACTCGCAGGTAGATGGCGTCGAGCCGAACCCAGACGGGGGTGATGACCGGGACCCGCCCGTGGTCGTCGTCGCCCCGGAACCGAGTGTAGGGGCTGTGCAGCATCCGCAGACCCCTACTTCCAGCTCGGGAGCGCAGCGTCGGCCCGAGTCCGTCGATCGAGGTACGGCTGGTCATCGAACTCGGCCCGCGCGGCGAGTGGCCCGGCCGTACCGAAGAGCCACGCTGCCGGAGAAACGCCTTCGGCTCGGCACGTCTGGCACTCGACAGCGACGCCAGCACTGTCGGCAACGGCGCGGTATCCCGCCACGACAAGGGAATGTCGGCCCGCCCTGCAGGTCGCGGGCAGGACGACGACCCGCTCACCGCGGGGATCGACGCGGTAGTTGACGAGCCCGTCGTTTTGCTCACCGGTCAGGCCCTCCACGTTCATGTCCCGAGGCTAACACGTCATCGAACTGGTGTTCGATGCCCGTGTTGTCGCCCAGGCGGTGCGTGGCCCAGGCGCGGGCGGCCGGGACGAGGGTGCGCCACAGGTCGCGGTGCTGCTGCGCGGCCTGGTACTGCCAGATGCCCCAGATCTCGACCGCCAGCGCGGTGCGCGCGGCCGGTGGAGTTCGTTGCCACGCCGGGAGCGCCTCGGCCCATTCCTCGGCGGCAGGCGGGGTGTGGCCGGCGGCGATCAGCCGGGCGATGAGAAACGCCACGTCGACCGCCGCTGAGCCGGTGCGCGACCAAGCCCAGTCGATGATCAGCGCTTGCCGCCCGGCGACCAGGATGTTGAGCGAGTGCAGGTCGGTGTGCACCAGGTCGCGCCCGTCGGCGGCCTCGATCGCCCGCGCCTCCCACTGGACGAGCTGCGAGGCTCTCATGGGATCGAGGCCAGGTGGTGGGTTCTTGGCGAGTCGTCGCCATGGCGCGAGTCGTGCCCACTGGTCTGCCAGCCGAGGCGCGGCTGCTGGGCAGTCGGCGAGGTTGCGCCCCAATGCCGCCACCGCGTCGGCCACCACGGGCAGGTCGGGTGAGCCGGGTGCGAGGTCGGCGTGGGCGCCGGTGACGCGGTCGAAGCCGAGTAGCAGCCAGCCGTCGGCCTCGATGCGCCAGCGCAGTCGCGGTGCGATGGCCGAGGGCAACCACGGGTTGATGTCCGCCTCGTGGCGGTGCATCGCGCCGCGTTTGCCCTCGGCATCGGCGATGCCCTTGCAGAACACGACTCCGCCGGAGCGCAGGTGCAACGTGGCCGAGAAGTCCGAGTTGCGCCCCGCCGGCGGAATCTCGGCGCGCGCGACCAGCCCGGCCTTGCGCTCGATCGCGGCTCGCACCGTGGCGGGGAGCTCGTCCCAGGTGCTGCGAGGCATCGTGAAACTCCCTGTCAGTCGCGGGCCGGCGGCGGGTCGTCGTGGCAGCCATTGTGGCAACCGGTGCACCCGGCCGCCTGCGGCCACAGCTCGGAGTCGAGCGTGAAGCCCGCGGCCTCGATCGCCGCCACCGTCCCGCGGGCGGTATCCCCGCTGGCGGCCGGGTCGTGGTCCGCAGTAGGCACGTGGTGCAGGAACCGGCCGGCGATCCGCTCGCAGAAAGCCGCGTAGTCGCGGGTGTGCAGGACGAAGGTGTGCCAGCCGATGTCCACCAGCTCACTGGGCGCGAGCGGGTCACCGGTGTTGCGGGCGCATGCGGCCAGGAAGGCCAGCGCCTGGTCCATGATGCGTTCGGCGAGGCCGCGCGCGAGGTCGTGCTCGGCGACGATCCGGTTCACCAACCGCTCGAACAAAGCCGGCTCGACCAGAGACTGGCCAGTCATCGGGGTGCTCAGTACTGCTGTCAACGTGTCCTCCTTCAGCGTGTGCGATCACTCGCCGTAATCGCTTGGGAACACGTTACGATCGGGGCGGCCTCGGCAGAACGGACTGCCAGTACCGGTTGCGGCAGCGACGGAGGCTCGACCTGGGGGCGAACGCATGGCGAGGGCGTCACGAACACCGACCGGCAGTCAGGGATCACGCTGCCTGGGCGTCGTGGCGGGGTTCGTGCTCAAGCTCGGCCGCCAATCCGCGGGCGCGACGCAAGACCAGTTCGCCGAGGCCGCAGGTGTCGACGTCACGACGGTGCAGGGCTGGGAATCCGGCCGCAGGCCGCTCGCCGCGATGCAGACCCGGGACTTCCTCCGGCTCCGGTCCACCCTGACCCGGCTCGGCGCGCCGGCGTCCGTGGGCCGGCATCTGCACGAGGCCATCGAAGCCGACGTCGTCCTTGCCGCGGCCGTCGACGCCGGTCCGGCCTGGCTGGACCCGGCGCAGCATCCCCTGGCCGCCAACGTGCATCGCCGGTCACTGACGAACCTGATCACGTGGCCGATCACCGGAATCCTGCCCGAGCAACTCCGCCCACTGGCGGTACCCGCTCGCCGACGGGGACCAACGGCGTCGCAACCCGTGCTCTATCCCGATGAGCGAGCACGCTTCTTCGACCACCTGCTCACCCTCGCCGACCGCGCCTCCGGCACCGACCAAGCCCTGCTGCGCCGCCAAGCGGTCTACCTGCTCAGCTTCGACCAGCGGCCCGCGAGCGTCGACTGGCTCCGCGGCGAGTGGGCACGCGCCAGCCGCCAGACCATCCACACCGACAACGTCAACCGGCTGCTGGAAACCCGCTCCGCCTCGGTCGCGCTGTCCGGCCGCGGCGACGGCGACGTGCTGCGCCACTTCACCACCGCCATGACCACAGGCTCGACTCCCGACGTGGCAAACCTGAACTACTGGGCCTACTGGATCGGCGAACTGCGCGAGGACCACGTCGACGACGCCTTCATGCTGCACGCCGACCCCCGCTCCTGGGGCGGCGTGCACCTGCTGGAGCACCTCACGAGACGGGTCGCGCCGTCTTCGCCCCACCTACCGCTCAACCTGCACACCCTGTTCACGTTGATAGCCTCACGCCCGTCACTGCTGACCGACTGGCCCCACCTGCGCCCGCCGCTCGAGGAGGCCGTCGAGGTGGGCCTGTCGACCGATGAACTCACCCGCGCCGAGCGGGACCAGTTCGCCGGCCTGCACTACGCCCTCCGCATCGCCGACCGTTAGGAGAACCACGCGTGTCAGACGCCAGCGCCATCGCCAGCTTCGGCTATGAGCTCGGCATCCTCAAACGGATCCGGCGCTCAGGCTGGTGGCACGCCGGCGTCCGCGACCCCGAATCCGTCGCCGAGCACTCCCTGCGCGTCGCCCAGCTCGCCGGACTGCTGGCCGCCGAAGAAGGCGCCGACCCAGCCCGCGCCGCCTACCTCGCCCTCTGGCACGACACCCAGGAAACCCGCACCGGCGACCTCCCCCACACCGTCAAGCCCTACCTCACCAAACCCGACCCCAAGCAGATCACCGCCGACCAAACCGCCGGGCTACCCGACGCCGCCCGCACCTCCGTCCGGGACGCCGTCGACGAGTACGAGACAGCCGAGAGCGCGGAAGCCCGGTGCGCCCGCGATGCCGACAAGCTCGAGATGCTCCTCCAAGCGGTCGAGTACCGCGAGGTCGGCGTTCAGCGCGTCCAGGGCTGGATCGACAGCGCGCTCAAGGGCCTGTCCACTGCAACCGCCCAGCGGGTCGCCGAGGCAGCGACTTCGCTGTCGCCGCTCGCGTGGCGCGACCGGTAAAGACCGCCCAAACGACGCCTTAATCGCGTATGCCCAATGGCGGAGTTAACAGATTACTGCACCTATAGGGCAAGCTAAGTCAAATAGCCGGCCGCGCTGGCCGATTATTCCAGAACGGCTTCAGTCGCCAAGTATTGCCAACAGCGCACCGAGCACGAGGTAGGGCCCCAGGGGCATTGCAGCATCACGGGGCACCGACCCCGTAGCCCGCAGCAGAGCACGCGCGATTCCCGCGAGCAGCCAGCCCAGCACTGTGCCGGCCAGAACGGCGCTCCAGCTCTGCCACCCCAGCGCGAGGCCAAGGAGCCCGGCAAGCTTGACGTCCCCCGAGCCGAGACCACCGAGCGCGAGAGCAAGCACGAGGTAGCCGGCGGCAAGAACGACCATCGCAGCCGCAGCTCGGAGCAGGTCGTTGTAACCGGGCGTACGGACCGCCTCAAGGGTGAAAGTGCCCCCCAGCATGACGATGCCAGCAAGGGTCAGCACACCGGGAAGCCGTTGTTCGACAAAGTCGATCAACGCCAAGGCCACTGCCACCGCCGTGAACGAGCTGTAGGCGGCCAAGTCGATCCCCCAGCCGAACCGCCAACCCAGACCGGCGAACAGCACCGCCGTCACAGCGGCGGACGCGATCGTCTCCCGTCCGCCAAGCCCGCCCGTCCGCAGCAGCAACCGCGCGCCTGTCGCCACCTCCGCGCCGACACCAGCACCGACGGCAGCCCAGCCCGCCAGTGCGAACGGATTCATCGGACACTCCGGCCAATCGATGTGCGCAAAAAGGGAACGCGACGCCTAGTGCCGGGTCAAGCAACGTTGGGTAGGTAATCCGGTCGGCGGATCTTGGAGTTGACGGCGAAGTGACGCTTCGGGTGGCAGTGGCGGTTGCGCCAGCGCAGGTAGCCGGCGATGGCGGCTTCCTGGGCGGCGTGGCTGGGGTAGTCGCTGCCGTCGAGGGTGAAGTAGCGGACCGCGGTGAACTCGCACTCGATCCAGTTCAACCAGGACGCGTTGGTGGGCGTGTAGACCAGCTCGATGTCGTTGGCCGCGCACCACGTGACGACCTCGGCCTTGCCGTGCGGTCCGTAGTTGTCACAGACCAGATACAGCTTCCCGGCCGGGAAGCGGCGTCGGAGTTGCTTGCAGAAGTCGAGGAACTGCGGCCAGCGTTTGCGGTCACGGAACCGGTAGAACATCTGCCCGGACGCGAGGTCGAGCGCGGCGAACATGTGCCGGATGCCCTTGGTGCGGGTGTAGGTCGCGCGCAGCCGGGCCGGTCGGCCGCGAGGGAACCAACCGCGGCCGGGACGGGGCTGCAGGTTCAACGGCCCGAACTCGTCGACGCAGATCACCCGTCCGTCGGCGGGCGGGTGATCGTAGAGGTCGAGGATGCGGGTCTTCTTCGGTATGAAGTCCGGGTCTTTGCTGGCTTTCCAGGTCTTCGTTGCCTGCCAGGACACACCCGCCGCACGGAGGATCTGGCGGACGGTCTCGGTGCTCGCCCTTATCCACGCGTACTCGGCGAGGTAGTCGACCAGCTTGGCCAGGCTCCAGGTCGTGAACGGCAAGCCCAGCTCAGTCGGTTTGCAGGCGGCGATGCGGCAGATCTGATCGCGGGCGGCCGGCCCGAACTTACGAGGTCGGCCGCCCCTCCATTCTGGGGACAACGCCGCGAACCCGGAGTCGTTGAACGCGTGGATCACCTCCCGCACATACCCCTCCGTCGCCGCGAACATCACCGCGATCTCCCCCGCGGACCGGCCCTGCGACGAGGCCAGCACGATCCCGGACCGTCGCAGCCGCACCCGATCGCGCGTCGACCTCGTGATCTTGACCAGCCGCTGCGCTTCTTCGGGCTCCAACGACCGCGCGAACACCTCCGGCTGACGCGCCATGGCTCACCTCCACCGGCAAGCCTCGCGATCAGCAGCCCAGATGTCCACGCGACACGATTACAACGCCAACCTTCCTTGGCGAGGCACTAGCTTCCAGCAATACCGGAAGCACGCCAAGAATGTTCACTACACGCGTCCAAAAGGGTGAACTTCTCTTGGTTGGAGCCATGCCGACCTCAAAGTCAGTGCGGCATTGCCGTTGCGCCCGCAGGGGGACAGTGGTGTAGAAAGTTTGATCTGGTGAACAGTGATCAACCGGTAGTGGTGGGGGTGCCGCGGTGCAGGGGAGAACACGTCGCTCCATGAGCGGATGGGCGGTCACGGGCCTGACCGGTCTCGTGCTGCTCGCGGCGTGCACCCCTGACGATCCGGCGACCGTCGCGTCCGGGCAGTCGACCGCCGCCCCGGCACCCTCGACTGCCGCGAGCACCAGTCCTTCCCCGACGGACGAGGACAAGGCGAAGCAGGACGCGCTGACGGCATACCGGGCGATGTGGGAGGACTTCGTTCAGGCCGGGACGACATCGGATTGGCAATCGCCGAAGCTTGGGAATCACGCGACCGGCCTCGCGCTGACGAACCTGTCGCGCGGTCTTTACGCCGACCACTACAACGGCCTGGTGACCAAGGGACAGCCGATCCTCAACCCGACGGTGTCCTCGGCCGAGCCTGCGGGCGATCCGGTGAAGATCATCGTGTCCGACTGCGGTGACTCGTCGAACTGGCTCAAGTACCGGGCCGACAACGGTCAGCTCGCGGACGACGAGCCCGGAGGCCGGCATGCGATCAACGCGATCGTGGAGAAGCAGGCCGACGGCTCGTGGAAGGTCACCGACTACGGCGTGCACGACGCGGGGACGTGCTGACGATGCGCCGCACCGCTGTCGTCGCCGGGGTCTTCACCGCAGCTGTGCTCGGCCTCGCCTCTCCTGCCGTTGCCGGGCGCGGCTGGGGAAGCACGACCTGCAGTCAAACGCCCACGCCCGCTTGTGAACTCGGCGCCGGCACCAGCAGCGCTCCGGGGAAGGCTCCTGGAGCCGTTGCTCCCAACGCCGGTCGTCCTGGTGGGGGGACCAAGCCAGGCAACGGAAAACCCGCGAACCCCGGAGACACGATCACCGGTGGCGATGCCAACATGGCGAGCTGCTCGTATGTGAAGAGCGACTACCAGCCGCCCAGCGGTGGCACGTTTCCCGTGGCGCACGCGCCTCGCCGGAGCGCGGGCGGCATCGTCCCGGTGGCAAGGCCGCGCCCTGCACCGGCGCAAGCCGCGCAGCCGGGGCAAGGTCCAGGCGCCTGGTACGTGTGGAAATGCTCGGGAGAAGGCTCAGCGGACACGTTGTACCGGCCTCCGGTGTGGATTGCCGATGGGGAGCAGCCCGGCGCGGCGCAGCTGCCGTCGCCCGAAGAGCTGGCCCAGATGGCACGTCGTCAGCTGAGGCTGCCCTCGCCGACGATCTCCGCGAACCCGGCCGGCGACCAGCTGGTGAACCTGCCCACCTGGATGTGGTTGTCCAGCGGCGGGGATCCGGTGACGGCGACCGCCTCGGTGCCCGGTGTTTCGGTGACGACAACGGCGACACCCGGCTCGGTGACCTGGTCCATGGGCGATGGCTCGACCGTCCTCTGCAATGGCGCCGGGACGCCCTACGCCGCCGGCGGCGATCCGGCGGCCCCTTCACCGGACTGCGGTCACGTGTACCGCCGCTCGTCAGCAGGACAGCCGGGACAGGCGTTCGGCGTAACCGCGACAGTGCACTGGACGGTCAGCTGGTTCGGCGCTGGGCAGGGCGGGACGTTCCCGGACATGACCACGACGAGCACCACGAGCTTCCGCGTCGCGGAGTCACAGGCGTTGAACAACGGAGGCGGCTGACCGCCCGGCATCCGACCAGGACCACTCGCTGATTCCCTTCGGCGACGTGGCGCACTACCCCCTTGCCTCACGGAGGTACCGGAGTGAGCACCAACACCACGAACCGCCCGGACACCGCAGCCGGCCCGTGGGTCAGCAGCGGCAAGAACGTCCCACGGTTCCGCGGAACCGGCCGCCGCCGCAGTCTCCCGCACCTGCTTCTGGGTGTGCTCCTCGTACTGGCCTGCGCGGGCGGATTCGTGCTGTTCTCGCTCGATTCCGGCGACCGGCAGGCAGTTCTCGCGCTGGCCCGCGATGTTCCGGTCGGTCATGTGCTCACAGTGCAGGACCTCCGCCAGGTCAACCTCGCACTCGAGCCCGAGGTGACCGTGATCAAGGTAGATCAAGCAGCCACGGTGGTCGGGAGGCCGATGGCGACGAGCTTGACAGCCGGCGCATTGCTGACCCCGCGCTCGGTCGGTGACCCCCTGGTCCCGGCCACTGGTCAGGCGATCGCCGCTCTCGCGCTCAAACCTGGTCAGTTCCCGCCGGAAGTCGCCCTGGGCGCGCGTGTCTCCGTGGTGTTCGTGCCTGCGCAGTCCGGGACCGCGGCGAGTCTGCCCGCGGAGGGCGGGATGGTCTGGCCCGCGGTGGTGACCACCGTGGCCGGCACGCCGAACGACCAGACGACGGTCGTGTCAGTTCAACTGACCGAGGCCGCCGCACGTCAGGTCGCCGCGGTTCCGGCCGGGCAGTTGTCGGTCGTGATGCTCGCCGCGGGAGGGCGCTGATGCTGGTCTCCGTCCTGTCACTGAAGGGGGCCCCAGGCGTGACCACGTTCGCTGTGGCCCTGGCGGCGCGCTGGCCGGGACCGTCACGCGCGCTGGTGGTCGAGGCTGCCCCTTCGGGCGGGGACCTTGCCCTCCGGTTCTCGCTGGCCTCGACGCCCGGGCTCGTCAGCTTGGCAGCTGCCGCGCGCCGCGGCGGTGATGCCGACCTCGTTTGGCAGCACACGCAGGAACTCCGCGGTGGGCTGCGTGTGGTCGCCGCTCCCCCGGATGCCGAGCAGACGCGCGCTGCGCTGGCAGCCCTTGCCCAGCATCCGGCCAGCGGTCTCGAGCTGCTCCGCCAGGCTGCCAACCAGCCTGGGGTGGTGGTGATCGTGGACTGCGGTCGCGTGGATCCCGGCTCGCCGGGTGTACCGATCGCCCGGTCCTGCGACGCGATGGTTCTCCTGTCACGTGCTCATGCCGACGACCTCGCGCACCTGCCGCGGCGACTTCCCACCGTGGCCCGGTGGACTCCGAATCCCGTGTTTCTCCTGGTCGGCCCGGGCTACTCCGAGGCCGAGGTCGCCCGCGAACTCGGGGTGCAGCCGCTGGGCCGGGTGCCTCACGACGTACGCGGTGCCGCCGTGTTGTGTGGTCGGCCGGCCGCGCGTCGGTGGGGGCCCGCTCGTTCCGCGCTCGGGCAGTTCGCGCAGAAGGTCGCCGGGGAACTCGCCGCCCGGCAGACCCCGACCGCGCCAGAGCCGCCCCAGCTACACACACCGATCCCGGCGCTGCAGATGGTCCCGGGTGTCCCGCCTGCCGCTGTCTCGCCCAACGGTGTGCGCCCGGCGCCCTTCACCGGAGGACAGAAGCCATGACGCCGCCGACCGCACGGGAGCAGACGCTCAACGGGTCGGGCGTGAGTAAGTCGCCGACGAGTTGGCCCGTCGGGGAGCCGCCGGACGCGGTGAGCCGGTTACGCCGGTATCTGCGTGAGCAACTGAACGCCGAGCTGCCTCAGCGGGTTGCTGACCAGCAGGACCGCACCGGCAGCACTGCCACTCGCGAGGCGCGCCGCGAGCTGGCCCGCGGGATCATCGACGACGCGCTGCGACGGCACACGGAGAACGAGTTGGCCGCCGGGCGGGAGTTGCTTTCACGCGATGTCGAGCAGCGAGTTGGTGACCGAGGTCGTCAACGAGCTGTTCGGTATGGCGGGGTTGCAGCCGTTGCTGGACGACCCGACGGTGGAGACGATCAACGCCAACCGTTATGACCGCGTTTTCGTGCAGTACAACGACGGACGCCGTGCTCGCGTCGGTCCGATCGCATCGTCCAATGAGGAGCTGACGGATTTGGTCCGGCTCCTGGCGGCACGCGCGAGCAGTCAGGAACGGCGGTTCGACCAGGGATCTCCGGCGGTCAACCTCCAGCTTCCCGGTGGAGAACGGCTGTTCGCTGTGATGGGGCTGACGGCCGGCGGGGTGACCGCCCTGTCGATCCGGCGGCATGGCTACCTCACCGTCACCTTGCGGGACCTCCGTCGGCGCGGGACTCTCGACCCCGGTCTGGAGCAGTTCCTGCGGACGCTGGTCAAAGCCCGCAAGAACATCCTGATCACCGGCGGCACCGGAGCCGGGAAGACCACCCTGCTGCGGGCGCTGGCGTCTGAGATGGATCCGATGGAACGGATCGTCACCATCGAGGACGCCTTCGAGCTCGGTCTCGACCACGACCCCGACATCCACGCCGACGTCACTGCCTTCCAAGCCCGTGAGCCGAACGTCGAAGGCGAGGGAGCGATCTCCCAGGCCGAGCTCGTGCGCTGGGGGCTGCGGATGAGCCCGGACCGCGTCATCGTCGGGGAGATCCGCGGGCCGGAGGTCATCCCGATGTGCAATGCGATGTCCCAGGGCAACGACGGGTCGATGGCCACGCTGCATGCGTCCAGCTCGCGGATCGCGTTCACCCGCCTCGCTTCCTACGCCGCTCAAGGCGTGGAACGGCTCCCGCTGGAAGCTACGAACCTGCTGGTGGCCTCGGCGGTGCACTTCGTCGTGCACCTGGCTCGTGCCGGCGACCGGCGAACCCGGGTGGTGTCCTCGATCCGCGAGGTCGTCGGCGCCGATGGCCCGCAGATCATCTCCAACGAGATCTACCGTCCCGGTCCGGATCGCCGCGCTCGTCCTGTTGCCGGCGCCCTGCGCACTGACACCCTCGATGACCTGGTCGACGCCGGATTCGATCCCGGCGTGCTCGAAAACCCTGAGGGCTGGTGGGGGCCATGACCGCCACCCTCAGCGCCACCACGGCGATCGCGGCGCTGCTCGGCGCCGGAACCGGGCTCGGCCTCTTACTGGTCGTCCTCGCCTTGCGGGGGGCCGGCCCTCACCTCCCCCGCCGCGTCCGGCGCCGCGAAGATGTCGCAGACCCGCGTCGCTCGCTCCGGCTTGCTCTCGCGGTGGCCGCCGGACTGGTAGCCGGCCTCGTCACCGGCTGGCTGGTCGGCGGCATCCTCGCCGGGCTCGCCTGCTGGGCGCTGCCACAGGTTCTCGGCCGCGACTCCGAGCACACCCGTCGGATCGCTCGCATCGAAGCTGTCGCGACCTGGGCGGAGATGCTGCGTGACACGCTGTCTGCCGCAGCTGGGTTGGAGCAGGCCATCCTCGCTACCGCGCCCTTGGCCCCGCCGGCGATCCGTCGTGAGGTTGGTGAGCTCGCCGCGGGGATCGAGGCCGGCGACCGGCTCGCTCCAACCTTGCGGCGGCTCGGTGAGCGGCTGGACGACCCCGTGGGCGACCTGGTGATCGCCGCCCTGCTGCTGGCCGCCGCGCAGCAGACCCGCCAGCTGGCCGACTTGCTCGGATCGCTGGCCGAGGCGGCCCGCGGCCAGGCTTCGATGCGGATGCGTGTGGAGGCCGGGCGGGCCCGCACTCGCACGTCGGTCCGGGTCATCGTCGGCACCACGTTGGCCTTCGCAGTGGCGGTGGTGCTGCTCAACCGTGGCTACATGGGTGCCTACGACAGTGCCACCGGCCAGATTGTTTTGCTGATGATCGGCGGGTTGTTCGCAGCCGGGTTCGCCTGGCTGAGTCGCATCGCGCGCATGCCGCAACCTGACCGGTTCCTGGCCGCGCCGACGACCGAGGACGGGCGAGTGGTCATCGGGAGGCAGGAGTGAGCACGTTGATCATCTCCCTCGCACTCGGCACCGGGCTTGGCATCGGGTTGTGGGCAGTCGCGGTCTACCTGTTCCCGCCGCGGCCAGCCTTGAGGCTCGTTCTGGCTCGCGCTACCGAACCACCGCGACCGGAGCCGATCCTCGCTACCGGGAACGCCGGCTGGGCGGCACGCCTCGGCCGGCCCGCGGTCGCGCCATTGCGTGCCCTTGGCCTGCCCGGACCACGTCTCACACGCGACCTCGCGGTGATCGGCCGCTCGAGCTCGACCCATCTCGCGGAGAAGGCCACCCTCGCGGTGGCCGGCCTGGTGCTGCCCACCCTGTTGGGCGGGATACTCACGGTCGCCGGGCTCGGTCTCGGTGTCGGGCTCCCGGTCATCGCCGGACTCGTGCTCGCCGCGGCGGGATTCGTCCTTCCCGACCTTCAGGTCCGCTCGGAAGCCGCGAAACTCCGGGCTGGGTTCCGCCATGCCCTGTCGGCCTACCTCGACCTCGTATGGATCACTCTCGCCGGTGGCGCTGGGGTCGACAGCGCACTGGGTGACTCCGTCGCGATCGGCCGCGGCTGGGCCTTCGCGCAGATCCGACGAGCGCTGGACACCGCCCGCCTGACCCGCACCACACCGTGGGCAGCCCTGCGCCAGCTCGGCGAGGAACTCGACGTGACCGAACTGGCCGAGCTCGCCGCATCGGTCAGCCTGGCCGGCACCGAGGGTGCCAAGGTTCGCACCTCCTTGGCCGCCAAAGCACAGGCCCTGCGCACCCACCAGATCACCGAAGCCGAGGGCGACGCTCAAGCGGCAACCGAACGCATGTCGCTGCCGGTCATGGCGTTGTTCCTCGGGTTCCTCGCCTTCATCGCCTATCCCGCGCTGGTCCAAGTCCTCAATGGTCTGTGACCGCGTTGAATTCGACTCACGATTGGAGACTCTGATGCCCTCACAGTGGGAGACCTTGTGGACCGTCGTCCGGGCTCGGGTGGAGCTGCTGCGCCGGGAGCCGGACGCGGGGTATTCGACCGAAACGGTGCTCGTCACGGCACTGCTGGTCGTCGCCGCCATCGCGGTGCTCGCGATCATCGTCGCCAAGGTCACCTCCAAGGCGAACAGCATCGACATGTGAAGCCATGAACCGCAGGCAAACCCTCCGCGCAGAACCGAGTCCCTGGCGCATACGGCTCCGCAGGGCGCTGGCGAGCGATGGTGGCTCGGTGAGCGCTGAGCTGGTGATCGCCACTCCCCTGCTGTTGCTGGTGCTGCTGGCCATCGTGCAGTTCGCTCTGTGGTCGCACGCGACGCACATCGCCCAAGCGGCCGCCGCACAAGGGCTGGCGACCGCGCGCTCACAAAACGGGACGGCCGCAGCGGGGACGGCCAGCGCGCAACAACTCCTCGGCCAGCTCGGGAATGGTCCACTGCGCGGCGCCGCCGTCTCGACCGACCGTGGCCCAGCAGCCGCCGCGGTCCGGATTTCCGGGACAGCCACCTCAGTGGTGCCGTTCTTGACGCTGCCGGTGCATGCCGAAGCCGCCGGACCTGTCGAACGGTTCGTTCCGGACGAGACGAGCGGATGACTTGATGACGAGAGCCCGTAAGCGATCACTAGAGCGCCGAACCGGCATCCGCGCGAGCTGGGCCTCCTGGTGGCGAGGCGACGGCGGGTCGGTCGCGTCCGAAGTCACCCTCGTAGCCCCGTTGCTGATCATGCTCCTGGTGTTCGTCGGCGTCGTCATCCACCGCGGCGTGGACGCACGGATCCGCATTGACGACGCCGCCCATCAGGCGGCCCGTGCTGCGAGCATCGAGCGCACCACCGCGGCCGCGACCCGTGCTGCCCAGTCCACCGCCGCTGCGACCCTGGCCGACGCAGGTGTCGCTTGCCGGTCCTTCACGGCGACCACCTCGACCAATGGACTGCGTCCTGGCGGCACTGTCGTGGTGACCGTCGTCTGCGACGTCGACTTCGGCGACGCCCTCATGCTCGGCGTGCCCGGCGGCAAGCGGTTGAGCGCCACCGCGATCGAGCCAGTCGACGTCTGGCGCTTTACCTTGAACACCGGGGCGCCGTCATGATGTCCGGACATCCCGGCCCGGCGAGTGGGACCGGCTGGTGGCGGGCGGACGAAGGCCGCGTGTCCGCCTTCGTCGTCGTGCTGGTGTCCGCCATCCTCGCGCTGGCCGGCCTGACCCTCGACGGCGGCCTCGCGCTCGCCGCCAAGGTCCGGGCGAACGGACAAGCCGAATCCGCTGCGCGCGCCGGCGCGCAGGCCATCGATCTCACCGCCTACCGGAGCAGCGGCACACTCCGCTTGATACCCACGCAAGCCATCGCCAGGGCGCAAGCCCACCTGGCTGCCGAAGGCGCCAGCGGGACGGTCACGATCTCCGGCGACACCGTCACGGTGACCGTCACCGCCGCACACCCAACCCAGCTGCTCGGGCTGATCGGGATCACTTCCCTGTCCGTGCACGGCCAGGGAAGTGCGCACCCTCAGCGCGGAATCACTGCTGTTCAACCATGACGGAAGGGGAAGTGATCATGCCAACCGATGACGAGGTCGAGCATCGCATCGAAGACGTCGACGCCCCGCGTACCGCAAGGCGGAAAGCGGCCGCGCAGCAGGTGAACCAGCTTGCCCAGCGCCGAGCCGCGATCGTCGCCCAGCTTGAGGATGTCGATGGGCAACTGGGCGAGATCGTCGCTGATGCCGAGGACGTCATCAGCATCGACGAGCTGGCGCGGTTCACGGACCTGAAGGTCTCAGACCTCACGCAGTGGGTGGCCGGCCGCAAGCCCACCCGGAGCAAGCGAAAGAAGGCGACCCCGAGCAAGGCAGGCACTCGTTCCCGGAGTTCGTCTCAGGCGAGCGGACAACCGGGTGATTCGGCGGCCTCGCCGGTCGCTGGAACCCGCGATCTCAAGGTCGCTCAGCTCACGTAAGCGAGTCCTATGGCTGGCATGTCGATGCGTAGAGCTGGCGCCGTTGTCGTCGTGACGATCAGGGTGCTTCGCGGGTTGCTCGCCGCAGTGGTCCTGCTTGCTCTGCTCGGCGGTCTGCCGTGGGCGCTCATCCGATTCGTCGGGTGGCCCCTGCCGGACCACCTGCCGACCTTGGCGGAGATCGAAGGCGTTTTGCTCGGCCCCATGACCGCAACCTTCCTGCTGAGCTTCCTCGCCTGCCTCAGCTGGGGGGTGTGGGCGCTGTTCGCGGTGGACGTGGCTCGCTGCGCCGTCGACATGGTGCGCGGCATGCGCGTCCCCGACGTGGTTGCAGCCGGCCCAGTCCGCCGGGCTAGCGCTGCTCTCGTCGGTGCGATCCTGATCGCGATCGTGGGTCAGCGCTTCGACCAGGGCGTCACCACGGGGACGAACTTGAGCGCCGAGTTCGTCGCTGCCTCCGACGTGAGGGGCGTCGCCTATGAGCAGAACAACGCCGAGGAGGCTGTCACGGCGAGGACCGTGGTGGCCCTTGCGCCGGACCCGAAAACCGGCGTGCACGACTCGCTGTGGCGCATCGCCGAGCGCACGCTCGGAGACGGCAAACGCTGGCCGGAGATCTTCGACCTCAACCGAGGCAAACCGCAGCCCAACGGAGGCTTCTTCGACCGGCCCAGCTTGATTTTCCCCGGCGAGGAGTTCAGGTTGCCGGCTGCCGCGAGCAGCCCAACGGAGATCAAGCCTCCGTCCGCGGCGGATCCCGCGGAAGAGCCAGCGCACCGCAGCCCCGAACCGAAGCCGCCCGTCCACGACATGCAGCCGCCTCCCTCAGGTGCTGCGGGGTTCCGGTGGGGCGATGAGCTGTTCGTCGGACTCGGACTCGCGTCCGCGATCAGCACAGCGTTGCTCATCGCGCGACGCCGGCGCCGGCGCCGCTACCGACCCGGCAGCGGCGACCGTAGTGACCTGCCCGTCGCGCCGGTGGTGTACGAGCTACGCCTGGCCCATCTGCGAGCCACCCAGGAGGACGAGTCGGAAGCGCCCGCCAACGAGCTGCCGAACGGGCCGGAACCGCTGCGCGCGCAGGACAGCACTCTGCCCGTCGGCATACGCGACGGCCGGGAGCTCGCGTTGGACCTCGCCGCGGTCCGCGGACTCGGCCTCATCGGCGAGGGCGCACCAGCTGCGGCACGGGCACTGCTCGTCGCCGCGGCCACCACGGCCTCCGGGACGCGCGTGATCTGCCCAGCTGAGGACGCGGAGGCCCTGCTGGGCAATCACGCGGACCAGGACCTCCTGCCGACAGGCGTGCAGCTGACCGGCGATCTTGATGCCGCCCTCGACGACCTCGAAGCCGAGACGCTGTCCCGCGCCCGCCAGACCGCCGATACTCATCCCCAATCATTGCCACCCATCCTGCTCATCGCTCGGACGCCGGAACGCAACCGAGAACGGGTGCAGGCGGTTCTGGACAACGGCTCGGGCTTCGGCGTGACCGGGGTGCTGCTGGGCCAGTGGCCCGCCGGCGTCACTGCTTACGTTCGAGACGACGGCACCGTTTCCGCCACCAATCCCGGCCCAGGCGAACGACTCCGCGGCACGCGCATGTTCCGCGTCGGCGACGACCACCTCGCCGACTTGCTAGCCCTGCTTCGCCAAGCCGACGCACCGCACGGAGACGACCAGCGGACAACTCTGCTCGAGCAGGAGTCCGATCTCGAGCTCGCCGCGGGGAAGCGCGCCGGGGAACAGCCCGACGCAGGGCTGGAGATTCTCGGGGCGACAGCCGGCTCTGCTGATCCGGCCGTCGTTCCCCCCGTTTCATCTCAACAGCGCGGGACCGGACACCAGCAGGACTCGCTTGCGCCGCTGCGAGTCACCGTTCTGGGCCCGGTCCAGGTGTGGTGGCGACCCCAGCCCCCGCCTGCCGCTGAGGTCGTCGAGAACGAGGTCACCTTTGCATTCCAGCCCCGGGTGCGTGAACTGCTGGTGTTTTTGGCGCTGCACCCGGACGGCGTCAGCCGTGAGGCACTGACCGCGGCCCTGTGGCCAGCGAGTCCGCCCGAGAAGACGACCAACTCCCTGAACACGAGCCTGAGCCGCCTCCGGCGGGCAGTCAGCGCCGCCACCAGTGGCGAACTCACCGACGTGATACTGGCAGGCGAAGGCCGCTACCGCCTCAATCCCGCCCTGGTCGAAGTCGACTACCACTGCTTCGCCGCCGCAGTGGCTTCGCGGCGCGCGGCCACGACCCAGCACGACCGGATCGACGCCAACCGCCGCACGGTCGAGAGTTACACCGGTCCCCTCGCCGACGGTATGAGTACGGAATGGATCGAGACCGCCCGGGAATCCATCCGCCGTGACGCCATCGACGCCGTCGCGGCGCTCGCCCGAGCCCTGGTCGACCAGGACCCGCAGCAGACCTTGGACCTCCTTGAGATCGCCCGCGCCTTCGACCCGCACAACGAGCTGATCTACCGCGATATCATGCGCCTGCAGGAACGCCTCGGACAGGTCGACGCGATCCCGCGGACCCTGACGCTGCTCTCCACTTGCCTCGGCGAGGTCGACGAAGAACCCAGCCCGGAAACGATCGGCCTGGCTGACCGATTGCAGCGCCGCCACGAAGTCCACGCAGAAGCCGTCGCAACACCCGCAACCGGATACAACCAAGCCGGGTGACCACGAGTGCGCCACGGCGGGATGATCCTCGTTCAGGCCGGCCTCGACGGAAAATCGTCATCGCCCTCGTCCGCGGACGGCCCGCCATGCGGACCGTGCTCGCGGCTGTATTTCTGGGCCTGGGCCAACAAGTCAGAGTGCGCCCGAGTCCAGGCGATCAGCGGCTCCGCTGCCTCGAGCGCCTCGACGACAGCCGGATTCAAAGAGTATTCGACCTCCGGCGGAAAAGACTTCGTACTGCGCTCCCGGACGACCAGTCCCTGCATACGCATCTTTTTCAGGGTCCGCGCCAGAATGCTATCGTGCAGGACGGGGTGTTTATCCGTCCAGTTCTCATCGATGAAATACGAGTTGACCGTGGAAAGAATATCTACCCGACGCAGCGGGCCATCTCGGAGTGCCACGACTATCGCCGGCACCCACTTGTCCCCGAACAGGTTCCTCAAGTCGTACAGGCCCCGCAGGACCCCGTCGTCTCGCTCCGCCACCACGCCTCCCCACGTGTGCCGACCCGGACCGTCGAGGTACCGACTCACCCTCGTCGACGAGGGCACCTCGACAAGCCCACGCTACGCCAAACGGAGCAACGCGCCCAACCGTAGAACTACTCAATCCACGCTCACCGGGCACTGACGATCAGCAGCCGAGCTGGCGCGGCAGGGGCGGACCAGACGGGGATCAGCTGGGGGATCAACATGGGGCTCACATCAGGGCTCCGATTAGAGCGCCATCCCCTGCGACATCAAAGCACCTGGTCAGGGCACCATCAGGGGATCCGGTGGCACCCCAGACTCGACCCGCCGCAAGGCGGTCAGCACATCAGGGCCGGCCAGGCGGGACAGGACGGCGGGCCAGCCGGTCCCGGCCGCAGGCGTCGTTCACCCTCCCACTTCATATTTCGCATACAAATGAACGCCAGCGATTCAATTTACCCCTCTTTATAAAGATACCCAATTCAACCATTGCGACGACATGGACAGAACTCTGGCCAGCGCAAACAGGACGAAGGGCGAGAGAATTGCGTCAATTCGACAGGGTTCGAAAACACCGGAAAAGAGTCTTGAAAAAGCACGGCCGAACCTATTGTGCACGGGTCGCGTGTCGAGTCATAATTGATTTGTCGCCGGGGAAACCGGAAATCATCCGCAGAACCTGAATGGGGGAACCCATGGACACCACGCCATTTGTCTGGAATGAGCCCGATGGCAGCACCGTGACCGCGTACCGAATCGCCTTCGACGGCCGGAAAATGACGGTGTACGGCCCCGACGGTCCGCGTACCCGGACCCGCCGGAACCGTGGCGGTTACGCCACTGCGGCCATGTTGCGGACCATGGGATACACGGACCTGATGGTGGTTTGTCCATTCGGGACCGGCAACGAATTTCCGTGCACCACGTTGGCCGAATCGTAAGCCGCGATCCATCGAAAGGAGCCCGCCATGACCGCCCCCATGTCGCCAGGCACGGTATCGGCCACCCCCGCAGCCGGGTCCGGGACCACTTCCCGGCTGCGCAACGGCGAACTACGCGCGATGGTTGCACGGGTCCTGGCCGACAACCACGGCACGCCGTTGACCCCGCGCGCAATCGCGGCCAAACTCGGCGGCCGCTCGTCAGGTGCGGTCGGTAATGCGCTGAAAGCGTTGGCCGACCAGGGGCACGCGTTCGCCGCATCCGCCGCGCCGCTGACCTACGGTGCGACCGCGACCACCGACACCGTCGCCGCAGCCACGATCACTCCCGCGCCCCCACGGCCACCCGCCACCACCCGGGCGGCCCGTCCGAACAGGACCGCCACGGCACCGGCCCCGGCAGCCACGCCACCGAACCCGGCCCCGGCGCCGGTCACCGGCCCGGTGACGCGTCCGAACGGCACCCCGTACCACCCCCGGTTGTTGTCCGGGATGCCGGACGTGGTCGCGTTGCGGAAACTGCGGGACGCCGGAATTCCCGCCCTGATGTACGGCCCGCCCGGTACCGGGAAGACGTCGGTGGTCGAGGCCGCGTTCCCCGACCTGCTGACCGTGCAGGGCGACGGCGACACCACGGTCGCCGACCTGGTCGGCGAATACGCCCAGACCGTGGACGAGAACGGGACCGTGCGCTACACGTTCATCCACGGCCCGCTGGTCCGCGCGATGCGTGAGGGCCGGACCCTGTTCATCGACGACGCCACCCTGATCCCCCCGACCGTGCTCGCCGTGGTCTACCCCGCGATGGACGGCCGCCGTCAAATCATCATCAAAGCCAACGGGGGCGAGATCATCGACGCCGCGCCCGGGTTCTACGTGGTCGCCGGGCACAACCCCGGCGTGCACGGCGCGGTGCTCACCGACGCCCTGTCATCCCGGTTCGCCGCCCAGATCCACGTGTCCACCGACTACGACCTCGCCGCACAGCTCAAGATCGACAAGCGCGCAGTGAAGATCGCCCGGAATCTCGCCACCCGGCACGCCAACGGCGAAACCGGCTGGGCGCCCCAGCTTCGCGAGCTTCTGGCGTTCCAAAAGATCGCGGACGTACTCGGCGCCGAGGCCGCCGCCGGGAACCTGGTCGGTACCGCCCCGGAAGAGGACCGCGCCACCGTCGCCGCCGTAGTGCGCCAAGTGTTCGGCAAAGACCTCGCCCCGCTCGCCCTCGGCACGCGCATCTGACCGAGACTTCTGTCCGAAAGGGACTGTCATGAGCAATCACCTCGCCGACCCCGCCGCCGCCGGTACCGCCGTGTTCCCGGCCCGCCCGGAATGGCTCACCCTGTCCGCCGCCCTGGCCGACGAGGTCCCGGTCATCGCCGACCGCGACGACCTGCTGGTCACCATCGCGCCAGGTGCGGGCGGCGGCGCGGCAGCGTGTTTCTACCCCGGTCCGGCGCTGATCGAGGTCGATGGCAACCACCTCAAGGTCGACCCCACCACCGTCGACCCGGCCAACATCGGCGACCGCACCCGTTATGCCGCCACCTGGGGCGCACTCACCCACGAATGCGGCCACGCCAAACACACCGCCTGGGACCCACCCGAGGACGCACCGGCCGGGGTGGTTGAGGCCGCGATGCTGCTGGAAGAAGCACGCATGGAGGCCGCGCAGATCCGCCGCCGCCCGGATGACCGGTATTGGCTGCGCGCGTGCGTGAAGGAGCTCGTCGCCGACGACCTGCACCTGTTCGCCGACCCGGCCACCGCCCCGCAGATGACCCCCGCCGACGCCGCCCGCTCCGCCGCCCTGTTGCTCGCGCGGGCCGATGGCGGTGTGCTGACCGAGGTCGAGGTCGCCCCGCTCGCCCGGGTGATCGAAAACGTGCTCGGCCCGGACACACTGGGAAAGCTGCGGGCGGTGTGGCAGGCAGCGCTGAACACGGCCGATGACGACGGCGAGACCATGCTCGACCTTGGGCGCCAATGGTGCGGGATCCTCGCCACCGATCCCAACCAGACCACCCCGCCCGGCACCTCGGGGACGCCGAACGGCACCGGGTCACCCACCCCGGGCACGAAGTCGCCGATGGCGGAGGCGATCGCCACCGTGCTGGACAACGTGACCGCCAACGTCGCCCGGCAGCAACCGCCGGAGGACCCGGCCGCACGTGCCGCCGCCGCGCAGGAGCGCGAGAAAGCGGCCCATAAGGAGGCCGACCTCGCTGCCCGGAAGACGTTCCGGCCCGGCGGCCCCAGGGACGGCCGCACCGCCTTGGCCGGGACCCGGCCACCGACCCAGGAGGAACGCACCGCAGCCCGCGTGCTCGCCCGTGCCCTGGACAGTGCGGGTGCGCGTGAGCGGAGCGCGATCAAGACGACCTCGGTGGTCCCGCCGGGGCGGTTGCGGATGCGCGGCGCGCTGGCCGCCGACGCTCAGCGCGCGGCCGGGGCCCTGCCCACCGCCGAACCGTTCACCCGCATCACCCGTGCCGCGACCCCCACGCCACCGCTCCGCCTCGGCATCGCCTGCGACGTGTCCGGAACCATGCGCTGGGCGCGCGACCACGTCGCCTCCGCCGCCTGGATCCTCGCCACCGCCGCCCGGCACACCCGCGTGCCCGCCGACACCGCCGCCGTGATCTTCGGCAACCACGTGCGGCCCCTGACCCACCCAGGCCGCACCCCGGCCGTGGTGACCGAGTTCAAGTCCGACGACAACTGGGAAGACATCCCCACCGCCATCGCCGCCCTCGACGGCGCGCTCGGCCTGTCCAGCCCCGGCGCAGCCCGGCTACTGGTCATCGTGTCCGACGGCCAATTCCGGGACCAGCCCCGGGCCGAAGGCCAGAAGCGGCTCGACCGGCTACGCGTTGCCGGGTGTGCGGTGCTGTGGCTGACCACCAACAAGAGCGACACGCCGCTCGACGGGGCACGCGTGCACCTGCTCACCGACCCTGCCACCACCGCCCAGGCCATCGGACGCGCCGCCACCGCCGCCCTGCGCGCCGCCCACTGACACCGCAAGGAGGTGCCCCATGGACACCGCACCCGATCCGGACCGCGCGACGTGGTGCGCGCTCAGCGAGATCGTCGGCGACCGCTACCGGGTCTCGATCGCCACCGCACCAGGCCACTGGGCGGAATGCACCTTCCCGGCCACCGCCGACATGACCCACCCCCGGGCCGTGACCACCGCCGTCGAACGCTTCACCGGCCGCCACGTAACCGCCGTGACCCCGGGCCACCCCCAGGGCGACGGCTGCCCCAGCTTCCGGCTCAGCCTAGGAGAGGAGATCAATGCCATGCCCCAGACACCCGACACCGAGATCGTCGTTCGCACCTTCACCGAGAACGGCTGCATCATCACCGCCGTCATCGCCGACCCCGCCGACGCACAACAGACCCTGTACGGCACCGTCACCCGCGACGGATTGCTGGTCGGCAGCTACTACTGCGCCGACCGCGTCTGGCAGCGCGACTGGCGCATCGTGGTCCCCGGCAACCAGCAGATCTGCCTCGGCTCCGAAGGCGAGGCGGTGTACGTGCTCACCAACGCCGGATCAGGAGGAGTGGCCCAATGACCCCGGTGAAGCGGCAGCGGCTGCCCCACAGCGTCCGCGCGGCTATCGAGAAGTTTGCGTCCCTGCCCGTGATCGAGATTTGGCGGGACTTCCCGCACGTAACCCAGGGCGAGCTGCGACTGACGTTCGAGGCCGGCTGGGATCCCGAGTCCGTGTCGCGAGCGTTCGCCAGAACGTTGGTGGAGCACCAGGTCGACGGCGAGGTGTTCCTGACCTATGGCGACGAGTCCGCCCGTCACAGCGCGGGCGGTGACCACTGGTGGGTGCGCATCATGCTGCCCGATCAGCGGGAACTCAACATCGACTGGACGGCCCGCCAGTTCTACAACCTCGAGCAGCCGCATTCGCCACAGCACCAGGACCTTCCCTGCCCACTGGTCTGGCAGAGCGATCAGCCCGGCGAGTCCGTGCACCCGATCACCGGCACGTACCTACTCCTCAGGACAGAACGGGTTGGCATCGAGGATTCATGCGGGGACGTCCGCGATTCCCGAACCGGCTTACCCCGCGTGCTCTCCAGCAAGTGCCGCAGGTGCATCTTCCGCCCGGGCAATCCGATGCACCTGGAGGACGGTTACCGCGACCGGATGGTCCACGAGGCGCTGGCGAGGGGAAGCTGGATCGTCTGCCACGACACCCTGCCCGCAACCGGCGCACCCATCGGCACACAAGCCATCTGCCGCGGCTTTTGGGACGCGCACGGCCCGGATTCCCTCGGCTGCCGCGTCACCGCCGCTTTGGGCGGCCCCATCTATGCGCCCCCGCCCCACCGAGGATGACCCGCCGAACACGTAGTCGGACCGATCGTCCACAGCAGACTTTCAGGGGATTTCCATATCACGCTTGACTTCATGGGATGAAGGAAGCGTCCATAGACGTGTAGCCCGATCACACCGGCCGCGCACCGGGGGCTACACACCAGCCCCGGCCGGGGCATGACCCACCGCACTGATCACATCCGAGTGAATCGAGGGAAGTCATGTCCAGCAAGAACCGCAACCGCCCGCCCCGCGGGACCGACCGCGCTGCCCAGACGGATGCACCGGCGGTCCGCACCGACAGCGAAGACAGACTGTGGGCCGCCCTGCACGCGCATCCCCACAGCGCCGCGACTGAGCTGGCCACCCTGGCCAAGATCGGACGGTCGACCGCGCAGAAAATCCTCGCCCGATGGGCCGCTGACGGCAGCGTGACCCGTACCCCGGGGATCGCCGAGGGAGGCCGACTCGCCCCTGACTCGTGGGTGATCACCGAAGCGCCCCTCGCTGAGGTCAGCGCCAGCGCAGGCTCGGCGGTAACCACCGAACCCACAGGGAGTGAGCCGCACCCGCCGGCCAGCGAGGCCGCGCCGGAAACCAGCCCGGCCCCCGACGACCGGCAGAAGGCTGAACGGCTCGCACCTGGGGCGCTACGCGGCATGGTCGAGGACTACCTGCGCGACCACCCCGACGACGAGTTCGGCCCCACAGCGATCGCCAAGGCGCTGGGCGGGAAATCCTCCGGGGCGGTGAGCAACGCGCTGGACAAGCTGGTCCTCGACGGCACCGCAATGCGAACCAAGGACAAGCCAAGGCGTTTCCGGCTCGCCCCGTCCGAGCAGGAGACAACTCCCGCGACGGCGAACTAGCGCGCACAGGATGGGGGGTGGCACGCCGCTCGGTGCCGCCCCCGGTCGCCCCGACGCCGTCGGGGCGACTTGCGCTTGTGCCCGTTCAGTACATCGAGACGTGGATGTGGTCGTAGTGGCAGCCGGTGACGTTGGCCGGGTCCGGGCAGCCGTACGCGTCGGATCGGTAGGGCTGCCACGTGGGGTTGCCGGTCGACCAGTACTGGCCCTGCCAGATCAGGTACCGCACGCCGAGCACGGGCTGCTGCGCGATCAGCCACTCGGTGATCCGCCACCCCTCGCTCACCGCCTGCGGATCGCCGGGATCGAGCAGGATGTCGCACGCGCGGCCCTGCGGATGATCGGAGCTCGGATTCGCCGGGCGCGCCTCGTAGCAGCCGAGGCCGTCGCCTGTCATCCCGCCCGCCTGCAGGGCCCGGACGAGAGCGAGCGTGCGAGGCGTGATGCGGCCACGGCTGGTGGGGTCGGGCTCGGTGGCCCGCTCGGAGGGCCAGCTGGTACGCAGCTGTCCAGGGGCCGCGGTGGCCGCGCAGTTGACACCGTTGAGAGCGCCCACGACCTGACGGGCGACGTGCTCGTGCTGGGCATAGGCGTTGGGGTAGGCGGAGCGTTGCACGGCCTGCGCGGCGCCGGTGACGCTCATCTGTTGCCAGTTCGGCACGGCGAGCAGGTGCTCGTAGAACTGGGTGGCGGCGTAGCTGGGGTTGAGGATCTGCGCCGGGGTGCCCCAGCCTTGCGAGGGCCGTTGCTGGAAGAGGCCGAGGCTGTCCCGGTCCCCATAGTCGAGGTTGTGCAGCCGGGACTCCTGCATGGCCGCGGCGATGGCGATCACCCACCCGTACTCGGGCACTCGCATCTGCTTGCCGACGGCGACGATGGTGGCGGCGTTGGCAAGCTGTTCGGGGTCATATCCCGCGACTCCGGTCGCGGGGCTGGCACCGGCGGGAGCACAGTCAGCACCGCCACCGCTGGTGAACAGGGAGGCGACCACACCGGCGGCGGCCGCGCCGATCAGAACCGGAATGAGCAGCACCACGGCCGCCGCGACCGCCGCCGTCTTGACTGAAGCGGACACCTGCGCGCCTACCGCTGTGGCGGGGGCGGCATCGGCGAGGGCGGAGGCGGCACCGGGCCGGGCGCGGTGTCGTCCGCGGCGACCGGTGGCGGGAGGCCGGGCCAGGCGTCGGCGAGGCCGGCGAGTGTCCGTCGGCGCAACGGCCCTCGGGGGTCGAGGGGAAGCCAGACCTCGTCGGCGGGGCTCGGGTGTGCGGCGTCGGGGTCGAGCAGGGCGGCCGCCGCGGTCGCGACGGGCACGGTGTGCGGCTCGGTCAGCTGAGCCTGAGCTCGGGCGAGTACCCGGCGGGCGTTGACCTCCCGGCGCGAGGTCGGCAGCCACACCAGCACTGGGGTGGTGATGCCGGTGGCTTCCGCCAGGGCGGCGTAGCCGGACAGTTTCCCGGCAAGCTTGGCCAGGGGCTCGGTGCCGAAGTCGTACTCCAGGAACCACTCGATCTGCCGGTCCCCCTGCTGCCACCGGCCGTAGGCGTCGGGCCGGACGAGGTCGCCGAAGTGACGGCTGCACCGTGTCTCGGACCACCAGGCCGTCAAGGCGCCCGGCTCGTGGCGTGCGCGGGCGACGAGGGTGGTGAACCACTCGTTCACCCCGACGGTGTGTGCGAGCCGCAGGCTGTGTGCGACGGCGAAGGCGCGGTCGTGCCGGTAGCCCATCTCCTTGACGTCCCGGCCGTCCTCAGCGGCGAGCACCGTGGCGCCGGCCGGGGCGAGCACGTAATGCATCGGCGCTGTCCCGACGGTGACGAACGGCTGGAAGCGGTCCACCACGCCCCACAGGTAGAGCTCGCGCAGCCGCTGGCGTCCTGACCTGAAGCTGGGAAACGCGAGGGCGGTGACCTGGTGCGAGGTCAGGACCCGGTGCTCCCACAGCATCCGGGCGATCCATTTGTCCCGCGGCGTCAGCCGCACCGCCAGCGCAGCCTGGTGCTCGGCCGAATTCGCGACGCGCGGGCTCGGGCGAGCGGGCCTGTGTCCACGCAGCGCTCGCTGGGGAGTCGGGTTGGTGATCAAGGTCGCCTCCAACGAGGTCAAGTTGGATGGGTTCAGCTGCGCCGCCGGGGATCAGCGCTGTGTGCGCCGGTGACTCGCTCGGTGCGGTTGGCGGGTGCCGCGCTGCCCGGCGACCTACCGCTCAGCCTCGTGGTGCCGAGCCTGGTGACGGGCGTGGCGCGACGAGCGGCGGCGCGGATTGCGCGTGCGCGACCGGGAACCGGTGGCGGGAGCGGCAGGGTGCGAAGGGTGAACGGCTGTGCCTCTTCGCCGTTCAGGACGAGTCGGGCGGCGGCGTGGTAGGCGCCGAGGTGGGCCAGGTCGTGGTCAGATAGCCGTGGCGCGGTGTGGCGGGCCAGCTCACGTGCGTCTTCGGGCGAGGCGTTGAAGAAGATCTTGCTGCGTGCGTTGGTCGAGATACCTTCGCGGAGTTCGCGGGGAAGCTGGCCGAGGTGCTGGTGCGCCAGCGTCATCGAGGTTCGGAACCCGCGGGCCTCGGCGAGCATGTCCTCGATCGGATAGGGCAGGTTGAGGAAGTTGTGGCACTCGTCGATCACCAGGCTCGCGTCCCTGCGACGACGCTGAGGGATGCGCGCGCGGCCGGTGATCGCCTGCCAGGTGCGCGCCACGACCAGCGACCCGACCAACCGGGTGGTCTCCTCCCCCAATGAGCCCTTCGGGATTCGCACCAAACAGATGCCACCATCGAGCACTTGGTCGAGGTCGACTGTGGAGTGTCCTCCCGCGATGGCGGCGCGGACGAAGGGGCGCAGCAGGAAGGCGCGGAGCTTGTTCATCAACGGGCTGATGACCTGCGAGCGGGCCGAGTCGGTGAGCTCCTCATACCAGGACCAGAAGCCACGTAGGACCGGATCGGTGATGCCGGCGGTGACGCGGCTGCGGAAGGCTTCGTCGGCCAGCAGTTTCGGCAGGTCCGCGAGGGTGGCGACGCCTTCCTGGGACCGGAGGGTCAGGCAGGCCGCGCGCATCACGTCGTCGGTGCGCGGGCCCCAGAACGCTGAGTAGACCCGGCGGAACACGGAGACGAGGTTGTCCACCATCAGGTCGGTTTCGCCGCCGTCCAGCGGGTTGAGGCATGGTGGGCGGACCTTGCTGTCGGCGTCGAAGAGCACGACCCGGTCGGCCGCGGAGCGGGGTAGCCGGGACAGGACGTCGGTGACGAGATCGCCTTTGGGATCGATCAGGACGGTTCCGCGGCCGGCCTCGGCGTCGGCCAGGACGATCGTGCCCAGCAAGGTCGATTTGCCGGAGCCGGTCGCGCCTAGCACGTGCAGATGGTGTCGGGCGTCGGGGACTCGCAGGGCGACGGGCCGTTCGTGGCCGGTGTCGGTGACGCCGAGCGGTTTGGCTTCGGGCCCTGGGACGGCGATGCCAGGTGGAGGCGCAATGGCGCGGGCCCCGGCGCGCTGCAGCCCCGGGATGGCCTCGTCGGTCGGGAGGTGGGCTATCGCGGCCAGCTCAGGCACCGACAGCAGGTCGCCCCGCGCCAGAAGCCGGGAGCCGATCACCTGCTCGGGGCGGCGAAGGCGGTGTCGCGTGTAGTGGTTGTGCTCGGTGTAGGAGGCGAACGATGCGGCGAGGGCGTGTGCGCGCCCGCGGGCGACCTCTCGGGCTGCGCTGACAGCGTCGGCGTCGGCACTTGAGGGGAGGATGGTGGCGACGGCGTAGCGGACGACGGTCTCGAACTGGCTGCCGCGCTGCTTGGCGACGATGGCCCGGTTTTGTGCCGCGTACTCGAGCGAGGTTTGCGGGTCGCTATGCAGAGCACCGGTCTTCGTGCGGTGCAGCGTCGTGCGGCGGGTTCGTGACATCCCAGGGGTGACCGCGTCCAGCAGGCGGCCGACCAGCCGCACCGAACTGCCGGTGTGGACCTGCCGGGCGGCGCGGCGGGCTCGTTGGACGCGGCGGCCGGTGACCGGGCGGGCCAGGACCTGCACGCAGGCGTGCTCGTTGCGACCCAGTCCGACCGGCGCGCCGATCAGCGCGCGGATCGGGTCGGCCTCGAAGGCCGTGCGAATAGGCAGTGCCTCCGACCGCGCGAGCCGCAGCTCGCCGCCGACTACGAGCCGCCGCTCGCCGTCGCGGGGAGCTGGCAGTGGCGGCTCAGCAGGCCGCACCTGGGTGTGGGCGCCGGGCCACGTGGCCTCGAGGGCGCGCTCGACGAGGCCGGGTGGGATGGCGCCGGGCACCCACAACCGGATCGCAACCCCTGCCTCGGAGAACACGTACTCGCAGGCCACGTGCGGTTGTCCGGTGAGCGCCCGTCGCCAGCCGGGCCGCAGAAGGCCCACGAGGTTGGACCACAGCGCGGCGCCGCCGGCTGGATCGACGGTGGGAGGGGCGAGCACGGTGACTTGACGTGCGTCGGCGACGAGTCGCTCGTGGCACCGTCGCGCCCACCACCTTCGCCCGGCGAAGAGCGTCGCGATAAGCACGGCGAGCACCGGCACGGCGATCGGGCCTTCATCCACGGCGAGATCGCGGAGTCGGCTCAGCAACGCGACCAACGCACCAGCAGGGTCACGCAGGTAGTTCTCTAGCCAATCGGCGGAAGCGGAACGTATCCACATAGGACGCGTCTCCCAGTGATCAAGGGGCATCGAGGCTGATTTCCTCGCCCTCGACGGGCTGAGGACCGAGGTCGACGAACGCGGCAGCCTGGTCGTCGTCTTGCTCGGCGAGTTCGACCGGATCGCTGGTGATCAGGTAGTGCTCGGTCGGCGACGCCATGCTCTGGAAGGCCACGCGCTGGGTTCCGGTCGACAGCAGTCCCTGGCCGCGGTCGGCTGCGAGCAGGAACTGGCGTTCTCCGGCGGAGAGGGTGAAGGTGCGGGCGATCTCGTCGATGGCTTGCGGGGCCTGCCGGAGCAGGATCTGGGTGGCCGCGTTGGCCACGACGGCTTTGCCGAGGTCGGTGCCGAGGACGTCGTCGACGTCCTGGGTCGCCACTGTCAGACCGGCCCAGTACTTGCGGAAGGCTTTCGCCGAACGGAACAAGAACTCGGCACCGGCCTTGTCTTGCAGCAAAAGCCATGCCTCGTCCACCGCCACCATCCGCGGCCGGCGGATCGCGGGGTTCGACACTCGCCGCCAGATGACGTCGAGCGTGAGCAGCGTGCCGATCGCTTTCAGCTCGTCGGGCAGGTCGCGGAGGCTGAACACCACGAGCTGTCCCTCGGGTTGAACGGTGCTGGGCCCGTCGAAGAGCTGCTTGAACGCGCCCTCGACGAACGGATGCAACCGCGCGGCGAGCTCGCGGCCGGCACCGTCACCGGAGCTAGCGAGCTTTTCTCGCAGTGTGCGCAGCTCGGGTGAGGGTCGGGTCCAGGTGCGGGGATCGGTGGTGATGCCCACGCTCTGGTAGGTCGCGGCGATCGCGCGGTCCAGCGCGGCCCGCTCGGCTGCCGACGGTTCACCGCCGAGAAGAACTTCGATCGCGGTGTGCAGGAACAGGCTGCGCCGAACGAGCGCGTCCTTCGGTGCGGTGCGTCGTCCGTCCGGCCGCGTGTGGATGGGCAAATCGAACGGGTTGAGCCGAACTCCGGGCACGCCGAGGTGGACGTTGGTTCCCCCGACGGCGGCCGCGAGCCGGGCATACTCGTCCTCCGGATCGACAACGGCGACCTCGATCCCGCGGTACAGCGAACGCAGCAGCTCCAACTTGACCAGGTATGACTTCCCCGCGCCCGAGCGGCCAAGGATGACCGAGTTGTGGTTGTGCATGCCCTCGCCGAAGCGGTCCCAGTGGACCAGCCCCTGGGAGCCGATGTTGTACCCGTAGAGCACCCCGGCCGGTGCCGCGACCGAGGTCGGATCAGGCGCGGGCAGGTCCGGGCTGGTGAACGGGAACGCGGCCGACAACGCTGCGGTGTCGAAGGTGCGGCGCATGCCGATCAGGTCCAGGCTCAGCGGCAAGGTCGACACCCACCCCTGGAGGCTGCGGTAGGTGGTGTGCTTGGCGTCCAGCAGCAGGCTGGCGCACAGTGACCGCAGTGCCGCGACTTCCTCGGCGAGAGCGCGTTGGGTGGTGGCGTGGATGGTCAGGTACAGCCCGACGCGGAACAGCTTGCCCTCGCCTCGGGCGACGCGGGAGGACAGGTCGTAGGCGTCTTCGGTGGCGGCCTCGACGTGGGGGTCGAACAGCCGGCCGTGCTCGGCGGTGTGGCGTCGGCCGGCCTCGAGCTTGGCGAGCTGCTTCTTCAACCGGGCGGCGGCGGTGGCAGGGTCGATCGGCTCGACGTGCACGGAGACGTCCAAGCGGCCGGGGTAGGTCAGCAGCGGAGCCAGCCAGCCGGGGTGCACCTCGCGCGGGTAGGCCGATGACCGCGAAGCTGGCGACCCATTCGCCGCCGACCTCCAGGTGCCGCGCCCCACCGACAGGGCGTCCGGCGTGAATGCGGCTGCGGCCGGGGAGGCCGGTTGGCCAGGCCGACGGTGGTGGCTGCGATGGCGCATCAGAACTGCTCCTCTCGCTCGTCCTCGTAGTCCCAGTCGTCCTCGCCCCACGCGGGCTCGTCCTCTGCACGTGCATCCGCACGCCACCGGCGGCGTCGTCATCCGCCGGGTCCGAAGCGGTAGTGATGACCTCATCCGCGCCGGCGAGCCCGGCTGATGGGGGCAAGAGGCTGTCGGGGTTGCACGCCGAGGCCAGGACCGCGGTGGCCTGCCCGCGTCGAGCGGGGTCACCGTGATCCCGGCTGGGGACAGCAGCTCCACGGCTTCGGTGAGGCGGCGCACCAGGCGTGACTCGGCCGCTCGTCGTGCGGCGGCGTCGGCCTGGCCGGGCGTCCGGTTGCGGCGGCCCTGCAGAGCGGCCAGCGCCCCAGGGCCGCCGAGTCCGTCAGGAGGGTCGGCTGCGGCGAGCGGTTCCCGCAGCACGAGCAGCACCTGCCGTCGCAGCAGATCGGACTCCTGCCCGAGCTGGACCAGGTAGTCGGCGTGCTCGACCGCGGCCGCTTCCAACGCCGGGTGCGGCAGGCCACCCGCGCGCTCGCGCAGCTCGGCGATCTGAGCGGAGAGGTCGAGACGCTCGGTGCGCACCAGCACCTGGACCGGGGCGGTCAGTGAGTGCAGGTAGCGCCCGAACGAGGCGACCAGTGCCTCCTGCTCGGCCGGTGTCCGGAGCGCGAAGTTCACCGTGCTCGCGACGGCGACGACCGTCAACCCGTCCGGGCCCAGGTCCACCACGCCGGTCTCCGTGACTGCCTCAGCCGGCAGGCGCAGCGCGGTCGGGGAGACGGGTTCAGCCTCGGACGCTGGCCCGCGGCGGCCGGCTCCCTGGTCCGCGTTCGCGGTGAGCCACGCGGGCGCCGGACGGACGCCTTCCGGCGCGGCGACGCGGTGTCGCGGAGCGATCCGCTGGCGGATCGCGGCGATCAGGAGCTTGTCCAGCGGGACACCGTCGCGCTTGCCCAGGGCGAGCATCACCGACGCCGCGCCGACCGGAACCGCGAAGGCGGCGAAGAGCGGGATCGGCAGGAACGCGCGCGTGACGAGCCACACAGGTACAGCGCCGCTCCGGCCGCGGCGAGGATGCCCAGCTGGCGCGCGGTGAGCGGGCCGAGCACGCGGTCGTGCATGTCGACGTCGGCGGGAATGCGAACGGGTTCGGTCATGACGTGCTACCTCCTGGCTTGCGCCGTCGCACGTTCGTCGGCGGTGGCGGGGTCACGCGCGGGGGCGGCGTCTTGGCGGGCTTGGGCAGGTCGAGCGGGAGTCGCAACTGCCGTCCGGCCTTCGGTGCACGTGGCTTGGGCGGTGGTGGCGGCGCGGGCTTGGGCGGCACGTGTTTCAGGCCGTCCAGGGGCAGCGGGTACTGACCGGACCGGGTCGGTCGGTTGCCCTCGTAGGGGTCAAAGGGCAGCGGCGGCTGGATCACGCGCCGGCCGGTTCCGCGACGAGCGGGAGGCGGTGGCGGGCTCGCCGGCCGAGGCACCTTGCGCAGTCCGTCCAGCGGCAGTGGGTACTGGCCGGACCGGAGCGGCCGGTTGCCCTGGTAGGGTTCGAACGGCAGCTCGAGTTGTTTCCCGGTGCGCCCGCGAGGCGCCCGACGACCGCTCGTTCCCGCTGCTCCCGTGGCCGCTGAAGGTGGCGCTGCGCGCGGAACGTCGAAGGGCAGGCGGTACTGCCCGTCGCGGCCGAGCACCGGCTTGTTTTCGGGCCAGTCATCGCCCAGCGGCAGCGCCAGTTGACGACCGGGATTGCGCGGTGGTGGTTTCGGCTCCGGAGTGTTCTTCGGTGTGGGCTTGGCCGGGTCCGGCGCAGGCCCGGCAGCGCAACACGTACTGCCCGCCCGCGGTGGTCCTCGCTCCGCTGAGCGCGTGGACGAGCTGCCAAGGCTGTTGCCACCGCCGGTAGCTCGGGGCCTCCGGGGCTTTCCGCCGCCCCCGCCCAGAAGCCCGAACGTCTTGTAGGCGAGGAAGCCCCGGACGAGCGATCCGATCAGGCTGCGGCCGCCTCCACCGCGGATCGAGCCCAGGATCCAGAACGGGATTTTGAGCAGGATGTACATCAGCGCGAGAGCGACGAGCAGGTTGATGAGCCCGAGGCGGTCGGCCCGAACACGGTGAAATCCGCCGGGGGTGAAGACACCTTCAACGCGGTGATCAGGGTCAGGCTCTGGCCGAGCTGGATCGCGAGGCAGCCGCCGTAGGCTTTCCACCACCAGTAGGCGATGCCCTCGGTCTGCGGCAGGGCGTGGAACATCAGCGCCAGCGGCGCGGCGACGATGAGGATGATCGTCAACGCGACTCGCACGACGTAGGTCACCAGCAGCGCGACGAGCAAACCGGCCAGGACGAGTCCGATGAAGATGATCCACATGCCGCCTTGAGTGAGCCCATGACGAGGTCGCGCAGAGCCACGCCGGCGGCACTCGCGTCGAGCCCGCCGCCCATGATGGCGGCGACGAGGGCGTTGGCGATCTGGATGCCCTTGGTGGCCACCCACAGGCTCAACGCACCGGCCAGGAACCCCACCACGAGGCGCGGCGCGATCTCCTTGGCCGAGTGCCGGGTCTGGACGGTCTGGTAGCCCATCACGATGACACCCGCGATGAGAATCAGCAGGGCGTAGGAGACGAGCAGGATCTGCCAGGAGTTGTCCCACAGCTCACCCACCCGCGGCAGCGAGTCCGGCGTCGGGTGGTCAGCAGCGTCTTGACAGCAGTTCGAGCAGCGGGTTGAGCGCGCTCTCGACGATGCCGCGGAAGAACCGGTCGATCACGTCGGTGATGCAGGCGCCGATGTTCGTGAGGCCGCAGTCGTCGCCGGTCTCCTCGTCCGGAACGGGCTGTTCGGCACCGGGCGCCGTGGGCGGTGTGCTGGTGCCGGGCTGCGGGATGCAGCCCTCACCCGTGCACGGCGGAGCGGTCGAAGTCGGCGACGGAGGCACCCGTCCTGCAGTGAACCGGGGAAACAGGTGACCGAGGTCGGCGCCCCCGTCGGCAGTGGCAGGGGCACCTCGGGCAGCGACGGTGCTGTGGTCGGCGCAGGCCGCGAGCACAGCGGCAATCCGGGCTCACATGGCTCGACAGTCGGAAGCGGCAGTGGTTGCGCGGCAGCCGGCGGCGCCATCGACGAGCCGGGTTGAGCGCAGCGACGGCAAGCGTGCCACCGAACAGAACGACGAGGCTCACCGCCAGCCCCACCAGCGCCCGGCCACGAGTCAGCTTGGGTAACCGCACCTTCCGGCGTGATGGCGGAGCGGTGAGTGCTCGACCGTCCGGCGTGTTCGAGGGGCGCATCGCGTCAAGCCCCCACGATGCCTTTGAGCACCTCGACGACCAGCGGGGCGAGCGCGGCCAGAACGTAGCCGATGCCGGCGGCCTTGAACGCCTCCTTCGCCTTCTCCTGCTCCCCCGGGTCGCCGCCGCCGAACACGCGCCGGACACCGCCGATGGTGAGGAACACCGTCGCCAGCCCGGCGAGGATGCCCATCAGCCAGTTGCGGATGTTGTTGAGGACTTCCTCGACGCTGCCCGCGAGCGCGAGCACCACGGTGTCCCCGCGGGCGCTCGCACCAGAGGTCAGCAGGGCGAGCACGACGAGTTCGGCCAGCAGCAGCGCCCGGCGGCGCCAGTGGTGCGTGCGCGGCAGGCGAGGGTTCGGGTCAGGCGCATCGCGGCTCTCCCGGAGTCGAGCCCGGCCGCCGCTGCGGCTGCTCGGGCGAAGGGGTGGTGTTCGCACGGGAGGCTGGTCTCGTCCCGCACCCCTGAACTCCGGAAGACGCGCCCCGTGGGGACACGTGCGCGCTGGGTTTCTTGCCCGCCCGCGCGCGCAGAGTGGT